>NZ_JAPJZI010000001.1:2618633-3273292 GCF_027944115.1 Hoeflea prorocentri | reverse complement strand
TCGCTTCCCTTTGCTGGCTGATCGTCCATACTTTGCCTGATTCCCCCGTATGCGGAGCAGGCCCCTTGAAATCAGCCGAACACATTGAAGCGGATATTCCGCCTGTTCTGAGCGGTGCCGATCCGCGTTCTGTTCTGCATCATGTCTTCGGCTACAGCGCCTTCCGCCCCGGACAGGAGCGCATCATCGAGCACTTGCTCGCCGGCGAGCATGTGCTTGCCGTCATGCCCACCGGTGGCGGCAAGTCGCTGTGTTACCAGATACCGGCGATCCTGAGCGACGGGGTCACGGTGATTGTCTCGCCGCTTGTCGCGCTGATGGACGATCAGGTCGCCGCGCTCAATGCGAATGGCGTTGCCGCCGTCGGCATTCATTCGGGCATGGATCGGGAGGTGCAGCTGGAAGCCTGGGAGGCCGTGAAGCGCGGCGAGGTCAAGATCGTCTACATGTCGCCGGAGCGGCTGATGAGCGGGCGGATGCTGGCCGCGCTGGGTGAACTGAAAATTGCGATGTTCATCATCGATGAGGCCCATTGCGTCTCCAAATGGGGTGTCAGCTTCCGGCCGGAATACGAGATGCTGTCGCAGCTTAAGGAGCGGTTTTCCGGCGTCACCTTCGGCGCCTTCACCGCAACGGCGGATGCCGCGACACGCGAGGATATCGCCCGAAAGCTCTTTCCGGACTCGGGCACGACCATTGTTCAGGGCTTCGACCGGCCCAATCTGAAGCTCGCCGCCGCGCCGAAGAACGCCTGGCGCGGCCAACTGCTCGATTTCCTGGCGGACAAGGGCGGCGAGAGCGGCATTGTCTATTGCCTGTCGCGCAAGTTCACCGAGGAGGTCGCCGCTTTCCTCTCCGGTGAAGGCTTTAACGCCATTGCCTATCATGCCGGCCAGGATGCGGCGGCGCGCAAGACGGGGCAGGACCGCTTCATGAGCGAGGACGCGGTTATCATGGTTGCCACCATCGCCTTCGGCATGGGCATCGACAAGCCGGATATCCGCTATGTCTGCCACCTCAACCTGCCCGGAAGCGTCGAGGCCTATTATCAGGAGATCGGCCGCGCGGGCCGCGACGGCGCACCGGCTGAAACGCTGATGCTCTATGGGCTCGACGATATCCGCATGCGCCGCATGTTCATCGACGATGACGGCGAGGATCAGGAACACAAAAGGCGCGAACACAAGCGGCTCGATGCCCTGCTTGCCTATTGCGAGGCGCCGTCCTGCCGGCGAAAGGCGCTGCTTGCCTATTTCGATGAGGAGATCGAGGCTTGCGGCAATTGCGACAACTGCATCGACCCGCCGACCCTTGTTGACGGCACCCGCCACGCGCAAATGCTGCTTTCGGCCGTTTACCGCACCGGTCAGGTATTCGGCACGGCTCATGTAATCGATGTTGTGCGTGGCGCCGAGACGCAGAAGATCCTTGAGCGCGGCCATGACAGCCTGCCGACCTTCGGTGTCGGCGCAGACCAGTCAAAGCAATACTGGCAGGCCTTTGTGCGTCAGCTCGTCGCCGGCGGCGCGCTGTCGATCAATATCCGTAGATATGGTTGTCTGGAAATCACCGAAGAGGGGGCGGATATTCTGCGCGGCAAACGCGGTTTCGAGTTCCGCGACCCGCAGATCACCACCAAACGCGACCGCAGGAAAAAACGCTCACCCATAGCTGCCGCAACACTCTCCACCGCCGATGACGAATTGCTGACCAAGCTGAAAGCGCTGCGCCTTGAACTGGCTCGTGAGAAAAACGTCCCCGCCTATGTCATCTTCCCCGACGCCACGCTGATCGAAATGGCCAGCGAACACCCGCTCGATCTTGAGGCGCTTGCGGAAATCAACGGTGTCGGCCCGAAGAAACTCGGCGAATATGGCGCACAGTTTTTGCAGGTGATCGAAGACGAAATAGGCTAGGGGCAGGCAATCATATGGGCCCTGTTACAGCGTTCCAACCGTCGGCCCTTATTGATAGGGCAGCCACAGCGCCAGTTTCGGAAACGCGATCAGCAGTGCGACCAGCAGGAGCGAGCAGCCGATGAACGGGAAGGCTGACGTATAGATTTCGCGCATAGTGGTGCCCGGCGGCGACACGCCCTTCATCACGAATAAGAGCAGCCCGAATGGCGGTGTCGTGAAACTGATTTCAAGGGCGAGCAGCATGATGAGGCCGAACCACACCGGGTCGAAACCGAGCGTCTGCGCCAGCGGGAAGAAAATCGGCACGGTCAGGAGCATCATCGAAATCTGCTCCATGAACATGCCGAGAAGCAAAAGCACGGCGAACATGACGAGCAGCATGGCGAGAGGCGCAAGTTCGAAGGAGGTCGCCCAGCTGACAAGGCCGCGCGAGGCCCCGGAGAAAGCGAGAAGCTGACTGAACGTCGCCGATCCGAAGACGATGAGATAGGCCATCAGTGTCACGCGCAGTGCGCCGTTGATCGACCGCCGCAAAGCATCCCAGGTCAGGCAGCGGAACACGGCGGCGAGGATCAGCACGCCGAGCGCTCCGAAGGCGGCAGCCTCGGATGGCGTGACAAAGCCATTGATCATCAGCGCGACAATAACGACCATGACGCCGACCATCGGCACCACGTCGCGCATCAACAAAAGCGTCTTTTGGCCGAAGGTCATGGGCGGGACGTCATAGGCCGGTGCGGCGTCCGGGTCGATCTTGGTCTGCAGCCAGATCGTGCCGATGTAGAAGGACGCCAGGATCAGCCCGGGGATGACACCGGCAATCAGCAGGGCGCCGACATCAATCTGCGCCAGGGTTGCAAGCAGCACGGCGAGCGCCGATGGCGGAATGATGATCGCCAGACCCCCGGTGCCGAGGATCGGGCCGATGCTCATATGGGACTTGTAGCCGCGGCGGTTCATCTCCGGCACCATCAGCGAGCCGAGCAGGGCCGTCGACCCCATCGATGAACCGGAGAGCGTCGAAAATCCGGTTCCGCCAAGCACCGTCACATAGCTGAGCCGCCCGGGCAGGCGGCCGAGCAACCGGTCGATGGCGTTGAACATGCGCCCGCCAAGGCCGGTATGAAAGAAGATTTCGCCCATCAGGAGGAACAGCGGGATCGGGACCAGCGCATATTTGGTCAGCGCGCCGAGACCGTTGTTCAAAAGCTGGCCGACGCCCCGGTCGCCGCCCATGAACACCCATGCGCCGATAATATTGGCCGCCAGGAAGGCGAGCGCCACCGGCATGCCGAGCGCCATGAGAAAGACGATAGTGCCAAGCAGCAGCAGGAGGGCCTCGTACCATTCCATTATTCGTGAATTCCCGCTTCGCCGGTATGCATGAGCTCAGAGCCGAAGACGAACCGCATGAACTCAATGGCCATCAGCCCGAAGCTGAGCGGGAAGCATACGGTCAAAAGCCATCGCGGATAATAATAGGCGCGGGTGTCGACATCGCCGCGCTCGATATTGGTCAGGAACAGCTCCGCACCCTTCCAGGCGAGGATGATGCAGACGGCAATGCAGGCCAGCGCCACGGCGCGGCTGACAATGCGCCTTGGAAACTCCGACAGCGCCGAGGTCACCAGTTCGATATGCACGTGACCCTTTTCGCGCACCAGCCAGGGCGCTCCGAGCATCGTCATGTAGAAAAGGCCGTATTCAGCGGAGGTGAAGAGCCAGGCAAAGGGCTGCAGCCCGAAATTGCGCATCATGACCGACAGGATGACGGAGACCATCAGCCAGACCAGCGTCGCCCCGGCGATGAAGGCCATGGCGTAAAGCAAGGCGGAATAGCCCTTCCTGATTGCTGTCATCGGTCCCGTCCGGATGACGGGCCCGCCGTGAAGCAGGCCCGGTTGTTCTTAGTTGGCGTCGAGATCGTAGAAGTGCTCGATCAGGCGGTCGTAATTATCTGTTCCGCCCGGCTGATCGGCCATCAATCCCTTCATACGCTCCCAGGTCTTCTCGCGGGCAGCGGCAAGATAGTTGGCCTTTGCCTCGCCTTCGAGGGTGACAACCTTCATGCCGGAGGCTTCCAGTGCGGCGAAGTCCTCATCGCGCTTGGCCCGCAGGGCTTCGACGCTGTCTTTTTCATGCTGGATGGCGACATCCTGCAGGATCTTCTTGGACTCATCGCTCAGGCTGTTCCATTTCTCCAGATTGACGATAACGCCAAGATCGGTGGAAAAGAAGCAGGGCTCGATACGGTAGTTGAGGAACTCGTTCCATTTCAGATCGATCAGGCCGATCTGTGTCCAGCCGGTTGCATCGACAACACCGCGCTGCAGCGCCGAATAAACCTCGCCGGTCGGCAGGTCGATCACCTGAGCGCCGAGATAGTTGGTGAAGAAGGCGTTGTAGACATTGTTGCCGCGCAGCTTCAGGCCCTCGACCTCAAGGTTGCCGGCATCGTCGAAGCTCGGCTCGTCGCGGGTCCACAGATTGTAGCAAACGCCGCTGTCGAACCAGCCGAGATATTTCAGGCCCATCTTTTCCTGATGGATCTGGTCGATCAGCTCAATGCCGCCATTCTCGCGTGTCTCGACGGCTGTCAGGTTCGATGCAACCATGGCGTCTTTCTCGGGCAGCGCGCCGCCGTAGAAGGAACCCGGCGTATAAACCATGTCGACGACACCGTCGCGGACCGCGTCAGGCTGCTGGAACATGCCAATGGCTTCGGGGCCGCCGCGCACGTCGATCTGTACGACGCCCTTGCCGGCCTCGTTGACCTTGTCGACAAAGGACAGGAAGCTCTTTGTGTAAATCAGTGTTTCCGGGAAGGCATGGACCGCTGAGATCCTGTCTTCCGCATGCGCCACCGCGGCAAAGAGCGTGGTGCTGGCGACAAGGCCGCCGATGATCATCTTGTTCATTTCATTCCTCCGTGGTTCGGGACAGCAATGAGCGTTGTCCCATTGGTCTACCGGCAAGGTCCGGATGGTGTGTTGCATCCGTCATTGCCTCTCAATCCGCTCCTGCGGGCTGCGCCCAGGGTGCGGATTGCATTCTTGATTTCCTGAATTCGCTTATGTTCGTTTCGTGTTGGCGTGTCAGGTCGATATCGTCCCAGCCATTGATCAGTTTTGTGCGCCAGCCATCGTCCAGAACGAAGGGCAGGTGGGTCCCGTTGACGCCGATCTGCAGTGCTTCGAGATCGATATGCGCAAGGCCCGAGTTGTCGGCAAGCAGCTCGGCGAGTAAGGCCGCATCCTCGGCCCGGATCCGTGCCGGCAGCAATCCGTTGTTGACGGCATTGCTGGCAAAAATGTCCCCGAAGCTCGGCGCGATCACGACCCGGATACCGGCGTCGACCAGAGCATAGACGGCTGCTTCGCGCGAGGAGCCGCTGCCGAAATGATGCCCGGATACCAGCACGCTCGCATCGCTGACGCGGTTAAGCGGAAAGTCCGGGTGCAGCTCGCCTTCATGGTCACGGCGAAGATCATGAAGCAGATAGTCGCCATAGCCTTCCCTGCGTGGAACCGACATGAAGCGCGCGGGAATGAGCTGATCGGTGTCGATATGGTCGATGGGCAATAGGACGGCTCGGCCTTGATGCGTGTTCCAGCCTGCCATTATGCGGCCCTCCCCATCAGAAGAGGGCGCACATCGGCGATGGCGCCGGTGACGGCTGCCGCGGCAACCATCGCCGGCGACATCAAATGGGTGCGCGCGCCGCGTCCCTGCCGGCCGCGAAAATTGCGGTTGGTTGAAGATGCGCAGCGTTTGCCGGGGGCGACATGATCGCCGTTCATGGCAACGCACATCGAGCAGCCTGCCGAAGCCCATTCAAGGCCGGCCTCGGAAAAGATCCGGTCGAGGCCTTCTTCTTCCGCCTGCGCCTTGATCATGGCCGAACCGGGCGAGACAAGTCCCGGCACCTTCGCCTTTCGGCCGGCTAGAACCGCGCCTGCCGCGCGAAGGTCCTCAATCCGCCCGTTCGTGCAGGACCCGATGAAAACCTCATCAATGGGCGTTCCGGCGATCGGCTGGCCAGCGGTCAACCCCATATAGTCAAGGGCGCCGCGCGCGGCATCGGCCTTTGTGTCCGCCAATTGCGACGGATCGGGGATTGCTGAATCGATCGGCACCGCCTGCTCGGGGCTGGTGCCCCAAGTAACCGTTGGTGCGATCTCATGGGCCTTGAAAAAAACCTCGCGGTCAAACGCGGCGTCATCGTCCGAGACAAGATGCTGCCAGACGTCCACGGCCTCTGTCCATGCGTCGTCCTTCGGTGTGAAGGGCCGGCCTTTAAGGTAGGTGATCGTCGTTTCGTCCGGTGCGACCATTCCGAAGCGTGCACCGCCCTCAATGGAAAGATTGCAGAGTGTCATGCGCCCTTCCATGCTCAGATCGGCAATCGTGCTGCCGGCATACTCCACCGCGTGGCCCTGTGCGCCGCCCGTGCCCAGCCGGGCAATCCAGTTGAGAGCGATATCCTTGGCCGTTACGCCGGGGCCAAGCGGGCCGTCGACTGTGATCCGCATGGCCGCCGGCTTCTTCTGCCAGATCGTCTGGGTCGAAAGCACATGAGCCACCTCTGTGGCGCCGATTCCGAAAGCGAGCGCCCCGAAAGCGCCGTGGGTCGAGGTGTGGCTGTCGCCGCAATTGATTAGAAGGCCGGGAAGCGTCAGACCCTGTTCAGGGCCGATGACATGGACAATGCCCTGGCGCGGATCATCGAGATCAAAGAGTGTCAGGCCGTGTGCGGCGGCATTCTCCCGAAGCGTCTCGATCATAGTGGCGATTTGCGGCGTCATAGGGCCGTTCCGCCCGCGTGTCGGTGCGTAGTGATCGACTACGCAGAACGTCAGGGAGGGTTCTGCGACCTTTTCTTCGCGTTCGGCAAGCTTGGCAAAGGCGTGATGAGACCCTTCATGCACCAGATGGCGATCGACCCAAAGCAATGATGTGCCGTCGGGCCGGCGCACGATCTCATGTGCGGACCAGATTTTGTCGAGAAGGGTCGCCGGCGCGTTCATGTGCCGCCGCCTTCATTTTGCCCGATAGCCGGTTCCCAATGACGGGCGCTGCCGCTGCCGACCCGCGTCAGTGGCATTTCCAGCCGGAACATATCCGGGCGGTAGAGCGCGGAGAGGTATTCCACACCATTGCCGTCCACGTCGCGCACCACGCGCTTCAGGGATAAAAGGGCCGAACCGACCGCGACACCAAGCGCCTCGGCAACATCCGGGCCTGCCAGCGTCGCCGATACCGACTGATGGGCCTCCTTGATCTGCACGCCGCTGCGTTCAAGCAACTTGAACAATGGCGTGGTCGCCAGATCGTCTTCGGAATAGTTTTGCGCAATCGATGCCGGAACATAGGTGGTCAGATGCGAGAACGGCACATCGTCGGCGATGCGTATGCGCGTTGCGATCTGCACCTTGTCGTGCTTGCCGATATCCATTGCCTTGGCAACGATTTCCGGTGCGGGGCCATAGGAGAATGACAGGAGCCGTGCGGTTGTGCTGTGGCCCATCTCGACGAGCTGCGGCATCAGCGTCGTGAAATCCATCGCCACCGGTTTGTCGTGCGTATCGGCCTTGCTGACGGTCGAGCCGCTGCCGGCGCGGCGGACGATCAGCCCGGAATCGGCCAGGACATCGAGCGCGCGGCGGATGGTGACGCGAGAGACGCCAAAACTTTCTGCAAGGCGTTGCTCGCCCGGCAGGCTTTCGCCGACGCCAAGCTGCCCGTCGGCAATCTGATCGCGTAGCGACAGGTAGACGCGGCGCGCTTTGGCGCCCTCAGGAAGCATGGTTGTTCCGCGTCTGTCCATGTGTTTGCATCCCTTACCGTCTTGATCTTATGGTAACCGGGCTTTTCAGAAAATCAAGCTAATGTATTTTCTTGCGCAAAAATTTGGTATTAACAAGCGTACATGAAATGTATTATCTATAATACAGGTTGGGTATGGGAGGATCGCTTGCCGATTGTCGAATTGCATGTTCTGGAAGGATACGGGCCGGATGAAAAACGCCGCCTGGGAGAAGCGCTGACCGATGCCGTACGCATGGTCGTGCCCGCAGCGCCGGAAGCGATCACTGTCATGATCCATGAGATGCAGGAGGACGACTACTATCGCGGTCGCAGCCGAAGAAAGCCGGCGCCCGCGCTGCCGGACCCGTGCGAACTTGTCCGCACCTATCTTGAGGCAATGGAGCGCCGCCAGATCGAAGCAGCGAAGGCGCTGTTGGGAGATGGTTTCACCATGTATTTTCCCGGAACGGGCGGAATGACGAAGCTGGAAGAGTTGCTGGAATGGGCAGCGCCCCGTTACCGTTTTGTCAAAAAGACCTATGAAGGTTTCGACGCCGCGCAGACCGAAGGCGATGCATCCGTCGTCTATTGCCGGGGAACGCTTTCGGGTGAATGGCCGGACGGAACGGCATTTTCCGGCATCCGGTTTGTGGACCGGTTCGAGATCACCGACGGCAGGATAGTCCGGCAGGACGTCTGGAACGACATTGCGGAAACAAAGGCGCAAGCATGACTGATATCGATCCTATCACCCTTTCGGTTCTTGCCGGGCGCATGGAGCAGATCGCCGATGAGATGGATGCGACCCTCTTTCGCGCCGCCTTCAACCCGATTATCGCCGAGGCTCATGACGCGAGCCACGGGCTCTATCACGCACAAAGCGGCGACACGCTTGTTCAGGGCAAGTCCGGGCTGCCGATTTTTGTCGGCGTGATGTCCTTTGCCGTCAAAGCGGTGATTGAGAAAGCGGCTGCTGACGGGGATCTTCAGGACGGCGACATCTACATCTTCAACGACGCACATATCGGCGGCACGCATCTCAGCGACATGCGGTTGGTGCGTCCCTATTTCCGCGACGGCAAGCTGTTCTGTTATCTCGCCTCCGTCGGTCATTGGCACGACGTCGGCGGCGCGGTGCCCGGCAATTACAATCCGGCCGCCACCGAAGTTTTCCAGGAAGCTTTTGTCCTGCCGCCGGTCAAGCTGGCCCGCGCCGGCGTGGTCAATCAGGACATTATCGACATTCTCCTGCGCAATACGCGCCTGCCGCAATCGGCGATGGGGGATCTGAACGGCCAGATGGGCGCGCTCGATCTTGGCATCAGGCGCATGGACGAATTGCTGGATGAATACGGGGCTGACACGGTGGACGCCGCCCTTGACGCGCTGGGCCACCGGGCCGAAGCGCTGATGCGCTCGGAACTTGAGGGATTGCCCGACGGCCGCTGGGAGGCCGAGGATTTTCTCGATAATGACGGCATCACCGATACGCCGCTGGCAATCCGCGTCGCGTTGGAAATCCGTGACGACCGGATGATCCTGGATTTTGAAGGTTCGGCTCCGCAATGTGCCGGTCCGGTCAATATTGCTCTGCCGACGACTGTCGCAACGGCCTATGTGGCAATCAAACACGTCTTTCCTGCGCTGCCCGCCAATGCCGGCGTGATGCGGCCAATTGAGGTCAAGGTGCCGGAAGGTTCGCTCCTTTCCGCCGAATTCCCGGCGCCGACCGGTGGGTACACCGAAACCATCCTGCGTATGATCGACGTGGTCTTTAGCGCCTTCGCAAAGGCTGCTCCGGAGCGGGTCGTCGCCAATGCCTATGGCACCATCAATGCGCTGTCGATTGCCGGCAAGCGCAGCAACGGCCAGCCCTGGGTCATGTTCAGTTTCTATGGCGGCGGGCATGGCGGCTCGCCCGAGACGGATGGCCTTAATCATGGCAACGCACCGATCTCGACGGCAACGATCCCGCCGATGGAGATTCTCGAAGCAGCCTATCCTGTGATGTTCCGCCAATGGGCGTTGCGCTCAGATAGCGCGGGGGCGGGTGCCCATCGCGGCGGCATGGGCGCTGTCTACGAAATCGAGGTGCTGGAGGAAAACGGCGCGGAGGCGTTTTTGTTCGGTGAACGCGGGCGTTTTGCGCCCAAGGGCATCGCCGAAGGCCAGGATGCGGCATTGAATATATTTTCCTACGAGCAGGACGATGGATGGCGGCAACCGCGACTTGCCTCCAAGATACGCGGCATTCGCCTGAGACAGGGACAGGCCGTGCGGCTCGAGACACCCGGCGGTGGCGGTTATGGCAAAGCCGAGGATCGGCAGGCTGCCGATATCGCCCTTGATGTCGCCCGCGGCCTTGTCAGTCCGGACCGGGCAGACAGGCTTTACGGCCCCGCATGGCGGGAGGTCCGGGTATGAGCGGACGCATGATCGGCGTCGATGTCGGCGGCACATTCACCGATGTCTTTATACTCAACGAAGAAGAGGGCACCGCCGCAGTTGCCAAGGTTCCGACGACGCGGCCCGACCAGTCGGGCGGGTTCCTTGACGGGATCGGGCAGGAGGTGACCGATCTTTCCGGGATTTCCGTTGTCGTTCACGGCACAACGGCCGGCACCAATGCCCTGTTGGAACGCAAGGGTGCGAAAATCGGAGTGATTTGCACTGAAGGCCTGCGCGATGTCCTCGAAATGCGCCGCCGCGACCGGCCGCGCACCTGGGGCCTGCGTGGCGATTTTGAACCGGTCGTCGACCGGCGCGACCGGCTGGAGGTTCCCGAACGCACGCTTGCAGATGGAACGATCCGTACGCCTGTGGACCTTGGCGCGGTGCGCAAAGCCGCTGGCACCTTGCTGGAACAGGGATGCGCTGCCGTCTCCATCCTCTTTGCCAATGCCTATGCCAATCCGCAAAACGAAGCTGAGGCCGTTGCGGCAGTGCGCGACATCTGGCCCAATCCGCATGTCTCCGCATCTTCTGAGATACTGCCTGAAATCCGCGAGTTCGAGCGCTTCTCGACAACGGCGCTCAACGCTTACCTCCAGCCTGAAGTCTCCGGCTATCTCGGGCGTCTCGAGGCGGCATTGAAATCCGGCGGTTTTGACGGCGAGTTCATGATCGTGCAGTCCAATGGCGGCGTCATGGCCGTGGATACGGCCTGCCGGCTTCCGGTCCGCACCGCGCTTTCGGGGCCTGCGGCAGGCGTGATCGCCGCCGGCTATATCGCTTCATCGGCGGGTTTCGACAATGTCATCACCGGCGATATGGGCGGCACCAGTTTCGATGTTTCGCTGATTGCCGAGGGTCAGTCCATGCTCTCGCCGCAGACCTCGATCGATTTCGGCATGGTGGTGCGCGCACCGATGATCGAGATCACGACTATCGGCGCCGGCGGCGGCTCCATTGCCTGGGTCGACAAGGGCGGTCTCTTGAATATCGGGCCGGAAAGCGCCGGCTCCGATCCCGGGCCTGTCGCCTACGGGCTGGGCAATGACCGCCCGACGGTCACCGATGCGAATGTCGTCCTCGGCCGTATCGATCCGGACAACCCGATCGGCGGCAAGCTGGAGCGGCTGGATGTCGAGGCGGCAGCGCGCGCCATCGACACGCATGTTGGAAAACCGCTCAATCTCGATACGCTTCAATCTGCCGAGGCAATCCTGCGCGTTGCCAATTCGCGTATGGCCGGCGCGATTCGTCTCGTCAGCATCGAGCGGGGATTTGATCCGAAACGCTTTGCCTTCATGCCCTTTGGCGGCGGCGGGGCGCTTCATGCCGGCGCCATGCTCGCTGAAGTCGGCATCGCGCGCGCCATCGTACCGCGCTATCCTGGCGTGACCTCGGCCATGGGCTGCGTCATTGCCGATATGCGCCAGGATTTTGTTCAGACGATCAACACGCTTGTCGGAAATCTCGACGAGGCGGCGCTCGGTGCTTTCATGCAATCCCATACCGATCAGGGCATGGCGTCTCTGGATGCGGCGCGGACGAATTTCGAAGCCCGCAAGGTCAGCTTCGAACTCGATATGGCCTATATCGGTCAGACCCATACTGTTTCCGTGCCCATCGACGTGAAGACCGACGACAATGTGGTGACCGCGCCCACCAAGGAAGAGATTGAGAACGCGTTCGACCGGGCCTATGAGGCGACCTTCGGACGGCTCTTGAAAAACGGCGTCCGCCGAATTCTCAACCTGCGCAGCGCCGTCACAGGGATCCGGCCGAAATTCGATCTCGAAACCCTTGCTCCAGATACAAGCGGCTCGGTTGAGGCTAAAACGACGCGCCGCGTTCACTTTGGCGACAGCTGGCATGAGACGGCGATTTACGACCGGCTCGCCTTGCCGGTTGGCACCGTGGTGGACGGGCCGGCCATTCTGGAACAGCCGGATACGACCGTCCTGATCGAACCGGGACTTCGTGGCCGTGTCGATCGTTTCGGTAACACGATAATCGAGACCTTGGAGGACTCCGCATGAGTGACCTGAACAGCTGGAGTCCGCAGAGCACCGCTCTTCTGACGATTGATCTGCAAAACGACTTCCTCCATCCGAAAGGCGCCTATGGTCGCGCAAACCAGACGGCCGACAGCATCCTGGCGCTGCCTGAGCGCATCGCACCGCTCGCCAAGGCGCTTCGTGCCAGGGGTGGAACCTATATCTCCGCGCAGTTTACGCTGGTTCCGGATGCCAGTGGGGAGCCGCTGATTGCGCCGCACCTGAAAGAGCTGCGACCGTTCCTCGGCAAGGGCGATTTTGCGCCGGGCGGTTTTGGCCACACGCTGGTCGACGCGCTCCAACCGGCTGATTTTGTCATCGAGAAGATTGCCTATTCCGCCTTCTACCAGACGCGGCTGGAATACGTCATGCGGGCGAAGGGCATCAAAACCCTGATCGTTGGCGGCATTGTCACCAATGGCGGTGTCGCCTCGACCCTGAGGGATGCCCATCTGCGCAACATCGAAACCGTGATGCTGACGGATGGGTGTGCGGCCTTTTCAGACGAAGTTCATGGCGCAACCGTCACGTCGCTCGCAACGGTCACCGGGCAGATGACCTGCGCCGAGGTGCTTGAGTGGCTGGAGGGCGGCAAATGAGCATCAAGGCCCGCATTGCGGCGAAGGAAATTCTTGTGGCGCCCGGCGTCTATGACGGCTTGACCGCCTCGCTCGCCGAAGCTGCGGGCTTTGAGGCGCTTTATCTCAGCGGCGCGGCGGTTGCCTATACGCGGCTTGGGCGACCGGATATCGGCCTCACCTCGGTCACAGAGATGGCCGAGACAATGACGCTGATCTCGGACCGCAGCGATCTGCCGGTCATCATCGATGCCGATACGGGCTTCGGCAATGCACTCAATGCGCAGCGCACCATGCGCCTCTACGAGCGGGCGGGGGCCTCCGCCTTGCAGATTGAAGACCAGACCTATCCGAAACGTTGCGGACATCTGGCGGACAAGTCTCTCATTTCCGCGGCCGAGATGGCCGGCAAGGTCCGGGCAATGGCAGATGCTCGGCACTCGGAGGAGACGCTGATTATTGCCCGCACCGACGCGGTGGCCGTCGAGGGCCTTAACGCGGCGATCGAGCGCGCCGAAACCTATCTTGAGGCCGGTGCCGACGTGCTCTTTATTGAGGCGCCGCAATCGCGCGATCAGATGAACGACATTACGACCCACTTCGTCGGGCGCGTGCCGCTTCTGGCCAATATGGTCGAAGGCGGGGCAACGCCGATCAGCAGCGCCAGGGACCTGCAGGATCAGGGTTTTTCCATCGTGATTTTCCCGGGCGGTATCGTGAGGGCGGTGGCCCACACCGCACAGGCTTACTACCGCAGCCTGCGCGAAAACGGCAGCAATCGGCCCTTTGCCGATCGCATGTTCGATTTCCCGGGCTTGAATGACGTCATCGGAACCGAGGACATGCTTGCCAGGGGCAAAGCCTACGATGCCGAATAGCCGCACAGCGCCCGCTCCGGAAAATTTCGACCTCGAATGCGGAACACTGATTGTGGGCGCAGGCGCTTGTGGGCTTGTTGCAGCACTGTCCGCAAAGGAAGCCGGACGCGAAGTGCTGGTTGTCGAAGCCGATGCGGTGCCGAGCGGCTCGACCGCGCTCTCCGCCGGTCTCATCCCGGCCGCAGGCACGAGAGCGCAGGCCGAAGCCGGTATTGAAGACAGCGCTGATCTCTTCGCAAAGGACATTCAGGCCAAGGCCCATGGCGAGAATGAAGACGCGCTGGTCACCTCGCTGACGCAAAATGCCCCGAAGGTCATAGACTGGCTGACCGAGGTCCACGGCCTGCCGTTTTCCGTGGTCGCCAACTTCGATTATCCCGGTCATAGCCGCAGGCGCATGCACGGATTGCCCACACGGTCCGGGGCCGAACTCATCGATGCGCTGAGGACCGCCTGCGAGATCGCCGGCATCGACATTGTCTGCGAACGGCGCGCCGAACGGCTCTGTGTCGACGGGAGAACTGTCCGCGGTGTCGCGGTTGTCAGGCCGGATGGCGTGCGCGAAACCATCGGCTGCAGCCGGCTCATCCTTGCCTGCAACGGCTTTGGCGGCAATCGCGAACTGGTCGCCGAGCATATGCCGGATATCCGAGACGGGCTTTGGTTCGGCCACGACGGCAATCGCGGCGAGGCCCTATTGTGGGGCCGCGAGCTGGGTGCTGAATTACGCTATCTCGGCGCCTATCAGGGTCATGGCAATGTCGCGCATCCGCATGGCATCCTGATCACCTGGGCGGTGATCACCGAGGGCGGCGTGCAGGTCAATAAAAACGGTCGCCGATTCTGGAACGAGGCGCAGGGCTATTCCGAGGCGGCAAGGGCTGTTCTCGCCCAACCGGGTGGCGAAGCCTTTGCGATTTTCGATGCCAGGATTGCCGACATCGCCCGCCAGTTTGAGGATTTCAAACGGGCAGAGGCGTCCGGTGCCGTAAAAACCGACAATACTGTGGAAGGCCTGGCGGCTGGCCTTGGGTTGCCGGCGGAAGAACTGACCCGCACGATTGCCGATATTCCTGTGCAAGGGACCGACGGGTTCGGGCGCAGTTTTTCCGGTCCGCCGCTTCAGGCGCCGTTTTGCGGCGTTCGCGTGACCGGCGCGCTGTTCCATACACAAGGCGGCCTCAGAACCGACGGCGATGGCCGGGTTCTGGACGGTGACGGCGCCGCCTTTCCCAATCTCTTTGCCGCCGGCGGTGCGGCCTGCGGCGTTTCCGGCAAGGGCGACAGCGGATATCTTTCCGGCAACGGGCTGCTCAGCGCCGTTGTCCTTGGCTGGCTGACCGGCAGGGCCCGATAGCCGCTGCGCTCCGATACATGACAGTTCGGGTTCTGTCATTCCATGTCATAATTGCCGGATGAAGCGCACCGTTTCGGATGCGCTGTTGGAAGGAGGCTGAGCCATGTATATCGCGGGATTTGTGATTCCGGTGCCGGGTGACAAGTTGGAAGCTTACCGGACATGGGCGCAAAACAGCGCCGGGATCTTCAAGGACTATGGATGTATCGAGATTGTCGAGGGCTGGGAAGATCATGTCCCTGATGGCACGCAGACCGACTTTCGCCGCGCGGTCAATGCAAAGCCGGGTGAAAAGATTGTGTTCTCCTGGCAGGTATGGCCGGACAAAGAGAGTGTCGACAGGGCAGAGGAAAAAATGCGCGACGATCCACGTATGGTTCCGCAAGGAGAAATCCCCTTTGACCCGAAGCGCATAATTTACGGGTGCTTCAAGCCGATCAGCACTATGGGGCGCAATTAGGTTCTACCGCAGATGCCGGATAAAGACATGGCACGGCCCGTAGGTCGGGTCGTCATAATCGGCAAAGACTTTGCAGCCCGCCTTGCGGAATGCTGCATGGGCTCGTTTGTTCTCGACCGAGGAACTGAGGCATACCAACGGTGCGTCGGTCTCGTCTTGCAGTCTGGAAAAAACAGCGTCGAGCGCGGCAGAGCCCGCGCCACGGCTCGTTTCGTCCGCTGTGCCGATAAAGATATCCACGTCAATTGTATCGGCGGGAATGCCCTTTAGGCCGACGGATGCAACCGCCTCGGCATCGATGGTCCCCCAGCGGACATAACCGATCGGCGTATCGTCACGGGCGATCATCGCATGATTGCCTGGCCCTGCGGCGTCGAAATGCTCGAGGCCTCTGGCCGGATCGCCCCACCATTTCGAGACATGATCGCTCTCCATCCATGCAGCAATCATGTTGCGGTGGATGGCAGGATTGACGGTCAAGAGCGTAATCATCGTGCTTTCCTGGTTGCAGACAACCTAGGTGCCGCTCAGTCGGGCCTCGGTGTTTTCCGTAAATCCTTTCGCACTTTTCTTCTCGAACGCTTCCCGCCAGCTCGAGGAGAGAGCGGGTAGGGCGGCCAGTTCGTTTGCCTCTTCCACCGCAAGCTTCGGATCGAACCGGGCTGTAATGAGTCGGTTCAAGGTCCATTCCGGGTGCTTGCGCTCAATCAGCGCCATTTCGTCCCCCGCCTCGACCATCCCGGTCTCGATGATGCGATAATACCAGCCGGTGCGTGCGGATTTTTGGAAACGTGCCGCCATCGATGCGATGCCGGTATGCTCATTGAGTTTCCAGCAGGGTTGCCGGCCCTGACAGACCTGGACCTTCGCGGTGCCCATCGTCAGCACATCGCCGAGGCACAGATTCTCCTCATGCACACCCGAGGTCGAGATGTTTTCTCCGAAACAGCCGGGCACGAATTGAAAATCCGTATCCGCGTAGGTCTCGCACCAGAAGGCCATATGTTCCGAGGCATAATGATGAACCGCCCTTTCAGGCCCGCCATGAACGCTGAGATCGGCCTGCTGGTCGCCCTCTAATCCTGTCTTGCCCAGCGAAAGCGGCCCTTCCGCCGAATGTTTTAGAATCGCCGAGGGTGGCCTGCCGGGCCAGCGGTCCTTCGGCTTGCCTGTAAAAAGGGACAGGATCTTTCCGGCGGGTTCTTCAGGACTGGACACTTTGTGCGGCCTCTCTGTGTTGATGATAAAGCTGTATACGGTCAAACGAAGCAATGTGAACCGCAGGCGTAGGGAAAACTGTGTTCTTTTGGAACAGCCGGCCTATGCGCATGCCAAAAATGCACGCGCGATAATGTCAAAAACGCGCGGCTCTCCCATCTGGCTGACATTGAAACGCATAAAGGCTCCGTTGGACTGGGAGGGGCTGAAGACGTTGCCGGGGGCCAGCACCAGTTTCTCTTCCAAAGCCGCCCGGGCGACGCAGGCGGAATCGAGACCGCTTGGAAGCCTGCACCAAAGATAAAAACCGCCGCGCGGAACGAACCATGGCGCGATGCCGAACCGTTTGAGGTTCATCGACACTTCGCTGCGCGCGCCGGCGAGACGCCGGTGCAAGGCTTCCATATGTTTGCGGTAACCGCTGCTGCTTAGTGCCGAGTAGACGAGTTCGGCGGCAAACGGGCTCGGGCCGCCGAAGTTGGTCGCGACCTGAAGATCGATCAGCGCCTCGATCCAGTCCTGCCGCGCAGCGATGTAGCCGCACCGGATCGAGGCCGACAGCGTCTTGGAAAAACTGCCGATGCGAATGACCCGGTCGAGGCCTTCCAGTGATGCGAGCCGCGGTGAGGGCTCCGGCTCGAAGGCGGCGAAGATATCGTCCTCGACGATTGTGACGTTGTGTTCCGCTGCAGCGGTCAGCACCTGATAGGCCGTTTGCGGCGAGATCGTCGCCCCGGTCGGATTATGCAAAGCGCAGTTGGTGATGTAGAGGCGCGGACGGTGTTCATTGAGGGCTTTGGCGAACCCGTCCGCATCGGGACCCTGCGGGGTATAGGGAACGCCGATGATCTCGACCTGATGCGCTTTGAGGAGCGCCTGGAAGTTGAAGTAGCAGGGATCGTCGACAACGACACGGTCGCCCGGCCTCAGCAAAAACCGGCATATCAGGTCGATTGCCTGTGTGCCCGATCCGGTCAGCAGGATCTGGTCGGGACCGGCCCTCAGACCTTCATCAGCGAACTGCCTTGAAAGAAATCGCCTCAGGTTCAAAGCGCCGCGCGTCCCGCCATAGTCGGAAAGGACCGCGTCGTCTGCCCGCGCCAGCCCGCGCAACGCCTTTCGGATGACCGTGTTTGGCATCCAGTCTGCCGGAAGCCACCCGCAGCCCGGCTTAGGCATTTGCGTGTCGGCATCAAGGCTCTGTCGCGAGACCCAGAACGGGTCGATGGCCCGGTCCAGTTCCGGCTCGAGGTCGCTGATGGTGAAGGGTGCTGCCGGCCCGCACACAAAGAACCCGGAGCCCGGACGCGAGCGGATCACGCCTTCCGCAGCCAGCCGGTCATAGGCTTCAACAACGGTTGCGGGCGAAACCTTCATGGTTTGAGCAAATCGCCGGATTGATGGCAGCCTGTCCCCGGGCTGCAGCGAACGGCCGGCTATTCTGCCGCGTATCGCCTCTGTCACCTTTTCGGTCCGGGTCTGCCTTTCCAAGGAGCCGCCCTCCAAATTGTACTGAAATTCGTAGCAATACAGTTCGGTTAAATTGTACTGGTTCGTAGCTGTTTGCGCCAGTCCTGTTCCGCTATGCGTCGACAGGGGCGAAAGGAGCAGGCGATGCAGTCAACAATGGCGGGATGGGGCAGTGGCTTGCTCGGCGTTCTGATTTTCAGCGGCTCGCTGCCGGCCACGCGGGTCGCGGTCGGAAGCTTCAGCCCGCTCTTCCTGACATCCGCGCGCGCGACGATCGCGGCCATGATTGGCATTGTCCTTTTGTGGGTCTTGCGGCAGGCACGTCCCGCACCTGGCGATATGGGATCGCTCGCCATCGTCGCGCTGGGCGTCGTCGTCGGGTTTCCGTTGTTTACCGCGCTGGCGCTTCAACACATCACTGCGGCGCATTCCATTGTCTTCATCGGGCTTCTGCCGTTGGCGACGGCCCTGTTCGGCGTGCTGCGGGGCGGCGAGCGGCCACGTCCGGCATTCTGGCTTTTTTCCTGTCTGGGCAGTTGCCTCGTGGTCGCCTATGCCCTTTCACGCAGTGACGGGGCTTCGCTGACCGGAGATCTTTTGATGGTTGCAGCCATTATCGTCTGTGGTCTGGGATATGCCGAAGGCGCAACCTTGTCTCGTCGCCTTGGCGGCTGGCAGGTGATCTGCTGGTCCCTGATCCTGTCCCTGCCCGTAATGGGCGCGTTGACACTGTGGACATGGCCTTCCGTCTGGTCCGGCATCGGCCTGCCGGCCTGGATCGGATTCGCCTATGTCTCGGTCTTCAGCATGCTCGTCGGCTTCGTCTTCTGGTATCGCGGGTTGGCGATCGGCGGTATTGCGGGCGTCGGTCAGCTGCAACTGCTGCAGCCCTTCTTCGGGCTTGCACTGGCTGGGCTTCTTCTGGGCGAACCGGTTGCCTGGTCGATGATTGTGGTGACGGTTCTGGTTGTCTGCTGCGTGGCCGGGGCAAAGCGCTTTGCCTGATAGCTGAGGAGATTTACGGCCGGCTGCTCACGGCGAGCAGCGAGCCGAACCCGACAAAGGCCCCGCCGGTGATACGGCGCAACCATCGCGCACGGCGCGGCGAGGTCAGGAAACTGCGAAGCCAGCCACCGCCAAAGGCGATGACCACATGATTGAGCTCGCAAAGAACACCGTAGGTAACGGTCAGAATGACAACTTGCTGTGTGGCCGGTTGGCTGGCGTCGAGAAACGGGGGGAACAGCGCGGCGATCGCAACCACCGCCTTCGGATTGGTCAGCGAAATGGCCAGCGCCTGCGTCGTCAGGCGGCCCATGGGCGGGGGTCCCGCATGACGGCCTGCATCGACAAGGAATGCGGACCGGTCACGCCATATCTTGATGCCGAGCCAGATGAGATAGATCGCGCCGACAACCTTCAAAATCACAAAAGCCGTTCCCGATGCGCGCATGACCGCTCCAAGCCCCAGGCCGACGGCAAGGCCCAGTACCGCAATTCCCGCGGCGTTCACCAGACCGATCATTATGGTCGTTCTGACACCGTAGCGGAGCGAGTTTGTCAGCGCGAAGAGGACCCCGGGCCCGGGGCTGACAACCGGTGCGATGCTCACCACCAGAAACAAAAGCCACGTCTCGAATGTCATGCTCGGTCCTCACGCAAACGCCGCCATTGAGATCACGTCAGCGCTCCGCATTCAAGCAAAACCTGTCCGACTTTAAAACAGGCTGCCCGTCTCAGGGTTTCGGGTGCCTGAACACGAGGTCGTCCTCATGGGGCCGCGGCGCATCATCGTCCAGAATCGCGCCAAGCCGTTCCGCTAGCCTGATCGAGCGGGTATTGTCGCTGTCGATATAGCTGACCAGTGTTTCAAAGCCTTGAATCTTGAAGGCCCAGTCTCTTAGGGTCTTCGCCGCTTCAAACGCATAGCCTTTTCCCTCGGCCTGCGGATAGACGAGCCAGCCCAGTTCGCGCTCGGGAAAGAGCGGGCCATGATTGATGCCGACCTGACCGACACACGCGCCGCTCTTGCGGTCTTCCATCATCAAGGCGCCGTGATCCATAAGTGCCCACTGAGCGACATCCTGGCAGAACATGCCCCAGGCGGCAGCGGTTGAAAACGGGCCGCCCATGTGAACGGCCCGTTCGGACTGCATCAGCTCGGAATAGTCCGGCCAGTCATGCATCGCGGGTGCGCGCAACAACAGACGTTCGCTATTAAGGGTCGGTATCATTTTGGTTCTTCCTTCCGGGCCCGTGGGTCGTCCCTCTTTTACGCCCGGCGCCATCGTAGTTCTACGAGAAAGACAGCCCCGTCAGCCTTTGTTAGTCTTATCAAAAGTCTGGAGGTATCGAACATGGCTGAAGTGGAATGGGCGCGTTTGAAGGCGCATGAACTGCGTGAACTGGCGACACAGGATTCGGTCGTGATCCTGCCGGTCGCCTCGATCGAACAGCACGGTCCGCAATTGCCGGTCATGACCGATACACGCATCGGCCACGAAGTCGCGGTTCGCGCTGCCCGCAGGGCCTACGAAAAACGTCCGACACTGGTCACGCCCGTGGTCTGGCATGGCCTTTCGGAACATCACATGCCGTTTGGGGGGACGCTGATCCTGAGCCACGAGACCTTTCGCCTTGTGCTGCGCGATCTGGTGACATCCCTGAGCCGGCACGGCTTCAGGGATATCCTCATTTCCAATTCCCATGGCGGCAACATCATGGCCATGCAGCAATTCTGCGACGAATATGCGCCGCAGCTCGACGTTACTCTTGTCGCAACCACTTATGCCTATGAGGCTGCCGCGGCGATCGATGAGCTGCTGGAGGACCAGGACAGCCTGCAACATGCCTGCGAGGGAGAAACCTCTGCAATGATGGCGCTGGAACCCGATCTCGTCGACACCGCGCATCTTTCCGAAATCGGCACGATGGCTGATCTGAAATTCCTCTCAGCCGGGCGGCATTCCTATCGCTGGCGGCCATTTGTGCACCAGACCGGCGATGGTGTTGCCGGCAAGCCGGCCAGCGCAAGCGCCGCCAAGGGCGAGGCCATATTGGAGGTCTCTGCCGATGCCCTTGCGGCGATGATTGTCGATCCGGCGACCTGGGCGCCGCCGGGCGACAGGCGCGGTGAGGGGACGGCAGGCATCCCTTTTCGTGATCGCCGGTAAATCTCCGCTATAGTGGTTGCGGGTAGTAGCGGTTAGGCGGCTTTTGGTCCCGGCTTCTGACATCAAGAAGACCTATGTCACGGCGTGTGTGATTGGACAGGTGGCGTCGGTCCAGCCGTGTGATCAGCCCGTGTTCCGATCTGTATCTCTTCGAGCCACGCACATCTGTCAGGCGGCGAAAAAACAGAGATTTTAAAGACTCGAAAGCCATGCTTGGTCCTCCGCATCTGTTTGCATTGCAATCCGATTGGAGTAAAACTATGAGCCGAGCCGACGATGTTCCAATCAAAGATGAACACTTAGATATAAGGTCATTTAATTGATGTCGCGCCCATCGCTTCCACCGCTTGCGGCCGTTCGTGTCTTCGACGCGGCAGCGCGGCATCGCAATTTCACTGCGGCCGCCTCGGAGCTTGGCATGACGCAGGCGGCGGTGAGTTACCAGATCAGAATCCTGGAAGAGCGGGTCGGCGGGCCGCTTTTTGTCCGCCGTCCGCGCGGTGTGGAACTCTCGGACACGGGAAGGCAGTTCGCAAAACACGTTTCCGATGCGATGGACATTCTCGGCGATGCCTTTGCGGAAGCCCGCGGTCAAACCGAGGAAAGGCTCTCCATCAGCGTCATACCTACCTTCGCGACGAATTTCCTGGCGCAGCGGCTCAGCGCATTCCACCTCGAAAATCCGTCCATCTCTGTCCGCATCGAGGTCAACGAGGCGTTGACCGATTTTGACGCGGGCGAGTTCGACGTCGGCATTCGTGGCGGCATGGGGAAATGGCCGGGCCTTGCAAGTCATAAACTTATGCAGGCTGATTTCACGCCGATGCTCAGCCCGAAGCTGGCTGACACGATTGGCGGCCTGCGCGAGCCTGCTGACATTCTGAAGCTGCCGGTCATTGCCTGTGACGATCCCTGGTGGCACACCTGGTTCGAGGCGGCCGGACTGACCGATGTTGATTTGTCGATGCAAACCGGTCTGTATCTCGGAACCCAGATCCTTGAAGCCAATGCGGCGATTGCCGGGCAGGGCGTCGGCCTGCTTACTCCGGCGTTTCACCGCGATGCACTTGAGCTGGGCCTGCTCATTCAACCCTTCGATCTGACCTGCAGCGATGGCAGCGGCTTCTGGCTCGTTTGTCCGCAAAGCCGGCGTAACACCCGAAAAATCACCGTGTTCCGGCAATGGCTGGACAAGGCTTTGACCGGCTTCGGACATTGAGCTGAAAAACCCGCTTATGGCGATGGCAGTTTTTTAATTGGTCTGCCCGGACTGTCCTGCGCTTAGCTTCAGCCTCTCAAGGATGGAGCGCATTACCATGAAAAGATACGGACCGAAGACAGTGAGGCAGGTTCCGCCGGAGTTTCAGAATATCTATGCCCATGGGGTCGGGATATCGAGCCCGCAGCAGTTGCTGTTTCTCTCCGGCCAGATCGGTATCGCGCCCGACGGTACAACACCGTCGTCTTTCGAAGATCAATGCCGCCAGGCCATGGACAATGTTGAAGCGCTGCTGGAAGACGCGGACATGACCCTGGCTCACATTTTGCGCGTGACATACTATCTGACCGATGCGAAAGATCTGCCGGCACTGACACAAATCCGGCGGGAGCGCTGGCGTGCCGAACAAGCGCCGGCAGTGACCACACTTGTCGTTGCCGCCCTTGCCAATCCCGACCTTCGTGTTGAAATCGAGGTGACGGCGGCAATCTAGCAGTCGTTCGCGCCGCGCGCCTGTTATCCCCTCAACATGGTATGGCCCCGTCGCTGACGCATGTGTTCCAATGGTCAGCGGGTATTCGAAGCCTTATTTCGGGATGCATGATAGAATCCTGACAGAAGCATTGAATGCAAGTCATAATCCGGGTCAACAATCCAGCCTATGCGAAGTATAGTGGCGCCCGTTATAGAGTTTGAGGGGTCCTGAGTGCCCGGCAATAATGTCAAGATCATCCTGGTCGAAGATGATCCGGCAATGCGCCAATCGCTGATTGATGCGATCACGTCGGAAAGCGATTTTGAGATCGTCGCGGCCTGTTCGTCTTTTGCCGAGGGTGAAAGAACGATCAGGGCAGGCGCTGCCGATGTGCTCGTTACGGATCTGAAATTGCCGGACGGACACGGTTTCGATCTGATCAGGCTTGCCCGCAAACAGCACCCCGACATGGAGATCATGGTCATTTCCGTGCTGGGCGATGAGCAAAGTGTGGTGACCGCGATTGCATCTGGCGCTTCCGGCTTTCTGCTGAAGGATTCAAGGCCGCTTGATATTGTTCATTCCGTTCGTCAACTGGTTTCCGGCAGCTCGCCGATATCGACATCGGTCGCGCGATTTATCATTCAGGTCGTGCAAAAAAGCCAACACGAGAGCAACGCGGAAGAGCTGCTGACCGAACGGGAAATGGACATACTATGGGGCATTGCAAAGGGTTATACCTATAAGGACGTGGCCGAGAAACTTGGCATATCGGGCAACACGGTCCCGACGCATATCAAGAACATCTACAGAAAACTCGAAGTGAACTCTCGGGGCGAAGCCGTTTTCGAGGCAATACAACGTGGTTTGATAAACATCTCTTGATGAGCTCACAGCGCCCCAAATCACTGCCGGCCCATCCCTACGTCCTCGGACTATGGGCTGTCATTGCCGCGGTTATTTCCTTCATCCTGGCCTTTGAGCAACTGCCTTTGCCCGACCAGGTTGCGCCTCTGAAATCCATGCAGTTTCGCCAGGGTGCAGACGCCGTCGCCGGCGAGGTAAGTCTTCCCGACAATTGGAGGTCGTTTTCCGGACGGGTGGAAGAAAGGGGCACCTATGAGGCGATGTTTGACTTTGCCGCCGACAATGGACGCTGGGCGGTCTATATCCCGAATTACTCCGGCCGGATCGAGGTAAACGTCAACGGTATCGAGTTGTCACCGGGCGGCTTCCTGAGCGGCAATCTGATCGCTGACCAGAGTGTTCCCTTTCTTGCGCCCGTAGCCGGCTCTGCTTTGCAGGCGAGCGGGAACACGTTGCAAATCACCATGGTTCCTGGCGGCAAGCTCATCGGTTTCCTCAGCGATGTCTATGTCGGCCCCGAGGCATTGCTGCGCGACAGTTTTGAGTGGCATTATCTGCGGGCGGTCCGCCTGCCGGAGCTTATCGTCTTCTGGCAGATGTTGCTGGCGCTTCTCCTGCTTGTCATGTGGTACAGCCGCCGAAATGACCGGGCTGCGCTGTTTGCGTCTCTGGTCCTTGCCTTCAGCAGCTTGCACGGAATACCGGTCTATTTGCCGAGTTCCGTTGCCCTGTCGCAGACGGTCGCGTTGCTTGGCTATGTCGTGAATTTCTGGCTGTCCGTCATTGGTCTGATGTTTGCCTTCAGTCTGACCGACCGGAAATTACCGGTGAAGGCAAGATATTTCTTCCTCTTGCCCGCGCTTGCGACAGTCGCCTATCTGACCCTGCCAGACGGGATCTTCCGTTATTTCGATACCGTCGTCGTTGTGCCGTTCAGCCTGATGATGACCTGTTGGGTTGTCTATGTGTTCGTACATTCGGCGCTTTGGGAGCGGCGGTGGGAAAGCATTATGATGCTGATCTCGGTTCTCGGGGCCTGCACCCTTGTTGTCCACGATACGCTGATCATCGCCAATGTGACACCCGACAGCAATTTCCTGCATTTTCGCATCGTCTACATCCTGCTCCTGCCGGCGCTCAGCTACATCTTCTTCCAGCGGCTCATCCAGTCGATGAAGCATGTCGACGACCTCGTCGGTACACTTGAAGAGCGCATCGAGACCAAGGAAAGCCAGCTTCGGGAAACCTTCGCTCAGCGCCAGGTTCTTGAGGGGCGCCAGGCGCTCAACGAGGAACGCCGCCGGATCATGCGCGACGTGCATGATGGTCTCGGCGGACAGTTGATGTCGATCATCGCCATGAGCCGGCTGGGCAAGGCTGATCCGGTCGAGATCGAGACCTCCGCTCAGGCCGCGCTTGAGGAACTGCGCATGCTGATCGGTTCGTTGGATGTCGAAAACGACATATCCGGAATGCTCGGAACGTTCCGCGAGCGCGCCGAACAGCAGCTGGCGCTCCACGATATCAGCCTGGAGTGGCAGATGATCGACATTCCGGAGATCGAGGGACTCAACCCGTCCCGTGCGCTCAACATATTGCGCATCCTGCAGGAGGCAACGACCAACGCCGCCAAGCACTCCGGCGGCGACCGGGTGTGGATCCGGTTCTCGCTGCCGCCCGAACCGCCCGGGACACTGAGAATAGATATTGAAGACAACGGTCGCGGAATGGCCAACGCATCGACCAACGGCCACGGGCTCAAGAACATGCGAAGCCGTGCGCGCGAGTTGGGAGGCGACATACACATCGCATCCTCGGAAGGGGGTACAAAGGTCACTTTTTCAATGCCGCTCACCCTTGAGGCAGGCAGTGAGGGGCAAGAAAAAACCATCACCGGACACCCGCCCACCAGGGCGTGATCGGTCAGTCACCGACCGGCTTGACTGTCTCAGTCAGATGAGGCTGGTCTTCAGCCGCCGGATCATTTTGCGGGTGCGCGTCATCTTCAATGTGCGAACGCTTCCAATCGAAAGAGCCGATCGCGATATCGCCGACGGCCCAGAAAGCGTTGGCGAGGCCGAAAATGAAACCGGCTTGTGTTCCGGTCATTATGGCGGCGGTCGCCGTCAGCAATCGCCATGGCAGCCTGGCCCACATCGACGTCAGAAACGGTGCACTCTCCTTGGTCTTTGACGGCACCCAGAAAACGGCCGGCAGGGCGATCGAGCGCACAATGAAGGCCATTGGGCGATCAAGGTGTGTTTCAAGCAATCGTCCTATCCATCCATCCGGATCAAACGCACTCGGGATCACCGGATTTCGAGGCCTGTTCGATCGGTCTGCGGAGCACTCATAGATGCCGCCCTGATAGGTCATCATGCTGGCGAAGATGACATAAAGGCCGGTGAGCGCGGTCAGCACGGGCAGTATGTCCATTTGCCATAGACCCTCGGAGGTCAGGCCGTATCCGGCAAGGCCGAACCCGCCGGCGGCAAGCAGCAGGCCGCCGAGCTTCAGGAAAACCGGGCTGATCCGGCACAGGCGCAGAAGGGCCGACGCGGACACGAAGCTCACGGCTGCAAAGGTAATCCAGCTTGCGCCGAAAAAGAGGGCGGCGGCGACCAGCACAATACCGGCGATGGATGCGGCGCGGTCAAGCCAGATTCTGGCGCTGACGGTCTCATCGCTTGAGAAGAGGTGGCTGAATCCAATCGTCGCCAGCACAATGACAGCCAGCCCCGTCGTCACGATAATATCCGGAAATCTGGTGAAAGCAGCCGCTATGCCGGAAGCTGCATTGTGTGTCGGCATGCCGGCAATGGATTGCAAGCCGCTGTAAAGGGCAACCAGGCCGCCCGAACCGGCAATCGCGGCCAGGATATTGCCACCCTCATACCCCCAGAACTGCAGGTCCGGGGCAACACGATGGATGGTGTTTTTCAAAGCGGCAATCATGGCGGGTCTCGCTGACAAATCGTGTGGCCACCGGCTATCCCATAGCCGTGATATGGCGTGGATTCGGGCACTGCACGCCCAATCCGAAGAAGAAAAAAGGCGGCAATCTCGCGATTGCCGCCAACGAGTAAAACCAGGGCAATCGAACCTTGTTTTACTCGGGCACCGGTACGGGAGTCGTCCGGGCCAAGGACAAGCGGCGTGCGGCATCCACACGCAAGGCGCGGATGTTGCGCGCCTTCGCCAATACTGATTGTTCGAAGTTTGATCCCCCCGGATCGAATACACCCATTGGCTGCCAGACTGACAAAAAGTGCAGGTCGGCGCTATCCCATGGATTTGGTATGGCGGAATCGGAAGAAGCTCTTACCCGGCTAATATATGCCGATCATTTGTCTCCATGGCCCGCCCGGCAATTTCATCTGCTGAACTGTGTATTGCCGATGAGCTCTGCGCGGCCCCCGGAGACGATGTAGTTATCGATAGTGAGAGAATCTGTCTTGAAGTGCCAAACCATGATGCCTTTGGTGCGTTCTCCACTGTCCGCATCCTTGGTTACATAATCGAACCGGATCGCATCCTTGTCCGCCCGTCCGCGCATTGTAATGCTGCCCACCCCTTGCGGATTGACCCAGCGGGCGGAATAAATGTGATCGGTCTGCGGCGCCTGAATATGTCCCTGGATTTTGATGATGCGGCCCGGAGCTGCACACCGCCCTTCGATCGAAAGGCGCCCTGTACGCTCATCATATGTGTTTTCGATCCGGCAGCGCAGAGGCTCCTCGGCGGCGTCGGGCGATGCGCGGGCGGTACCGCTTCCCGTCCATGCTCCCGCGGCACCGGAAAGGAAATCCGCGGCCCCGGCATTGCCGGTCAGCGCCATCGCCAGACTCCAGACGATCATAGCGGCGCAAAGGGTTCGAACCCGTATCATGACCACCACCTTAGGCGGATCATGGCTGGCAGAACAAGAAGATCCGCGATCAAGGCGGTGATGAAAATGATGACGACGAGCGTTCCAAAAAGCCGCACGGTTTGAAAATCGCTCGAGAATGTCGATGCGATACCCGCCGAGATCAGGACCGTTGTCACCAGCATCACCCGGCCGGTTGTCGAGATCGCCGTTTCGAGGGCGGCCTCGACACCGGCGTTCCCCTCGCGCTCCAGTCGGTAGCGATTGAGGAAGTGAATGGAATCATCGACCGCGACACAGAATGCGACGGTAAGAGCAAGCATCGCCGCCGGGCTTATCTGACCTGCATTGATGAGCGGTAGCGCCGCGGTCGCGGCGATGAGCGGGAGAAAGTTCGGCACGAACAACAATGGAAAGAGACGGGCGCTGCGAAAGGCGCCCGCCACCAGGCCCGTTGCCAGCAGGCAGGCGATGGCAAGTCCGTATCCAAGCTGCAGGACCAGTTGCAACGCATCCTCGCGCAGGAGAACCGGAAGGCCGATGGCCCGCTCGGCGCCGCTTTGCATCGCGGCATCGACGATGCGGTCATGCCTGCGCATGGTCCGGGTATCGTGCATCGGCTCCGGTACCAGAACAGCGATCCGCGCCACGCTCCCATCGGCGTTCTGCAGTTGCGAAAGAATCGCGCTCGGCACATTCTTGATCAGGCGCTCGTCGGGGCCTGCCGTTTCCTGGCCGGCCCAACGGGCCAGCGTTGCCGCGGAGACAATTGGCATATCGGGAGCGGCGGCGCTGACCGCATCCGTCACGGCCCGCACACGCCGGTACGTCTCGTCCGCATCCTCATTCGCGTCCATCTCGAACCACAGGGGAAGATAGCCGCCGAAACTCTTTTCTATGGTCCGGTGCGCGTAGCGCGTATCATTGCCTTCTGGAAGATACTGGTAGAGAGGGAACCATGGCGTGGTCTGACTTGCCGTCGCAAGGCCGATGAGGGCAAGCAACCCGGCCACTGCCAGAACGCGCCCCGGCCACTTGATCGGCCACCCTATAAGCGTTGCGGGAATGCCGAGCCCGAATGCGGACGAAGCCCGCTGTCTGCCGGCGGCAATGGGTGTCAATGCCGCAACACCCGCGGTCACGATCCAGTAGGCCGAAAGGACCGACGCTGCACCGACCACGGCCAATTCGGTGAACTGCTCGAAATCGGTAACGGCAATCGCCGCAAAACCCGCCGCGGTGGTGATGGAGGTCAAGGCATTGGCGGGCGCCACGGCTCTTGCAGCGCGTTCGGCTCCGTCGTGCGCATGTTCGCGGACGAAGAACACCAAATGGCATGCATCGGCCAGGGCAAGCACCAGGACAAGCACTGGCAGGATGACGCTCAGTACGGTCATGGGAAAGCCGAGGAGCGGAAACAGGGCAAGACAGAAGAGCGCGGCCAAAACCGCTGGGACAAAGACCACGATCGCCCACCGGATATCCCGGAACAGAACCAATGCCAGGATGAAAGCAATAAGGGCGCCCACGACATTCAGGATTGCAACATCGTCGATCAGCGCATTGACGATCGACAGGGCGATGGCGTCCTCGCCGGTCACATATACCCGAAGATCATTTTGCGAATATTGGTCTGACAAAGACCGGATATCGCCGAGCAGTTCATTGACGGCGGCATCGCTCAGCCCGGCGGTCGGCAGAACCGATAGAAGCAAGGACGCGCGGTCCGGCGCGATCATGCTGGATATATTCGGATTGTCGCGCTCGAAACTGTCAAGGGCCGAATAGAGCGATGCGGCGGGTAGCGCCGGATCCAGAACGCGCCCGTCCGGCGTGTCGGGGTGTGTGGGCGGGTACCTCAGATCGAAAGGCGAGATGACCTGAACAACCGGCTCAAGCAAAGCAAGGTCAAGAGAAAAATCCTGTAAAAGAGCAAACTCGTCCCCGGTGAACGTGCCCTCCGCTTCGACAAGAATGGCGATGGGCCGTGTGCGTGTCTCGAAGCTCTCTGCAAGCTGACGAAACGCTGCCAGGTTGGGGCCGCCCGATGAAAGCCCCCGTTCAATATCGTTGTCGAAACGCAGTGAAGGAAGGGCAAATGCAACGACTAGAACAATGAGACACAAAAGCCCGATCGAAGCCGGCCGGTGCCGCGCCAGCCAGACGGCCCCCAAGGTACTGGAAAAGCGGCTTCGCATGTCAGGAAGGTGGCATGGATGCACGACCCAGGCAAATACGGTTGCTAGCGGTATTTCGCCGCTGTGATGAATTCACCAAAGGTTTCACACCAAGTAAGAACAGTTGTATATTGAGTGATATCAATATCTTCCGGGATGTTGATAAGGAAGCCCTCAAAGCTCTTAACGTCACCGATCAGCGGAGATGCAGCTTTGACCGGGAGGAACTCATCCTCATGTTCCACGAAGCGGTCGACAAGGTAGACCTTGTAATCAGGCCCAGGCGCCAGCCGGCCTTCATGAACGATCTGGTCAGGTGTCAGGCTGATTTTTCCTTCGCCCCAATGGAGGAAATCGCTGCCCCGCAGATCGCGTGTGAATTCCGCCGAGAACTGCGCGGCCTGCGCCCGTTCCTCAAGCACGGCGGCATCGGGCGATGGCGGCGCCGTAATGATCGGCAGAAGGTAGATGCCGAGCGCAAAGCCGATCGCCAGCACCGCGCCATGTGAGATGAGCAACAGGATCAAACGTCGCATTCAATGTTTCTCCATCCAATCGGAAACGCTTCCGGCCACCGTCTCCCAGCCTGGCTCCATAAACAAAAAATGCGCATGGTCCGGTGCCAGATGATATGTGCCTTTCGCGCCATATCTCCCGGCGATCTGCCGGCCGACGGCGGGGCGCACGGCCCGGTCGTCCTTGCCGCATACGACCATGACAGGGCAACTGACCTTGTCGAAATCGACCGCGATGGCCCGGTTATCGTCGAACATCCAAAAGAACATTTCGAACATCACCCGACCGGATTCCGGACCAAGCTTTTCGAAAGTCTCCCTCTGGGTTTTCTCATCCAGCCTGTTCCATGCGAAAGGCGCCATCAGATCAAATTCGACACGGACAGGCGCTTTCCAGAAAGGACCTTGTTCCATGAAGGCACGGGCAATGGCGCGTTCGTCGTCGGTTTCAGGCAGCATACCCCATGTAGCGTTGGGATTGATGAGCACGAGGCCGCGCGCAAGACCCTGGGCCGCCACCTGTTGGGCGACGATCGCGGCGACGGCGTGACCGATGATGACCGGCGGGCTGTCGAGTGTCTTGACGAATGCGGCAATATCCTTGGAGTAGTCCATGATACCGGTGTCGGCAAAAGCCGGGTCGGGCTCCGCCTTCGGGTCGCCGTCATGAAAACGCAGGGCCGGCACATGACAGGTCCAGCCGCGCTCCTCAAAGAACCGCTGGTAGTTGTCCATGCACCAGGGTCCGGCAAAGGCACCGTGGATCAAAACGACATGTTTTCCCATTGTTACCTCCTCATGATCAGCCTTCACCCGTCGCCTGCACTGCGGCGCCGTTCTTCTCCAGCGCTTCGATCTCGGCGTCGTCGAATCCGTGTTCGGTGAGAATCTCCCGGGTCTGCCCGCCGAGGACCGGAGCGCCCATGCGGTTTTTCGGGTCGGTTTCGGAGAACCATGCCGGGCTGCGGGCCTGGCGAAGCCTCCCGGCCTGTGGGTGGTCGAGTTCGACGACGAGCCGGTTGGCTGCCACCTGCGGATGGCGCAGCACGTCGCTGCGCGTCAGCACCGGCGCGCAAGGGACATCCGCTGCCTCCAGCCTTTCAAGCCACTCGGCGCCGGTGCGCTCTTTCAGGATCGACTGGATGAGGTTCAGCCGTTCGTCCTTGTGGGTCTCGCGGCCCTCGGCGGTTTTAAAACGCTCGTCTTCCAGGATGTCGGGCCGCTCGGCCGCATGGGCAAAGGCCTGCCATTCCTTGTCCTGCATCACCGCCACGCTGATATAGCCGTCGGTCGTCTCATAGATGAGATCGATGAAGGACTGCGCCGTTTCGCTCTCGCCTTCTTCGCCAACAAAGGTATGACGCCCCATATCCGAGGCCCAGAGGAAAGCAACGACCGTGTCGAGCATGGAAAGACGCACATGCTGACCCTTGCCGGTGCGGCTGCGTGACAGCAGCGCAGCGGTGATCGCCTGTGCCGTCTGGATGCCTGTGAGCTTGTCGGGAAGAATGGTCCTCACAAGTCTCGGCCTGGCTTCGTCCGATCCGGCCTGCACGGTGGTCAGGCCCGAGACCGCTTGGATCAGCGGGTCGAAAACGGGTTTTGCCGCATAGGGGCCTTCAAAGCCGAACCCGGCAATCGAGACATAGATGATCTGCGGACAAATCTCCCGGATCGCTGCCTCGCCAACCCCGATTCGCTCGGCAACGCCCGGCCGGAAATTCTGCACAATGACATCCGCATCGGCGGCAAGCCGCTTCAGCGCGGCGAGCCCGTCAGGCGTTTTGAGGTTCAGCACAATCGACCGCTTGTTGCGGTTGTTGTTGACGAAGGAGGCGGAAAACCCGCCGCGCCGTGTCGCCACGCGCCGCGCATGATCGCCTGACGGTGCCTCCACCTTGATGACGTCGGCGCCCTGATCGGCCAGCGTGCGCGTTGCCAATGGACCCGACACCATCGAGGTCAGATCAATCACTTTAAAGCCGTCGAGCGGTCCGGGCATCAGCGTCTCTCCTGTTCGACCCGATCATATAGCGAGCGCGGCCCGATGCGCCATAGGCGGCGAAATTCGGATTTGTCGTTTTCCGGCTTCATTTCCACCTCAGATTGTCCATACTCCAGGCACAGCCTTTCACGGGGAATGCGCATGAACACCTCAGCCACAGCCGGAACCGAAGACAAGAAGGCCGCCGATCTGGAGACCATGCCGGTCGAGGCGGTGCTCAAAAAGCTTGGCTCCGATGCCGATAAGGGCCTGACGGCGGGCGAAGCGCAAAAGCGGCTCGTGCAAGACGGGCCGAATGCCCTGCCTGAAAAACATGTGAGTCTCGCGTCGAAAATCCTGAAATATTTCACCGGCCCGATCGCCTTCATGATCGAGGCTGCGGCGCTGGTTTCGGCCTTCCTCGGCCGCTGGGACGATTTCATCATCATTGCCGGCCTGCTGATCTTCAATGCAAGCCTTGAGCTCTGGCAGGACATGAAGGCCTCCAATGCCCTGGCGGCGCTGAAGAAAAGCCTCGCGCCGCATGCCACCGCCCTGCGCGACGGAGCCTTTGCCACAATCGATGCGGCGACGTTGGTGCGCGGCGATATGGTCAGGATCCGTCTCGGCGAGATCGTGCCGGCGGATCTGCGGCTCGTCGCCGGAGATTTTGCGTCCATCGATCAGGCGGCGCTGACGGGTGAATCGCTGCCCGTTGCCAAGAAACCCGGCGACGAGGCCTATTCCGGCTCGGTCGTCAAACAGGGCGAGATGACCGGTGTCGTCATCGCCACCGGCCCGAATACCTTCTTTGGCCGCACGGCGACGCTGGTCGCCGGGGCAGGAGCCGTCAGCCACGCCCAGCGGGCGATGTTCCAGATCGGCAATTTCCTGATTGCCGTCGCCGTGGTCCTGGCGCTTGTTATGGTGGCGGTGCAGGTCTGGCGCGATATCGTTGTCGCCGACAATTGGGGCGTCGCCGATGCGCTGGATATTCTGCAATTCGTGCTGATCCTGCTGGTTGCCTCCATCCCAGTCGCCATGCCCGCGGTCTTTTCTATCACCATGGCGCTCGGCGCGCTGGCGCTGTCGAAGGAAAAGGCCATCGTCTCGCGCCTGGCCTCGATCGAGGAGATGGCCGGCGTCGATATCCTCTGCTCCGATAAAACAGGCACGCTGACCAAGAACCAGCTCTCCATCGGCGATCCGGTGCTGCTCGATGCCACCGACCCGCAGGATGTGGTGCTGGCCGCAGCGATTGCCTCGGAGCGCGAAAACAGTGACGTGATCGACAGCGCGGTGCTCGCCGCGCTGAAAAACCCGATAACGCGCGATGCCTATCACGTGACGAATTTCACGCCCTTCGACCCGGTCTCCAAGCGCACCATCGCGGAAGCCTCTGACGAAAAGGGTAAGAAGATCACCGTCGCCAAGGGCGCGCCGCAGGCGATTGTCGATCTCTCAAAACCTTCCGCCGAGGTGGCCAAAAAGGTCGAGGAGACCGTTGCCGATCTCGGCTCGCGCGGCTATCGCGCCCTCGGCGTTGCCCGGTCGGAAGATGGCGGCAAGAGCTGGAGCCTTCTTGGTATCCTGCCGATGTTCGATCCGCCGCGTGACGACAGCGAAGCAACGATCGAGAAGGTCCGCGCCAAGGGCGTGACGGTCAAGATGGTGACGGGCGACGATACGGCGATTGCCCGCGAGACGGCCCGCCAGCTCGGCCTCGGCGTCAATATCATTCCCGCCGCCGATGTCTTTCCGAAAGATATGGACCCCGACCAGGTACCGGAGAAAATCGCCGATTCCATCGAAACGGCGGACGGTTTCGCCCGGGTCTTCCCCGAGCACAAATACGCCATCGTCAAGGCGCTGCAACAGCGCGGCCATCTTGTTGCGATGACTGGCGACGGGGTCAACGACGCCCCGGCGCTCAAACAGGCCGATTGCGGCACCGCCGTCTCCGGCGCGACGGATGCGGCGCGCGGCGCGGCGGCGCTGATCCTGACGGCGCCCGGCCTTTCCGTCATCGACAATGCCATTGACGAGGCACGGCGCATCTTCGGCCGCATCACCTCCTATACGATCTACCGCGTGGCGCTGACCATGGACATCATGTTCCTGGTGGTGCTGTCGACGATCTTCCTCGGCTTCCAGCCGCTGACGGCGATTATGATCGTCATCATGTCGCTGCTCGACGACGTGCCGATTATGACGATTGCCTATGACAACACGGCCGTGTCGCAAAAGCCGATCCGATGGCGCATGCCCCGGTTGCTCTCGGTCTCGGCGGTGCTCGGCTTTGCTTCTATCGTGCAGTCCTTCGGTCTGCTGCTGATCGGCTTTGCCGTGATGAAACATCCCGGCCTGCAGAGCTATTTCGGCCTCACCGACGAGGCGCATCTGCAAACGGTGATGTTCCTGCAGTTGGTCGCCGGCGGGCATCTGCTGCTGCTCGTCACGCGCACCCATCGCTGGTTCTTCGAGCCGCCTTTCCCCGCGCGCCCGCTCTTCCTGGCGATCATCGGCACGCAGTTTCTGGCCGTCCTCATGTGCGGCTTCGGCTGGATCGTTCCGCAGATTTCGTGGGTCGCGATTTTCTGGATCTGGGTCTATCTGCTGGTCTGGCTGGTGATCCTCGGCGTGGTGCGGGTCGCCATGGAGCGGGTCATCGACAATCGCCTCTCGCACCGCGAGCGGCTTGCCGAGATCGTCAATGCGCCGCTCCACCATCACCGGAACCTGCACCGCTGATGAGGGCTGCGGCGGCTCTGCCGGCTGCTTCGAAATAGGCCGCATCGTGATGCACGAGGGTGACGGCAAATGCGCCGTCCATCAAAAGCGCCACCTGCCTGGCAAGCACCTGCGGCTCTTCTAGGCTCGCTGCCGCGAACTCATCGGCAAGCCAGACCTCGATGCGCTTCTTGTGTTCCGACGCCGCCTTGATCGCCGGATGGCCGGGCATATTGGCGAGTTCGCCCGCCGTGCGCAAAAAGGCGCAGCCGCGCCATTTGACCCGCCGCCCAGCTTCGGCGAGCCGGGTAAAGAGCACCTCGACCCGGGTTGCCATATCGCCCCCGGTCTCGGCGAACCATGCCTGAAAGACCGCAAGGTTCGGCGCGTCGCGCGATTGCAGGTAATGCGCAATCAGATCGTCCTTGCTGCGGAAGTGATAATAGAGCGTGCGTTTCGTGACGCCCGCCTTCTCGGCAATGGCGTCGACGCCCGTTGCGCGGATGCCGTCGGCGTAAAACATCACATTGGCGGTCTTGAGGATATGCGTTCTCGTCTTTTCGCCGTCCCGGGGCATGATGTTCCCATCACAAATCGTATGTATACTAACCAGTGAGTTTAAAAAAGAATAGCATGGCGATAACCTGCCTTCAAGCGACAGGAAAAGGAGCCCGATATGACGGATGACGTGCTGATGGAACAACGCGGCGCGGTCGCGCTATTGACCTTCAACCGGCCGGAAAAGCTCAACGCGCTGAACTATGCGACGATCGACCGGCTGATGCAGCACCTTGATGCGGTTGAGGCCGATCCGGCACTGCGCGCCGTGATCCTGACCGGGGCAGGGCAGGCCTTCTCCGCCGGCGGCGACATTCCCGAATTCGCGCAGAGCATTGCCGTCGGGCCGGATGTCGCCCTGAGAGAGTTTGTCCAACGCGGCCAGGCGATGACGGCCCGCATCGAGGCGTTTGAAAAACCGGTCATCGTCGCCGTCAACGGTCTTGCCTATGGCGGCGGCTGCGAAGTGACCGAGGCGGCGCATCTTGCCGTTGCGGCGCGAAGCGCCCGTTTTGCCAAGCCGGAAGTGGCGATCGGTATTCCACCGACCTTCGGCGGCACCCAGCGCCTGCCGCGCCTTGCCGGCCGCAAGCGCGCGCTGGAACATTTGCTCACCGGCGATCCCTTCGATGCGCAACGCGCGCTGGAGATCGGAATCGTCAACCGCATCGTGCCGGACGGGGAGGTGGTGGAGGCCGCCTTTGAGCTTGCCGGCCGCATCCTGCGCCATTCGCCGCTCACCGTCGCCCGCATCCTCAGTGCCGCAACCCGCGGTCTCAACATGCCGATCGACGAAGGCCTGCGCGTCGAGGCGGCCGCCTTCGCCCGCATGGCCGCCACCCGCGATGTCCATGAGGGCCTTGCCGCCTGGATCGAACGCCGCGACCCGGTCTACACCGGCGAATAGACAAACAACCCCATAGCGCTCCGCTTCACGCCCCTCTATCATCCTTCCACAACCCATGCGGAAGGAACGCGCCGTGGACTATTCGGAACGCCTGATCGTCAAACCCGGAGAAAAGCTGCGCCTTGCCGATATCGATCCGGGTTTCCACGGCCACAATGAGAGCCATGAAAAGGCGATGCCCGAGCTTGGCGAGGCGCTGGCCGGCATCACCCGCCTGCAGGAACTGCTCTATGCGCAAAAGAAGCATGCGCTGCTCGTCGTGCTGCAGGGCATCGACGCCGCCGGCAAGGACGGCGTGTGCTGGCATGTCATCCAGGCGATGAACCCGCAGGGCACGCGCGTCACCGGCTTCAAACAGCCGACAGCCGAGGAGCGCGCCCATGATTTCCTTTGGCGCATCCACAACGCCGTGCCCGGTCTCGGCCAGGTCGGCGTCTTCAACCGCTCCCATTATGAGGATGTGCTGGTCGTGCGCGTCCACGGCCTTGCGCCCAAAAAAGTCTGGGAAAAGCGCTACGACGCTATCAACGCGTTCGAGCGCCAGCTGAGCGAGGCCGGCGTCACCATCCTCAAATTCTTCCTCTATATCTCCAAGGAAGAGCAGCTTGAGCGTTTCAAGAAACGCCTCGACGATCCGGCCCGCCACTGGAAGATTTCCGAGGCCGATTATGCCGAGCGCGCATTGTGGGACGATTACGTCAAGGCCTATGAGGCGATGCTGACGAAATGCTCGACCGATTATGCCCCCTGGTATGTCATCCCGTCGAACCACAAATGGTTCCGCAACCTCGCCGCCTCCCGCATCATCCTTGAAACGCTGGAGGGCATGAAGCTGAAGGCCCCGGAGCCGACGGTCGATCTCGATGAGATCCGCGCCAAATATCACAAGGCCGAAGAGGAGGGGTGAGGGCAGCGGAGCGGACCGGTAACATATTTATTTTTGCACGGTCGTACAAAAACCCTCATGGAGCCGGCCTGTGTCGTCTGAAGACTGATGGGCAGTGCATTGCATGACCAAAAGCCCTCTGGAACTCGTGACGTCATCCCACATGCTCAGGAACATCGGCATCTGATCCGCCGTGTAAGCCACGGACATCTCCTTCGAACCGTGGTCGCAATTGGATGGCGCGCGGCTCCCGCCTGCATTGATGAAGATAATCCGCGCGGTTGGCGCCACCTTGCTATCTGTCTCAAACAGGATTTCCGTCTGGTCTCTCCATCTTTTGCCATCCGGCGCTTCTGGCTCATGTATTGTTGCGAGCCGGTAGCCCTTGAATTTTGTCATCTCGACATTGATGCATGTCTTGTCCTCCGCCTGCGCAAAGCCGGCCATCGGCAGGATCATCAGGCCTGCCAGAAAAGCTCTACCAATCATTCCCGTTCTTCCCCCTGTTATCGGTGGCGCGGGACGGGCCACTTGCCTCATCCGCACTCAGCGCGTGAACCCGCCGGCGGGCTGCATGAAGGTCGCCCCGATCTCGGTGAGGACCTTTTTCAGCGCCGCATCGGGCGCGCCGGTAACGGCCATTGCAGGCGGATCGATCAGCGCCATCAGTCGCTTCGCGTAATTGGCGTTAAAGGTGCCGAGATGCGTCAGCGCCGCTTCGCTGTCGCGGTAATGTTCATGGATTTCAAGCCGCGCGCCATCCTCGCTGATCGCCCATTCATAGCCGAGCGTGCCGGGTTCCGAGGCCTGTGTGTTCTCGATCATCTCGGCGCTCAGGGCCTTCAAATCCTCCAACGCGCCGGCCTTAATCGCCGCCGAAACGACCCAGGATACCTCACCGCTCATATCTGTCTCCGTCTGATGCAAAGGCTGGACCATAGCATGGGATGCCGGTGTGCGAAAAATTGCAGCAAGGGCCGGGTGCGCCGGCGGCTTTTCGTCTATGCTGGCGCAAAGCCATTCACATGCGAGGAACCCATGGACATCTACAAGGCAGGCAGCCGCCCGACACAGAGCGCCAGCGCGGATTATTTCACCGGCAGGGTGACGATGGACCCGATCGTCTCGGCGCCCGAACCCGCAACCGTCCGCGCCCTCAGTGTCCACTTCGAACCCGGCGCCCGCACCGCCTGGCACACCCACCCGCTCGGCCAGACCCTCCATGTCGTCTCCGGCGCCGGCTATGTCCAGAAAGAGGGCGAGCCGCGACAGGACATCCTGCCCGGCGACACCGTCTGGATCGCCCCGCACGAAAAACACTGGCACGGCGCAACGGAAGAGACCGCCATGACCCACATCGCCATCCATGAGGCGCTGGATGGCGAGACGGTGGTGTGGCTGGAGCAGGTGACGGATGGGGAATATGGGGCGGGGTGAGAGAAGTCGGCTCAGAAAGGCGGACTGATCGCTAAACGTTGGCGAACCATTTCTCCTTGATATCAACTTTTTCGATCATCGTTGTTTCGACGCCCAGACCATACTGCTTCAAAAGCTCACAAAGTCTGTCGCCGTCGATAAGGTCGATAGCAATGGCCCCGTCACGGGTTGCTTCATCTGATGCCTGGCTGGTGAAGCTGCCTGTCGTGATGAATAGGCCCTTGTCGGCCCGACCCTGGAGTGCCCCCCGGAAATCACGTATTTCTTTCGAACCGACGCTGCTTTTCCAGCGTTTGCATTGAAAATAGACCTGAAATGAAACGAGATTTACTCGTAGAACGCCGATTCCATCTATACCTTCATCACCAGTCTTTCCGCGCACTTCAACCTTTGTAAAACCAGCTTCACGAAGAAGTCTTTGAGCTAGCCGCTCGAACGCCGATGGATCCATTTGCAGCATTGTATTCAGAAGCGCGGATTTCCAGTCAGTATCACTTTCTTCCTCATCATCTAATTGACCAAGATCGAGTTGAACTTGACTGGCTAGTTTTTCAATTGATTTCTTTTCTCGCCGCTTAAGGCGCGCCCGCTGTTTTTCCTCCTCCTGCACCTGGTTATAAATCGCTTGAGCTTGCTCAAGAGAATGGAGGTTTGCACCGATGTCGGTTAGTGACCAAACACCCCGGCTGGAGTTCTCCAAGGCGCTTCCACGCCTGAGATAGGTTCGCGCCCAAGCCAAATAATAATTAACTTTTAACCGCCGCTCATCGTTGGGCATTGGAAAGGACTGTTCTTCTTCAGTCACTCCTTCGACTTCTATGACCTTTTCATCAAGTTCCTGGATTGTAGCAGAGCCGCCGATCGCCTTGAGTGCCTCAACGGTAGCCAACATCATCCCTGAGAGGTTGGGCAAGCCTTCTTTTTCTATGATAAAGCGGCGAGACATTATTCATCCTTAAAGCTGTAAGTGCTAATTAAGTTAATCAGAATTCATCTGGACGCCGGCCAACACAAACCTTTGCCAGAATATCGATGCTAATTTATTGACAACGAATGGTTGCGCAATACTCTAGGATACCGTCTCCAAACCGGTGCCCGCGCCGCCAGGTGAACTCATGCCCTAGACCAGACACTTCTTGTCGTCTCTGGCGCCGCTTAAGTCCGGAAAACTTGCGGACAGAAAAGCACCTTTTTAAGTCTTGAAATGCAGACATTAGTTTATTTTGTTCGTTCTGGTTGTATCTTTCAAACCGTGCCAATGGTGTTCTAACTGGAAAGACATGATTCGGCTGGATTGAGATGGAAATTTGCGACCTGCATGAATTTGCTGAAAAGTTGAAGAACAAGTTTGCGCTACCAGGAGCTGCCTCGCCTGAAGACCAGTTGAAGCCAGATGTGGCCGCGCTCCTTGTCGCGGCTGGTGCCAAATACGGATTGACCGTCGAAACCCGAACCGAAACTCACCTGTCCGAACACAAAGTTCGGCCTGACATAGCGATTTATGTTGGGGGCCTGATTTGCGGCTATGTCGAGCTGAAGGCCCCCGGCGTCGGGGCAGACGCGCCGAAGCTAAAAGGTAAGCACAACAAAACACAGTGGCAAAAGCTGAGAGGCCTGCCAAACTTGATCTACAGCGATGGTCGAGAATGGTCTCTATATCGCTCGGGTGAACGAGCAGAGGGCCAACCTATCGTGCGGCTTTATGATGACCCGACAGAAACAGGAGAGGCTGCTGTAACCGAGGAAGATGCTGAGGCGCTAGAACGTTTGTTTTGGGACTTTTTGAGCTGGAAACCCAATGTCCCCCATACACCCTCGGGAGTGGCTAACTATCTTGCACCACTGACCCGTTTCTTAAGGTCTGAGGTGGAAAACGCGCTTGAGCAGTCGGGCTCCGCCGTCGAGTTACTTGCTACCGAGTGGCGTCAGTTTTTCTTTCCCGATTCCGACAATGCAAAATTTGCGGATGCATATGCGCAGACTGTGACTTATGCGATGCTACTGGCCCGATTATCCGGAGCGGTCAAGCTCGATCCGACTGAAGCGGCAAAGACGCTTGATTCCAACAACGGTCTACTGGCCCGAACGCTCGAACTGTTGGGTCAGCCCGAAGCGCGCAAGGAGCTGGTCGTAGGGTTCGAGATGCTACAGCGCTCGCTCGAAGAACTCGATTCACACGACTTCTTGAAATCGAAGCCTGACCTCTGGCTCTACTTCTACGAGGATTTTCTTGCCGCTTATGACCCGAAGTTACGCAAGGACTATGGCGTCTACTATACGCCCCGCGAAGTTGTAGAGCTGCAGGTCCGATTGGCCTCGGAATTACTTGAAGATAGGTTCGGCAAAAAGCTAGGATTTGCCGACGACGGTGTAGTGTTCCTCGACCCTGCTGTGGGTACAGGAACCTACCCTGTCGCTGCGGTTAAGCACGGTCTTGAGAAGGTCCGCGCGCGATCCGGGAAGGGCGCTGTATCTGCCCGCGCGCGGCAAATGGCCGAGAATATGCACGGGTTCGAAGTGCTCGTCGGCCCATATGCCGTCGCACACCTGCGGCTGACGCAGGCGCTCGAAGGGGCCATAAATGATGCAAAGGATTCAGCGGAAGCGGATGAAAAGCTGGGAAGGCGTCTAAATGTCTATTTAGCCGACACTTTGTCTAGCCCAAATAAGGCACCTCCCGGCGGGTTGGATTTGACCCACAAGGCACTAACGCGAGAGCACGAGGCGGCGCGCAAAGTGAAGCAGTTTGGCGAAATCCTCGTGTGCCTGGGCAATCCGCCTTACGATCGCCAACAAATCGACCCGGACGACACGACTACGCAACGCAAAGGCGGTTGGGTTCGGTTCGGGGATCAGGTCAAGGGTGCAGCGAAGCAGGAGGAGCAGGGCGAACGACCGATCTTCAGGGACTTCACAGAACCGGCGACGAAGGCTGGTGCGGGGGTCCACCTCAAGAACCTTTACAATGACTATGTCTACTTTTGGCGCTGGGCCCTGTGGCGATTATTCGAACAGCAAGAGTGCGGGGGGATTATAACGTTTATTACCGCTTCAAGTTTTCTCGGCGGCCCCGCCTTTGTTGGTATGCGTGAGTATATGCGTCGCGAGTTTGATGAAATCTATGTGATAAATCTTGGTGGTGATCTTCTTGGGACCCGCAAGACACCCAATGTCTTCAACATCCAGACTCCTGTCGCCATTTCATTGGGGATACGCTCGGGCAAACGCGACAAAGAAACGCCAGCGAACGTCAGGTACCTTCGTGTCGAGGCGGCAGATCGAGCTGGAAAGCTGGCACTCCTTGAAGGATTGAACGAAATCAAAAGTTTTGCCTTGGGAAGCGATTTCCGAAGGTTGGTCCGACCCATTTTATCCAAGGTCCAATGCATCATACTTTTTTTGGCCTGAACTGACAGATGTATTCCCTTGGCAACATAGCGGCTCCCAATTCAAACGCGTATGGCCGATAGGCGAGAACAACGAGGTGCTTGGGAAGCGATGGGAACATTTCTGTGAAGCGACCGCCTCTCAGCGGCAGAAGTTGTTCAAGGAGACACGAGATAGGAAGATCACGCGCCGGTACGACAGCTTCGTTGGGGTGCCACTTAGAAAACTCTCCGATCTTGACGCTGCGGCTGATGCGCCTTCCGTCGAACGGTACTGCTATCGATCATTTGATAGACACTACGCTTATCTTGACAACCGCCTGGGGGATTATCTGCGCCCACCACTTGTAAACGTGCGCGGAGAAAAAAACGTGTTCTTTGCGTCGTTAATGACAAAGATGCTTGGGATCGGGGCGGCAATGGTGGCTACAGCTGACTTGCCTGATTTGGACGTATTCTGTGGGCGCGGCGGCAAGGACGTGATCCCTCTATACCGTGACTCCGCCGGAACCGAACCGAACGTAACCGCCGGTCTGCTTGATGCGCTCGGAGCGGAATATGGTACGACGCCAGTCGCTGAGGATCTTGCAGCCTATATCTACAGCTTGCTGGGTGGGCAGTCTTATACTCGACGGTTCTGGAATGAGCTCGAAACACCCGGACCGCGCGTTCCATTGACGAAAGACGGTGCCAGTTTTGCGGAGGCAGTTAAGCTGGGTCGTAAGCTGATCTGGTTGCACACATACGCGGAACGGTTCCAGGACAAAGATCGTGGTGAAATGGTCCCGCAAGGCAAGGCTACTACGATAAAGGGTGTCTCGTCTGAACCGGGACAATACCCCGCTGAGTACTCCTATGACCCTGAAGAACGCGAGATCGCCGTGGGCGATGGCTGCTTCGGACCAGTCTCACCGGAAATTTGGGAGTTCGAGGTGTCGGGGCTCAAAGTCGTGCAATCGTGGCTGGGCTATCGGATGAAGAAGCGGGCAGGCAAGAAATCCTCGCCTCTTGATGACATCCGTCCTGAACGCTGGACCGCACGAATGAGTGACGAATTGCTGGAACTGCTCTGGGTGCTGGAAGCGACCATAGCGATGGAACCTGAGCTTGATAACGCATTCGATAAGGTCGTAGCTGGGCCTTGCTTTGCAGCCAGTGAGTTGCCGCAACCGAAGCCTGAGGAACGTAAAGCCCCAAGCAAGGATACTCTGGACCAAGAACAAATAGAAATGTTCAGTAGTGACGATGATGAAACTGAGTTTATCGGTGAAGATGACTGAAACATTTTTCGCCATTGCACATCGATCGAAAACATAGTGGAAGGATCTCTGTTTTTGGCGCACTGACACTGGAAAATCTGCTGGTGCTTAACGTGTGCTTTCCCCAAAAACAGACTGATCTCTAGCCGCCACACCCACTCTAAATACTTGAGTATAAAAACGTTCGTCCTGAACCCGTTCGCCGGCTTGGAGTTCCGTTTCATTGCTTAGAATTCTTGAATCTAATTATTAGATTAGGAAAAGTGAAAGTCACCAATAGGTTGAAAAGATTCGCTTATTCTGAAAGCTTGTTGCCGGTTGCACATATTGGGTAATTTCAAGCATGGCATTTGGAATCTTCATGCACAGGGCTGACTCGATTTATGAAGATATTCCGTCCATGCAATATCAGTTCCCGAAGCAGTATCTTAGTAGGGCGACCGAATTTGTCGGCGATTGGATAATCTACCTTCAGCCAACAAAGGTTCGAAGCACGAAAGGGTATTTTGCGGCCGCGAAGGTGGAGAAAATTGTTCCCGATCCCCAGCTCAAAGATATGTACCTCGCACTTATCGAGCCCGGCAGTTATCTCGATTTCGGTGACCCCGTGCCATTTCGTATTGGTGACCAGATCACGGAGTCGGGCCTCCTGAATGAACAGGGTCACATTTCTGGCAGAGCTCAAGCTGCGGTCAGGCCCATCTCTTCGACAGATTTCACCAGAATTATCGAGTTGGGCCTTGGAAAGGCAGAGGACGACCTACCACGAACCGAGAGGCCGAATGAAGTCAGCGAAGGGCCGGCTCAATATATCCACTTATCGGCTCGCGACAGGGTTGACCAACTGACAAGCAGGCCTGTCCGTGATCGGAATTTCCGAAAAACTGTCCTACGTGCTTACAGAGAAAGATGTGCCATCACCGGACTACGTCTGATAAATGGTCAGGGAAGGGCGGAGGTTGAGGCTGCGCATATTCGACCGGTTGAAAATGACGGACCGGATATCGTTAGCAACGGGATTGCTCTTTCTGGCACAGCACATTGGATGTTTGATCGAGGGCTTGTTGGCCTGTCAGACAATTTGGAAGTACTGATTTCCCGACAGGCAAACGATGTGGAGGCGATCCGCTCAATGATCAATTCCAGCGGAGTATTACTCACACCCGATAGACAAACGGAGCGTCCACACTCCGCCTTTGTCACGTGGCACAGGGAAAATCGCTTTAAACAATAGGCGACATTTCAATTTCGCTAGCTGCGCACTTCCCCAGTTCAACACCTCGTGATCACCCCACCGCCCGGTGAACCACTCCGGCCCCTCCTGCGTAAACCCCGCACGCACACACAGGAGTTTGCCATGAAAACCGCCGTTCTTGCCGCCCTTCTTGCCGGCTTTGCTTCGCCCGCTTTTGCCGATCTGCAGGTTCGTTTCGATGAGGGGGCGCCGAAGGATCGGTTTACGATCACCAATACCGGGGCCTGCGCGCTCGGCGCGGCGTCGCTCACCATCGATCTTGGCGGCTCGCCCTATGGGCTGATCTTCGATGTCACCGGCAAGGGCGCCGGCGTTGAAGTGTTCCAGCCCTTTGAGCTGGTGTCGGGCGGGGAGGTGCTGAACACCGTGCCTCGCGTCTCGGATGGCGACAGCGCCGTAACGCTTGATTTGACCGGCCTCGACGCCGGCGCGTCGCTGGCCTTTACCATCGATGTTGACGACACCGCCGATGCGCTGGAGATCACCGTTTCGGATTCCGAGATTGTCGGCGCCGGCGTGGTGCTTGAAACGGCCGCGGGGTCCGCGACAGCGTCCTTTGAAAAGAACGCCATTGCCAATATCGCCTGGTCCGGCTGCTCGTCTTGAGACCGGTCGGGTCTTAGACGAACAGATCCACCTTCTTGAAGGTGGTCACGTCCACAAGCCCGACATCGGAAATGCGGATTTCCGGGATCACCACCAGCGCCAGCAGCGAGTGCTGCATATAGGCGTTGTTGAGGGTACAGCCGCAGGCCTCCATGGCCTCGACCATCTTCTGTGCCTTGTCGGCGACGATTTCGGCGCGTTCGTCGGCCATCAGGCCGGCGATCGGCAGTTCGACCAGCGCCAGCTCCTTGCCCTTCGAGACGACGATGATGCCGCCGCCGACCTCGCCCAGCCGGTTGGCGGCCAGCGCCATGTCCTCGCGGTTGGTGCCGACGACGATCATGTGGTGGCTGTCATGGGCAACGGTCGAGGCGATGGCGCAGTCGATATTATAGCCGAAGCCGGAGACGAACCCGTTGGTCACCTGGCCGGTGGCGCGGTGGCGCTCGACCAGCGCGATCTGGCAGACATCGTTTTCCCGGTCCATCTGCACCAGCCCGCCCTCAACGGCAAGCGGCGCTTCCAGCGCCTTGGTCGGCGCCTGGTTCTCGATAACGCCGATCACCCGCGCGTTCACCTGGTTGGCCCCGGCGGGCGCGGCGATCTCGAAATCGCGCGCCGCCAGCATCTTGCCGAGTTTCACCGTGTTCTTGGCAAATTCCGGATAGGTGCGGTGGGGGATTTCGGCCGTCAGCGCGCCGTCCTTTGCCATCACCTTGCCCCGCGCAATGACGAGCTCGATGGGCAGGGCGCTGATATCGCTGGAAAGGATGAGGTCCGCCCGCCGTCCGGGCGTGATCGAGCCGATCTCGCGCTCCAGGCCAAAATGCTGCGCGGTGTTGAGCGTCGCCATCTGGATTGCGGTGATGGGCCTCAGCCCCTGCGCGATGGCGTGGCGCACCACTCGGTTCATATGGCCTTCATTGACGAGCGTGCCGGAATGGCTGTCATCGGTGCACAGGATAAAGTTGCGCGAATCGACCCCGTCCTCGGTGATGGCTTTGACCTGTGCCGCGACATCATACCAGGCCGAGCCGAGGCGCAGCATGGCGCGCATGCCCTGGCGCACCCGGGCGGTGGCGTCTTCCTTACGCGTGCCTTCATGGTCGTCCGCCGGCCCGCCCGCCACATAGGCGTGAAAGGCATGGCCGAGATCCGGCGAGGCATAATGCCCGCCGACGGTCTTGCCGGCCTCCTGCGTTGCGGCGATCTCGCCGAGCATCGTGGCGTTTCCGGCGGCAACGCCCGGAAAATTCATCATCTCGCCAAGGCCGATAATGTTCGGCCAACCCATCGCCTCCGTCACCTCGGCAACGCCGAGTTCGGCGCCCGGCGTTTCCAGGCCCGGCGCCGACGGCACGCAGGAGGGCATCTGCACATGCACATTGATCGGCATATCCATCGCCTCGTCATGCATCAGCTTGACGCCCGGCAGGCCGAGCACATTGGCGATCTCATGCGGGTCGATGAACATCGAGGTCGTGCCGTGCGGGATGACGGCGCGGCAGAATTCCGTCACGGTCACGAGGCCGGATTCCACATGCATATGCCCGTCGCAAAGCCCCGGCACCAGATAGCGCCCTTCGGCCTCGATCACCTCCGTATCATCGCCGATTGTGTGGCTCGCGTCAGGGCCGACATAGGCGAAGCGGCCGTCGAGGATCGCCACATCCGTCTCCGGTACGATCTCGCCCGAATGCACGTTCACCCATTGCCCGCCGGTGATCACCATATCGGCCGGCGCGCGGCCCATGGCGACCTCGATGAGGCGCGGGGCCACTTCGCTCCAGGGTTTGATCGTGCTCATCGAATTCTCCGCTCTGTTTTTGACCGCGCGACACTAGCGGTTTCACGCCGTTCGCCGCAAGAGCCGTTGAAAGCTAAGAATTCGCCCGCCACAGTTCCTGCGAATGTGTTATCCATCGAAAAAACGTCAGCGCGATGATGGGCAGGCGTTTGGCGAGGCGGCGACGACAGAAAGGCATTCACACATCATGACGACACCCGGCATCGGCCTCATCGGCCTTGGCACCATGGGCAGCAACCTGGCGCTCAACATCGCAGACAATGGCCACGATATCGCGGTCTATAACCGCACGCCCGAGCGTACGCGGGCCTTTGTGGACGGAGCCGGAGAGCTGGCGGACAAGCTGACGCCGTGCGAGACCCTGACGGAATTTGTCGCGGCGATTGCACCCCCGCGCAACATCATCCTCATGGTGCCGGCGGGCGAGGTCGTCGATCAGCATATCGAAATCCTGCGCCCGATGCTCGGCGATGGCGATCTGATCATTGATGCCGGCAATGCCAATTTCCGCGATACCAACCGCCGCGCGGCTGAGGCCAGGGAGAAGGGTGAGCTTTTCCTCGGCATCGGCGTGTCGGGCGGCTCCGAGGGTGCGCGTTATGGACCGTCCATCATGGGCGGCGGGCCGAAGCCGGCCTGGGACCGGGTCGCGCCGGTGCTGAAAGCGATCGCCGCTAAATATGATCGCGTGCCTTGCGCCACATGGATGGGCGAGGGCGGGGCAGGGCACTTCGTGAAAATGGTGCATAACGGCATCGAATATGCCGACATGCAGATGATCGCCGAGGTCTACGGCATCATGCGCGACGGGCTCGGCTATGAGCCGGCGCGGATCGCCGATATCTTCGCCGCGTGGAACAAGGGGCCGCTGCATTCCTATCTCATCGAGATTTCCGCCGAAGTCTCGCGGGCGATTGACCCTCAGACGGACCGCCCGGTGCTCGACATCATCCTCGACCGCGCCGGCCAGAAGGGCACAGGCCGCTGGACGGTGATCGAGGCCCAGCATCTTGGAACACCCGTCTCCGCCATTGAGGCCGCGGTCGCCGCGCGCAACATCTCGGCCCGCACAAAGGAGCGCGAGGCCGGCGAAGCGCTCTTCGGGCCCGCGCCGCAGGCGCTCGATGCCGAAACCGTCACGCCGCAATGCCTTGAAAACGCGCTGCTTGCCGGCAAGGTCGCCTGTTACGCGCAGGGCTTCACCATGATCGAGGCGGCCTCGGAGGAATTCGGCTGGTCGCTGCCGCTGCCCGAGATCGCCAAGGTCTGGCGCGCCGGCTGCATCATCCGCTCGACCATGCTCAACGACATGGCCGAGGCGCTCACGGCCTCGGGCCGCGTCAATCTGATGTTCGCGCCATTCTTCGCCGACATCATGAAGCGCGGGCAGGGCGATCTGCGGTCACTCGTCAGCAAGGCGAGCCTTGGCGGCAATCCCGTGCCGGCGCTCTCATCCGGCCTTGCCTATTTCGACATGATGCGCACCGGCCGTTCCACCGCCAATATGATCCAGGCCCAGCGCGATTTCTTCGGCGCCCACTCCTTTGAGCGGGTGGATGCCGAAGGCGCCCACCATGGGCCATGGGTGGGGAGTTAAGCGGAGCCGCTTGGAGCCCAAGGTGCCGATTGGTTTCGGTTAACCGCGAATGATCAGTTGATTTTTCCTGTTTCGTGAATGAGTTCTGGAAACTCATTGACGATAATCTCTCTCGGATCGTATCGCTTCTCATGAAGAGCGCCAAACATCCAAATTGGCGGCTGGGAATCCGGATGAAACGAAGGCTCGTCTCGCCCCACCACGACATCCCAGGTCCTGCCGAAACCGTCTTTGCAACTCCAAACCCAAAATTCACGATTTAAGAAGAACAACTTCTCTCGAAGCCTGAATTCTCCATAAGAAGTTGGCTCTTCATCAACTGAATACTTGTAATGGCAGTTTGTCATGTAGTCCGACATGGTTTCAATTGAATAAGGGCTGTCGGTACCTGGAGGAGACTCTCTTGGCGGTTCATGGTGCAGGGGAAAGCTATGAATGCATTCAATGCAGTATTGATGATACGTGTTACCAATACAGAACTGCGAAATGAGCGAGCGCGGTATGTACGATCCAAAGGGAAACGGTAAAGACAAAACGGTTGAAACCGTTCAGTTTTTTGAAGCCGAACCGCCCAAACATTTGCGAGGCATTGTCCATCGTTTTCTGGAACTGCGCACGCAGGCTGCCTTGTTGGACGATTATCGCTTCCACGCCCTGCCGGACGCCTGCACCTATATCGTTTTCGATCAGCTCAATCCGGGCGTCGTCGGGATAACCAGGCTGCATTCTTCCTCTGAGGAGCTCAATCTGGGCAAGACGTTTCACTTTCTCAACATCCGACTTCTGCCGGGCGTTTGGCAGGGAGACTGCGAAGAGGCGTCCTACGGTCTGGTGAAAGACGCCTATGACGGCACTCTACCGCTGACCGCTCTCAATCAGGCCCTTATCGGCAAGGATTTTGCAGCCAAGCAGTCCATGCTCTCTCGCTTTGTGGAAGACCTGATTGAACGCAAGCTCGTAATCGCCAATCCGGTCACCGAAAGGATATTCCAGCACCTCGACGACATCCATTCTGTCGCAGAAATGGCGGCGGTGGCAGGGTTATCACCACGCCAATTGCAACGGGTTCTCAAAAAGACGACGGGTTTTGCGCCTCACGATTTCCTCAAGGTACTTCGGCTGCAGCAATCCTTAGACGGCGAGCCTTCCCTTTCATATGCTGACCAGTCTCACTTCATCCACTCGTTCCGCCGGGCGACAGGCTATACGCCGGGCAAGTATTCCAGAAAATTCGATGTCTGAAATCTACAATACTGACCAATAACGGCTTGGTAGCTGATGGGCATGTTCGACAACAAACTGGAGTTGATGATGTCTAAAACAAACGCTGTTGGATGGTTTGATATCTATGTAAACGACCTGGATCGGGCCGTATCGTTTTACGAAACCGTGCTGGACTGCAAACTCGAACCGATCGGTGACCCCACAGGTGAAACTCAAATGATGAGTTTTCCGGCAGATATGGGGGCGTATGGCGCGGGTGGTGCCTTGACGAAATCGGCCAATGCCTCTCCCGGTGTCGGCGGGACCGTCGTTTATTTTTCCGCCGAAGACTGTGCCAACGAGGAGGCGCGTGTTGCAGAAGCCGGCGGGGACGTGGTCAGACCGAAATTCTCGATCGGTGAATTCGGTTGGGTGTCGCTGTGCCAGGATACCGAGGGCAATCTGTTTGGCATAAGCTCCATGAAATAGCGGTTCAGCAAAGGTCCCTGCCGGAAACACCTTGAGTGACGGGTCTCGCGGCTGCATCGGGATCATGCGATAGCACCTTTTCCATGGCGTAGAGGCTGACGCGGTAGCCGTTTGAAAGCCGTCCCTCAACGGGGTGAAGGGTGCGGTAGCCGAGGCGATCGTAGAGCTGTTTGCCGGGCAGGGTGGCCGTTAGCGAGAGGTGGCGGACGCCGTGGGCGGCGGCGTCCGCCTCGATGATCGCCATGATCCGGCTGCCGAGGCCCCGGCGGGCAACAGTCGGGTCGACATTTACGGCCCGGACAAGTGCCTGGCCGGGCGCCAGCGCGGCGGCATGCTCGCCGGATGCCGCCGCATAGCCGGGTGCGCGGCAGGACCAGCCGCCGCCGGCGAGGATCGCGCCTTCAGCGCCGGTGAGAACATGGTAGTGGCCATCGTCGACAAGATCAGGCGTCAGCAGCGGCACCTCTTTGAGAGCAAGGCGCATGGCATCCAGATCGTAGTGATCGTCATTGAGACCAAGGGTGGCGCGGTGCAGAAGAGCCATCAGGGCGCCGAAATCGTCGGGCCGGGCAAGACGGTGGGTGAAAAGCTGGTCCATCGGATGTCTCCTTCGCCGCGGAAGATGCCGATGAACCTGTCCATTTCGCAAACGAATTTACTTTCTAACCAGAATAAGAAATTCTAATGGGTATGGATATCGACGCATTGAAAGCATTTCTGGCGATCATCGAGACAGGGAGCTTCACGGCGGCCGGCCAGCAGATCGGGCGCACACAGAGTGCAGTCAGCCAGCAGATCAAGAAACTGGAGGCCGAGATCGGGCGGCCGATCCTTGAGCGCGGCAGCGGAACGGTGCGGCTGACGCAGGAGGGTCGGCGGCTTCTGGGACCGGCGCGCGAAGTACTGAACGCCCATGACCGGGCATGCGAGGCCTTCGCCCTGACCTCCAGCGCGGGCCGGGTTGCACTCGGCATGTCAGAGGTTTTCCTGACGCCGGTTCTCAGGCGGCTTCTGCCGGAGATGCGGAAGGTGGCGCCGTACGTGGAGCTGTCGCTGTGGACCGAGGCCACGCCCGATTTGATCGGCGGCCTGCGCGACAGCGGGCTCGATCTCGCCCTGCTTGCCGGCGCCGCCGCAGGGATGCCGCAGACCGTGCCGCTGTTTGTTCGCAACCCGGTCTGGATAGGACCTGAAGTGGTGGACTTGCATGAGCAGGACCCGCTGCCGATTATCATCTGGGTGGAGGGAAGCGACTACGCCCGAACGATCAGGGGTGCACTGGAGCGGGCCGGGCGGCGGTATCGTGTCGCCATGAGCACCAAGAGCTTCGGCGGGATGATGGCGGCGGCAAGGGCCGGGATCGGGATAGCAGCAGGGTTGGAGGAAAACGTGGACGCCGGTCTGCGGGTGTTGGGCCGGGACGCCGGGATGCCACCGCTTCCCGCTTTGAAAGTGTCGCTGGCGCGCCGACCCGAGGCACGCTCAAAGGTGGTCCGCGACGTGGAGCGTCTGATCGTCGATCTGTGTGCAGACGGAACGACTTGACCGTCAGGCCATTGGCCGCTCCACCGCCCTTTGAAGAGCCCTCCGCCAACTGAATGGCGAAGGGCATTTGTAGTCAGAGTGCCTTTCGGAAAATCACCTTGTCATCGCCTTCTGACCAGAAGTCCCGGATGCGCGCTTCTTCTTCATATCCGTTGCGGGCATAAAATGTCCGGGTCCGTGCGAAGTCTTCCGTACTCGAGGTGTCGACGATCAGGATGCGTTGGTTCTTTTCCCTGAGGTGCTGCTCGGCTGCAGCAACGAGTGCTGCTCCCAGCTTCTTGCCCTGAAGATCGGGCCGGACCGCAAGCGCGAGCATGTTCCAGGCTCCATCGGTCAGTTCCTCCGGTGCCGTATAGCACAAACCGACGGCTGCCCCGTCAAGATGGCAGGTCAGCCAGAATGCGCCGGTATCTCCCTGAAGGGATGGCGCGAGCATGTCCGGGAGCATGTCACTTGGAAAAAGCCCGGTCTGATCCAGCACGATCAGCAGGGCCGGGATGTCGTCTTCTGTCGTCGGTTTGATTGTCGGTTTCAACATTGGTGATGATCCTTGGCGGGTGTCTCTTGCGTATTGTCGGGCTTGCGCTCGAGCGGCGGCGGAACGCGCAAAACACGCCGTTCGTATTGTGAGGTGTTCAATGGATTGTCTCTTGAATTTATGTCAGCCGAAAAAGCTCCCGGCATTGCGCACGGTAGGCTTTTTGGTTCAGATCGATCCGGTCGGGTGGACCTTAGCGGCGGGCCGCAAGCGTGGACATAAAATCTCCGTCGCCCCATCTTGCATAGGACATGGTGTGTACTTAGATCACACAACGCCTTTTCACAAGCCGGCGCGAGACAGACAACCAAATGACCGGTTCGGCTGCTTGGGGCCGGTGCCGGCTTCAGTCGTTCGACAGGCGCATGTCGTCCAAAAGCCTGTCTATTCTTCTCGCATGAAAAACGTTGGTTGCGGCTGCCAGCACACGGTCTTGATCCGGAAGGATCACCAACTTGGCGTACCACATGGTGTTCGACCCGTTGTGCCAGATATGGGGTGGGTCTTTATTGTCCTCGATCACCCAGCCGAGACCGTAGTTTTCAGCGATGATCTCCTGCATTGCCAGGCAACTTTTGGCTGACAAAAACTGATCTGCTTCTCCCTTGCACGCGGCAAGGTGGGCCTGGCCCCAAAGCACAAGATCGTTGAGGCTCAAATGGATTGTCCCGGCAGGCCCGAGCCAGGGTGGATTGTCCGTTATGTCCGCTTGTGGCGAGACCTCGCGCTTGAACAGAACAAATCCGCCATGGCCCCACGGCGCTCCGTCCTTCACCGGCGCCCCGAACCCGAGTGATTTCAGGTCAAGCGGAACCGCCAGTTCGTCAAGAACGAGCTTTTCCCAGGGTTTTCCGGTGGCCTCTTCGGCAACAAAACCTGCCAGCAAATAGCCGAGATTGGAATAGAGATAAGCGCCCGTCTGATCGGAAAGCGGACTGATCCACAAGGCGGCCAGGATCTCACGCCGCAGATCGTGGAGGTTCTCGTTCGATCGTTTTGAAAAGTGTTCCATGGGCGCGTTGGCGGGCAGTCCGGACGTGTGTGAGAGCAATTGACGAAGGGTGAGCGCGCGCCATTGCGCGTGCATGAGCGCCTTGTCCTTGGGCAGATAATCCTCGACGGGTGCGTCGAGCGAGAGTGTCCCGCGATCCACCAGCCGCATGATGAGGGCGGCGGTGAAAGACTTTGTGATCGATCCGATATGCCATTGCGCATCAGTGGAAACGGGTGTGTCGGTGTTTTTGTGAATGGGCCCAAATGTCATTGTCACGGGTTTCGCACCATTCTCCGCGTAGGCGACACCCAGCGCATAGTTCGGTGCCTTCGAGGCAGCCTGCTCGGCAATGTCCTCCAATTCGCCCGCCTGCGCCGCATCCAGCCCGCATGCAAGCAACAATGTCTTTGCAAATGTTCGTAACATGAGATGCATTTGGATGTCGGACAGCACAGATACAAGATCGGGATGCCAAACTTCGGCCTGGACCCGCATCGACAGGCTGTTTGGGAAGCCCGAATTCTCGAACTCGCCGCAAAGCCGCCGCGGCTCGTTCCCCGGCAGCGGCTTCATTGGGACCACCATCATTGTCAGTTTTCACAGATGTTAAGGGCGGTCCGCGTCAAAAACGTTCTCCACCCGCGTTTGCAACACCGGCACAATATTGTTTTCAAACCATGGATTTTGCCTGAGCCACCGATTGTTTCGTGGGCTTGGGTGCGGCAGGATGAGCCGATTGGGCCACACGTCTGCCCACGACTTGACCGCGTCAGTAACCGTGGATCTGCCAAATTGGGGCAAATGCCAATCAATCGCGTAACGTCCGATGACCAGGGTCAATTCCACGGAAGTGAGGATATCAAGAATCCTGTTGCGCCACGCTGGTGCACATTCGCTGCGCGGAGGCAAATCACCTCCATTGGCAGTTCCAGGAAAACAGAAGCCCATTGGCACGATGGCGACTTTCCGGGCGTCGTAAAAGACATCGCGATCAATCCCCAGCCAGGCTCTCAACCGATCGCCCGAGGGATCGTCAAATGGAATGCCCCTTTCATGGGTGATACGACCTGGTGCCTGACCGACGATCAAGAGCCTTGAGCTGGGGCTGAATTGAACAATCGGGCGTGCTCCCAACGGGAGATCCTTGCAAATGGTGCATGATCTTACTTCAGTCAGAAGACCGTCAGCATTTACAGAAGGTGTCATCGAACAATCTCAACGGCTTCGGGCCGCAGAACAATTGCGGCCCGTTTGTATCGGGAGGTCTGCATTATGCCGACACAACGCTGTCTTCAGGCTGGTGCAAGCCAACCACAACCAGGACCGTGAGGCCAAGCAGCATGTAGTACCAAAACTCGATGCCGGTGAAACCAAAGGCCAATGGTGCGACAATGAATGCAATTCCGACCAGACCGTCGACGGCAAGGTGAAATCTGTAGGGCAAAACCCGGAAGATACCGAGATGGTGGTCGGTGAGCACGGTCAAAAAGAGCGCAGCAATCCCTGTCGCGATTGACAACCAAAATGCCAAGATATTGCCCTCACCGAGACCAAACAGGAATGGCATTGCGATAAGGCCGAGCGCGACCGGATAGTCGAGATATGCGTGAAGTGACTTGGTAACGAAACGCGGGAATATGGTTTTCTCATCCTTTTGCAGTTTGCTGACATGCAGCGATCGAAGAGAAATATGTGAGGAGTTTCGTGCAGGCTATGCGCGAAAGTTCCCGATTTTATGCAGATCGTTCATACGTCTGAATGAGCAGCGATGGTAGACTTTCTGAAACCGGCAGGTGTCATGCCGGTCTCCTTTTTAAAAACACGCGCAAAGGCTGAATCGGAGGCATAGCCTGCACCTTCGGCGGCATCTGTCAGTGTGTTCTTTGGAACCAGGAGCAGCCTCTTTGCGATTTCGATGCGCCACGCGATGTCGAAATTGCTCATGTTGCATACACGGCAGACAATCTCGACATTCGTTATGCCCATTTGGCGCTTGCGAAATCCAAGAACCCGGAAATTCACAAATTCGCAAAAACGATGATTCGCGATCATGAAGCAGTGAATGAGCAAGCTCTGGCGCTGCTGGAAAAACTGGGCGTCCAGGCGCAAGACAATTTTCTGAGTCAAAAACTAAACCAGGACGGCGATGCAATCATCGAGAGGTTCAGCACACTCAGCGGGGCTGAGTTTGACAGGGCCTATGCCGAGAACGAACTGGCGTACCACAAAGCGGTCAATGCTCTGGTCGGTGACGTCTTCATCCCGAATATCGAGAATGCCGAGGTGAAAGCCCTGTTCGAAGAAGGCCTGAAAATTTTCAAAGCGCATGAAGCTCATGCGGAGATGATGGTGGAGGCCCTGAACTGATGGCATCAAAAGTCATCCGCAGGGACCTTCTGGTCGGGGCGGCAGCATGTGCTGGCGCTCTGGCTACCTCCGTCAACAATGGCCTGGCAAAAACGCCAAGAACTCATGACATCAGGATCAAGTCCTTTGAGTTCGAACCCCAGACCATCACCGTCAAAGTCGGCGACACGATACGTTGGACCAATGAGGACTTGGCGCCTCATACCGCTACCGCGGTGGCGGCAGATTGGGATACCGGAGAAATCGTCAAGGACGATGCGCGGTCAATCAAAGTTACCGAGGGAATGGAAACCAACTATTTTTGTGCGTTCCATCCACACATGAAAGGCACAATTGAATTGATCTAGCCTGACCGGCGCCAAAGCGGACATCTGAATGTTCTTGCAATGCGTCCAGTAAGGGCTCGAAAGGTGAATTTGCCTGTTGCATGCATGACAAGCGTGGCGGTGTTTTATGAATAAATCCGAATGTCATGTGTCGTCGGTTGCGCGCCAGTGTTCGACCATGCGACGTCCAGTGCGGCTGACAGGGTAGGGATGACAGACTTCGGACCGGACCCGCGGAACTTGCGGTCAAAAGTGCGCATCTTGATTGGACGCCGCTTTGAAGTAGCTTTGTCGGTGAACTGTTCTCGAACCTGATCCGGTGGAGGCGAAACAAATTTTCAGATCTTTCATGCTGAATGCGTGGCGGCCGATCACCTGGTATTTGTCCATTGGACTGGACGGCTTGCCGGACAACGAGAAATCCCGGCGCTTTGCCTTCAACGTCATCATGTTGGCCGGATTTGGCGCAGCCCTCGGCTATGGTGCGTTTTATGCACTCTACGATTTTGACGGCCTGCGTGTCGCGTGGATTGCTGCCTTTGCCTGTACATCCATCATCCTGCTTCCCCTTGTGGCAATAAGAAGTTTGCGGTTGGCCCTTTTCCTGGGTCTCGCAGTCGGTATCTGGGTCTTCACCACGCTCAGCTATTTCCTTGGCGCAGGCACCGGCCTTTACTTATATCTCAATATCGCCCTGCTTGCCGCGCTTGTCGTCAATGGCAAGGAGAACCTGACCGACACGATTGTATTTTGTGTGGCATGTATTGTCGCCATGGTTATTTCGGCCGTGTACTTCCAGGAACCGTCCGGCATTGTCGTGGTAGATCCGAGGTTCCAGCTTCTGGTCCTTCTGACCGTGGTTGTGGCGATGCCGCTGATCATCGCCTTTGGGGTTATGACCCTGTCTTTCAGGGTCGCGAGGGCTGAAGAAGCGCTGGCCGCTGAACATGCGCGCTCCGAGGCGTTACTAGACAACCTGCTTCCTGCTGAAATTGCGATGCGTCTGAAGTCGTCGCCCGGCTCTGTGATCGCAGATGAACTGCCCGAGGTGACAATCCTGTTTGCCGATATTGTCGATTTCACTCCGCGCGCTTCGTCCATGCCGCCGGATGATCTGGTGAAATTTCTCAATTGGGTTTTCACCGAATTCGACAGGCTGACCGAACAGTTCGGTCTGGAAAAGATCAAGACCATCGGCGATGCCTATATGGTTGCCGCCGGATTGCCGACAGCGCGCCCGGACCACGCGCAGGTGATCGCGGATATGGCTTTGGCCATGCTGGACGTCACCGCCCGGCTGACAGCCGAGTCCGGCCAGCGGATCGAGGTGCGGATCGGCCTTCATTCGGGCGCCGCCATCGCCGGCGTGATCGGAACACAAAAGGTGTTCTACGACGTCTGGGGCGACACGGTGAACACCGCAAGCCGAATGGAAAGCCATGGTGAAGCCGGGCGTATCCAGCTAACCGACGAAATGAAACAGCGTTTGGGAACAGCCTACACATTCGAGCCGCGCGGCAGTGTCGAGATCAAAGGCAAGGGGTTGGTGCAGACCTATTGGCTGACCGGCAAAGCCTGAGGGCCGATCAAATGCCGCGCCGGTCCGCGTTGAGAAGAAGGCGGACGAGAGCCGGCTGCGCCCGGACGCCTGTTTTGTCGTAGATACGCTGCAGGTGTGTTTTCGCGGTGTTTGGGCTGATGCCAAGCGCCGCTGCGGCTGCCCCGAGATCGCGGCCTTCTACCAGGTGCCGTGCAAGCTTCTCCTGGGCTTGGGAAAGGCCATAGACTGCTGCGGCGCTGGCGAGCTGCCGTTCGAGCCGGTCCGTGTCGTCGAAGGTGATGAGCAGCCTGCCGTCTCGCAGGATCGCCCAGCAGATATGGGCAAGGCCGGTGTCGTCCTGACCAAGTGCGATCGCCCGTGTGACTGCGTCTTCTCCGACGCATGGCGTGTGCCGGTCGCGGACCTTGGCGATCCAGTCCACCGCGCTCAAAAGTTCACCTTGCGCGTCCGGTTCGGCGGCATGAAGACGGTTTGCCCGCAAGCCAAGCATGGGATGGTTCGGCAGGCGGTCCTGAGCCGCCTCGTTCATCCATAACAGGCGCGCAGTCTCGTCGACCTCGACAAGCGGCGCGCGCACATGGTCGATGCGCATTTGGGTGCCCACAATACAGGCGATTTTCCAGGATCCGTCTATTTTGTGGAGGATTTTGAGTTCGTGATAATGCCCGGCCATCTCCTTGGGAATGCTCGACATATCGCCGATCTGATCGTAGCTCACCCAGGCCATCTCGGCGCTGACAACAATATTCATGTTCTCTCGCCGGATAGCTTCCGGCACCTGCCATTCAATGTTTTCTGACAAAAGCCGGTGCATTTGAGTTCTGATCTCGGGCCCGGCGACAACCGTCACACCGGTTCCGACATGCGAATGAATGCGCCGGATTTCCGGCCCGTCATGCCAGCATTTCTCCCAGGCATCATAGTCCCGCTGAAGATATGCCTCCGTCTCGGCATCGACGACGGCGAGGATGGCGGCGCGATCCTCTTCAAGATCTTTCATCCGGTCCTGGCCTTCCATTGTTCAAAGGTGCAAAGCAGGTTCCTGCTTGTTGATCGGCATGTATATTGCAGCCATCCGGCTGCCTTGGTGATCGCACTGAATGCTACATTCAGACACATGGGTAAAGCGTTCGCCGAATTATAGTATTCATCTTCCTGATCAGGGTGAAATTTCGCAAACCGGTGTTCAGCCAGCTTGACAAAAGTCAGCGCTTGTAAGTCCATCACATACGGTCCCGCTGTTGACGATGGTCGTTGTGCAGCAGGATAGAATGTGCGGGTCCGGTCGCCTGTCATACGAGCGAACCACAAGAAGCAGATTTATCGTGGGGTGAAGGCGGATCGGGAGGAAAACCACCAGCCCGATAATAATACGGAGAAGGACTATGGAAACGCAGCAACTCCATCGGGGCCGGCTCATTGACCACATCCAACTCGTCGTGAGCGACCTTAAGGCAAGTCAGGACTTTTACGAGGCCGTCATGGCTGTACTGGATATTCCTGTCGTCCACACAGGTGACGATTTTTTCTGGGCTGACGAACTTGTCGTGTCGTCGGCAGAAAGCCCGGCCGCGCTTGGTGTGCTGACCGGACGTCACCATTTGGCCTTCCAGGCCAAGGACCGTGCGACGGTGGACGCCTTCTACCGCGCGGCTCTGACGCATGGCGGTCGCGACAACGGCGCACCTGGCGAGCGGGCTTACCACCCGGGCTACTACGCGGCTTTTGTGCTCGACCCGGATGGCAACAACATTGAGGCTGTGTATCACGGCGAGGCGCGTCGCAGCGCCCCATCGGTGGTCATCGATTTCTAGTCGAGATAGGCCTCAGTCTTCCAGCAGCGCCACAACCCGCGTCGGTGCGGCCGACGCGCCGACGATCTTCAGGGGGAAGACGCAGACCTTGAAACCGTGGGACGGCAGGGCCGACAGATTGGTGAGCTGTTCCATGTGCCAGTAGGGCCGTTTCTGGCCCACCCGGTGGCCTTCCCAGAAAATGTCGCGGCGGCCTTCGGCTTTTGATCGGGCGATCTGGTAGTGGAAGGGCACATCCCAGCCCCACTGGTCGATGCCGGTAACGGTCACGCCCTTGTCGAGCAGCCAGTCGGTCGCCTCGGCGCTCATGCCTGTGCCGCGCTTCCAGTATTCTTTCGTGCCCAAAAATTTGTCGCGGCCGGTGCGGATCAGCACGATTGTGCCGGTGGAGATTTCGCCGCCGGATTTTGCCAGCGCTTCTTCCATGTCGGCGGCGGTGATCGGATCGCCATCCTCCTTGTGGGTCATATCGAGGACAAGCCCCGGGCCGATGCACTCATCGAGCGGGATCTGCTCGATGGTCTGTGCCGGCGCGCCGCCGCTGGTCTCGCCATAGTGCCAGGGTGCGTCGATATGGGTGGTGCTGTGAACGCCCATCTTGGTGATCGTATCGTCCGCCCAGCCTTCAAAATCCTTCGGCATCAGGTTGAACGGCAGGCCGAGAACGCGCACCAGCCAGCGCCCGATCCGGTGCGGCTTGTGCTTGACCTTCACCTTCATGAAGGACGGATCGTCCGGATTGTACTGGATCGGTTTTGTCAGATCGACAACACTCATCAGGCATGTCCTCGTGAAATTGTGTTGGTAAGCGTGCCGATCTCTCCGATCTTGAGCGAAAGCCGGTCGCCGGGGTTCAGCCAGTGTCCGTTTTCCATGCCGCTGCCGCCCGGCAGCGTGCCCGAGCCGAACAGTTCGCCCGGGTGCAACGCCTCGCCCTTCGATGCCTGGGCAATGGTCGCGCCCATGGAATACTGCATGCCGGCCGAAGGACATGTCGCAACCGTCTCTCCATTGATGGAAACGGATGCATCCAGCGCGTCAATCACTGGAAGAACCTCATTTGCTGTCGTAACAATCGCCGACATCGCATTGATAAAATGTTTGGATTTCTGTGGCCCGAAGCCGCTCGCCATCTCGTCCTTCTGCGTATCGCGGGCGCTGACATCGTTCAGCACAACGAACCCGCCGATTGCCTTCGTCGCCTGTTCCTCGGATGCGTCAATCAGCGGATGTGCGAGGATTGCACCAAGTTCCAGTTCGTAATCCAGCGCGTCCGTATAGGCCGGCCAGGCAATCTCGTCCCCGTCGGTGAGGAAGTTCAGATGATTGCCGAAATAGTAGATCGGCTGCTCGTACCAGAGCTGGTGCGGGCGCAGCTTGGGAAATGTTTTGCCAGTGGCTTTCTCGAACGTTGTTGCCACGCGGTGGGCGCTGGGCATGAAGCGTTTCAGATAACCGCGTGTCGCGTTAATCACGTGGGATTCGTAAAGCATGAAGTCGCGAAACGAGGCCGGCACAAGCGGCAGCATCACATCTGCCTCTGCGTTTGCCGGCTCCAGGCCCGGCATTTCGGCGGCCAGCGCCTGCCAGCCTTCGGGACCAAGCTGCAGCACGGTCAGCATGTCCGATGCCGCATGACCCTGCGCCCCGTGACTGCGCGTGAGCTCGTCCAGCCTTTTGACATCGGAAAGGCGCACCCAGCGGTCGTTGTCGAGCGCTTCGATGCGCGGCCCGTCTGGCGTGTTAACGCGTCTGAGTTTCACAAAAAATTCTCCTGATCTCGATCGGGCGCGTCTGTCCGTGTCAGCGCCTTATCACGTCCGGGTCGGGCCACGGGTCGAAATCGCCATTGCGCACCTTGCCGTTCATGAAGTCGGCGAAGCTGTCGCCACTGATCCGGTTGCCGGTCACCTGGGTGAGGCCGGAGTAGGCACGCGCATGGGAGGCAAATTCGTCCTGCGGTATGGTGAGTGCCGCGTCTTCTCCAGCCGCGAGCTTCAGCTCATCCAGTCGGGTGTCAATCGCTTCCGCGGCCTGCGGCAGGAAGCGCGCCTTCACATAAGCATCGACCTGTGTCCAGTCGGCAAGGCCCTCGATGGTGTGCGGCAGCAATTCCTCCAGATAACCGAAGCGGAGTGAGAGTTTGCGCTGCAGATAAAGATTGCGCTGGTCGGTCAGCGCCTCGGCATTGGCCGGTATATGTTTGGCCATCAGTTCGAAATCCCGCATCGAGACAATGTCGCTGCCCTTCACGTTCCGATTGGCCTGGCTGTCCGTTACCAGTCCGAAATTGGCGGCAGCCGGCTCGTCGACCCCGCCGAAGGAGTGAAACTGTTTTTCGTCCCGCAACAGGATTTCAATCGCCTCGAGCTCGAAGGCGATCTGGCGCAGATAGAGCGCTGCATTGCGGGTCGCTGCAATCTGGTTGGAGTAGAAAGTCTCGGCATTAAAGGCCGGTGTACGGAGCCAAAGAGCATGGGGCTCGTCGCCGGTGAGCCGGCGAAACTCGGCAAGCCGCGTTTCCATGCACTCGGCCTGTCTCTCCAACGCTTTGGACGCATAGGCCTGGTAGGGCGCAAAGACGGAGCGAAGCCTCCCAATATAGTCCGCGGTAATGCCTTCGGACGTTTCGGGAAGGCTGCGGTCGATATCGAGCACCTTCAGTCCCGTATCGAGCGCATCGCCGCAAGGGCCGGCGCCGGTGGGACCAAGGCCTTCCAGAACGATGGCTGTTTCAACCGGCTCGCCGCCACTGTGAAATTCAAGGGTAGCCTCAAGCGCCACGATGCGCGAGCGAATCCGTTTGCCGGCAAATTCCAGCGAAGCGGGCAGAGCGATCTGCCGCGATTGCCGGCTTGCGCCTTCGAACAAAAGCCGGCTTTCAATATCTACGGCGCGGCTTTGAACACGCGGCCCGTGAAAGGCGAGGGGGACCGCGATGGCAATGCGCCGGTTCCATTCCTGCGCCCCGGTAAATGACAGGGTTGGCGCAAGGCCGATGTCGCGGGCGCCCGGGTGTGGGCCGCGTAAAGTAAGGGAGCGGTTCAGGGCAATGACCAGTGGTTGCCGCTCAGTGCCCGAGAATTGCAAGCCTTGCTTCGGGTCAACTATGCGGGTTCTGACCGCGTCTCCGGCAAAGACAAGTGCCTCAGTCAGTTCGACGATCAGACTTTGCTGCGGTTTGCCGCTGAATGCCAATCTTTCGGTAAGCGTAACACTATGCCTGCGATACGGTTTGCCTTGAAAGAGCAAGGTATCGGTCAGGTCGATTGTACGAACGACAAGAGGTTTGCCGCGAAAGGCGAGCGGCCTGTCCATCATGATTGTGCGTGCCGCCGGCTGCCTGCCGGAAAACGATAACGCATCGGCCACGGACACGGTCTGCGTGTTCAACGGTTTGCCGCCGAAGGAAAGGCCGGTTGTGATCTCAACCGTGCGGACCTGCCCGTCCTCGCCATGAAATTTCAGGCTTTCGGTCAGGGCAATTTGCCGGCTTGTCGGTGGTGCACCGTTAAACGTCAGGGCTTGAGAAAGGGCAAGCGATCGTGCTGCCGGCCGCTCGCCGGAAAAGGCCAGCGGCCCCGAGAGTTCGGTTTGACGAACGCGGTAGGCCGGCCCATGGAATTCCAATCGCCCGGAAAGATCGACCAGAATGGCCTCCGGCGCAGTGTTCTGCCGGTAATTTGTCCCCAGCCAGTCGTGACTTCGCTCCGGATCGTCATCCGCACTGATGATAGTGACGGTCCCCGGCGCAATCGATGCTGTGAAGGCGCCGGACATGATCCGCGCATTGCCGCTCGGCGAAAACAGCGCGCGCCAGGTACCGCTGATCGATGTGCAGTCCTCACCGACCCGTCCAAACAGGAAATAGTGTGGCCCGGCGCCGAGGCGTGCGACGCCGGGAAGGTAGGTGTGTTCGGCCGTAAACGGGTCGCCCGGATTGACTGCGCCGGTGCCCGCACCGAACATCCATTTGGCTTCAACGCTGCCATCGGATGTGCGGTAAACGCCGGACAGGTCGCCGAGACTGGCGCAGACATCGCCGTCAGCGGTTGTGTTGTCCTGCGCGCGAAGCGGGACCGTAGTGCAAAACAGCAGCGCCAGCGCAAGGCCGGTCGCTACCTGCCAGAGAAATTTCATTCCGTTTCGTTGAGCTTGTGGCGGATAAGACCGAGGGCTTCGGTGTCTTTTTCAGTGCAGGCCGCGCGCAGCCATTCGACCTCGTGCCGGCAGGCGCTGCGGTCGCGTCCGAAGGCGGTCGTCGGCCCGTAGAGCTGCGAATCGATACGCTCCACGCCGCGGTCGGTTTTCACGTTGAAGGACATTTCGCAAACGATTTCAGTTGTATCGTCCGGGTCCCAATAGTCGCGTACGGAGAGTTCCATTTCCACGACACTGTCGAAATCGTCTGTGCCAAGATCGCCGGAGGATGCGCGCGCCGGGGTCGCCTGAGAGCCGCCATACTGGTATTCGGGGGAATAGGCTTCGCAATGCACATAGGTGCCGGTGATGTCCTTGTGCAGATTGTCGAAACGTACCGGGACCTTGATCACAAAATCGGGCTGTTCAGCAGACGGTCCCGCGTCCTGGGCATGGACGCCCGCACTACTCAATCCCATGACAATCATGGGTAAAATGGTCAGGAAACGAAATCGCATTACAGCACTCCTCGATCTGCGAAACGGCGGGGGATGACGCGGGCGCGGAACACTCCGTACCGGGTTGCAGTGTCCGGTTTGGTGCCTGGCTGCGCGTCCTCCTGCCTTGATAATTCTCCGGTCCGCAAAACTCTAGCGGCCCGTCAAACGGACTGTCAATTAACGGCCGGGCGCAAGACTGGCGGCTTGGTGATACGGTTCCGGGGCGTGGCTGCCCGGACACAGGCATTTGTCTCTGTCCGCCGCGCTGCAGATACGTTAAGAAAAGCCCATGCCCGAGATTGCCGTCAATTCAGCCAGATTTCTGGAAGATCTTCACCGCCTGCGCTCATTTGGTGCGCATGGGACGGGCGTTGTCCGGCCCGCTTTTTCGCAGCCCGATATCGCATCGCGTCAATGGCTGGCCATCCGGATGGCCGATGCCGGGCTTAATCCGGTTTTTGATCCGGTTGGCAATCTTTTCGGTCTTCCCGCCGACGATTCCGCCTGCCTGCTTCTTGGCTCACACACCGATTCGCAGCCCGAAGGCGGCTGGCTTGACGGCGCATTTGGCGTGATCGCCGCGCTTGAGGCGGCGAGGGCCTCGATTGAAGCCGGCGGCCCCCCAATCGCCGTGGTCTCCTTCCAGGACGAAGAGGGACGTTTTGGGGCGCTCACCGGCAGCCGCGTCTGGTCCGGCGCGCTCGATCTTGCCGAAGCTGATCGGCTAACCGATACGCAGGGCACCAGTTTTGCCGACGCAAGAGCTGCGATGGCGGATCTGTGCGCCCGCGATTTTGTACGCGCCGACCGTTTCCTGGGCTATGTCGAAGCCCATATCGAGCAGGGGCCGGTTCTGGATCTGAGCGAAGATGTCATCGGTGTGGTCGAACACATTGTCGGCATTCGCGGTCTTCGGGTTTGTTTCGCCGGGCAACAGAACCATGCCGGAACAACACCCATGGCGATGCGCAAGGATGCCTTTCAGGGGCTCGTTGCATTTGCCGAACGGATCAATGAAACCCTTGCATCCATCGTCACCCCGGCGACTGTCTGGACTATCGGCCATGTCGAGCTGAAACCCAATGCGGCCTCCATCGTACCCGGTCTTGCCGATTTCAGCGTACAATGGCGCGATGCGGACGAGGTGCGGCTGGACCGCATGGAGGAGATCATCCGGCAGACGGCAGCAAGCGTCGCAGAGGAATACGACCTCAAGTGCACCCACTCGGATTATCTTTCGGTGCCGCCGACAGCGATCAGCGGACCCTTGCGTCAGCAGCTGGAAACATCCGCCGAAGCCCTCGCGCCGCAACGTTGGCGGCGCATGCCCTCCGGCGCGCTCCACGATGCCAACAATGTTGCAAGGCTGATGCCTGTCGCAATGCTGTTTGTGCCCTCCATCGGTGGCGTCAGCCATGATTTTTCGGAGGATACGAAAGAAGAGGACCTTCTTCTGGGTGCGCAAGTTCTGGCGCAAGCGGTGGCTTCGGGCGCCTAGGCGTCTTTTCAGATCAAACGACCTGTTTGCCGCTTGGCTGAAGCGGCGGGTCTCAATGTCTACTGACCCGCGGTCGTGACGTCCCACATGTGGATATTGAGCGCATTGATGCGCGTCCACTCCACCTTAAGATTGTCCGCCATCAGATCCGTAACCTGACCGAGCGCGCTTCGGTCATCGGTAATGAAGTGAATACGATAGGGCGTTTGCAGCACGCCGTTCATATATTCGGGTGCGCGCAGCCCGATCAGCGTAACGGCTTTGTTTTCCAGCAGAAATTTTTCAGTCCCGATCGTCATGGCCGTCTGGCTGTTGCCCCCGGCAACCGTCTCGACGACCGAACCATCGGGCACAGGGCCTGTCAGTTGATAGGCAAGTGCATCGACAACGCCGGTGATGCGAAACATGTAGGCATAGGTGCCGGTATTGCCAAAGGCATCGTCGAGAATGGGCTGTAATGCCTCAAGATCGACACTTGCCTCGAGATCCACGCTGTTGTCGGGGATGAATGTCGCCACAAGGCCGGATGGCGTGATTTCTTCCGTCAGCTCTCGCGGCACCGGGTCCGTTGCATCCGCGACCCAGAATTGCCGGTCGATACCGATCACGGTTCCCGAGCCATCTTCAAGCCCGCCAAGACCCGTATTGCCGTAGGTTACAAGATCGCTCCAGCGGAAATCCAGCCGCTGCCCGTCGATCTCGAACATGAACGGCAGTTGCGGCCCGAAGACAAAAAGGGTTGTGCGCGGGCCGACGGTGGACACGCTCTCGTCTTCCGCACGTGCGATGATGTCGAGGGAAGGCGAGAAAAGGAACGATGCGGCGCAGGCCAGCGCGGCGGTCATCAGCATTCGCGGGGCATGGATCGGCATGGCTGGTGATCTCCAGTGGTCCCACCATCATGCGCGTTGGCGTTGAGTCGGGCAAGCTGAGAGCCGTCTATTATCCCCCGTAAAGGCGCCGGCTATTGAAACACTGCTCGTGCGACCGATATGGTCGTGCGCTCAAGGGGGCCTTAAGAGCCCGACAAGAACAACCGAGGGATGGCGAGTGGAACCTGAAAGCCGCAAGATCCTTGTGCTGTTTGCCCATCCGGGCCAACGTTACTCACAGGCAAACGCTCAATTGGCCGAAGCTGCAAGCATGTCGCCCGGCGTCACCTTCGTTGACCTCTACGCCGAATATCCACGGTTCAAGATCAATATCGAGACCGAACAGCAGCGCCTGCTGGACCATGATGTCATCGTCTTCCAGTTCCCGATGTTCTGGTATTCGACGCCGGCCTTGCTCAAGGAATGGCAGGACCTCGTGCTTGAATACGGCTTCGCCTATGGAGAAGGCGGCGACAAGATAGCCGGAAAACTGTTCCTGCCGGTGGTTACGACCGGTGGTCCGGAAGATTTCTATCGGGTGGGCGGACGCAACAATTTTCCTTTACGCGACCTCCTGTCTCCGTTGGAGCAGACGGCCAATCTGTGCGGTCTGCGTTTTATCCCGCCCTATACGCTCTACGCGGCGCCGAAAGCCATCGGCAATGAGCGGATGAACCGCCATTTGGAGGGTTATCGGCAACTTCTGAAGGCGTTGCGGGAAAACAGGTTGGACATGGATGCAGCGGTAAAACTGCCGGTTCTGACCGATGACACGCTTCCATTGATCAAGGAGGCAACACCATGACTGGATTGCTGTTCCAGGCTTTCGTTTATCTGTGCGCCGCGGTGATCGCGGTGCCGGTCGCCAAACGTCTTGGGCTGGGTTCCGTACTCGGCTACCTCATTGCGGGCATTGTCATCGGGCCGGTGCTCGGCCTTGTCGGTTCCGAGACGGAAGGTATCCAGCATATCGCTGAATTCGGCGTTGTCATGATGCTGTTCCTTGTCGGTCTTGAACTTGAGCCGCGTACGTTATGGACGATGCGCAACAAGCTGCTGGGGCTTGGAGGCCTGCAGGTCGGCGTCACCATCGTGCTTGTCATGGCGGCGGCCATGGCGCTCGGTCAGCCCGCCACCATTGCGCTTGCCATAGGGCTGGTGTTCTCCCTTTCCTCAACGGCCATTGTCCTTCAGACGCTCAATGAAAAGGGTCTGATGAAAAGCGATGGCGGGCAGTCGAGTTTTTCGGTCCTGCTCTTTCAGGACATTGCCGTCATCCCGATGCTGGCACTCATCCCGTTGCTGGCCTTGCCTGAATTGGCGCATCACGGCGATGGCCATGGCGGCGGGCATGGCGCGGAGTTCAGTCTAATCGAAGGGCTGGCCGGCTGGCAGGTGGCGATCGTCAACATCGCTGCAATCGCAGCGGTGATTGCCGGTGGCCACTATCTCTCGCGGCCGATGTTCCGCTTCATCGCCGCGTCCAAATTGCGGGAAATCTTTACAGCCGCCGCGCTGCTTCTCGTTGTCGCCATTGCCTTCCTCATGACGCTGGTCGGACTATCCCCGGCGCTCGGCACGTTCCTTGCCGGCGTGGTTCTTGCCAACAGCGAGTTCCGACATGAACTTGAAAGCGACATCGAACCCTTCAAGGGTCTGTTGCTCGGTCTGTTCTTCATCACCGTTGGCGCCGGCATTGATTTTACGCTGCTGTTCAACAACGCGGCATCGGTGTTTGGCCTGACGATCGGCCTCATGGTGCTGAAGGCCGCCGTCCTGCTTGGACTTGCCTATATGTTCAAACTGCGCGGCGCCGATCAGTGGCTGTTTACGCTCGCACTTGCACAGGCCGGCGAATTCGGCTTCGTGCTTCTGTCTTTCACGGTTCAGAATTCCGTCATCCCGACCGATCTGGCGGATCTGCTGCTACTGGTCGTGGCCTTGTCCATGCTTCTGACGCCGGCCCTCTTCATCCTTTTTGACCGCGTTGTGCTTCCGCGGATGGACAAGGATCAGGGGCGGGATGCCGACGAGATCACTGAGAAGGGCGCGGCCATCATATGCGGCATGGGCCGGTTCGGGCAGGTGATCAACCGTGTGCTGAAAGGCAATGGCTACGAGACCGTGGTTCTTGATCTGAGCGCCGAGACCGTCGACGGCTTCAACCGCTTCGGCATCCGCACCTTCTACGGCGATGCGTCCCGGCCGGACTTGCTGGGCGCCGCCGGCCTTGAGGAAGCCGGGCTCCTTGTCGTTGCCATTGACGATATGGAGCGCGCCCTTGAGATCGTCAAACATGCACGCCGTGAGCGTCCCGATCTGCATATCGTTGCGCGAGCCCGCAATCGTCATCACGTCTACGAGTTCTACAAGGCGGGCGCCGATGACATCGTGCGTGAGACCTTTGACAGCGCGGTGCGGGCATCGCGCTACGCGTTGGAGGCCTTTGGCATACACCCGCATGAGGCGGAGAAACTGGTGACGATGTTCGAGAACCACGACCGCGATGGCATCCGCCGGCTTGCCCGACTCTACGACCCGGATATCCCGGCGTTTGAAAACGAGCCTTACATGAAGCTCGCGCGCGAAATCCAGGAAGAGATGGAAGACGCTCTGTCCGACCGCCCATCGGTCCATGACGAGGTCAGGCGCGCCTGGTTGCCTCCGGGCGCCAAGGCTCAGGACGACTAGGGCACGTGCCTGCAAGTGCCGTTCTGCAGTGTCTGGCCGTCAAATGCCTATGATCCCATCGAACGACCGGCGGACCACCGCCGGTCGTTGTTCAGGCATACATGTCAGTCGGCTCCGGCAACGGCCACCATGCTGCCGGGTTTCGGCTTGATGACACGCTGAATAAAGAAGACAACGGCCGTTATCACAGCGCCTATCAGGTCCGTATAGAGCCCGCCTTCAATCAGAAAGAGTGCCGCCACCACGAGTCCCAAACGGTTGAACCAGACCACATGTCGTCCGACAAACCAGCCCTGCATGCCGGAGGACAGGAGAAAAACTCCGACCACGGCGGTGATACACGCCTGCGCTATCTCGACGACAGTGCCGTCCATAAGCAGCGCTGAATTATAGAAAAACATGAAGGGCACGATAAAGGCTGATATGCCAATGCGAAACGATGTGACGGAGGTCTGCATCGGATTGGCGCCGGATATGCCCGCCGCCGCGTAAGAAGCCAGTGCCACCGGTGGCGTAATCGCAGACACGACTGCAAAGTAGAACACAAAGAAATGGGCGGTGAGGAGCGGAATTCCCAGCTCAACAAGTCCCGGCGCCACAACGGAAGCGGCAACCGCATAGGCCGCTGTTGTCGGCATTCCCATGCCCAGCAGGATGGCGATGCACATGGCAAAGAACAGCGCCAGCAATTGCGACGTTTCGGCCACGCCAAGCAATAGGCTGGAAAACCGCGCGCCGACGCCGGTGAGCGAGATGACACCCACAATAATGCCTGCGCAGGCGCAGACCGCGATGATCTGAATGGACATCAGGCCGGAAAGTTCGAATGCCTTCGCGATGGAGCGCAGTCCCATTCGATAAGGCGTAAGCCAACTGACCACGGCAGCCGCGGCCGTCGCCAATGTACCGGCACGGATGACCGAGTAACCCATGAAGAGCGCGCCAATAAGAATGACGATCGGTATGAACAGGAACGCCTTGCGCGCCATATCCGCAAATTTGGGCAGTTCTTCGGAGCGCATGCCGCGCATGCCCAGTTTGGCCGCTTCAAAATCCACCATGAAATAGACAGATACGTAGAACAGAACCGCCGGAATAATCGCGGCAATTGCAATGTCCTGATAGGGAATGCCCGTCACCTCCGCCATGATGAAAGCACCGGCGCCCATGATAGGCGGCATAATCTGACCACCGGTAGAGGCTGCGGCTTCGACGGCACCAGATACTTTTTTGGAATAACCGACCCGTTTCATCAACGGGATTGTCAGCGATCCGGTCGCAACGACATTGCCCGCTGAGGTGCCGTTGATCATGCCCATGAGGCCGGAGGCAAAAATGGCCACTTTGGCCGGACCGCCGCGCGCTCGTCCGGCAACGGCGAAAGCAAAGTTGACGAAATAGTCGCCGACTTTCGATGCCTGAAGGAAGCCGGCAAATATGATGAAGAGAATGATATATGTCGAGGAAACCGCCGTCGTGGGGCCAAGCACCCCCGCATCGGTATAGACCTGACTGAAGAACCTTTGCCAGGTGACAGCCGGTGAATTCAGGACGCCCGGCATATAGGGGCCGATGAATACATAGACGAGAAAAACACCTGCGATCACCACCAGCGCCATCCCCGCCACGCGGCGGGTCAGTTCAAGGATGAGGGCGGTGCCTGCTACAGCCGCGATGGACATGCCTATGGGCGCAAAGGGCGTACCGGTCGCATTGCGCATCTGCGTTCCGAATACGGTGATCAGATAGATTGCCACGGAGACGCCGCAAAGCGTCAGTGTGATCTCAACACCAGGCAAGCTATGACGGGCGCGTTTGTCAAACCAGGACAGGATAATGCCGCCGAAGGTGGCCGTCAGAAGGGGCGCGCCGAAGAGCCAGATCTCGTTGAACCTGATTGCGGGATCGATCCCGTTCCACATTTTGCCGCCGGCGATTTGCCACGCGAAATAGAGTGCGGTGCCGATGCTGAAGAGCGCAACAGCGGTCAGGGCCAGTGAAATCCAGGTAAGGATTGAGCTGCCCGCATCCTTGTCCGGTTTGAATGAGGATGCGGAGTAGAGTGCAAAGCCAAGGGCCAGGGCGCCGGCAATATGCACGATGCGAAAATTCCATGTTTCCATGGGGAATGTAGGCAGAAAGGGCACTTCAACACCGGTCCATTCGGAAATGGACACACCATTGAGTGCCAGAATGTGAAACAGCGCGTAGACCGCTGCGAAGCCGGCTATGAACAAGCCGGTCTTGCCCCCATAAATGCGCCGGTTGCCTTCAACGGGTTCGTCGTCAATACCCTTGGCAATAACCGTCTGGTCATCCTGTGCAGTCTGTTCTGTCATGGCCTGCCTCCCCCACATGCCATTCTTTCGGATTGGGAGGCTGCGTCAAGGCAGCCTCCCATATTGATATGCTCACGGGTTCGGAGCGGCGTTATCCGCCATAGACCATGTCGTTGCCGATGGATGCGCCGTTTTCATTGAACCACTTTGCGGCGCCGGGGTGCCATTTCAGAACATTGTTCTTGTCCCAGTTCTCGGGAACCGTGGTTTTGGCGGCCTTGTGGACCTGCATCATGCGGTCATGGTCGCCCATGATGGCTTTTGTCGCTTCATAGACGAAGCTTTCGGGCAGATCGCAATTGGCAATGCCGAAATTCCACATGGACACGGACAGCAGGTCGCCCGGCTGGGTCGCATAGGTGCCCTTCGGTACGACAAAACTGGCAACCGGGAAAGCGGTCCTTATTTTTTGCTGCTCATCTTCACTGAAGGCAACAAAATTGACGTCGGTCTGGGCTTCAAGCTGGCTGACCGCTGCCGTGGGTACGCCCGCGGCAAAGGCGACCGCATCCAGAAGACCGTCCTGAAGCTGCGATCCGAGATCGTTCCAGCTTCCGTTGCGACGTTCGAACTTGACGCCGAGGTTTTCCAACATGGCCGGGAAATAGGTGTCAGACGTAGAGCCCGCGGGACCGAAACCGATTTTTGCATCCTCGGGAATATCCGACAGGGTTTCTATACCGGACGATTTTAGAGCCGTGACGTTGAAGGGGGTCTGGTACATGGGAAACATGGCGCAGGCCTTGTCCATTTTGAGGCCGGGCGCAATCGGGTTGGTTCCATCGAGCGACTGCTTGGCCGGACCCATGGTGGTCATGCCGAATGCCGCTTCGCCAGTATGCACCAGCGCCATATTCTGCATCGGGCCGCCGGTGACTTCACCGCCGCCAGGAATGCCCAGCTCGTCGGAGATGATGCCGGCAAATCCGGAGCCGTAAACAAAATAGGTGCCGCCCTGCGAGGCGGTGCCGACCGTGAAGCTTTCAGGCCAACCGGTTTTGTCCTGCGCCGCGGCAACGCCGGCTGTCATGACAAGTGCGACCGATGTCGCCAACAACGTGCGAAAATTCATGCAATCCTCCCTTGGCCCAGCGGCCATCTTCCATATGCGGGAAAACGCACAACCCGGCGTTTTCCTCCGCGGCGCAATAAATTTGCCAAAACCGTGAAGATCAACAACGAATGTGAGTCTTGCCGAAGAAACTGAACGGTCCGGGCCACAAATGGGTGGGTCCGGTAACATAGGGGATTAAATCATGTCCCCTGACCGGAACATTGGCGCAGCCGGAGACTAATCCGGAAGAAAATTCTGCTTGCTCAGCCCGAATTTTTGCATTTTTTCGTAGAGAACCTTGCGTGAAATACCCAAGGCTTCGTAAGTGGATTTCAGACTGCCGTCATTGGCAGTCAAGGTAAAGATCAGGATCGCACGCTCCTGTTCTGACAGCAACTCGGCCAGAGTTTTGTTCGCCGGTTTCTCGCTCTGCTGCATGTCGATACCGTCAATGCCCAGCCGCAGAACAAATCGCTCGGCGGCTGTACGCAACTCACGAACATTTCCCGGCCAGTCACGTGCAATCAGCTTGCTGTAAAGGGCGTCGGGTATCCTGGGCCCCTCGCGTCCGTGCCGAAGAGCGGCGCGCTCGACAAACTCCGCAAACAAACGCGGAATATCCTCGCGGCGGTCATCCAGCGGCGGCAACTGAATTTCCACGCCGGCCAGCCTGTAATAGAGATCGGACCGGAATGAACCCGCCTCCACCAGTTTTTTCAGATCGGACTGCGAAGCGGCAACAATCCGGATATCCAGTTCCACCGGATTGTTCGACCCAAGGGGTGTGATTATGCGATCTTCAATGGCTTGAAGGAGCTTGGCCTGAGCCTCCAGCGACAGGGCTTCGATCGCATCCAGAAACACTGTGCCGCCGCGGGCGTGTTCGAATTTTCCGTATCGGCTTTTAACCGCCGAGGGAAACGCACCGATCTCGTGCCCGAAAAGCTCGATCTCCATCATGTTTGCCGGGATGGCGGCGCAATTGATGTGAACGAATGGAGCGACCTTGCGTGCGCTCAGCTTGTGAAGCAGTTGGGCAACCGTGTCCTTGCCGGTCCCCGTTTCACCGAAAATCAGAACGTCCGTCTCCAAAGCCGCCAGGGTCACCAGACGCGACCGCAGATCAGCCATGACAGAGGAATTGCCTGCCAGGTCTCCCAGCAGGCTGTCATCGGAATTCAATGAGCTGCGAAGGGCACGTACTTCCAGTGTCAATTGCCGCTTTTCCAGCGCACGCTTTACGCTCGCCACAAGGTGTTCCTGTGCAAACGGCTTTTCGATGAAGTCATATGCGCCCTGGCGCATGCAGTCCACGGCCATGGAAACATCTCCGTGACCTGTCAGGAGTATCACCGGAAACTCCGCATCGATTTCCAGTACGGCGTTCAACAGTTGGATGCCGTCCATGCCAGGCATGCGCACATCTGTCACCACGACCGCGTTGCTGTCGCGATCGACCTGCTCCAGAAGCGACCTGGCATCGCCAAACAACGCAATTTTCTGATCATGCAATTCAAACGTCTGGCGGGCGGCGAGCCGCAGATGTTCTTCGTCATCGGCAAACAGGACAAAGCTCACTCTGCTGCATCCTTCATATCGCTGGAATTGGCTCTCAAAAGCTCAATTGTGAATTTTGCGCCGTGTCCGGAAGCGTTCTCCGCGCTCAACCTGCCGCCAAAGTCCTTGATGATGTTGTAGGATATGGACAGCCCAAGTCCCATGCCTTGCCCGGGATCCTTTGTGCTGAAAAAGGGATCGAATACCTGTTTTTCCACCTCGTCCGGGAGGCCGGTCCCATCGTCGATAACGACAATGCGAACAGTCTCATCCTCCGTTTCCACATTGAGATAAATTTTCGGCGCCGCCGTCTCGGTCATGGCGTCCAGTGCATTGCGCATGAGGTTGATGACCACTTGCTGCAAACGAATATCGCCGCCGATAACCCAAGGATCGTCAGGCGGCTTACTGAAAAGCAACTCGGCGCCGTTTTTGGTCAGTTGAGGCTGCATCAACTCAATGGCGCTGCTGAGAACGGAAGAAACAGACACCGGCTTGGTCTTTTCCTGTGGTCTTCTTGCGAAGTTCCGCAGATGTTTTGCAATGGACGACATGCGATCCACCATGGAGACAATCCGGCTGACATTGGAACGGGCATCGTCATCGCGGTTGCGATCCAGAAATGCAACGGCATTTTCTGCGTAGGCCTTGGTCGCCGCGAGAGGCTGATTGAACTCATGTGATATCGCGGCGGACATCTGCCCGAGAGCGGCCAGCTTGCCGGCCTGAATCAACTCGGTTTGCGTTTGGCGCAGTTGCTTCTCGGTGGCCTTGCGTTCCTCGATTTCCTCAACCAGTTGCCTGTTTGACTCATTCAGTTCCTGCGTCCTCTGTTCAACCCTGATTTCCAGGGAGCGCTTTGCTTCCCGTTGTTCGTCAAACCGTTCCCTCATGCGTGCCTGACGTTGCCAGATAAGAAGCGTGATGGCTGCGATAAGCAGCGCGAAAAGGAATATGCCGATGGCCGTCAGACGGGCCAGTGCGCGTGCCTCGCTCGCCGGGCTCAGGATCGTAACCCGCCAACCGGCGCGTGCGATCAGCGATGTCGATGTAACAAAGCCGGTTGCGCCCCTTCCGTCGTTAATCTCGAACAGTTCGATATTCCGTTCAAGTTCCGTTCGCCGGTTCGGCAAGTCTCTAAGCAACTCCAGAGGATATTGCCTGGCGGCGGCAATGACGTTTTGAGCGTCTTCATCCAGGGCGGTGAACGATCTGAGGTTCCAGTCATCGCGGCTGGAGATGAATACGATATCATTGGAATCGCGAACAATGATCTCGGACGCGCCACCCCTGAGATTGGCCTCAAACTGGTTCACTGAAAAGCGTACGGCGACGATGCCCTTGATCCGTCCTTTGCTCCGGACCGGAGTGGCATAGAAGTAGCCGCTTTCGCCGCTCGTAGTGGCCAGTGCGAAATACTGCCCGATGCCACCGGCCACCACCCTGTCGAAGTAAGGACGGTAGAACCGGTCTGCAACAGCACCGAGCGGATCGTCAAAACGGCTTGAGGAGGAAGCCAGGATCTGCCCGTTAGCATCTTCGAGATAGACCCCTTTTGCCCCAAGGGCCGTCGCCGTTTCCGACAACAGTTTCTCGGTATCGGCTTTCAAAGTGGCTGATTGCGGGTCTTGCAGGAATGCGGCGATGGCCGGACGCGCGGCAATCAAGGCCGGAATGCGCGAGTAGCGATCCAGCGTCAAACGCAGGCTGTCTACGGCCAATCTCAGTGTCACCGCCTGGCCGCGTCCGGTTTGCAAAAGAAAATAGCGCTCCAGCACAGGGGTGAAAACAAGCACACATATGGCGATCGCAAACAGGAAAACGCCGATGTAAACAAATGGCCGACGCCGCTCCCCACGCAACTTAACGAGATGTGCTTCCGACATTGTCAAACTGGCTCGATCAGACTTCCGAGGTTCAAACCTAGCAGAAGTCACAGGCGTTTGGCACAGGGTTTTGCCGCAAAAGCCCGGCCGGTTGTCGCTGGCGGCACCGGGCAGGGTGTGGCTGGGCGATACAGAGATTTAGTCACTCGTCTTTTCGACAAGCTTTGTGACCGTGTTCCAGTTTCGGGCGGTTCCTTTGCGGCCGAGCATTTTTTCAAGGCGGGCGGGCGTTGCCTTTGATCTGCCGACGCCGTTCACATAGTCGATGTAAGCCTCTTTGCCGATGCATTTCATGGTCTCAGGGCCATCATGCGCGGCAAGTGCCTGGACTTGCTTCTCGTTTGGCGGTGAGTTCATGAACAGAACGAGCATATGGTTTGGACGTAGTTTCGCAGCCTCCGTCATCGGATTGGCGACCAGTACGTCGCGGAGCTCTCCCGGCTGGCGCAGGAACACATCATTATCGAGGCCATGTCTGGCGAGGATATCGGTCAGAAGCTCGTGCAGCTCGGACCTCTTCCTGTCGGAGCTGAACAACAGGTTTCCGGTCGCCAAGAGTGTCTGGACATGTTGCAGGCCTGCCTTAGAACACGATTGTCTGAGTTGAGACATCGACATCACTTTATGTGTTGCCGGTCCAATCGCGCGCAGCAACGCCACCCAATTGTGCTCACCAGTGGTCATGGGACGATCATATTCGCGATTGCGCGTCTTTTGCCAGCACCTCAGCTCTTTTCGCTGTCGGTCGCCGGCTCATGGTGCATGATCAGGCGGACGCCGCGCTGCCATGTAAGGTACAGCCAAAGCCAGTGCAGCATGACGAACAGGCGGTTCTTGAAGCCGATCAGGAAATAGACATGCGCCGCGCCCCATAACAGCCAGCCGGCAAAGCCCTTCACTTTCAAACCGAAAATATCGGCCACTGCCCGGTTGCGGCCGATAGTGGCAAGCGATCCGGCATCCAGATAGCGGAAGCCGGACGGCGGCTCCTTGCCGCTCGCCAGTTTCGAGAGCCTGCGGCCGACATATTGCCCCATCTGTTTGGCGACGGGTGCAATGCCCGGCAGGGCGCCTCCGTCGGCCTCGTGCCTGGCCGTGTCCCCGATGACATAGATATTGTCGAAGCCCTTTGGCCTTAGCGTTTCGTCCACCTCGACATGTCCGCTACGGCCGTTGGCGAGCCCAAGCCATGCGCCGGCGGGCGAGGCCTGTACGCCCGCGGCCCAGATAACGGTCTCGGTCGGGATGTCGCCTTGATTGGTGGTCACATGCCCGGCGGCAATGTCGGTCACCATGGTTTCTGTCCTGACCTCGACGCCGAGAGCCTTGAGATCATGCATGGCGCGCAATGACAGATCTTCGGCAAAGCTCGGCAGAACGCGCGGCCCGCCTTCCAGCAGAATGATCCGGTTGTTGGCGCCGTCGATATGACGGAAATCCCGCATGACCGATTGGGAAAGTTCTGCAATGGCACCGGCAAGTTCCACTCCGGTCGGTCCAGCGCCGACGACGACAAAGGTCTGGAACCGCCTTGCCGCCTCCGGATCGTTCTCGACCACCATTTCGGCCTGCTCGAAAGCCATCAGGATCTTCTCCCGCAGCCCGAGTGCATCGTTCAGGGTCTTCAGGCCAGGCGCATGTGTGGCCCAATCGTCCTTGCCAAAATAGCTGTGCCGTGCGCCCGTCGCGATGACGAGGGCGTCAAAGGGCAGGGTGCGTCCGCTTTCAGTGACAACGGTGGCTGCATCCGCATCGACATCGATGACCCGGTCCATCAGCACCCGCGCATTGCGCTGCCGGCGCAGAACACTGCGGATCGGCACGGCAATCTCGGCCGGTGTCAGGGCCGCCGTTGCCACCTGGTAGAGCAGCGGTTGGAACAGATGGTGGTTCTGCTGGTCGACAAGCGTCACATTGACGGGCGCCCCCGCCAGTTCCTTCGCCGCGGATAGACCCCCGAACCCGGCGCCGATAATCACCACGTCCCTGATCGACATGTTGTTCGCCCTCCAATCGTTGACGACACGCAACGGCGCGCATCCATTACCAATTGTGTGCAGTGCAGCATTCCGTCAAGGGCTATTTGCACGCGCACCCCGATCGTCGGTAACTTGACCTGTGGCCCAAGCGATCCTTAATGTAAAAATTAAACTTTACGCGCGAAAAGAGTTTGTAAATTTGCTAGAGCGCGTCGGATCCGGAGGGCGCTGGAGTGCAAGATCTGCAGCGCCGAAGCAAAGGTTGGGACATGGACGGCAGCAAGATCAGAAATATGGAGGAGTTCGCGAGCGTCAGCGGCATCTCCCGGCCAACCGTCTCGAAATATTTCAACGATCCAAACAGCGTGCGCCAGTCGACCCGTGAACGGATCGAGGCGGCGATCGAAAAATACGATTATCGCCCGAATATCTTTGCGATGAACCAGAACAGGCAGTTGACGAAGAATGTCGGCATCGTCGTGCCCTACCTCGCCGACCCGTTCTTTGCGGAGATAGCCCGTAACCTCGAGCGCCGATGCATCGATGCGGGCTTCTCGCCGATCCTCTTCAGTTCGCACGGCGTGCCGGACTACGAAACCGATATCCTGGAGGGCCTGCGGTCGCTGAAACCGGCGGGTGTTTTGCTGGCGCCCCTGGGCAGAGTTTCAAATCGGCTCAAAATAGAAGAGTTTTGCGCCGCCGTGCCGACTGTCCTGTTCGACAGCAATCTCCAGGGGATTGGCGAGGCCTTTGTCGGATCGGACAATTTCAGCTTCGTCGCCCAGACCGTCGATTATCTGATGCGGACCGGAGAAGCGCCTTGCTTTTTCGAGATGCGCACCCCGGCAAACCCCAATGCCAACAAGCGCCGGCTTGCCTACATCGAGATAATGGAGAAGGCGGGCGCTGAGCCTCGCATCGTCAAGGTCGAAGGCAACGATTGGAACTTCGAGGAAATCGGGCGCCAAGGTACCCTTCGGGTGCTGGAAGCAGAGGGTTTTCCGGGCGACACGATACTATGCAGTAATGATCGTCTGGCGATCGGGCTGTTGTCAGCCTGCTATGAAAAGGGTCTCAGGATCGGCAGAGAAGAGGGCTGCGACCTGCGGGTCGCGTCGATGGACGATCATCCCTTTTCGCGCTTTACCTGTCCGTCGCTGACCACCGCTGCGCACGACTATGATGCGGTCGCCAACAAGACTTTCAACACGTTGATTGAACTGATCGAGGCCGGTGGCCGTTTCAACAAGCGGACAGAAACGCTCTATTCCGCAAGACTTGTGATGAGGTCTTCAGCCTAGGTTTCACTTCAAAACTATACGCGCGTAAAGTTTTTTCTTGACCGGAGTTACGTTTATCCGTAGCCTGCTTGGATATATCCAATTCAAGGGAGGAAACGGATGTATTCCAAGACATCTTTTGTGACGGCGACTGCCGCCGCGCTGCTCATGACAGGCAGTGCGCTCGCAGAAACACTAACAATTGCCACCGTGAACAACGGCGACATGATCCGCATGCAGGGTCTGACCGATGACTTCACGAAAAAGACCGGCCACGAAGTCGAGTGGGTTACACTTGAAGAGAACGTATTGCGCCAGCGTGTCACCACAGACATCACCACAAAAGGTGGCGCCTTCGACCTCATGACGATCGGAATGTATGAAACGCCGATCTGGGGCAAGAACGGCTGGCTCGTTCCGCTTGACGATTTGAGCGCCGAGTACAATGTCGATGATCTGCTTCCTGCCATGCGCGCGGGCCTGAGCCATGACGGCACGCTTTATGCCGCGCCGTTCTATGGTGAAAGCTCGATGATCATGTACCGCACCGACCTGATGGAAAAAGCCGGTCTGGAAATGCCCGATGCGCCGACCTGGCAGTTCATCCGCAAAGCGGCCGCGGCCATGACGGATCGCGACAACGACATTAACGGTATCTGCCTTCGTGGCAAGGCGGGCTGGGGTGAAGGCGGTGCCTTCATCACGGTCACCGGTAACTCCTTTGGCGCCCGCTGGTTCGATGAAAACTGGAACGCGCAGTTCGATCAGCCGGAATGGGCCGAAGCGCTCAACTTCTTTGTCGACATGATGAATGAGTCCGGCCCTTCGGGTTATGCGACCAACGGTTTTAATGAAAACCTCTCGCTGTTCCAGCAGGGCAGATGTGGCATGTGGATCGATGCGACCGTTGCCGCGTCCTTCGTGACCAACCCCAACGACTCCACCGTGGCTGACAAGGTTGGTTTTGCACTGGCGCCAAACAGCGAAGGCGTCGACAAGAAGTCGAACTGGCTCTGGGCCTGGGCGCTGGCAATCCCTGCCGGCACGCAGAAAGCCGATGCCGCCAAAGAGTTCATCGAATGGGCGACCTCGAACGGCTACATTGAACTGGTCGCCGAGAAAGAGGGATGGGCCAACGTGCCTCCGGGCGCACGCACGTCGCTCTACGAGAATCCGAACTACAAGGATATCCCGTTCGCCAAGATGACCCTGGATTCGATCCTGGCCGCCGATCCGAACAATCCGACAGTCAAGCCGGTTCCTTATGTTGGCATCCAGTTTGTCGCGATCCCGGAGTTTGCCGGAATCGGCACGGAAGTCAGCCAGGAGTTCTCCGCGGCCTATGCGGGGCAGCAATCTGTGGAAGAAGCGTTGGCGAAGGCACAGGCCCTGACCAACGACGCAATGGAAGCCGCCGGCTACCGTTAAAGCCTCTCCTCCTGGAGGCAAGCCCGGAGGGCGGCGCATGCGTCTCCCGCCCTCCGGCAATCCAAAAGCCGCAACACCCTTTACCGATCATCTGAACTGGCGTCACAGTGCGCCAACAGAGGAGGTTTGTCATGGCGACCCAGCATTCCCGTTCCGCAGCCCGCATCATGATGGCACCCGCAGTAATCCTGCTTCTGGGCTGGATGCTGGTGCCCCTGACGATGACGCTGTTCTTTTCGTTCAAGAAGTATCTCCCGCTCAGAGGCGACTCCATGGCCAATGGGCTGGAATGGGTGGGGTTTGCCAACTACGTCCGGTTCGTTGGCTCCAGTTCTTTCTGGCCCAGCATCCAGGCGACCCTCATCATCGTTGGAGGGGTTCTGATCGTCACTGTGGTCCTCGGCGTTTTGCTGGCCATGTTGCTGGATCAGCCCATGTGGGGGCAGGGCGTCGTCCGCATTCTCGTGATTGCACCGTTTTTCGTCATGCCCACCGTCTCGGCTCTGGTGTGGAAAAACATGTTCATGGACCCCAACAACGGGTTGCTGTCCTATCTCTGGAAGGCAGTCGGCGCCACACCGGTGGAATGGTTGAGTCAGGCGGCCCTCCCGTCGCTCATCATGATTGTCAGCTGGCAATGGCTCCCCTTTGCGACGCTGATCCTGTTGACCGCAATCCAGTCGCTCGACAGCGAGCAGCTTGAAGCGGCGGAGATGGACGGCGCACCGTTGCTCAGCCGCTTCTGGTATATCATCCTGCCGCATCTCAGCCGCGCCATCACAATCGTCATCCTGATCCAGACGATCTTTCTCCTGTCGATCTTCGCGGAGATCTTCGTCACCACCGGCGGCGCCTTCGGCACCAAGACCCTGACCTATCTGATCTTCCAGCGTGTGCTGGAAAGCCAGAATGTCGGCTTGGGTTCTGCGGGCGGTATCTACGCCATCATACTCGCCAACATCGTTGCGATCTTCCTGATGCGCATCGTCGGCAAGAACCTGGACGCGTGAGGAGATAGACCATGGCCCGAGCTGTCACCACCAACCGTAAAGCGTTCAATACTGCGCTCGCATGGCTGATCGGCCTGCTGATATTCTTTCCGATCCTGTGGACGTTCCTGACCAGCTTCAAAACGGAAGCGCAGGCGATCAACGATCCACCCATCTTCCTGTTTTTTGACTGGACACTCGAGAACTACGCCGTCGTACAGGAACGGTCCGACTATCTGCGCTTTTTGTGGAACTCGGTCATCATCGCCGGTGGATCGACAGTGTTGGGTATCATCATTGCGGTGCCTGCGGCATGGTCGATGGCCTTTGTGCCCTCGAGACGGACCAAAGACATTCTGCTTTGGATGCTCTCCACCAAGATGCTGCCTGCGGTCGGCGTTCTTTATCCGATCTATCTGCTGTTCATTCAGCTTGGACTGCTGGATACGCGGGTCGGATTGACCATCGTCCTGATGCTCATCAACCTGCCGATTATCGTCTGGATGCTCTACACCTATTTCAGGGAGATTCCGGCGGAAATTCTTGAGGCGGCCCGTATGGACGGCGCATCCCTGCGTGAGGAAATCTTTTATGTCCTGACGCCGATGGCCGTGCCCGGCATCGCCTCGACGATCCTCCTGAATTTCATTCTCGCCTGGAACGAAGCGTTCTGGACGCTCAATCTGACGGCTGCAAACGCTGCACCACTCACCGCATTCATTGCCAGCTATTCCAGCCCCGAGGGTCTGTTTTACGCCAAGCTCTCGGCGGCCTCGACCATGGCCATCGCACCGATCCTGATCCTTGGCTGGTTCAGCCAGAAGCAGCTGGTGCGCGGTCTCACCTTCGGCGCGGTCAAATAAGGAAAGACATCATGGGACAGATCAAGCTTGAAAAAGTCACCAAGAAATTCGGTGATGTCGAGGTGATCCCACCTCTGGACCTGACGATCGAAGATGGCGAGTTCGCGGTCTTTGTCGGACCGTCCGGCTGCGGCAAGTCCACACTGTTGCGGCTGATTGCCGGACTGGAAGATCTCACCTCCGGCACGATCAAGATCGACGGCACGGACGCCACCAATATTCCACCCGCCAAGCGCGGCCTGGCGATGGTGTTCCAGTCCTATGCGCTCTATCCGCACATGAGCGTGCGCAAGAACATCGCATTTCCGATGCGTATGGCGAAAATTGATCAGGCTGAACAGGACCGCCGGATCGAGCAGGCTGCTGCAGCGCTCAACCTGACGGACTATCTCGACCGCCGCCCGGGGCAATTGTCGGGCGGCCAGCGGCAGCGCGTCGCCATCGGCCGCGCCATCGTGCGTGAACCGGCGGCCTTTCTGTTCGATGAGCCATTGTCCAACCTGGACGCCGCGCTCCGGGTCGGAATGCGCCTTGAAATAAGCGAACTGCACAACCGGCTTGAAACAACGATGATCTATGTCACGCACGACCAGGTGGAGGCCATGACTATGGCCGACAAGATTGTGGTTCTGCGCGCGGGCCATATCGAACAGGTCGGCTCGCCTCTAGAACTGTATCGCAAACCGGCCAATCTCTTTGTCGCCGGTTTCATCGGCTCGCCAAAGATGAATCTTATCGACGGGTCAGAGGCTGCGAAACACAACGCCCACACGATCGGCGTGCGGCCCGAGCATATCGACGTGGCTCAGGGCGATGGAACGTGGCAGGGTAAAGTCGGCGTTGCCGAACATCTCGGCTCCGACACCTTCTTTCATATCCACGAGACCGGTCTTGCCGAAACAATCACGGTGCGTGCGCCCGGCGAGGTGAGCTTCCGTCACGGCGACAGCATTCATCTGACGCCGCGCCCTGATCAGATTCAGAAATTCGACGCCGAGGGCCTGCGCATCGCATGAAACGGCTCGAAGGAAAAACGGCACTGATTACCGGAGCCGCACGAGGCATCGGACTGGAATTCGCCAAGGCTTATGTGGGTGAAGGTGCGCGCGTTGCGATTGCAGATATCGATATCGAAAGGGCCCGCAGCGAGGCCGCCAATATCGGCCAGGCTGCAATGGCCGTGCATATGGATGTCACGCGCCAGGAGAGCATCGACAAGGCCTTAGACGAAACCATCTCCGTCCTCGGCGGCGTCGATATCCTTGTCAACAACGCGGCGGTCTTCACCGCGGCGCCCATCGTCGAAATCGAACGCAATGACTATCAGCGGGTTTTCGATATCAATGTCAGCGGCACGCTGTTCACCATGCAGGCCGTGGCAAAGCACATGAAGGACCGCGGCGGCGGCAAGATCATCAACATGGCCAGCCAGGCCGGCCGGCGCGGCGAGGCGCTTGTCGCCGTCTATTGCGCGACAAAAGCGGCGGTCATCAGCCTGACGCAATCCGCCGGCCTGGATCTTATTCGCCACGGCATCAATGTGAACGCCATCGCACCCGGCGTGGTGGATGGCGAGCACTGGGACGGTGTCGACGCCTTCTTTGCTAAATATGAGAACAAACGTCCGGGACAGAAGAAGAAAGAAGTTGGCGAAGCTGTGCCCTATGGCAGGATGGGCAAGGCCGAAGATCTCACCGGCATGGCCGTCTTTCTGGCCAGCAAAGAAGCCGACTACGTCGTTGCACAGACCTATAATGTCGATGGTGGACAATGGATGAGCTGACGCCGCTTTCGGACGCCACCCTTTCAAGCCTGCCGGAGACGGTCAGGGTGCCGAAATACGACCGGTCTGCCCTCACGCCCGGCATAGTGCATATCGGCCTTGGAAATTTTCACCGCGCGCATCAGGCCTGGTATCTCCACCGGCTCTTTGACATGGGATTGTGTCAGGATTGGTCGATCATCGGCGCCGGCGTTCGCCCGCATGATGCCAGGCAGCGCGAAAAACTTCTGGCGCAGGATTGCCTTACCACGCTGATCGAACTCGATTCTTCAGGCCCATCGGCAGAGGTGATCGGTTCAATGACGGGCTATGCACCGGTGGAAAAGGACAATCGCGCGCTTATTGAACAACTGGCCGAACCCGCGATCCGCATTGTCACGCTGACAGTAACCGAGGGGGGATATTATCTCGACCCGGCAAGCGGCAGTTTTGATGCGACACATCCCGATATCCTGCATGATGCCGCCAATCCGCAGGCACCGCGTACCGCTTTCGGCGCGATGGTTGCGGCACTGGATATCCGTCGCCGGCGTGGCCTCTTGCCATTCACTGGACAAAGCTGTGACAACCTGCAGGCCAATGGTGAGATCTTGCGCCAGGCGGTGGTTTCGCTTGCCGGGCTGAGCGATCCGGAGCTTGCCGACTGGATCGACACGCACTGCAGTTTCCCCAATTCAATGGTCGACTGCATCGTGCCGACAACCGGCGATAAGGAACTCGATCTGGTGCGCGGGCTTGGCATCGACGACCGCGTGCCGGTCACGCATGAAAAGTACCGCCAATGGGTGATTGAGGACAATTTCTGTGCCGGCCGGCCGGATTGGGAACGGGTCGGAGCGACCATTACAGACAATGTCCACGACTATGAGGCAATGAAGATCCGGATGCTGAATGCCGGACACCAGATCATCGCCAATCCGGGCGAGATCCTGTCGGTTGAGACCATTTCGGATTGTATGGCGCATCCACTCATCAATGGCCTTTTCCGCAAGGTTCAATCGGAGGAGATCGCACCGCATGTCAAACCGGTGCCCGGTATGACACCGCAGGACTATATCGACCTCATCGACCGGCGCTTCTCAAACCCTGCCATCGTCGATACGACTCGCCGTGTTGCCTTCGACGGCTCGGCCCGGCACACGGGCTTCGTGCTGCCGGTCCTGCGTGATGGCCTGTCCGCCGGCACGCCGGTCGAGGGCCTCGCCCTGGTTGAGGCGCTGTGGGCGCGCATGTGCGAAGGCACGCGTGAAGACGGCTCCCTCATCAAGCCAAATGATCCGCTATGGGACGAGCTTCAGACCGCAGCACGCGCCGCGCGTCAGCGCCCGGCCGCGTGGCTCGAACAAAGTCAGTTTTACGGCGATCTTGTTGAAGAACAGCAATTTGTCAGGGCCTTCGAACGGTGGCTTTCCCTAATCTGGTACGGCGGCAGCGCCAATGCCATGCGCATTTACCTGGACGGCTGATCACCCAACTCTCCGAGATCGCCTTTGTAAGTTTTTGAAAACCATAAGCAGCGGGATTTGGCGGTGCGGCTGGCATTGTCAGGCCTTTTGTGAGCAATTCGCCGCAACCGCTTGATTTTGCCTTATCGCGATCATAATTGCGGCGTCTAAGGCCAATTTCAATCGGAGGCTCGGCGTTGTGCCGTGCGATCCGAACCCAGGAGCATTTGGAAAATGAAGAAACTGACACTGGCGGCCCTGTTCGCGGCCGCAATAACCGCCATGCCCGCCTCTGCCGCAGAGCGCGTCAAGATCGGCCAGCTGGCCTGTTCTGTCGCCGACTCCGCTCGTTATATTCTTGCATCTGACAAGACGTTGGGGTGCACCTATACCTCGATCAACGGCACGACCGAACGCTATGATGGATCGATTGAGAAAATCGGCCTCGACATCGGCAAGGCCGAGACAACCGAACTGGTCTGGCTGGTGTTTGCGCCCAGCAAGCCGGTACCCCAGGGTGCATTGAACGGAACCTATGTCGGCGTTTCGGCGGAAGCCACTGTTGTGGTTGGCGCAGGTGCCAATGTTCTGCTTGGCGGGTTCGAGAATTCGATCTCGTTGCAGCCGGTCAACCTTCAGGTTCAGACCGGGCTGAATATTGCCGCCGGCGTGTCGCGCTTCACGCTGAGATCTGTGAACTAGTACTTTGACCGTTTCGCCCTAAATGGGCGAAACGGTCGTCTCATCCGATCCCGGCAACCGCTTTATTTCTGCGGTTTTCCGGCAACAATACGGTCAAGGATCAAAGCACAGAACAGGATCGCCAATCCGGCCAGAATACCTTGGCCTTCCGATGCAAACTGCAGTGCTTCCAGAACATCCTCGCCCAGCCCCTTCGCGCCGATCAGCGACGCAACCACAACCATTGCAAGGGACATCAGGATCGTCTGGTTGACCCCCGCCATGATGGTTCGGGCGGCAAGCGGCAAATCGACCTTGAACAGCAGATAGGCCGGCGTGGCACCGAAGGCGAGGGCCGCCTCTCGTACGGTTGCCGGTACCTGCTGCAAACCCAGAACCGTCAGCCGGACAACCGGCGGTGAACCGAAGATCAGCGTTGCGACGATGGCCGCAGGCTTGCCGGCGCCGAAAAACGCGATCACCGGGATCAGGTAGACGAATGACGGCATCGATTGCATGAAATCGAGGATCGGGCGGATCACCGCGAAGAGCTTCGGCCGGCGCGCGCACAAGATGCCGAGCGGAATACCAAGTGTGATCGACACCATCGCCGCTGCGCCGAGCAGCGAGATCGTTGTCATCGCCTTTTCCCAGAAACCCAGAATGCCGAGATAGGCGAGCGCGGCGATTGTGAAGATCGCGACGCGGCTCCCGCCCGTCAGCCAGGCAAGCATGCCGACAAAGATCATGATCACCGGCCACGGTGTGCCGACGAAGACAATCTCAAGCCCGTCGAGCAGGGATCGCACGCCCAGCGTGATGGCATTGAAGAAATCGGCGCCGCTGCGCTTGGCCCAATCAAACCCGTCCTTGATCCAGTCCGCCGTCGCGATCCTGAAGTTCTTGTCGGTCGGAAAGTCCAGGAGGAGGGGAACGATATCGGGCCGGGCGAACCGAACAGCCGAAAGCCCGGCAACACAAAGGAAGATTGCCAGTGCCGCAAGGGTCCGGTTCATCGAAAGGCCGCTCGCCAGTGACGGATCGGACCGCCAGCGGGTAAAGCGGGTCTCCAGTGCCCAGTTGGCTGTGATTGCCGCTGCCAATTTGGCCACCAGCAACAAGACAAGGCCGACGACAATCAGCATGGCCGCATCGCCGGACGCGGCCTCGGCCGCCGCAAGCGCACCATCATAGGCGCGTTGCAGAGATTCAGCCGCGCGTTCCAGCGCTTCAAGGCTGCTTGCACCCGATTCCCGGGCGGCGGCGATTTGCTCCATCCTTGTCGCAAGGGTTCGGCTGATGGCCTCCGCCCGTTCAAGCTGATCCTGGCCAAGATTGCCGAGCAGTCCGCGGAAGATCTGGATATAGGCGAAGGTTTCGACCAGCAGGAACATCAGGAACCACGACCAAAGGCCGCGTGCACCGAACCAGACGGGGCTTGCAATGGCCGCCATCCAGTTGAAACTCACCCGAAAGCCGGGCGCTTCACTCAGATAGGAGAACTGACGCGTATAGTATGCGGCATTGCTGCCGGCAAATTTGCTGACGAGGTTCTCCAGGGCGCTGTCTGCGCTGTCACGCGGGCTCATTGGCTGCGGCCTCCTGCTTGCGATTACCCTGAATGGCTCGCATGAGCCGGGTCCGGTCGACGATGCCGATGGCTGCGCCGTCATCGCCCTCGATGACGATCGGTCCTTCCGTTTCGACCGCAACGTTGATCAGCTCGTTCAGGTCGCTGTTGTGAGAGGTTCTCGATGCATCACCCGGCACCGGGCCGTGTTCGCTCTCGTAACCTTGCATCGGCACCATGATTGAATGGGCATAGACAAGGTCAAGCTTGGATATGCCGGCCACGAAGTCCGCGACATAGTCGTCGGCCGGGTTCATCACGATGTCTTCCGGCGTACCGGTCTGGACGATCCGACCGTCCTTCATGATAGCGATACGGTTGCCGATCCGGATCGCTTCGTCGAGATCGTGGGTGATGAAGATCGTCGTTTTCTTCAAGGTCGCCGAAAGGTCCATGAACTGGTCCTGCAACTGCCGGCGGATGAGCGGATCGAGGGCCGAGAACGGCTCGTCCATCAACAGGATGCCCGGATTGCAGGCAAGTGCGCGTGCCAGGCCGACACGTTGTTGCATGCCGCCCGAAAGCTCATGGGCGTATTTGTCTTCCCAGCCGGTCAGATTGACCATGTCGAGCACGCGGTCGGCCTCCGACCAGCGTTGGCGCTTGGAAGCGCCGCGAATTTCCAATGGCATGGCCACATTGTCGCGCACCGTGCGGTGCGGCATGAGGCCGAAATTCTGAAAGACCATCGCGACCTTCTGGTTGCGAAGGTCACGCAACTGGCTCTCGTTCAGCTTGGTCACGTCACTGCCTTCGATCAGGATCTCTCCCGCCGTCGGCTCCAGCAATCTGTTGACATGTCGCACCAGGGTGGATTTACCGGATCCCGACAAACCCATGATGCAGAAGATCTCGCCCTCTTCTATCGAAAAGCTCGCATCGGCAACGCCGATGACGCAGCCGAACTGCTCTAGTACTTCCGCCTTGGAAAGATTGTCGGACAGGATTGCCGCATGGGCTTCCTGCGCTCGTTCCCCGAAGATTTTCCAGACGTTGCGGGCGATGATCGGGTGGTCGTCACGGCTGTTTTCCATAGGACCGATCCCCTCAAATAGATAATGCCTGCGGCCGCAGTGGCCGCAGGCTCGATGTATTGCTTACTTGATGCCCAGCCAGGCGTCCACCGCTGGGCCATTCTCTTGAACCCAGGCCCTGACCACGTCTTCCGGCTCCTTGCCGTTGACCACGACCTCAAAGGTCCAGGCCGAGACGTCATCGGAGTTCAGCTCCATATTGGCAAGCAGTTTGGCTGCGTCCGGTGCGCGTTCTTCAAGCGACTTCGAATGAGCGATGCGAACGGATTTGACGGAGTCGCCCGATGTGATTTTCGACTTGTCGTACCAGTCCGCGTCGGCGTCCGGCTGCACGATCTTGTAGGTTTCGGGATCGTGCTCCGGCTCTTCCAGCATGGTCACGTCGTAAAGGGCATGCACATAGTGAGGCTTGTAGCAGTAAAACACTGCGCCTTTCTTTTGCGCGACAACGTCCTTGAGCTTGGCATAGAAGACCGTTTCGTCTTCCGTGCCGGGCTCAAGGAATGTCTCAATCCCGTAGTCGCGGGCTTTGACCTTGTGGACATTGGTGGATGCCCAGCCGGATGCGCCGACCCAGATCTCACCTTTTCCGTCACCATCTGCATCGAACAGTTCCTGGGCTTCAGGCGTGGCAAGATCGAACACGGATTTGATGTTATGCTCTTCCGCCATGTAGCTCGGGACACAAAAGCCGGAGCGGCCTTCATAGGCGCCGGACGAAAGGCCGACCGTGCCTTTCCCGTCGACATATTCGTCGGTCAGGCTTTTCTGGTTCGGCAGCCAGACATCCGGATGCACGTCAATGTCTCCGCGTCCGCCGTCCATCGCCGCAAAAATCACCGGATTGGTGCCCGGCACCAGTTCTGCCTGGCCGCCGAGTTTTTCCTCAATGACCACCTTGATCAGATTGGCGATGATCTTTGCGCCCGGCCAACTCGGTTCCCCGATCATGACGGTGTCGGATGCGGCATGTGCGCTAAGGCTCGTTGTTGCGGCGAAACATGCCGCGAGTATGAGTCTCTTCATTCTTATGTTCCCTTCTTCTCTAATGCTCTTCCCTGTTTAAAACTGCCTATGCCCTCGCTCGTTCACGTTTCGGATCGACAAAGGGTATGCCGGTAATGGTCGCTGCCAGCCGTTTGCTGTGCCCGTCAAGCTGCCCGACCTCGATTTGTGTCTGCTCCTGTGCGTGCTCGACCGCAATGCGCGCCATTGCGATTGCACAGCCGAGCTGCGGCGAGCGTGTTGCGCTCGTTATCGTGCCGACCTGCTGACGGCCGATGAGGAGCGGGTCGCCGTGCTGTGGCACTTCATTGCCGTCGAACAGGAGACCGACAAGTTTGCGGCGCGGCGCGGCGGCGTTGCGTTCAAGGGCCTCCCGGCCGATGAACGGACCTTTTTTCATGTCTACCGCAAATCCAAGTCCGGCCTCATAGGCATCCGTATCGGCTGTGAATTCGGCGCCAGCGGCCATGAAACCGGCTTCGATCCGGATGGTCGCCAAGGCGTCGAGGCCCATGGGCGTGATACCAAGGTCCGCACCCGTCTCCATCAGTGTATCCCAGATTGTCAGCGCCGCATCCTGCGTGCAGAAAATCTCGTATCCAAGCTCGCCGGTAAATCCGGTGCGCGTCAGCATGAAGGCCGGACCGTTGCGGTCGCGCAGGCGGGCGATGGTAAAGCCGAACCATTTGACGGCTTCAAGGGCAGGTTGATGGGGTTGCGTGAAGACGACGCGTTCCAGAAGTTCGCGGCTCTTTGGTCCCTGCAGGGCAAGGTTCGGCATGGACGAGCCGTGGGCCTTGATCCATACCTTCAATCCGTCCTGTTCAGCCGTCTCGCGCAGATGGCGTGCGCTCTCCTCCGAGCCGCAGCACCAGCGAAACAGGTCCGGCGCCAGCCGGAACAGCGTCCCGTCATCAAGGACCGTGCCGCTATGCGAGGTGACCAGGGCATAGACACCCCGGTTGACAGACAGCCGGGCAATGTTCCGCGACAGGCATTTTTGCAGCAGCCGCTCGGCATCCGGTCCGACAATGTCGTATTTGAGCAGCGACGACATGTCCTGGATCGTCACCGCATTCCTGCAGGCCCAGTATTCGTCTATGGCGCGTGTACTTTCGAAACTGGTCGGAAGCCACAGATCCCGCGCCACCTGAAACGAACGTGTCAGTGCACTCGTGCGCGCATTGAATGCGCTCTCACGGGTCATGGAAACCTCGCTGTCGTTGAATGGCCGATGGGCAATTGCCCGCCTGATGGGGCGGTCCGGCTTGTAAATACGCACATGAATATCCGTGGGATTCCAGCCATTGATCGGGTCGATATCGTCCGGGCAGGCCGTGCTGACGCACACAAGGTCCGTCAGCGCGCGCATGGTCACATGGTCGCCGGGCCGTGAACAGGCTTCATCGATCCGCAATCGGTTGTCGGTTGGAAGTATGCTGGAGTTAAAGAAAAAATTGATGGCCGGCCATGCGCTTCGCTTCGCAATCCCATAGGGTTCGAAAACCCCGGAAATATTGTCGGAGCAATTCAGATGGCCCGGAAAGCCGCGCTCCTCGTAGCCGCGCGCGGTGCAGGCCAGGGCAAAGGTATCGTGCCGCCCCACCGTGTCCTGTACAACCGACAGAAGCGGCTGCATATCCTGATCGAGAAACTTGTCGAACAATCCGGGGCCGGGATAGGCGCCTCCCGAAAAGGTGCGGGTGACCGTTGAATCGATGTAACGCTCGACGCCGTTTTCCAGCGCATCCGCCCGCATGGCCATGAAGTCTGAGCACTGCCGGCCCTGGACGTCGATGATCTGGACAAAATCACCCTTGCGAATCTCGTAGGCGCGTGCGGTGCCGCTGTCGACACGGAATTCATCGCGGATTTCTCCGATGGGATCGGGCAGTTCCTGCCTGTTCACTGCGCGTTTGATCTCGGCAAGGAAGGTGCCTCCGCCGCCTGCAAGGATCGTCTCCTCGCTGACAGGTGCGGCAAGCCAGACGGTGCATGCACCGCTCACCCGGATCGTGAAGCGTTCGGCTGCCGGTGTTTGCCTTGAAAACACCCGGGTGAATTCAATCGCCGGCAGGTCGAAACCGTGCGCCTGAAGCCAGCCGCCAAGCTGGGTGCGGTCAAACCCGACCGGCGCCTCGACCGGGCCGTCTGGCCGTTCAAGCCCCAACCCGGACAGTGCGTTGGCACCGTCATTTCCCAGCGCCGCAATGAGGATCGTTGCACCGCCATCGATGTTCGTGATTGTAATCAGATCACCGGCATCTGCCTTGAGCATCCGGGCTTCACCGCAGCGCACTTCAAGGCTGGCGTTTGCCGCGTCGCCGGAAAAACCGACATACCGGATACCGGGTGTGTGTAAGCCGCCGGAACTTGGGGCGAATACCTGCACAATCATGTCCTCGCCGAGTAGTCGGCATTGATGTAACCGGTTACACATTAAGATGGAAACGGTTACATGAGTCAATGACTTTGCGGTTAAATATGTTAGTTGTGACGCCAGAGGGCTGTGAATGTCTGGAAATTTGCTCGCGGGTCGGGCGAAGGGGGCAGGGGCTTTGATGAAGAAAACCGGCGTGCGCGGATTGGCTCAGGCAACCGGTTTGTCGGTTGCGACGATCTCGCGCGTCCTCAACAACGCCGACAATGTCAACAAGGACACGAGAGAGCGGGTGCTCGAAGCGATCAGGGCCGCCGGATACAAACCCAATCCGGCGGCAAGGGCGCTTGCCACGAAACGCACCCGAACGATCGGCGCGGTGGTGCCAACGCTCGCGCACTCGATTTTCGCTCGGTTTCTCAACGCGGTGGAGCGGGAACTGGCCCAGTTCGGCTACGCGCTGGTCATCGCCACAACGGAGGGCGAGCCGGAAGCCGAGGAACGCCGTGTCGGCGAATTGATGGATATGGGCGCCGAAGCCCTGATCCTTTCCGGCGCCGAACACAGCCAGGCTCTGCTTGCACGGCTTGATGCAGCCGGCGTTCCGGCCGTGTGCACCAGCGTGTGCGAGACTGCCAACGGTCTTCCCGCAGTCGGTTATGACAATTGCGATATTGGGCGTGCGGCCGTCACTCATCTGGCATCAGTTGGCCATCGCCGCATCGCCGTCCTGCACGGCCCTAAATCGGACAATGACCGCACGCGGCTCAGAATTGCCGGTGTGGAGAACGGTGCGCGCCGGGCCGGCGTGTCGGTAATCCTGCAGGAAACGGCGCTGGACGTTGAAGGCGGTGTTGAAGGCGCGCGCGCACTTCTTGATGGCACCCAGGATTTCTCCGCCGTCCTTTGTCTCTCCGATGTGATTGCGCTTGGTGTTCTCTTTGAATGCAACCGGCGCGGTCTGACCATTCCGAAAGATATATCCCTCATGGGGTGTGATGATCTTGACTGGGCCGCCAACAGCACGCCGCCGCTCACCACCGTGCGCCTGCCGACGGCCCGCATGGGCGCCTTGGTGGCGACGTCACTGGCCGGGTTGCTTGACGAGGACAAGCCGATCCGCACGGCAAGGCTGGAGGCTTCAATTGTTGAGCGCGCATCGGTGGCAAGCCCGGCTGAATGACGCCGAGTTAGCCTCAATGAACGTTGATTTTGCCGGGCAATCGCGCTTCTGGTTCCCTGTGTTTGACAGCGCTGGTCCTCCCGGCGTGCCAGTGGGTTTTCTATTACCTTGAACTTAATGGTGCCGCCCAATGGCGCCGGTACAACAAGAATGCTTATATTGCGACACGCCATATGGCGATTATTCTGTCTTGAGGGAGGCGTTTGATGGGCGCAGATGGACACGATTTGGAACTATCGCCCCATGTCTCCGACGAAATACGCAAAACCACCTGCTACATGTGCGCGTGCCGTTGCGGCATCAATGTCCATATACGCAGCGGCGAGGACGGTCAGCCGAAAATCCGTTACATCGAGGGCAACCGGGATCATCCGATCAACAAAGGTGTCCTGTGCGCCAAGGGATCGGCCGGCATCATGCAGCACTATTCGCCGGCCCGGCTCAACAAGCCGCTGCTGCGCACGGGTGAGCGCGGCTCGGGCGAGTTCAAGGAAATCGAGTGGAGCGAGGCGCTATCGCTTGCAGGCGAATGGTTGGGCGAGGTCCGTCAGCGTGACCCGAAAAGGCTGGCCTTCTTTACCGGTCGCGATCAGAGCCAGTCGCTGACGGGCTGGTGGGCGCAGCAATATGGTACGCCCAATTTTGCCGCCCATGGCGGTTTTTGTTCCGTCAACATGGCGGCGGGCGGCATCTATACGTTCGGCGGTGCGTTCTGGGAGTTCGGCGCGCCGGACTGGGAAAAGACCGAGCTGTTCATGATTTTCGGTGTTGCCGAGGATCACGATTCAAACCCGATCAAAATGGGCCTGGGCCGCCTGAAGGAACGCGGCGTCAAGGTGATCGGCGTCAATCCGGTACGCACCGGCTACAATGCCGTTGCCGATGAATGGGTCGGCATTACCCCAGGTACGGATGGCCTGTTTATCCTCGCCATGGTTCATGAGCTGCTCAAGGCGGGAAAAATCGATGTCGACTATCTCATTCGCTACACCAATGCGCCCTGGCTGGTCATTGACGATGAGGGCGCGGCCGATCATGGCCTGATTGCCCGCAACGAAGCCGGAGAGCCGCTGGTAATGGACCGCGGCACGGGCAATTGCGTGTCTTCAAAGGAGGCTGGCGTGAAGCCGGCCCTGAAGGGCAGCGCAACGCTCGCCGATGGCCGCAAGGCCCGGCCTGCATTTGAGTTACTGGCGGAAAAATATCTGAGCGATGACTACGCCCCGGAGAATGTGGCTGATGCCACCGGCGTTCCCGCGGCACAGATCCGCAGGCTGGCGGCGGAAATCGCCGAGGCGGCTTTCGAGAAGGAAGTGGTCGTCGAACAGCCCTGGACCGATATGAAAGGCGAGAAGCACGATCGTATGATCGGACGGCCGGTCGCCTTCCACGCCATGCGTGGGATATCGGCCCATTCCAACGGCTTCCAGACCTGCCGGGCTCTGCACATGCTGCAGATCCTCCTGGGTTCGATCGACTGTCCCGGCGGCTTCCGCTTCAAACCGCCTTATCCAAGGCCGGTCGAAGGACAACCCAAGCCGCATGCCGGCAATAAGCCGGGCGAACCGCTGCCCGGGCCGCATCTCGGCTTCCTGCGCGGTCCCGACGATATGCTGCTGGAGGAAGATGGCGTCACACCGCTGCGCATCGACAAGGCGTTCAGCTGGGATGCGCCGATGTCCTCTCACGGCCTGATGCATATGGTGATCTCCAACGCGCATGCCGGCGATCCCTACTCCATCGACGTGCTTTTCATGTATATGGCCAATATGTCGTGGAATTCCTCGATGAATTCCGACGGCGTGATGAAAATGCTTTCCGACAAGGACGCAGACGGCAATTACCGTATTCCGAAAATCATCTACGCTGATGCCTATAACTCCGAAATGGTCGCCTATGCCGATCTGGTGTTGCCGGATACCACCTATCTGGAGCGGCATGATTGCATCTCGCTGCTTGACCGCCCGATTTCCGAACCCGATGCACTTGCCGATTCCATCCGTTGGCCGGTTGTCGACCCGGCAACGCAGGGAAAGGGACGTGATGTACGCGGGTTTCAGTCCGTATTGCTGGATCTCGGCGCACGTCTTGGCCTGCCCGGAATGGTCAAGGAAGACGGCAGCGCGCTTTATGCCGACTATGCCGACTACATGGTCAATCACCAGCGTCGGCCGGGCGTTGGGCCGCTTGCCGGCTGGCGCGGGGAGAAGGGCGGAACCCACGGGCGCGGCGACCCCAATCCGGGCCAGATCAATCGCTACATCGAGAATGGCGGTTTCTTCGAGGCGCACGTTCCTGCCGAGGCGCAATACTTCAAGCACGCCAACAAGGCCTGGTCGGATTGGGCCATAGAGATGGGGCTGCAGGACGGTCCGGTGGAAAATGTCTTCCAGCTTTATCTGGAGCCGCTGCGCAAATTCCAGTTGGCGGCGGAAGGCCATGGAAAACGCCAACCGCCGGATACACATCGCGAACGCATAAAGGCCACGTTCGATCCCCTGCCGCTTTGGTATCCGCCCTTTGAGGGTGAAGGTATCTCGGAAGTGGAGTTCCCGCACCACGCGATCACCCAACGGCCGGCAGCCATGTATCACTCCTGGGGCTCCCAGAACGCCTGGCTGCGCCAGATTCACGGCACCAATCCGCTCTATGTGCCGGGCGCGATTTGCGATGAGGCCGGTCTTCAGGACGGTGACTGGGCCTGGGTCATATCCCACCATGGAAAGATCAAGGTGCCTGTGCGGCGCATGGAGGCGCTGAACGGTAAGACCATGTGGACCTGGAACGCGATCGGCAAACGCTCCGGCGCCTGGACGCTCGACGAAAACGCGCCCGAAGCCAAAGAGGGTTTCCTGCTGAACCATCTGATCCACGAATTGCTGCCGCCGAAGGCCGATGGGCTGCGCTGGTCGAACTCCGACCCGATCACCGGCCAGGCAGCCTGGTTCGATCTGCGGGTGCGCATCGAGAAGGCGGAGGCCGGCGACAATTCGGTCTCCCTGCCGCAATATGCACCCCAGAAGGATGCTCTGGCGAAGCCGCCCGACGAACTTGCCTACGGGCATGAATGGGAGGAGATCAAATGACCAGTCTTCCCCAATCAACGGACAAGGCGCTTGGTCTTGTTATCGACCTTGACACCTGTGTGGGCTGCCATGCCTGCGTCATCAGCTGCAAGGAGTGGAACACGGGCGGTTATGGCGCGCCGCTTGCCGATCTTGATCCCTATGGCGACGAGCCGGTCGGCTCGTTCCTCAACCGTATCCATACATTCGAGGTCAGCCCAGAGGATGCGCCGGCCTCCATTGTTCATTTCCCGAAATCCTGCTTGCATTGCGCCGATGCGCCGTGCGTGACGGTCTGTCCGACGGGCGCCAGCTACAAACGGTCCGAGGACGGTATCGTCCTCGTCGATGAATCCATGTGCATCGGCTGTGGTCTTTGCGCCTGGGCCTGCCCCTACGGCGCGCGCGAGATGGACCCGGTCGAGAACGTGATGAAAAAATGCACGCTGTGTGTCGACCGCATCTACAACGACAATATACCGGAGGAAGACCGCGTTCCGTCATGCGTACGCACCTGTCCTGCTGGCGCGCGGCACTTTGGCGACCTGTCCGACCCGCAGTCGGATGTGTCACAGCTCGTTGCCGAGCGCGGCGGTATGGACCTGATGCCGGAAATGGGCACCGCGCCGGTCAATAAATATCTGCCGCCCCGTCCCAAAACCAAACCTGATAGCGCTCCGGTAGCCGCCCCGGCTGCACAGGAACCCCCCGGCGGGTTCCTCGGCTGGCTCGATCAGGCCCTCGAAAGGCTGGGGTAGGTCATATGCATCCGGCAATCTCCGTCATTTTCTTTACTGTCACCTCCGGAGCCGGTTTTGGCCTGATCGCAATGATCGGCGCCGGACTGCCGCTTCCGGCTGGTCTTGCCGCAGCGTTTTTTATTCCGCTGCTGGCGGCCGCCCTTTGCGTGGTCGGCCTGGTGTCCTCCACCTTTCACCTTGGTCACCCCGAACGCGCATGGCGTGCCTTTTCGCAGTGGCGGTCCTCATGGCTGTCGCGCGAAGGCGTCATGTCGGTGGCAACACTTGTCCTGTTCGCGCTTTACGCGCTCATCTGGATGATCAGCGGCGAACGGCCGCTCATTCTCGGTCTGCTTGTTGCGCTCGGCGCGCTGGTCACCGTCTATACGACGGCCATGATCTACGCGCAGCTGAAGACCGTACCGCGATGGAATACCGGGCTGACGCCCGCCTGCTATCTCTTGTTTTCGCTGGCCAGCGGCTTCCTTCTGGCCGCGGTGCTTAACGGACTGGCCGCTGGCGGATCGGGTGCCGCCGGAGTCGCCTTTGTTGCCATTCTTGCCGCATGGGCTTGCAAATATGCCTGGTGGAAACACGCCGAAAACGCCAGCCTTGAGCAGGCTGGCTCGACCGTTGAAACGGCAACGGGATTGGGCGCCATCGGCAAGGTGCGTCTGCTTGAGCGTCCGCACAGCGGCGAGAATTACCTGACGCGCGAGATGGTCCATGTTGTCGGCCGCAAACATGCGGCAAAGCTGCGAATGATTGCGCTCCTCGTCGGTGCAGCGCTTCCGTTGCTCATCGCGCTTGCCGTGTGGGTTTTCTCCGGCACGACGCTGTGGCTGCTTCCGGCATTCCTTTTGATGATGGCCGGTCTTTTTGTCGAGCGCTGGCTGTTCTTTGCCGAAGCCGAGCATGCGGTTTCGCTTTACTATGGTGGCGGGAACACTTAGAGCGGGTTTTTTTAGCCTCCACATCCGGAGACCGCCGTTAAATGATTCTTGCCCGCCTGGCGCCGGCGCTGTTCGTCCTTTTGTGGTCGACGGGCTGGATCTCCGCCCGTTACGCCGCGCCATATGCCGATCCGCTGACGTTCTTGAGCATACGCTACATAGCTGCCGCCGCGGCTTTGCTCACATTGTGTTTGGCGATGCGCGCAAACTGGCCGGCTTCCCCGGCGGCATGGGGCCATGCCATGGTTTCGGGCGTGTTGCTCCACGGCATTTATCTCGGTGGTGTCTGGTGGGCAATTGCTAACGGTGTGCCGGCATCCCTTTCCGGCCTTATTGCCGCTTTGCAACCACTGCTGACGGCATTGTCTGCACCGTTTATCGTGGGCGAACGCCTGACGCGGGGGCAATGGCTGGGTATTGTCCTTGGCCTGGCGGGTCTTCTGATAGCCATCGTTCCGCGCATCGTCATGCTGGAGACATCGCAAATCGTGACAGCGCTCATCCCCCTTGCGGTTAACATCGTGGGTATGTTTGGCGTAACGGCGGGCACGATCTATCAGAAGCGGTTTCTGCAATCAGCGGACCTGCGCTCGACCGTTACGCTCCAATATGTCGGTGCATTGGCCTTTACTCTGCCTCTGGCCCTGCTGCTGGAGGACATGCGCATGGTCTGGAATGTCGAAACCACGCTCACCATGCTGTGGTCCGTATTCGGCTTGTCCATAGGCGCCGTCGCCCTGCTTCTTTATCTGATCCGGCGGGGGCAGGTCTCGCGCGCAGCCTCCCTCATCTATCTTGTTCCTCCGGCGGTTGCGATCGAGGCCTTCCTGCTCTTCGGTGAAAGGCTCTCCGGGCCGATGATTGCCGGAACGATCATTGTGGTTGCGGGTGTCTATCTGACCAATCGGCCCGAACAGGCGTCGGCCTGAGCCTGAATTGCGCGCAGAATGTGCTCACCGTGGCCGATCGAGCCTGCGACCATATTTCGCTACGGTTGTATACCAAGACTGAATTTTCGACTTTCCACCCGCAATTGTTTCGTTATGATTGCCCTTAACTTTCCGTGGCTTGGCGGAAAGGAACCGTTTTAACGGAACGAGGGCCGGAAAAACCGGCCCATATCTATGGGAGTAATCAGAATATGTTTCCAAAACTCAAGATGGTGCTCGCCGCGAGCGTGGCCCTGGCAGGATTGTCGGGCGCAGCAACGGCAGCGGACGTCAAGTTCGGTTTCCTGGGCGGCGTTACCGGCCCGATCGAATCTCTCGTCCCGCCGATCATTGATGGTGCCAATCTGGCGGTGAAACATGTCAATGAACAAGGCGGTCTTCTGGACGGCAAGACCATTGAACTCATTGTCGCCGATACCACATGCGCCGATGCCACAAAGGCGGCCGACGCGGCCGACCGCGTCGTCAACGTTGATAATGTCGTGGCAATTGTCGGCGCCCTGTGCTCCGGCGCAACGATTTCCGCAGCAAACAATGCCGGTATTCCGGGTGGTGTTGCGATGATCTCACCGGCTTCCACGTCTCCGGCGCTCACCACGCTGGACGACAAGGGGCTTGTTTTCCGCACCGCGACGTCTGATGCCTATCAGGGTGGTGTACTGGCCCGGGTCGTTCAGGCTGCCGGCAAGAAGAATGTCGCCGTCACCTATGTGAACAACGACTATGGCAAGGGTTTTGCGGATGCATTTTCTGCTGCCTTCACAGCAGCAGGTGGCACCGTTGCCGCGTCCGAAGCGCATGAAGACGGCAAGGCTGACTATCGCGCCGAGATCGGTTCGCTTTCCGCAACCGGTGCTGAAGCATTGGTCATTCTGGCCTATGCCGACGGATCAGGTCAGACGGTCCTGCGGCAGGCGCTCGAAGGTGGCGATTTTGACGTCTTCTATGGTGGTGACGGTATGGTGTCTCAAACACTCGCCGACAATGTTCCCGCCGCAGGCGGCAAGATCATCATGACCCGTCCCTCGACGCCGGATCTGCCGGGTGCGGATGCATTCGCCGTCGCGGCATCGGCAGCCGATGTGGATGCCAACGGAACCTTTGTTTCCAACAGCTACGACGCAGCCTTCATTCTGGCCCTGGCTGCCGAGAAGGCAGGCAGCACCGATCGCGCCGCGATCGCTGCTCAGGTCAGCAGTGTCGCCAACGCTCCGGGAGAGGTAATCCTGCCGACCGAGTGGAAAAAGGCAAAAGAGCTGATCGCAGCCGGTAAGGACATCAACTACGAGGGCGCTGCCGGCCCGCAGTCCTTTGACGAAAATGGCGATGTGCCCGGTACATATGAGACCATTGCCATCGAAGACGGCAAGATCATGAGCACTGGTGTCGCCGAGTAAGGCGCTGCTTCAAATAAATTGAAAAGGCCCGGAGCGATCCGGGCCTTTTTTATGTTTGCATTAATGTCGCGCCTGACGTTCGGGCAACACTCCTTGCGGAGCGAACCGCAACACCAGCGTGATGGTCAGGCCGATGACGAACACCCTCATTTGCAGGGCGCGGCTGGCAAGGTCTGACGGCGGCTCCCAGCCCAGCCAGGCCTCGCCGTAAGTGCCGATCATGCTGAACAGCCAAAGGGCGACCGGCTCGGACATGACCCAAATGATATAAACAAAGACCGCGCCGAAAATCGCGCCGCGATTATTGCCCGAGCCGCCGAGGATCACCATCACCCAGACCAGGAATGTGTGGTTGAGATCGAGAAAGCCGGAAGGGTCGTAGATCGACGCGAAGTGGATCAGGACCGCCCCGCCGAAGCCCATCAGGACACAGCCGAGCACGAAGATCTCAAGCCTGCGGCGGTTGACGTTCTTGCCCATTGAAGAGGCTGCGTTTTCATTGTCGCGGATTGCCCGCATCATCCGGCCCCACGGGGCGTTATATGCGCGTTGAAGCAACAGGTAGATGATGACGATTGCGATTGCGACGACGGTCAGATAGGAGGCGCGGGCGAAGATGAACTCGCCGTCTGATGGCGTCTGGACGGGCCAGGGCAGGGGCGAAACGGTCAGCGTGCCACGGGTCAGCCAGTCGGCATTCTTGAGGAATGTCTTGATAATCTGGGCAATGCCGAGGGTCGCGATGGCCAGGTAGTCGGCGCGCAGCCCGAGGCATATCTTGCCGACAAACCATGCAATGGCGCCCGCAATGATCCCTGCGACGATCCATCCGACGACCACGGGCAAACCAAGTCCGCCCATCCAGCCGCTCGCGCTCTCGATCTCGTTGGACATGGCCGCCATGTGATCGGAAAGGACCAGATAGCTGATGGCAATCACGACGGCCGTCAGCAACGCACGCAGTTTTGGTCCCAATCCCCATGTGGCCGAACGGTTGACGGCCCACAGCGCCAGGCCGCAAAGCACCAGCTTGACGATGAACAGTCCAACCATGGAAGGCCCGGCAGAGGCCCAGAAATCCTCATTCCTGGGAAATGACATGATCATGGAGGTCGCGGCGCCCGCCGCGATGAAACCCATGATGCCGACATTAAAGAGGCCGGCATACCCCCACTGGATCGTCAGGCCGAGGGCGATGATGGCATAACATCCCGCCTCAACCATCATGCGCAGCGAATAGACGGGCCCCTGGCTGAGGAAAACAAAAAGGATCAGCACGCCGAGCGCCGCAAACAGCACGACATCCCGGATTGGTGAATACTGGGTCTCGGTGCTCATGTCAGAACCCTCCCGCGGAATATCCCGGTGGGCCGGTAGATCAGCACGATGATCAAGATCAGGAACGGCACCATCAACTTGTATTCGGTCGGTACCAGCGCCATGTTGTTGGGCACCTCGAACCACAGATCATCCTTGATCGGCCTGAGAAGGATCGACCAGTTGAAGACGGCCAGGGTCTCACAAAAGCCGACGAGGAAGCCGCCGGCGATCGCGCCATAGGGCTGGCCGATCCCGCCGACGATGGTTGCCGCAAAGATCGGCAGCAGGATGTTGAAGGACAGGTCCGGCTTGAGCGTAACGTCCATGGAAAGCAGCGTGCCGGCCGCACAGGCAAGCGCGCCGCCTATGATCCACGTCGCCCAGACCACATGGTTTGTGTTGATGCCGGTAATGCGGGCAAGCTCCGGATTGTCCGATACGGCGCGCATGGCCTTGCCAAGACGCGAACGCGTCAGGAACCAGTGCAGCACGATGACCGCGACAAGGACGAAGCCGACAAGGAGCACTTGCGGTTCTGTGATGATCACCGGCCGCGATGCGCCGGGAAAGGGTATGCGGAAGATTTCTTTCGGCGCTTCAAGGAACATGTCCCGCCCGCGCACGCCTGCAAAAAGCCGGATGATGCCCTGAAGCATCAAGGTCACGCCAACCGAGGCCATGACAAGGACAACCGGTCTGGCGCCGGCCTGCCGCAGCGGTTTGTAAAATGTCTTATCGAGACCGATGGCGAGGAACGCGGTGATCACCATCGCCGGAAACATTGCGACAAAGGCGAGCGGCACAGGTAAGACAATGCCGAGCGAAGCGAGGGCCGCCGTCAGGATCAGCGTCACAAAGGCGCCGAGGGTCATCATGTCCCCGTGGGCAAAATGCGCAAAGCGCAGGATGCCGAAGATCAGCGTTACGCCAACGGCGCCCAGCGCATAGATCGAGCCGATGATCAGGCCGGAGATGAGGCCCTTGTTTAGAAAAAATACGAGTTCGTTCAAATCGTCTCTCCCGTTACCCGCCCAAAAAGCTTGCGGCGACTTCGGGGTTGTTCAAAAGGTTCCGGCCGGTATCTGTATAGGAGTTCTGGCCGCCTGCGAGCACAAAACCCTTGTGGGCGATGGCCAGAGCCTGTTTGGCGTTCTGCTCGACCATGGCGACCGTCACGCCGGTCCGGTTGATGGCGATGACCCTGTCGAAGATCTGCGACATGAACATCGGCGACAGGCCGGCGGTCGGCTCGTCCAACAGGATAAGTTTCGGCTCGATCATCAGCGCACGGCCGAAGGCAACCATCTGCCGCTGGCCGCCCGACAGTTCGCCGGCCGCCTGTTGTCTCTTTTCCTTCAGTGGCGGGAAGATGTCGTAGACGTGATCCATCACCGCCGAAAAATCGTCACGGCGCACATAGGCGCCCATTTCCAGATTTTCATGCACCGTCAGGGTCGGGAACACATTGTGTTCCTGTGGCACGAAGGCGATCCGGTGATCGGCGAGTTTTTCCGAGCGGATGCCGGTAATGTCCGCTCCGTCAAAGCCGATCGAGCCGCCCGTTATGTTGAGCATGCCGAAGATCGCCTTCAGCGTCGTCGACTTTCCGGCGCCGTTGGGGCCGACGATGACCCCGATTTCGCCCTCGTCGAGTGTCATGTTGACGCCCTTGAGGATGCTCATCTGGCCATAGCCGGCGTGCAGGTCCTTAATCTCAAGGAGGCTCATTGTTCTGCCTCCTTATGGAGTTCGGTTGTCGCTTCGCCGGTCGGCGAGCCGCCGAAATAAGCCTCGATGACAGCCTCGTTTTTCTGAATGTCCTCGATATGTCCCTCGGTCATGACGGAACCGGCCGCCATAACGATGACCGGATCGCAAAGTCGGGCAATCATGTCCATGTCGTGCTCAATGACAAAGAATGTGTAGCCGAGTTCCTGATTGAGGCGTTCGATGTTCGAGACCAGATCGTTGAGCAGGGTGCGGTTGACACCCGCGGCGATTTCATCAAGCAGCACGACCTTGGCGTCCACCATCATGGTGCGGCCAAGCTCCAGCAGTTTCTTCTGACCGCCCGACAGGTTGCCCGCCAGCTCATTTTTGACATGGGTGATCTTCAGGAAATCCAGGACTTCCTCGGCTTTTTTCCTGACCTCTGCCTCTTCCTGTGTGACCCTGGCCGGCCGCAGCCAGACTGAGGCAAGGTTTTCCCCGCTCTGGCCGGCCGGGACCATCATCAGGTTTTCCGTCACCGTCATATGGGAAAACTCATGCGCGATCTGGAAGGTGCGCAACAGGCCGCGATTAAAGAGCTCATGGGCCGGAAGACCTGTTACGTCCTCACCATCAAGCAGGATCTGCCCGGATGTCGGGACATAGGTGCCCGCCACCATGTTGAACAGCGTCGTTTTGCCGGCCCCGTTTGGCCCGATGAGTCCCGTGATGGAACCCTTTTCGATGGACAACGTGCAGTCGTCGACGGCGTGAAAACCACCGAAGCGCTTGGTTACGCTCCGCACATCGATGATTGAACCCATGTTTCCCCGTTTGTTGTTCTTTTGGGTCGCCTGCGGTCCGGGAGCATCTTCCAGTTAAGATTGCCGTGGCCGCCTGCAAACAACCGAGCTTTTTGAGTTTCCCTTACCATTCGTCCGATGGCTTGGGAAGGAAAACCGCGCATTTGCGCCGAATCGGGCGTGGATAGGATCGTCAGCCGGCGCAGTGGCGCCTTTGTCCTGACAGGGCCTGTCCACCGGGGTTTTGTATCAACGTAAATTAGCTATTGATCTGAAAACAAATTTGTCCATTCTAGCTGCAGGAACAAAAAAGCGTCGTTAAGTCGCAGATCGGGGAAGTATGCTGCCGGCACATGTTTGGCAAGCGAGTGGAAACGGGATCGACTGGTTCATCGTAACGATCCGGCCGAACTATTGTTTCGTACCGAAAAAACGTTCCGTCCTGACATTGCAAACAACTGTCACACCGCATCCTGCCCGGTTCGGGCATGGTCGCCGCAGCGTTTTGTTGGGGGTACCGCACTGAATTAGAGCAGAACAATTGCGCCGTCGGTGATTTCGGTGGCGTAAACGGGAGAATTGGGGAAGCTCGTGGAATATTTTGTACAACAATTGATCAACGGTGTGACGCTTGGCTCCATCTACGGGCTGATCGCGATCGGCTATACGATGGTCTACGGCATCATCGGCATGATCAACTTCGCCCACGGCGATATCTTTATGGTCGGCGCATTCATTTCGCTGATCGTCATCACTGCGCTTGGTCTTGCCGCGTCAACCAGCATCGGGCTGATGATCCTTGCGCTCATCCTTGTCCTTGTTTGTGCGATGATCATTTCTTCGGTTTTCGGCTGGACACTTGAGCGTATGGCCTACAGGCCGTTGCGTGGCTCGTTTCGCCTCGCACCGCTGATCACCGCGATCGGCGTCTCGATCGTTCTGCAAAACTATATCCAGATTTCGCAAGGCGCCCGGGTCAAGCCGCTTCAGCCGATTATTTCCGGCGGGCACACCATCATGCGGCGCGTCGATGAAAACGGCGAGTTCGTCGTGCAGATTTCCAATATGCAGATCCTGATCATCACTGTGACCGTCGCACTCATGGCGATTTTTTCGCTGATGATCGCCAGAACGTCTCTCGGGCGTGCGCAGCGCGCCTGTGAGCAGGACCGCAAGATGGCTGCGCTCCTTGGCATCAATGTCGACCGCACCATCTCCACAACCTTCGTGCTTGGTGCGGCGCTCGCCGCGGTCGCCGGCCTCATGTATCTGCTCTATTACGGCGTCATCGATTTCTATATCGGCTTTGTCGCGGGCGTGAAGGCGTTTACCGCGGCGGTTCTCGGTGGCATTGGTTCATTGCCCGGCGCCATGCTCGGCGGGCTTGTCATCGGCCTGATCGAGACGCTCTGGTCGGCTTATTTCTCGGTCGAATACAAGGACGTTGCAGCCTTCTCCATGCTGGCGATCGTCCTGATCTTCCTGCCGCAGGGTCTCCTCGGCAAGCCGGAGGTTGAGAAGGTCTGATGGCTGAGGTCGCACAAACCGCTCCAGCCAGCGGAAACCGTCTGGACATTGCCGAGATCGGTAAGGATCTGGCGATCACCGCGCTGCTCGGCGCAGCCATCTTCGGTTCAACCATCGCATTCAAGACGGAAACGGCGACCGGCGGTCTCTCGCTTGTCCTGCGGTTCGAAGAGGCATTCTATATAATCGCCGCCGTGGTCATCGGACGGCTGATCCTCTTGTTAACCGTGTGGCGGCGCGTGCCCGGATCGGATCGCACATTTGTGCCCCAAGCGCTGCAGGATGGCTATGCGGCTGTCCTGTCAAAAATCGGCAAGGTGGCCGTGCCGCTGTTTCTGCTCTTCGCGGTCGTGTTCCCCTTCCTGCCGTTTACCGACCGGTATCTGCTTGATCTCGGCATTCTCATCCTGACCTATGTCATGCTGGGCTGGGGTCTCAATATTGTCGTCGGGCTCGCGGGCCTTCTTGATCTTGGATACGTGGCCTTTTATGCGGTCGGAGCCTATTCCTACGCCTTGCTGGCACAGTATTTCGGCCTGTCTTTCTGGATATGCCTTCCGTTGGCGGGCATTCTTGCTGCTTTCTGGGGCATTATTCTCGGGTTCCCGGTTCTTAGATTGCGCGGTGACTATCTGGCCATCGTCACGCTCGCCTTCGGCGAGATTATCCGCGTCGTTTTGTTGAACTGGTATCAGTTTACCGGTGGGCCTGATGGATTGTCAGGCATTCCGCGGCCGAGCTTTTTCGGCATTCCGTTCAAGCGCGGTGAGGAGGGCTTTGCCCACTTCTTCGGCCTGGAATATTCGTCCATCCATCGCATTATCTTCCTCTATTTCTTGATACTGGTGCTGGCCCTGATCACGAATTTCGTCACCATCAGGCTGCGCAGGCTGCCTATCGGGCGTGCCTGGGAGGCCTTGCGCGAAGATGAAATCGCCTGCCGCTCGCTGGGGCTCAACACCACCTCGGTCAAGCTGACGGCCTTTGCCACCGGTGCGATGTTCGCAGGGTTTGCCGGATCGTTCTTTGCAACCCGTCAGGGCTTCATTTCGCCGGAGAGCTTCACCTTCATTGAATCGGCTCTGATCCTTGCCATCGTGGTGTTGGGAGGCATGGGCTCGCAGATCGGTGTCGTCATCGCATCCGTCGCGATGATCGGCGGTTTTGAGGTTTTCCGCGAGGCCGAGCAATACCGGATGCTGATCTTTGGCCTTGCCATGGTGATGATCATGATCTGGCGGCCGCGCGGGCTGATTTCGACACGTGAGCCGTCGATCTTCCTCAAGCAGAAAAAGGCGGTGTCCGCGGACATGGTTGCGCAAGGGGAGGGCCACTGACATGACGGTGACTGACAAAGCCCCGTTGCTCACCGTTGAGCATCTGCGCATGCGCTTTGGCGGCCTTCTGGCCGTCAACGACCTGTCTATGACCGCAGCCCGCGGTGAGATCACGGCGCTGATCGGACCGAACGGCGCAGGCAAGACAACGGTCTTCAACTGCCTGACCGGCTTTTACAAGCCGACCGAGGGCCGCATCACCATGCACCGAAAGGACGGCGAGAAATTCCTGCTCGAACGTATGGATGATTTCCGCATCACCCGGGAGGCCCGTGTCGCCCGGACCTTCCAGAACATCAGGTTGTTCGGCGGCATGACGGTGCTGGAAAACCTGATGGTGGCACAGCACAATCCGCTGATGCGCGCCTCCAAGCAGACGATTGGCGGAATCTTCGGTATCGCCAGCTTCAAACGGGCGGAGAAAGAGGCGGTCGAGCTTGCCGAATACTGGCTCGATCATATCAATCTGATTGACCGGGCCGACGACGCCGCCGCCGATCTGCCCTATGGCGAACAGCGCAAGCTTGAGATTGCGCGCGCCATGTGCACCGATCCGCAACTTCTGTGTCTTGATGAGCCGGCAGCGGGGCTTAATCCCGCAGAATCCGACGAACTCAACAAACTGCTTTTGTTCGTCAGAAAGGAAAGGGATACGGGCATTCTGCTGATCGAGCATGACATGAATGTCGTTATGGAAATCTCCGATCACGTCGTCGTGCTCGACTATGGCGAGAAGATCGCCGACGGCACGCCAGACGAGGTGCGCAACGATCCCAAGGTGATAGCCGCCTATCTCGGCGTCGAGGATGAAGAGGTCGACGCGGTCGAGCATGAAATCGAGGAAACGGCAGCGGAGGCACGCACATGAGCAAGCCACCCATGCTTCAGATCCGTGATGTCGAAACATTCTATGGGAAGATCCAGGCGCTGCGCGGCATAACCCTGGATGTTCACGAAGGTGAGATCGTCACGCTCATCGGCGCCAACGGCGCCGGCAAATCGACGCTGATGATGACAGTCTGCGGCGAGCCCCATGCCGCCCGTGGCCAGATCATTTACGACGGCCGGGACATTACCCGCCTTCCGACCCACGAAATCATGCGGCTGCAGATTTCACAGTCTCCCGAGGGGCGTCGCATTTTCCCGCGTATGACCGTGATGGAAAATCTGCAGATGGGTGCAGCCGTCGCGGACCCGGCCCATTTCGACGAGGATATGAAACGGGCTTTTGAGCTGTTCCCGCGCCTGAAGGACCGCAAGGACCAGCGCGGCGGCACGCTCTCGGGCGGCGAGCAGCAGATGCTTGCCATCGCACGGGCGTTGATGGCCAGACCAAAACTCCTGTTGCTTGACGAACCGTCGCTTGGCCTTGCGCCGCTCGTCGTCAAGCAGATTTTCGAGGTCATCAAGGAACTGAACGAAAGCCAGGGCCTGACGGTCTTCCTCGTTGAACAGAACGCCTACCACGCACTCAAGCTTGCCCACCAGGGGCATGTGATCGTCAACGGCAAGATCACCATGAGTGGAACCGGTACAGAGCTGCTCGCCCGTGAAGAGGTGCGTGCGGCCTATCTGGAAGGGGGAGCGCACTGATGGGCATATTATGGGACACCAGTTTCACCACCTTCCTGTTCCTGACCGTCATCATCGGCGGCGGCGCCGGCTACATGGCCGGCCGCGCGCTCGCCACCCATTGGCGGCCGATCATTCAGCCCATCTTGTACATGCTGTTGATGGCGGCCGTCGTGCGCTTCTTCCATTTTGCGCTCTTTGACGGCGGGCTGCTGTCACTGCACTTTTATGCCGTCGACGCCGCAGTCCTCATTGCTGCCGCGCTTCTGGGCTACCGCGTGACACGCGTGCGCCAGATGGTGACGCAGTACAGTTGGCTTTACGAGCGTTCAGGTCCGCTTTCCTGGCGGGAAAAGAAAACGCAACTGATGGAGTAACCAGTCTAGACAATTGGAATTGCAATCGTATTCAGTTTGGGGTTGAGTCCCCCCATGGGTGGAAATCCACCCTGAAAGGACGACTACGGGAGAAAAGAGAATGAAGAAGTATCTACTAGCGACAACCGCACTTGCCTTCAGTGTCGGCATGGCCACGGGAACGGCCTGGGCTGACATTGAAATCGCGACCGCCGGTCCGATGACCGGTCAGTACGCGAGTTTTGGTGCACAAATGAAAGCCGGCGCCGAACAGGCTGTTGAAGACATCAACGCAGCTGGCGGTGTTAACGGTGAAATGCTTGTGCTGAGCGTCGGTGACGATGCCTGCGATCCGAAACAGGCTGTTGCTGTGGCCAACCAGATGGTGTCGAAGGGCGTGGTTTTCATGGCCGGACATTTCTGCTCCGGTTCGTCGATCCCGGCTTCCAAGGTCTATGAGGAAGAAGGCATCATTCAGATCTCGCCGGCTTCGACCAATCCGAAGCTGACCGATGAAGGCGGTCCGAACGTCTACCGCGTGTGCGGCCGCGATGACCAGCAGGGCCTGGTTGCCGGCGGTCTTCTGGCCGAAGAATACAAGGGCAAGAACATTGCGATCCTTCATGACAAGACCGCCTACGGCAAAGGTCTTGCGGATGCGACCAAGAACGTTCTTGAGGAGCTTGGCGGCTCTGCCAAGATGTACGAAGCCTATACGGCCGGTGAAAAGGACTACACGGCGCTCGTCTCCAAGATGAAGCAGGAAGCCATCGATGTCGCTTATGTCGGCGGTTATCACACCGAAGCCGGCCTCATCGTGCGCCAGATGCGCGATCAGGGCATGAGCACGCAGCTTGTGTCGGGCGATGCGCTCGTAACCGATGAATATTGGTCCATCACCGGTGATGCCGGCCAGGGCACGCTGATGACCTTCTCGCCGGATCCGCGCAAGAGCGATGCGGCTGCCGATGTCGTCAAGAAGTTCCGTGACAAGGGCATCGAGCCGGAAGGCTATGTGCTCTACACCTATGCCGCCATCCAGGCATGGGCGCAGGCCGCCGAGGCTGCCGGAACCGCAGAGCCGGACAAGGTGATCCCGGCTCTCAACGACGGCAATTTCAATACCGTTCTGGGTGACCTCAGCTTCAACGACAAGGGCGACGTCTCGCTGCCGGGCTATGTCTGGTACGAGTGGAGCAACGGTAACTACGACTACCGCTAATCGCGCAGTCGGAGTGTGTCAGAACCCCGCGGGCGGCAACGCTCGCGGGGTTTTTTGATGTCAGTCTAAGCTCCGCGCCGGCCGGCCATCATGTCCCGTTTTCCGGCATATCCCGGGCGCTTTTCAACCTCGAAACCTGCTGCCTGCAAGTTACGCCGCACCCAGCCGGCCGCCGAATAGGTGGCGCATGTTCCACCGGCCCCCGTATGGTCGAAGACGGCCTGCATGAGTTCCTGTGACCACATTTCGGGGTTCCGGGCCGGCGCAAAACCGTCGAGATACCAGGCATCGGCTGTTTCCCGCCATAGCGGCAGGCAATGAAATGCCTTGCCTATGTGAACCTTGAGCGAGACCGCTTCGGCAAGATCGATACGAACAATGCCGTCCGGTTTCGGCGGCCATACCTGGACGAGATCTTTGCGTTGCAAATCCAGTTCGGGCCAGACTGCGAGTGCGCGGTCGATCTCGCCCGCCGAAAGCGGATGCAGTTCGAAACTGACGAAGGTCAGGCGGTCGCTCCGCTGCTCGTCCGCCAGCCACTGGCGCAAGGTCTCGGCAAAATTCAGACCGGTTCCGAAGCCGAGTTCGGCAACGGTAAAATCGCTCTTGTTTCGCCAGCGTTCGGGCAGACCGTTGCCGCCGATGAAGACATGTCCGCATTCCTTGCGGCCATCGGCGCGAGAATAAAAGTGATCGCCAAATTCCGGTGAATAGGGCATATCACCCTCATGCCACTCGACCGCTCCGGCGTCATATTCTTTGTCTTTATCGCCCATAGTCCGTTTCCATGACCCTAAAGAATACGCAGCCCTATACAACCAACCGGGACCGTCTGTCTTGCGATCTTCTTGTTGCAGGCGCTGGTGTGGTCGGCCTTTGGACGGCGCGTCTGGCGGCGGCGCGAGGGTTGAATGTGATCGTGCTTGACGCCCGCGCTGCCGGATCGGGAGCCAGCGGCGGGCTGCTCGGCGCGTTGATGCCGCATATGCCGGAGCGCTGGAACCCGAAAAAGCAGTTTCAGTTCGAGGCTCTTGCAAGCCTTGAAAATGAAGTCAGAAAGCTCGAGGCCGAAACCGGTCTCGGCTGCGGCTATCGCCGCTGCGGCCGCATCATTCCTCTGATCAAACCGCATCACCGGGACCTGGCGGTGGAACGGATCGAGGCGGCGGAAAATGTCTGGGACAGCGCGCAAACAGGCTATGCATGGGCGGTCAGCGACAGTCCTGAGGAGGCGGGCTGGCCGGATGCAGCCAGCGGGCCGAACGGCTTCGTCCACGAGACGCTTTCGGCGCGCGTCAGCCCGCGCAACTATATGGCGGCTTTGAAAGCCAGCCTTGATAGCAAGGCACGAATAGTGGAGAGCGACGGCCTCCTGTCCTTCGAGGATCGTTCCGCCCGTGTGACGACGGCGTCCGGCACGCCCATCGATGCGGGCCACATCGTTCTGGCTGCGGGACATGAGACATTCGAACTTCTCGGCCGACTGACGGGCCGGCCGCCAGCGGACTACGGCAAACCGGTCAAGGGCCAGACCGCACTGCTTGACGCCGATATTGATGCCGATCTGCCGTTGGTCTTTTCCGACGGGACTTATGTCGTGCCGCATGCAGCCGGAACGGTCGCCGTCGGGAGCACCAGCGAGACCGATTTCGAGGACGGTCATGGCACTGATGAAAAGCTCGACGACGTGATCGCCAAGGCGAGCCGTCTTTGTCCGGCGCTTGAAGGGGCAAGGGTCCTTGAACGTTGGGCAGGGCTCCGTCCCAAGGCTGTGCGCCGCGACCCGATGATCGGCGTTGTGCCCGGATGTAAACGTACCACGGTTGCGACCGGCGGCTTCAAGATCACATTCGGCATTGCCCACAAAATGGCGGCTTGTGCACTGGATTTCGCGCTCGACGATCAATGTCCTTCTTTGCCGGAAAGCTTCACCATTGATGCGCATCTGCGCTGATCAGGGCAGGGCGGTTCCGGCCTGATGATCGATATCCAGTTCGATCCGGTCCGCAGCAAAAAAAGTGTGGGAATACTCAAGCCGCCGTCCGGCCACTTCGGCGTTCACGGCTTCGGTCCGCAGGGTGATGGCACCAGGTGACAGTTTCAGATCGTCAAGCGTCGCAGGATCCGCATGGTGAGCGGATATGCGAGTTGATATGCGCACATAATCCTCAATGTCGTATGAGTTCAGGACGGCAGTGATTGATTTTCGGCTTTCGTAGCGATTGGCGAAGTCCGGGAACCTTTCCGCATCGAACCAGCTGATGCCGCGCGAAACCGGTACGCCGTCCGCCGACGAAACGCGTTCAAGCCTCAGCACCGGCGCGCCCGGTTCAAGTTCGAGGGCTCGTGAAACATGGCCCGTTGCCGCCTCGGTGACATGTGATTTGAGAAATCCGCCGCGTGATTTGATCTGGCCGGCAAGACCGGCGGAAAAGCGTGTGCGCCGGCCAATCGGATATTGCAGCTTTGTGTGGCGGGCAATGAAGGTTCCGCGGCCCTGTTCGACCCTCAGCACGCCCTCACGCGCAAGAGAGGCAATAGCGCTGCGCACCGTGTGGCGGTTGACCTCGAAACGTCTCGCCAGTGCCAGTTCGCCCGGCAGTGCGCCGCTCTCATCAAACTCGCCATTGCTTATGGCAATACGGATCTGGTCGGCGATCTGCCGCCACAGCGAAATCCCGCTGCGCCGTTCCACGAATTCCATCGGTTTTCAGATTCCCTGTCACACAGCAGTCATTATTGCGCTATAGAGATAATGATTAGATGTCTAATTGTCTAGATAAATAGACAAATCGGGAGAAAATCGTGACAAAAGCGACAGATCCTTCATCGGTAAATGCAGGGGCTTCAGAAGCGCAGCAATCGGCGCGCAAGCAAGCCATGGCTGTTCTGGCCCGTGCGACGCGGGAAGAATTGGTGGATGCCTGGAATAAGTGGCCGCAAAGGCCGGACTTCGATGCCGTGCGCGGACCCGAGACGGGTCTGGTCATGCTGCGCGGGCGCATCGGCGGCGGTGGCGCGCCATTCAATTTCGGTGAGGCGACCGTCACACGCGCGACCATGCGGCTTTCAACCGGCCGTATTGGCCATGCCTACGCATTTGGAACCGATAAGGAAAAAGTCCGGCACGCCGCCTTGTTTGATGCGCTGTGGCAGGACGAAACATTCCGGCAAAGGGTTGAAAGCGATGTCATCCATCCGGTTCGCGATCGCCTCGACGCTGAAGACAAGCGCAATCAGGAGGAAACCGCCGCAACACGGGTCGATTTCTTCACCATGGTCAGGGGAGAGGATTGATGACTGTTCTGCAGGCAAACGATCCGTCCGCGATCCAGGGCGGCTTCGCCAACCCGGTCTTCGATGCACAGGCGGTTTTCAGGCAGGTGATGGAAGCAATCGCCCGCCCGGGCAAGATTGCCGCCATTGAAAACCTGACGGAACCGCCAGCGCCACTGACGCCCGTCACCGGAGCAATCGCCGCAACGCTTTTCGATCACGACACCCAAATCTGGCTCGATCCGGTCCTTGCGCGCAGCAGCGACGTTGCAGGATGGCTTGCCTTCAATACAGCTGCACCGATCGTCCGGGAAATGCTGGATGCGGACTTTGCCGTTATCTCCGATTCTGAGGCTTTGCCGTCTCTCGAAAGCTTTTCGCAGGGAACGCAGGAATACCCCGATCGCTCCACAACGCTCATTGTGCAGATCGCTGCTCTGTCAGGCGGTCCCGGCCTGACACTGACAGGGCCGGGCATTCAGGAAATCGCGCACATTGTGCCGCAAGGCCTGCCTGACAGGTTCATGGATCAATGGAGTGCCAACGGGATGCGGTTCCCGCGCGGCGTCGATGTGCTGTTGGCAGCGCCGGAAGGCGTCATTGCCCTGCCGCGAACCGTAAAGATCAAGAGGGGGAGGTGAGCGCGCCATGTATGTAGCCGTTAAAGGCGGTGAGGCCGCCATCGAAAACGCCCACCGGCTCCTCGCAGACCGCCGCCGTGGCGATCGCGCGGTCCCCGCGATGCATATCACGCAGATCGTTGAGCAATTGGGGCTGGCCGTCGACCGGATCATGTCCGAAGGCTCGCTCTACGACCGTGAGCTTGCAGCACTCGCCTTCAAACAGGCGCGCGGCGATGTGATCGAAGCCATCTTCCTGCTGCGCGCCTACCGCACGACCTTGCCCCGCTTCGGCTATAGCGAGCCTGTCGACACCGGCACAATGCTGATCGAGCGGCGTATCTCGGCCACCTACAAGGACCTGCCGGGCGGGCAACTGCTCGGCCCGACCTTCGACTACACGCACCGGCTGCTCGATCCCGACCTGATGCACGAGACAGATGTCGACATGCCTGAGACCCGCGAAAACCAGACGGGGCGCACACCGCGCGTTTCCGAAATCCTCGCCGGCGAAGGGCTGATCGAGGACGATGGCGATCTTCCGCACGATCACGCCACCGGCGATCTGACACGCGAGCCCATGGAGTTTCCCATGACACGCGATGTGCGCCTGCAGGCGCTGTCGCGCGGTGACGAGGGCTTTCTACTGGCGCTCGGATACTCGACGCAGCGTGGTTATGCCCGCAGTCACCCTTTTGCCGGAGAAATCCGCATCGGCGAGGTGGAGGTCGAGATTGATGTTCCGGAACTGGGCTTTGCCGTCAGCCTCGGCACCGTGCGGGTGACCGAATGCCAGATGGTCAACCAGTTTCAGGGCTCAGCCAAACAGCCGCCGCAATTCACCCGTGGTTACGGCCTGGTTTTCGGTCAGAGCGAGCGCAAGGCCATGGCCATGGCGCTTGTCGACCGGGCCTTGCGGGCCGAAGAGCTTGGCGAGGATTTGACCGCGCCGGCACAGGATGAGGAATTTGTCATTTCCCACTCGGACAATGTACAGGCGACCGGCTTTGTCGAGCATCTGAAGCTGCCCCACTATGTCGATTTCCAGGCCGAACTTGATCTGGTGCGCCGCATGCGCGGCGAATACGAGGCCGGGCGCGACAAGTCCGACGAAAAACTGGAGGCCGCCGAATGAACACGCATATGCAGTTGGCCACCTACAATTTCGCCTATCTCGACGAGCAGACGAAACGCATGATCCGGCGCGCCATTTTGAAGGCGATTGCCATTCCCGGTTATCAGGTCCCCTTCGCCAGCCGCGAAATGCCGATGCCCTATGGCTGGGGCACAGGTGGTGTGCAGGTCACGGCGTCGATACTCGGCCCGGACGATACGTTGAAGGTGATCGACCAGGGCGCCGACGACACCACCAATGCCGTATCGATCCGAGCCTTTTTTCAAAAGGTCGCGGATGTCGCTGTCACCACCCAGACCTCGGACGCGACAATTATCCAGACGCGGCACCGCATTCCCGAAGAGACGCTGAAGGAGGGGCAGGTCCTTGTCTATCAGGTGCCTATTCCCGAACCGTTGCGGTTCCTCGAGCCACGCGAGACGGAAACGCGCAAGATGCATGCGCTTGAAGAATACGGGCTCATGCATGTCAAACTCTATGAGGACATCGCCAAGAACGGCCATATCGCCACGACCTATGCCTATCCGGTCAAGGTTGAGGGGCGCTACGTGATGGACCCGTCTCCAACGCCCAAATTCGACAATCCGAAGATGCACCGTTCGCAGGCGCTTCAGCTCTTCGGCGCCGGACGCGAAAAACGCATCTACGCGATCCCGCCCTATACCGATGTTGTCAGCCTCGACTTTGAGGATCATCCCTTCGAGGTGCAGCAGTTCGAGGAGCCCTGTGCTCTTTGCGCTGCAACCGGCGTCTATCTCGATGAGGTTGTCCTCGATGACAAAGGCGGGCGCATGTTCGTCTGCTCCGACACGGACTATTGCGAGATACGGCGCGAAGACGGTCACAAGGGCGCCATGGCGCAGGACAAGGCGGAGTCGGAATATGAGTGACTTGCCCCTGTTGCGCGTCAGCGCGATGACCAAGTTCTATGGCAGCCGCGTCGGCTGCAAGGACGTGTCCTTTGAACTTTGGCCGGGTGAAGTGCTGGCGGTGGTTGGTGAATCCGGCTCCGGCAAGACAACACTCCTGAACGCCATCTCCACGCGATTGCCGCCGACATCGGGAACGGTCGAATACCGCATGCGTGACGGCCAGTTGCGCGACCTCTACCGTATGGGTGAGGCGGAGCGCCGGTTCCTCATGCGCACCGACTGGGGCTTCGTTCATCAGAACCCGGCGGACGGGCTGCGCATGACCGTTTCAGCCGGTGCGAATGTCGGCGAGCGCCTGATGGCCATCGGTGAACGCCATTACGGAAACATCCGCGACACGGCGAGTGAATGGCTTGGCCGCGTGGAGATCGAAACCGACCGCATTGACGATCAGCCGCGAGATTTTTCCGGCGGCATGCGTCAGCGTCTGCAGATCGCCCGCAACCTCGTTACCGGCCCGCGCCTCGTTTTCATGGACGAGCCGACCGGCGGGCTGGACGTTTCCGTCCAGGCGCGTCTGCTTGATCTGGTGCGTGGCCTCGTCAACGATCTCGGCCTTTCGGCCATTGTCGTCACGCATGATCTGGCCGTCGCTCGCCTCCTGTCGCACCGCATGATGGTGATGAAGGGAGGGGTCGTTGTCGAACACGGGCTGACGGACCGCGTGCTCGACGATCCGCGCGAGCCTTATACGCAATTGCTCGTCTCATCGATCCTGCAGGTTTAGGAGCGCGCCATGCCAACGCCACTTGTTGTTTCGGAAGTCTCCAAGAGTTTCACCATGCATCTTCGCGACGGCATTTGCCTGCCGGTTGTCGAAGATGTGAGTTTCGCCGTGGCGGCGGGCGAATGCGTCGTGCTCGGTGGTCCATCCGGAATCGGCAAGAGCTCGATCCTCAAGATGCTCTACGGCAACTACGCAGTCGATCAGGGACAGATCCTGATGACGCATGATGAGGTGACGATCGATATCGCCAGCGCCGATCCGCGCTCTGTGCTTTCCATGCGCCGCGATTTCGTCGGTTATGTCAGCCAGTTCCTGCGCACCGTGCCGCGCGTCTCCGCCATCGATGTGGTGGCCGAACCGCTGCTTGCCCGTGGCGTCGAAGGCGCAGAGGCACGCGAACGTGCGTCGGTTCTGCTTGAGAAGCTCAATCTGCCCGAGCGCCTTTGGACACTGCCGCCTGCGACCTTCTCCGGCGGGGAACAGCAACGCGTCAACATAGCGCGGGGCTTCATCACCGATCATCCGCTGTTGTTGCTGGATGAGCCGACGGCGTCGCTTGATGCGCTCAACCGGGCCGTGGTGGTCGAACTGATCCTTGAGAAAAAAGAGAGGGGCACGGCGCTTCTCGGCATCTTCCACGATCAGGACGTGCGCGAGAAAGTCGCCGACCGCGTTCTGGACGTGTCGCATTTTGCAGCCGGAAAGGATGCCGCATGAGCAAGGGGCTTTCCGAAAAGCCGCTGATCCATGACACGGCGGTGGTGCGCGATTGCATGGTCGGGCGCTACACAGAAATCGATGAGCGTTGCCAACTGGTCGAGTGCGATTTTGGCGACTATTCCTATATGATCCGCGATAGCGAAGCCTGGGCGGCGAAGATCGGCAAATTCGTCAACATCGCAAGCCACGTCCGTATCAACGCGACCAATCATCCGATATGGCGCGCGACGCAACATCATTTCACCTATCGCGCTGGTGATTATTTTGAGGGCGAAAGCCACGAAGAGTCCTTCTTCGACTGGCGCAGGGGCAATGCGATCACCATCGGTCATGATGTGTGGATCGGCCATGGCGCGATCATCCTGCCCGGCGTCTCCGTCGGCAATGGCGCGGTGGTTGGCGCCGGGGCGGTCGTAACGAAAGACGTCGAGCCCTATACGATTGTCGCCGGCGTTCCGGCCAAGCCGATCAGGAGGCGGTTTGCTGAGGAAACCGCTGCCCGCATGGATGCCCTGTCCTGGTGGGATTGGGAGCACGACAGACTGCATCGGGCGCTTGCGGATTTCCGCGCGCTGACCGCTGAACAGTTCTTGGAAACATACGCCGGTTGAATTGTCCTGGCGGATCGAGTTCGAAGCAGCTTGCCGGCTATGACGGCGAGAAAGTCATTTTTTTGCAATGTGTTAGTAGCGCTTCCTCAATCAACAGGTCATAATGTGGATTGTAACATTAGTGACATGATTTTGTAATTTGTCGGTCATGCGCAGGCCCTACCGATAGCCCGGACTTCAGATTTCGGGATCGCATGGAGCCGCCGATGCTAATACTGGAAAATGTGACACGCAGGTTTGGCAGTTTTGCCGCTGTCGAAAATGTATCGGTTCAGATCCCGCAGGGGCAGATGGTCGGTGTCATAGGCCGGTCCGGGGCCGGCAAATCCACGCTCCTTCGCATGCTCAACAGGCTGATCGACCCCAGCGACGGTGTGGTTCGCTTCAATGAGGTGCAGGTATCCTCCCTGAAGGGCGCGGCGCTTAGAAACTGGCAGCGCGACTGCGCGATGATCTTCCAGCAGTTCAACCTTGTTCCACGGCTCAACGTGCTGACGAATGTCATGCTGGGCCGGCTCAATCATCGCTCCACGCTGCTGAACCTTGCCGGTTCCTGGTCGCGCAGCGAGCGGGCGATGGCCATCATGGCTCTCGAAAGGCTTGGCATAGCGCAGACGGCCCTGCAGCGCGCCGGCACGCTATCGGGCGGTCAGCAGCAGCGCGTGGCCATCGCACGGGCGCTGATGCAGAGCCCGAAGATGCTACTGGCGGATGAACCGATCGCCTCGCTCGATCCCCTCAACGCGCAGATTGTCATGGATTCGCTCAAGAGCATCAATCAGGAGGAGGGGATCACTGTCATCACCAACCTCCATACGCTTGATACGGCCAGGACCTATTGCGAGCGCGTCATCGGCATGGCCGGCGGCAAGGTGGTCTTTGACGGACCCGCCGATCAACTGACTGCCGACGCCGTCCGCATGATCTACGGCGCGGAAGGTGAGGATTTGTCGGAAGGAATCACCTCGACGAGCCTTGGCTCGTCTGGCGGCACGGAATCGATCGGCTCCCTCGAACCGGCTGCCTGAGAGCCGGGCGGGAACCGTGATCGTTTTGCCCGCGTGAAGGGCCAATCGCAGCAATTGTTCAGAGTTTGACAGGGACTAGACAGGAGAAACCCATGTTCAAGAAAACGCTACTTGGTGCCGTTGCACTCACAATCATGACGGCCGGAATGGTGCAGGCCGAAGACCTGAAGGTATTCCGTATCGGTATTCTCGGCGGTGAAAACGAAGCCGACCGTCTTCGCAACTTCCAGTGCCTGGTCGATCAGCTTCCGGCTGCGATCGGCGTCGAAAAGGTCTCGCTCTTTCCCGCTGCCGACTATGACGGCGTCGTTCAAGGCCTGCTCGGCGGCACGCTCGACTATGCGGAGCTGGGCGCATCCGGCTACGCCAAGGTCTATCTGTCGGATCCCAAGGCTGTTGAGCCGATCCTGACGACCATCCAGACGGACGGCTCCACCGGCTACTATGCTGTCATGGTCGCCCGCAAGGACTCCGGCATCAAATCGCTTGCCGACATGAAGGGCAAGAAGCTCGGATTTGCCGATCCGGATTCCACCTCGGGTTATCTGGTGCCGAGCGTCTCGCTTCCAGGCGATGTCGGCACGACGATCGAAGAATATTTCGGCGAGACCGGCTTTGGCGGCGGCCATGAGAACCTGGTTCTTGAAGTGGTCAAAGGCAATTTCGATGCCGGCACCACCTGGTCATCGGGCGTCGGCAAATTCGACGACGGCTATACGTCCGGCAATCTGCGCAAGATGGTCGACAAGGGCATCCTCGACATGGGTGAACTTGTTCAGGTCTGGCAGTCGCCGCAGATTCCGAACGGTCCAATTGTTGTTCGTTCGTCTATGGACCCGGACATGAAAGCCAAGTTCAAGGAATTCATGATGGCTCTTCCGCAGAAGGACCCGGCCTGCTTCAGCGCCATTCAGGGCGGTGACTACAAGGGTTTCACCGAGGTCGACGAGAACTTCTACAAAACCATCATCGCCGCGCGTAAGGCGAAGATCGGCAGCTAGATAAGCAAGCGGCGCTACGGTTGCTTCAGACCGTAGCGCCCCTTTACTCGGATATCGGATTTGCCAACCATGAGCACCGCCGTTCCTCCCGTTCAGCTTTCCGCTGAGGGCCGTATTGTCGAACGACACTGGCAGGAAATGCTCTTCAAGCGCCGCCTTTATACCTGGGCGGGCGTGATCGGTCTCGCGGTGGCGCTCGGTGCTTCGTTGTGGTTCGCAAACGAAACCAATGCCGGCAAGTTCTTTGACCGGTTGCCGCACTTCTTCGATTTTATCGGCGATCTCATGCCTCGCGACGGATGGGAAGTCTGGCGCGCCATGTTCGATCTGCCGTCGCCCTATGCGGATGGAAGCCTGAAATATGACTACCCCGACGGCCGTTATTATTTGACCGAGAGTTTCTACATTCCGGAATATGTCTACAAGATGGTGGTGACCATCAACATTGCGCTGATGGCGACACTGATCGGCTTCGCCTTCGGGTTCATACTTTGCTTCCTTGCCGCCTCGAACCTTGTAACGCGCCGCTGGCTGCGTTTTTTCGTCCGCCGCTTCATGGAACTCCTCCGGGCGTTCCCCGAAATTGTCATCGCCGGCTTCTTCCTCGCCATTTTGTCGCTTGGCCCGATACCGGCGATCATCGCGGTGGCGATCCACACGATCGGCGCGCTCGGCAAGATGTTCTTCGAAGTGGTTGAGAATGCCGATATGCGACCTGAGGAGGGCCTGCGGGCATCCGGCGGCAATTGGGTCGAACGTGTCTGGTTCGGCATCGTTCCGCAGGTCATGCCGAATTTTCTGTCCTACAGCCTGCTGCGTTTCGAGATCAATGTGCGTGCCTCGACCATTATCGGCGCGGTCGGCGGCGGCGGCATCGGCGAGACATTGCGCCTGTCGATCAGCCGCGGACACGAGGCCAAGACGCTGGCGATCATTCTGCTGCTCTTCGTCACGATCGTCGCCGTCGACCAGCTTTCCGCCAGTTTGCGCAAGCGCATCGTCGGCAACCAGGCTTTTGAATTCGGAAGGGGAGGCTAAGGGATGAAGACGCCGTCCGCTGACACCATCGATAGCCTTGCCTCCCGTCACGAGGCTGTGTTTCACAGGCCGGTTCTGGAACGCTGGCGGGCACCCATTATCCTGACGGTGGTCGGCGCCTATCTCATATTTGCATGGTCGCTTTTCGGTATCGGAACCGCCTTCAAGAACGGCAATTGGGATATTGCCGGCAATTATCTTGCCGACTGGATCAGCTACGAGGTGCGCCCCGATATCGAATATGATGGCGATTATCTGCAGGTCGAGTTTCCGCGTTTTTCGCCGCTTGGCAGCGATCCGGATCCGGTCTGGTTGCGAAAGACGACCGATAATGTCGAGCGTGAGGTCATTGTCGATACCGGTGGAGGCATCGGTACGGAGACCAGCACACGTTCAAGGGTGAACTCCTTCATGATGCCGGGTGCGCCGGGTACACAGGAGGGCGGTACCGGCGACACCTCGTTGGGCAACAGCTTCATGGCTCCGCAGGCGCAGACCGCCCGACCGGCCGAAGAGATCAATACGTCCGGCAGGACGCAGATGGTGACGCAGACGGTTGTCACACGTGTTGATCTTGAACTCGGACCCGCCAGGATCAACATCGAGCCGGGCCAGGTAAGCGTTGATTACCATGGCGAGACCTTTGTCGTAGATGTTGTTCCCGATACCTCTGTGACCGCTAACGGACCGCTGCCTCAATGGGCGCAGCAAATGCAGGCCGGCGGCGATATCCTGATGAAGTTCGGCTTTGCCGGCACGCTTGAAGTCGAAAATGACGAGGTCAAGGTTCGTCACCGCTTCCTCGGGTGGGAAAATTTCTGGTTCGACACGGCTTCGCCGTTCTGGGGCATGGGGTTTGCCGAGGTGATGAGAACAATTTCGAGCGGCGATCGGATCAAGCCGGAGATGTCAAATCTTGCCCTTGCTTGGGACAACTTTCTTTACAATGCCGAATGGCAGCATGCCGATGTCTGGATCAAGCTGCTCCAGACGATTGTCATGGCATTTGTCGGGACGCTCTTTGCGACGCTGCTCGCTTTCCCCCTGTCATTTGCAGCCGCCCGGAACATCACGCGAAGCTGGATCGCCAACCAGTTCATCAAGCGCCTGTTCGACTTCCTGCGCTGTGTCGATATGCTGATCTGGGCGCTGTTCTTTACCCGCGCCTTCGGGCCGGGGCCGCTTGCCGGCATATCGGCGATCTTCTTCACAGATACCGGAACGCTCGGAAAGCTCTATGCGGAGGCGTTGGAGAATGTTGACGACAAACAGCGCGAAGGCATCCGGTCGGTTGGCGCGTCGCCGGTTCTGGTTCAGCGCTACGGCGTGGTTCCGCAGGTCCTGCCTGTCTTTGCCAGCCAGTCGCTTTATTTCTGGGAATCGAACACCCGCTCGGCCACCATCATCGGTGCCGTCGGCGCCGGCGGGATCGGTCTGAAACTCTGGGAAGCGATGCGCACGAATGCAGACTGGGAAAATGTCGCCTATATGGTTCTGCTAGTCCTGGCGACCGTCTTCATCTTCGACTCTATCTCTAACGCCATTCGCAGCCGCCTGATCGGGCGCGAGCCGAAAGCCGCCTAGGTGCCATGCTCATGATATTGTCGTACAGTTGCTTTATGTCTGATTCAGCGGGCCACCGCCGCCCGCGCTCCGAAAATCCGATAGTCGGGAGATAACGCCATGCGGTATGCAATTTATTTCGCGCCGCCCTCGAGTGATCCTTTGACCCGCGTTGCGACCAATTGGCTGGGGCGCGACGCCTTTACCGATGAGACGGTTGAAGCCCCGGCCATTTCCGGTCTCAACGATGCGGAAATTGCTTTTCACACTGCGTCGCCGCGTCGCTACGGTTTTCACGGGACACTCAAGGCACCATTCAGCTTAGCCTCCGGCATGAGTGAAAACGAGCTTGTGACAGAACTGGCATCGTTTTCCGGATCGGTTCAATCATTTGAGATACCAAAGCTCTCCATTACCCGTATCGGCGCCTTCTTTGCGCTCGTGCCGGACAATCCGGTCGCCGAGCTCGAAGACCTTGCAGCCAGATGCGTGCGTGACTTTGAGGCCTATCGAGCGCCGCTGGACGATGCCGAGATCGAACGCCGCTCGCCTCAACATCTGACTCCGCCGCAACTGGCCAATCTGCAGCGATGGGGCTATCCTTATGTCTTTGAGGAGTTCCGATTCCATATGACCCTGACCGGGCCTGTCGGATCAGCCGATGCACCCCGGATCGAGCAGGCCTTGCACGCATTCTTCGACCCGGTGCTGAGCGAGCCGGTTGAGGTTCGCAACATTGCGCTGTTTACCGAAGCTGAAACCGGCGCGCCGTTCAAGGTCCATACCCTCTTTCCGCTGCTTGCCGATGAGCAGCGGCGCTACGCATAGCATGAACCCGCAGGAAGCCCATGTCAGATCTGGTATTGAAAAACGCCCGTCTTGTCCTTGCAGATGAAATTGTCCGGGGAACCGTCCTTGTCCGCGACGGCCTCGTCGAGGATATCGGCGGGGCCACGGCCGTTCCGTCCGCGCAGGACATGGAAGGCGACTTTGTCATCCCGGGCCTTGTGGAACTGCATACGGATCACCTTGAAGGACACTACGCACCGCGGCCCAAAGTGCGCTGGAACCCCTTTGCGGCGGTGCTCGCCCATGACGCGCAGATCTGTTCCTCCGGCATCACGACGGTGTTCGATGCGTTGCGCATCGGTATGGACGAAGACGCCGATCTGTCCGCCGAAGACATGCGCCATTTGGCCGATGCGATAGACGATGGCTGCCGCAACGATCGCCTGCGCGCCGATCACTTTCTGCATCTGCGCTGTGAAGTCTCGGCAGCCGATTGCCTCAATGGATTCACAGCCTTCGATGAGGATGACCGCGTCCGGCTCGTGTCCTTGATGGACCATTCGCCAGGCCAGCGCCAGTTCCGCAATCTTGAAGCCTACAGCATTTACTATCAGGGAAAATTGAAAATGTCCGACGAGGTCTTCGCGGCGTTTTGCAAGAAGCGCATTGCCGATTCAGATGCCAATTCCGACCGGAACCGGAAGGCGATATCGGATGCGTGCCGGGAACGCACGATTGTTTTGGCCAGCCACGACGATGCAACGCTTGAACATGTCGATGAGGCGATTGAACAGGGTATCCAGGTGGCTGAGTTCCCCACCACCTTTGAAGCGGCCAAGGCCTCGAAGGAAGCAGGCATGGCGGTTCTCATGGGTGCCCCCAACGTGGTGCGCGGAGGATCGCACTCCGGCAACATCGCGGCCCAGGAACTGGCGGAACACGGACTGCTCGATATCCTGTCCTCCGACTATATTCCATTCAGCCTGATCCAGTCGGCCTTCGACATCGGCGAGCGTGTGGATGCGATCAACCTGCCCGAGGCGATCCGTATGGTGTCCAAGAACCCGGCGGAATCCTGCGGTCTTCACGACCGAGGCGAGATCGCGATCGGCAAACGCGGCGATCTGGTGCGCGTCAGTGTCGATCATCATATTCCGATTGTCCGCACCGTGTGGCGGGAGGGGCAAAGGGTCGCGTAATGTCGTCAGCCCCTGAACGATCCACCCTGCCGGGCGATCATGCCGTTACGCGCGGTACTTTCATTGCCGTGGTCGGGCCAAGCGGGGCCGGCAAGGACACGCTGATGAATCGCGCCCGTCGTGAACTCACTGACCGTTCCGACCTGTTTTTCGTCCGCCGCGTCATCACCAGGCCTGCCGATGGCGCGACCGAGAACCATATTCCCTGCACCCCTGAGGCATTTGAACAAAAGCTAGGCAATGACGGTTTTGCTTTCCATTGGGATGCGCACGGCCTCAGATATGGCCTGCCAATAGAGATTGACGAGCGCATCGCAGCCGGTCATCGCGCCGTATGCAACGGTTCGCGTGCGGCGCTGGATGGCCTCAGCCGGCACTATGCCAATTTTCGCGTCATCGAGATCACGGCCTCGGCGGAGGTTCTGGCGAACCGCCTTGCTGCCCGGGGCAGAGAAAACCCGGAGGATATCCGCGCCCGGCTTGAAAGAAGCGCGGTTCTGAACGCCAGATGGCCCGGCGCCATGGTGATTGATAACAGCGGCGACATCGACACGGCCTCACGCGCACTCGTGGAGGCTATCCTGTCACACGGTTAGGATCGTTCGGCCTCCCTCGGCTTTTTTCTTCCAGATTGACCTTTTGAGGATTTTGCCATTCCCTCTGGATGACAAGGCCATGATTCTGCGAGGAACCGTGAAATCAAATCCGTCGACTGTTGTTGCCGTGTGCTGGGCGCTTGGAGCGGCGCTGATCTTCACGCTGGTTTTTGCCTCCGGTAAGTTCGTCAGTGCGCAGGCAAATCCCATGCAGGTGGTCTTTATGCGCTATGCCGGCGCTGCCGTGGTCATCAGCCTTGTGGTTTTGATGTTCCATGGTGGGTTCTCGAAAGTGCGCAGCACCATGCCGGTCCTGCATGTGGCCCGCGCCGTCAGCGGCGTGACCGGGGAGCTCTGCATTATCGCCGCGCCGCTTTTCATCGACTATGAGGACGCCACCGCGATCACGCTGACAAATGGTGTCATCGCAATGATCCTGGCTGTTTTTCTGCTCAAGGAGCGCGCCGGTCCGAAACACTGGTGCGCGGCCATGATCTGTCTCGCGGGCGCGATGCTGATTGCCCGGAGCGAGGCGGGCTCGGCGGGGGATGGATCGGCAACCCTTGGTGTTGGTATCGCCCTGTTCGGCGCCATGCTTTCCGGCGCGGAGTTGTTTTTCATCAAGCTGCTGACGGACCGGGAACGGCCGATCGTCATCATGCTTCACGTCAATATCATTGCCGTCTTCATGCTTGCCGCCCCGACCATCTGGCTCTGGCAGCCGCTCGGCGGCGCGAGCCTTCTGTGGCTCATATGCATCGGTCCGCTGGCGCTTCTCGGTCAGCTTTGCTGGATAAGGGCATTCCAGAATGCCGATGCCGTGGTGGTCGTCCCGGTCGGTTACGCGTCCGTTCCGATTGCCGCCGTTCTCGGCTTCCTGGCGTTCGGTCAATCACTGGGGCCGGTGCAGGCTTTAGGGGGCCTGCTTGTCGTTGCCGGCGGTGTCCTGTTGTCGCGCTTGCCGGCAAGCCAGCCGGCTCGACCGCAAGAAGCGCAGTGACGCGGGCATGTGAAACAGCAACAACATCAAAGCCTTGAAGGCTTCAGCGGAATCCTGTTCTGAGCCTTTTGAATCGTTGTATCAACAGCCTCGATACACCTTGCACGGCTGGTGGTCGTCAGGTGTTGTGAAACAGTTTCAACAAATGCCGGGGGTTTGGAGCGTCGAGTTTTGATATCTGTGATGCTACCGTCGCATGGCAAACAGGGAGCGGTAAAAACGTGTCAGAATACCCGCGCGATATGATCGGCTACGGACGGCACACTCCGGATCCGAAATGGCCCGGCGGTGCGAAGGTCGCCGTTCAGTTCGTCATCAACTACGAGGAGGGCGGCGAAAACAATATCCTCCACGGCGATGCCGGTTCAGAAGCTTTTCTGTCCGAAATCGTCGGTGCCGTTTCATGGCCGGGTCAACGGCACATGAACATGGAGTCGATATATGAGTATGGCTCGCGTGCCGGCTTCTGGCGGCTGTGGCGCATGTTCACCAGCCGTGACATGCCGGTCACTGTTTACGGTGTCGCGACCGCCATGGAAAAAAACCCCGACGCTGTCGCCGGCATGAAGGAAGCCGGCTGGGAGATCGCCTCCCACGGGCTCAAATGGATCGACTACCGCGACTTTACCCGCGAAGAAGAAGCCGAGCATATGCGCGAGGCGATCCGCATTCACACGCAGGTCACCGGTGAACGCCCGCTTGGCTGGTATACCGGCCGCAGCTCGATCCACTCTGTTGATCTGGCCGTAGAAGAGGGCGGGTTTCTTTACAGCTCCGATGCCTATGCCGACGATCTGCCCTACTGGGTCGACGGGCCGAACCGGCCGCATCTCATCATTCCCTATACGCTCGATGCCAACGACATGCGCTTTGCAACGCCTCAGGGCTTCAACAGCGGCGAACAGTTTTTCAGCTATCTTAAGGACAGTTTTGACGTGCTTCATGCCGAGGGCGTGGCCGGTGCGCCGAAGATGATGTCGGTGGGCCTGCATTGCCGTCTCATCGGACGGCCGGGCCGTGCTGCCGCACTTGCCCGGTTCCTCGACTATGTGGCCTCCCATGATGACGCTTGGGTCGCCCGGCGTATCGATATTGCACGGCACTGGCATGAACACCACAAACCGGCGGGAGGCGGCAAATGACGGCGCGCAGTTCGTTCATTGACCAGTGCGGCGGTGTTTTTGAGCATTCGCCGTGGGTCGCCGAACGCGCCTATGACAGCGGCGCGGTCTACGATCCGCTGCGCTGTGGTGCGGTTCACGCGGCCCTTTGTGCCATTTTCCGTCAGGCAAGCCGGGACGAGCGCCGCGATGTGCTGCTGGCCCACCCCGATCTTGCCGGGAAACTGGCGATTGCCGGGAAACTGACGGATGATTCCAAGGCCGAACAGGCCGGCGCCGGCCTCGACCGTCTCAGTGCCGATGAGCATGCCGAATTCACGCGTTTGAACGAGGACTACAAGACCCGCTTCGGCTTTCCCTTCATCATCGCGGTCAAGGGCCTTGGCAAGGACGACATCCTCGCCGCCTTCAAACAGCGCATTTCCAACACCCAGGACGAAGAGTTCCAAACGGCCTGCGAACAGGTTGAAAAGATTGCCAGGCTAAGACTCGAAGCCATTTTGCCGGAGTAGATAATGAACGAAATAATCAAATCCTCCGATCTCGGCGCTGATCTGCCGGATTTCACCAACGGGACCATCAATCTTGCATCAGCGCGGCTTGGAGCGAAGGCGCTCTACTCGACGGACGAGTTCTTCGCGCCGCTTGAGCGTATGTTGGCCGATGACCCGGCCGTCTTCATTCCCGACAAATATGACGACAACGGAAAGTGGATGGACGGCTGGGAATCACGCCGCAAACGCGTGTCCGGCCATGATTGGGGAGTCATCAAGCTGGCCATGCCCGGCCGCATCTTCGGCTTCGACATAGACACCAGCCATTTCACCGGTAACTATCCGCCGCAGGCCAGCGTCGAGGCTATCTGCATGGAAGACGGCGAGCCGGACGACAATGCCGACTGGGTGGAGATTCTCGGCAGGACGGACCTCGGCCCCAGTCAACATCATTTCCGGACGATTGACGATCACGCAATGCGAAGCCGCGTATGGACGCATTTGCGATTGCACATCTACCCTGACGGGGGCGTTGCCCGCCTGCGGGTCTATGGTGCTGCGCATTTCGACTGGGACAAGGTCACGCCCGAAGAGGAGGTCGATCTTGCCTATGTCTTCCATGGCGGCCGCGCACTTGCATGGTCGGATGCCCATTTCGGCGCGCCTGAACGGCTGCTCGGACCCGGACGCGGGGTCAATATGGGTGATGGCTGGGAAACCGCCCGAAGGCGTGGCCCGGGACATGACTGGGCCGTGCTCAAACTCGGTCATGCCGGAACCCTTGGCCGTGTGGTGGTCGATACCGCACACTTCAAGGGAAATTATCCCGACAGTTGCGATCTTCTGGGTGCCTATCTGCCGGACCATTCAGGCGGTTTCGATGATGCGGATGTCGCCGCGTCCGCAGAGTGGACGCCGATCCTTTCCGCGCAGAAACTGCAGATGGACCATATCCACGAATTTGAAAAGGGGCAGATCGAAGCGAAGGGCCCGTTCACCCATGTCCGCTTCAACATCCATCCCGATGGCGGCGTAAGCCGTCTTCGCCTCTTCGGAAACAAGGCCTGACATGGCGGATGTGTTGCCAATCGGGCCATTGACGCGCGCGGCCTTCGCTCCGTTTGGCGAGGTTCTGGAGACGGATGGCGCGGAACGCCGGATAATCAATGAAGGGACGACGGAACGTTTCCATGCGCTGGCGTGCGCCGAGGCGGAAAGGGGCGGCAAGGTCATCATCAACCTTTTCCGCGGACAGCCTCGGCCGTTTCCCTATGAGATCGCGATGATGGAGCGCCATCCGCTCGGCAGCCAGGCGTTTTTCCCGATTGATAATCGCCCCTGGCTCGTGGTCGTGGCAAAGGATGAAGACGGGCGGCCAGGTTTGCCGCAGGCCTTTCTGGCCGGCGGACGGCAAGGCGTGAATTTCCATGCAAATGTCTGGCATCATCCGCTGATTGCGATTGACGAGGTATCAGACTTTCTGGTGGTCGACCGTGAAGGCGAGGGTGACAATCTCGAAGAAGCCGACTACCCATCTGTCTTCCGCATCGAGCGCGACAACTGGTAAACCCTAATTGGAGGAACCCATGGCCTCACACACAGGACGACTGACAACTCATGTGCTCGATACCGCTGGCGGCAAGCCGGCAGCCGGTCTTTCAATCGAGCTTTACGCACTGCAGGATGAGGCCCGAAGCCTCATCAAGTCTGTGTCCACCAATGGTGACGGTCGCTGCGATGCACCGTTGCTCGAAGGTAAGGGCATGGCGGCAGGCCAATACGAGATCGTGTTTCACGCCGGCGACTATCTCCGGCAAAGCGGCGTGAACCTTCCGGAACCTGCGTTCCTGGACATTATTCCCATCCGTTTCGGCATCGCGGATGCGGACGCGCATTACCACGTGCCGCTCCTGATATCGCCCTATGGATACTCGACCTATCGCGGCAGTTGATCTTGCCGCGATGGGTGCTCGTCAGTATCCATCGCAGTAATCCCCGATAAAACAGTGGATTGTACATCCGGTACAACCGCAACTTCTCTGCGTTCGCACTCAAAACTTCTATCCTGGACAGATGTTCCTGGTGGCGTTCCGATTCGCCGCCGGAATGCGTGAGGGGCGATATATCTTGCGATAGGGGGTCACATGAAACTGGTCGGAGTTTCCATGTTGAGCGCCGCTCTTGCCATGAGCGGTTGTATATCTTTTCCGGAGCTGCCGAACAGGGTGGCGATCAACATTCAGGAGATCATCGATAACATCGAATGCGAAATCCAGGATTCCCTGTACGCGGCTTCTGGTGAGCATTACTGGCTTATGGGTTGGGCTGCGACTATTACGCTCAATTTGGAAACCTACCACACCAATGATGGGTCCGGGGAACTGGTGCTTTCTTTCCCCGTAGCGTCTCAGACGCTTGGGCTGACATTGGTGTCAGGCCCTACAATTGAGTACAACAGTGTCGGAACATTTGCCTACAGTTTTTACTTGATCGATATTGCTGAACGGCCCTGTGGGCCAGGTGAATTCGGCAAGACCCAGTCGCATTTGACCGGGCGAACGGCAGCAGGTGACTGGCTTACGCGCATCGCCAGGGATGCATCCGTACGAAACATCTGTCCCGACAAAATCGACTACGGACTGGAATTCGCCATTGGGCTCAATGGTGAGGGAAACCCCACGATCACAAGTGTTGTCGGCTCGGGAACCATTGAGGGGGATTTTGATCTTGTCGGTCAAAAAACCAAGGATCACGAGCTCACCCTTTCCGCGGTGCCGGTGGGACGGGTTCCCTCGCCCGCCGATGCCAAACAAGTCAATAGTGTCCTGACCAGAGCCGCCTCCAAGGCGCGGGAAATAACCGGTGAAACGGTGAGCACAGCAGATATTCTCGCATGCGCTCCGCTCGGTATTCCTGCTGATCAGCGACGGCAGGTCGTGGACAATCAGACCATGAAAGCTCTGGACGCCGCGGTGGCCGGCTCTCTTGTCAGAAGCATTGGAGGCAACCCGGTTAGCCCATAACTTGCCCGGAGGAACCCGGATTATAGCCATGGTGTCACTGATGTTGTGCTGACAGGCCGCAATTCCCTGAATTGTCAGACTGGGTGGTTGGCGAGCACACTTTTTGCCGGCTCGCCGGCGACATAGGTCTCGGCAATGGCCCGGTCGTCCCCGAGTGTCTGCAAAAGGAACAGTTCCTCGGTCAGTTTGCTGACCACGTCCATTTTAAGGGCCATCGCCGGTGTCGCCCGGGCGTTGAGCACAACCAGATCGGCTTCCCTGCCGGGTTCCAGCGAGCCGATCCTGTCGTCCAGGGACAAGGCCTGGGCATTGCCGAGCGTGATGCGGTAAAAGCTCTCCAGCGGGTTCATACGCTGGCCCTGCAACTGCAGAACCTTGTAGCCTTCGTCGATGGTCCGCAGCATGGAGTAGTTGGTTCCTCCGCCAATGTCCGTCGCAACCGCGATGCGGACCGGCTTGTCCCGTTCGTCCAGGGTTTTCAGGTCAAAAAGGCCCGAGCCAAGGAAAAGATTGGAGGTCGGGCAAAAGACGGCAACCGATCCGGTTTCCGACATGATATCGGCTTCGCGCTCCTCAAGATGGATGCAATGGCCGAAAAGGCTCTTTGGACCCAGAAGGCCGTAATGTTCGTAAACATGGGTGTAGTCCTGGCTCCAGGGAAACAGCTCCTTCGCAAAGGCGATTTCAGCGTGGTTCTCCGACAGATGCGTCTGCATGTGCAGATCCGGATGCTCACGCATGAGCGTTGCCGCCATCTCCAGTTGCCCGGGCGTTGAGGTGATGGCAAAGCGCGGTGTGATCGCCACCATCTGGCGGCCCTTGCCGTGCCATTCCTCGATCACCGCCTTGGTGTCGTCATAGCCGCTTTGCGGCGTGTCCAGAAGGCCGGGCGGTGCGTTTCGGTCCATCATCACCTTGCCGGCGATCATCCGCAGATTGCGCCGGTGGCTTTCGGTAAAAAACGCATCGGCTGACTGTTTGTGAACCGAGCAATAGGCCGCAGCGGTGGTTGTGCCGTGGCGCAGCAGCTCGTCGAAAAAGGCACTTGCAATGCGCGCTGCGTGATCGGCGTCGGAAAAGCGCTGTTCCTCGACAAAGGTGTATGTGGTCAGCCATTCCAGGAGGGCAGAGGCATAGGAGCCGACAATCTGCATCTGCGGAAAGTGGATATGCGTGTCGATGAAGCCGGGCATGATGAGATGCGGTCGGTGATCGCTTTCGATGCAATCCTCCGGCGCATTCGTCTTTACGGCTGCATAATCGCCTGAGGCCGCGATCATTCCGTCACGCATCAGGACGGCGCCGTCTTCCTCGTAGCTGTAGCTGGATGAATCATCCAAGCCCTGCGGCGCTTGCTTGAACGACAGGAGCCGTCCCCTGATCAGTCTCGCGCTCACTTGCTTTGCTCCGTTTTCGAGGCAACGGCGCTTTCGAACCAGGCCACGAGCATTTGCCGCTCCGATGGTTCCATCCGCGTGATGTTTGCAGGCGGCATCGCATGGCTGCGGCCTGCCTGCAGATAGACATCGCGGGCCTGCGCGGCGATTTCCGCATCCGTTTCAAGCAGCACGCCCTTCGGCGGCACAATGATGCCTTCCCAGACCGGCTCCTGCGCATGGCACATGGAGCAGCGCGACAAAACGACATCCCTTGCTTCTTCAAAATGCGCATTGGCGGCAAAACGCTCGAAGGCCGGCGCAACAACCGCCATCTCCCCGTCGCTCTCGCCTGTCAGGACCTTCGGCACGGTTGAGAGCCAGATGATGATGATAAAGATGATGGCGGTTGCCAGCCAAGTCCAGGTCGGATTGCCCTTGCGGGCATGGCGCGTATTGAACCAGTGACGGATGGTGACGCCCATGAGGAAAACCAGCGACGCGATCACCCAGTTGAATTCCGTGGCAAAGGCCAGCGGGTAGTGGTTCGACAACATCAAAAAGATCACCGGCAGCGTCAGGTAGTTGTTATGCGTCGAGCGCTGCTTGGCGATCTGCCCGTATTTCGGGTCAGGTTTGCGCCCGGCGATCAGATCGGCAACGACCACTTTCTGATTGGGGATGATGATCATGAAGACATTGGCCGACATGACCGTTGCCGTGAAGGCGCCCAGATGAAGGAAGGCCGCCCGGCCGGTGAAGAGGTGGGTATAGCCCCAGGCCATCAACACAAGCACGGCATAAAGAAACACCATCAGCAGCGTATCGCTCTTGCCCAGGAATGCTTTACAGGCGAAATCGTAGATAACCCAGCCAAGTGCCAGCGAAGCGATCGAAATCAGGATCGCGACCGGGGCGGAAACGTCGAGCACTGCAGGATCGATCAGGTAAAGATCGGCGCCTGCATAATAGACGATGCACATCAGGGCGAAGCCGGAAATCCACGTCATGTAGGATTCCCATTTGAACCAGGTCAGGTGTTCGGGCATCTCGGCGGGGGCAACCAGATATTTCTGAATATGATAAAACCCGCCGCCATGGACCTGCCATTCCTCGCCATAGGCTCCTTCCGGCAGACCGACCCGCTGCCGCAGCCCGAGATCCAGGGCAATGAAATAAAATGACGAGCCGATCCAGGCGATGGCGGTAATGACGTGAAGCCAGCGCGCGGCAAAGGACAGCCAATCCCAGGCAATGGCGAATTCGTACATATGGGTCCCCTTGTGCTTTGCCGTATTGTGACGACCGCGCCGCTTTAAAGAAAGCGCAGACTTGCCGGATGACTTTCAAAAAATTCTAAATAATCCTATGGTCTGCCTATGTCATATTTTGAAAATATTAAGGTGTTCCTGAGGGTTGTCGAGTTGGGAAATCTTTCTGCGGCGGGGCGTGACTTGCGCATATCGCCGGCCGTTGCCAGCAATCGCGTCAAGGAACTGGAGAAGTATCTCGGCGTGCGGCTTTTCAACCGGACCACGCGGCAATTGACGCCGACGGAGCACGGCAAGATATTTTACGGCGGCGCCGGGCGTATTATCCGGGCGGTCGAGGATGCCGAAGCCTCCATTGCCTCCGTTTCCGGCAAACCCAAGGGCGTTATCCGCGTCACCGCTCCGCTTGGCTTTGGCCGTCGTTTTATCGCATCCGGCATTCCGGCATTTCACGAACAATATCCCGAGATCGAAGTCCGGCTGCGGCTGTCCGACCACAATGTCGATATCTTGAAGGAGAGCATCGATCTGGCCTTCCGGCTCGGCGTCATCGAGGATTCCTCGCTGCGCATGCGCGGCATTATGGATTGCGAACGTGTGCTGTGCGCCTCGCCGGATTATATCGCCAAGGCGGGCATGCCTGAGACGATCGACCGTCTTGTCAAAGACAGTCACAACTGCCTGCTCTTGCGGTTTCCGGGCTCCAGCGAATTTGTATGGACGCTGCAGACACCTGAGGGTGTCCGCAAGGTGGAGGTTGCCGGCGTCTTCGATTCCGATGATGGCGACGTTCTTATGGAATGGGCGCTGGCCGGTCACGGCATCGTCAACAAACCTCGTTTCGAAGTTCAGCCTTTCATAAATTCGGGCCAGCTTGTGACGGTCCTTCCGGATAATCCGCCAACGGCAGCGAAACTGGCCGTTATCTTCCCGCACAAGGATTTCCAGGATCCGAAGCTGCGCCTGTTCATTGACTTCATGGCGGCCCGTTGCCAGAAGATGATCCGCGCGGCGTTGCAATGAAGGCCCAGGCTGCGGGCTTGCACGAGAGGATATTCTGATCATGAAATTTGCGGCAATCATCTTTGATTGCGACGGTGTGCTAGTCGATTCCGAGGTGATTTACACAGCGGTCGAACGTCAACATCTGGAACGCATCGGGCTGTCCTACGATGCCAGTGAATATCAGCGCCGCTTCATGGGCCTGAGCTCGGCGGATTATCTGGCGGAACTCGACCGGGACCACCGCAGTGAAAAGGGCAGGGCGCTGCCGGAGGATTTCGGCACTTCGCTTCGAAAGGCCTGCATTGCCCGCATGAAAACCGATTTGCGCATGATTGACGGGATCGATGCGGTGATCCACCGCTTTGACGGGCCGATGGCGGTAGCCTCCTCCAGCGCTCCGGACAGCCTGGTTCTAAAACTCGAACTCACCCGGCTGCGGCGGCATTTCGATCCTCACATCTATCATGCCGGCCAGGTTGATAACGGCAAACCGGCCCCTGATCTCTTTTTGATGGCGGCCGGCAAACTCGATGCCGACCCGGCCGGATGTCTCGTTATTGAAGACAGCGTAAACGGCGTGAAGGCGGGCCTTGCCGCCGGGATGACCGTCTGGGGTTTTGCCGGCGGCGGTCATGTGGGCGACGATCATGCGCAAAGGCTTGAGGAAGCCGGTGCGCATGCGGTGTTTTCGGATCATCAGCAGGTTCGCGCCCGCTTGTGATGGCTCTGGCAATCAGCCGCTCGTCGTTGCCGGCGGCCCATCAGTTGAAACCTGTGGCGGCTGGTTGAGGCCGCGGGGCCGTGTACGCAACCAGATCGGCGTTGAGGCCAGCATCATCCCGAAGAAAAGCAAGAGACCATTTGTCACCGGTCGTCTCCAGATGTCAGACGATATCGGAGATTGTGGGACCCTTTCGCCTTCGACGTGTTGCAGATAGTCCCTTGCTGCTGTGGCGTCCCGGTCGATCACCCGCACCTGCATGCCGCCCAGGGCAACGGTCACCCACCAGTCGACGCTGGCGTGATGGAGGCCATCGACAAAGACCAAAATACCCTGGCTTTCCAGGGCGGACTTCAGGCACAGGGCTGCCGGAAGGTCATAGACGACTGCAATCGTTTCAAGGTTCGGCATGCCGCCCCCCTTTCTCCAAGTCTACAGTGCTTTGTGCCCTGAGTTGAGTGATTGTCGTCCGCATTTGGTTCCTTGGACCGTGATGCCGGCCCGTCATGCATGTCAGCACTCGCACATTTTGAGTGCTAACAATTTGATTTAAAAAGATAAATTCTTTCCAAAAGTTGCCTCGAACGGAAAATCGAGGGACAATTGTGATTCGTTGCACACCCGTTCGGAGGAGCGAATGAGCGCAAGCGAGTTGGAATTGATGCTGACCGGGCATGGGCTGACCACGGCGCAGATCTACTACCGCATGCCCGATTTCCGGACCATGATCCAGTCCTATCTCTGGCAGGAATATGATCTTGCGCCGGAATTTCCGAAACTGCACGGATTTCTGGATTTCTGGGAAGAAAACCTCGACGGGCCGATCCACTCCGTCCGGTTCACCCATCAAAGACTGATCGGTCCCGGGGAGTGGAGGCACGTCGACTGTGAGCTCAAGTTGCACTAGGCCATAAGTTCCGGCCGCAATCTAGCTGGCGGCGGCGGTTATGACCTTTGCGGGAACCGGTTTGACACCGTATTTTTTCCGGTCCCGGCTGGAAAGCCCTTTCCAGAACTTGTGCGCGCTGTCGAGGCGCTCAAGCCGGCTGATTTCGCGGTCGCTCAACCGGTCGGTGCTGACGAGGCCACGGATTTCGGTTTCAATGGCTTTCATCCGGCGCTGTGCAAGAATATTAAGCATGACATCATCCTTTCTTCGTTGCAGCGGATTTGCCATTTGCAAATCCGTCCTTAACGTCGATGTGGTGGTGTCCAGCCCGGCTTCAAATTAACTCGAGTTAATGTTCTAGAAGCGGATAACTCTCTGAAATCAGTAGGTATAGTGAGATTTGCGGAGATTGTCTGCAGGCGGATTGCGGCAATATCTTGGCCGGTATCAGGAGGCGTTGTCCTGTGCCACGTTCAGCGCGGTCATCACCTCGCAGGCAACCAGCGCCGCAATCACCGCGGGCCGCTTGTCGCCAAGAGCGCTGGCGCCAATCGGGCAGATGAGGCGGTCGCAATCATCAGGATCACCACCCTCCTTGTTGTGCCAGCTGACATAGGTCGCGCGTTTGGTCTTCGACCCGATCATGCCGACATAGGCGGTGTCGGTGCGCGCAAGGGCTTCGCGCACAATGATGAAATCGAGTGCGTGCTCATGGGTCATCACGATGAAAGCAGAATGGGGCGGCGCTTGCCTTACAAGCTCCTCCGGCATGGCGGCAAGCCGCTTTTCGACATCTGCCGTGGCACCGTCGAGTTCTTCTTGCCGCGTTTCCACCAGATGTGCGCGGACAGGAAGCAGGCTCAGAGCGTCTCCCAGCGCCTTCCCGACATGGCCGGCGCCGAACACGTAGACATGCGGCAGGGCGGCATCATCCGTTTCCACCAGCGCGGATATTTGAGCGATGCTGTCCTTGTCCAACCGGTCGATCTCAACGCGCACACGCCCGCCGCAACACTGGCCGATCTCGGGTCCGAGCGGGATGTCCATGTCCGCCTTGTCGGAAGTGCCGGCAAGCAGGGAACGGGCCTCGTTGATCGCCATGAGTTCGAGTTGCCCGCCGCCGATGGTTCCGAAGAGACCGGTTTGCGATACCAGCATCCAGGTCCCGGCCTCGCGCGGCGTGGAACCCTTTGCCTCGACAATATTGACACGCGCGACCATTCCGCTGTCTTCAAGAAATAGCTTCAGTCGTGCCGGCTGGCGCGCCATCCTAAACCTTCTTCAGCCGCTCGACGGCGAGTAGAATACGCTCGGGTGTAGCCGGCGCGTCAAGACGCGGACATTCGCGATAATCGGCGACACTCGCCACCGCCATGGACAATGCCTCAAGTACGGAATTGGCGAGCATGAAGGGCGGTTCGCCGACGGCCTTGGAGCGCCGGATGGTCCGTTCCTTGTTGGTCGACCAGTTGGCGAGCTCGACATTGAATTCCTTGGGCTTGTCGGAGGCGAGGGGGATTTTATAGGTGGAGGGTGCATGGGTGCGCAGCCGTCCATTGTCGTCCCACCACAGCTCCTCGGTCGTCAGCCAGCCCATGCCCTGCACAAAAGCGCCCTGGACCTGTCCCATATCGATGGCCGGGTTGAGCGATTTGCCGACATCCTGAAGAATGTCGACCCGGTCGACATGGTATTCGCCGGTCAGCGTGTCGATTGTCACCTCAGAAACCGATGCGCCATAGGCAAAGTAGAAGAATGGCCTGCCCTGGCCCTTCTGGCGGTCCCAGTGGATTTTCGGTGTCTTGTAAAAGCCCGCTGCGGAAAGCTGCACACGGTGCGTATAGGCTTGCCGGACTAGTTCGGGGAAGGGGATCAACTGGTTGCCGACGCGAACATGGTTGGGCACGAACACCACCTGTTCGGCCGGAACACCAAAATGCTCGGATGCATAGGCGACGAGCCGCGCCTTGATCTGCCCGCAGGCATTGGCTGCCGCCATGCCGTTCAGGTCGGAGCCGGATGATGCCGCGGTCGCCGATGTGTTCGGGACCTTGCCGGTCGATGTTGCAGTGATGCGAATGGTTTCGAGATCGACCTGGAACTCGTCGGCGACGACCTGCGCCACCTTGGTGTTGAGCCCCTGACCCATCTCCGTTCCGCCATGGTTCAGGTGGATGGAACCGTCCTGATAAATATGGACGAGGGCGCCGGCCTGGTTGAACCAGGTTGCGGTAAACGAGATGCCGAATTTGACGGGCGTCAGAGAGATGCCCTTGCGCAGGACGCCGCCTTTCGCGTTATGCGCAAGCACCGCTTTGCGGCGGACCTGATAGTCGGAAGAGGCTTCAAGCTCATCGACGATACGATGGATGATATTGTCCTCGACGACCTGATGATAAGGCGTCACATTGCGCTCGTCGATGCCGTAGAAATTGGCCTTGCGTATCTCCAGCGGGTCCTTGCCGAGCGCGTAGGCGATTTCCTCGATAACACGTTCGCCGCCGAGCTTGCCCTGCGGGCCGCCGAAGCCGCGAAACGCGGTATTGGAGACGGTGTCGGTCTTCATAGGCCGCGACCGCAGCCTGACATTCGGCAGGAAATAGCAATTGTCGCTGTGAAACAGTGCGCGGTCCGTGACCGGGCCTGAAAGGTCCGATGAAAAACCGCAGCGCGCCGCATAGACCGCATCAAGCGCCTCGATGCGCCCGTTGTCATCATAGGCAACGTCATAGGTAACGTGGAAATCGTGCCGTTTGCCGGTGGCCGTCATATCGTCATCGCGGTCGGGGCGTATCTTGACGGCGCGGTTGTAGCGCTTGGCCGCAATGGCGGCGATTGCCGCGAACTGGTTTCCTTGCGTTTCCTTGCCGCCGAACCCGCCGCCCATGCGCCGCGTCTGCACCGTAACGGCGTTGGAGGCGGTTCCGAGAGCCTGAGACACCATGTGCTGGATCTCGCTCGGATGCTGCGTCGAGGAATAGACCGTCACCTCGTCGTCTTCTCCCGGAACGGCCAAGGCGATCTGGCCCTCGAGATAAAAATGATCCTGCCCGCCGATGCGCATCTCGCCGGAGAGGCGGTTGGTCGCCGTTGCCAGCGCCCCTTCGGCATCGCCATTGCGCAATTGCAAGGGATCGGTGACGTGCGGATATCCGGCCTCGACGGCACTGACCACATCGATGTGGTGCGGACGGTCCTCATAGTCGACCTTGGCAAGGAGCGCCGCCCGGCGGGCCGCATCGCGGCTCTCGGCGATCACCGCGAAGATTGGCTGGCCGTAAAAGGCGCTTGTGCCGTCCGAGAGCACCGGCTCGTCGTGACGGTGGGTCGGGCTGATGTCGTTTTCACCGGGAATGTCCGCTGCAGTCAGGACGCCGACAACGCCGGGCGCGGCCCGGACCGCGTCGAGATCCATGGATGTAATGACCGCGTTTGCCCGTTCGGACAGACCGAGATAGGCGTGCAATGTGCCGGATGGCTCCGCCATGTCATCGATATATTCGGCAGTGCCGGTGACGTGTTTGTGGGCTGAATCGTGCCGGCGCGGCGTATGAACGCCGCCGGATATGGCCGTACTGCTGCGCGCGTTGGAGGCGTCGTTCATCCGTTAAGCCTCCGCCATATCAGGTTTGTGTCGCGTCACTTGCACCGTTTGCCCCTGGGTTTCCAGGTAAAACCGTTTCAACAGGTTCTTTGTCGCCAGCATGCGGTATTCAGCCGAGGCACGCCAATCGGTCAGCGGGGTGAAGTCCGACTGAAGCGCCGCCATGGCAGCATCGACTGTGGCTTCATTCCAAGGCTGTCCGGTCAAGGCCTTTTCTGCCGCCTTTGCCCTTTTTGGCGTTGCGGCCATGCCTCCGAAGGCGAGGCGGGCCGAAGCGACCGCACCGCTTTCATCAAGTGCGACGCGGAATGCGCTGCAGACCGCGGAGATATCCTCGTCCCGTCGCTTGGAAATCTTGTAGACGGCGAAATGCTCTCCCTCAGGAAGGCGCGGTATGTGAACCGAGCGGACGAATTCACCCGGCGCGCGGTCCTGCTTGCCGTAGTCGATGAAGAAGTCCTCCAGATCGATTGTGCGTATGTCTGTGCCGCTTTGAAGTGTGACGCGCGCACCCAGCGCAATCAGCGGCGGCGGGGTGTCGCCGATGGGCGAGCCATTGGCGATATTGCCGCCAACGGTGCCCATATTGCGTACCTGTTCGCCGCCGATCCGGTCCCACAAATCACCCATGGTGGGTGCAGTACCGCAGATCGCGTCAAAAGCATCGCTGTAGGTGACGCCCGCACCCAGCGTAATGCCGTCGTCGTCTTCTGCAATTTCCTGCAATTCAGCCAGGTGGTTGATGAATACGGTCGGCGAGATATCGCGCATATGTTTGGTCACCCATAGCCCGACATCGGTCGACCCGGCGACGATCGTGGCCTCGGGATTGGTCTGGAGAATTTCACCCAGGTCGTCGACTGATCCGGGTACGATGAGGCGCCCTGATGACGTTTCGATATCGACGCGGATGCCGTCACTCAGTTCTTTCAGCTTTGCGGCGATCGTGTCGTGCGTGACGATCAGCTTGTCGCCGGAATTGTCGGCATCGGCCATGGCTTTCGCCGCGTCCATGATCGCTTCATAACCCGTGCAGCGGCACAGATTGCCCTGAAGGGTTTTTTCTATGTGCGCCGCATCGGCGTTTGGCGTCTGCAGCCACAGCCCATAAAGCGACATGACGATGCCGGGCGTGCAAAATCCGCATTGCGAGCCGTGGAAATCAACCATGGCCTGCTGAACGGGATGCAGTTGCCCGTTCACGCCGGCCAGGTGCTCGATCGTCACGATGTGGCACGCATCGAGCGAGCCCATGAAACGGATACAGGCGTTGACGGTTTCATAAACAAGCCCGCTATGGCCGAGGCGTCCGACAAGCACGGTGCAGGCGCCGCAATCGCCCTCGGCGCAGCCCTCCTTGGTGCCGGTCAGCCGCCGCTGCAGGCGCAGATAGTCGAGCAGCGTAAGGGTCGGCGATACATCGCGCATATGCACAACTTCAGCATTGAGTATAAAGCGAAGTTCGTCGCGAACGGCGTTCGCCATGCCATTACTCCCTCTTATTCTTGTGCCGGCCATCCTACCGCCCCCGGCGCAAAAAAAACCAGCGCGGCGGCAAAAAGACTTTCAACAAAAGCTGGAAAGTCGAGCTCGCCGATCAAGGATCCATTGAAAATAATCTGCCCTATACGGAGGTCGTATTTATCCGAACCGCAAAGGTCAGGTAGGTCTTATCCATCGCCTCGGCCTCTGGGCGGGTGAACCTGCTTGTCGCAGATGCGGCAAAGTGTTTCAGTCAATATTTGAAAATCGCATGAAAATGTGTGTGATAATTTTCCGTCAACCAAAGAAAATAAAGGGAACTCATCAATGTTTAACAGAATCGCATTGTCGCTCCTGTTCGCGGCAGGGCTGCTGACCCAGGCGGCAGCACAGACAAAAATGCCTTTCGCGCTCGATTGGAAATTCGAGGGGCCGAGCGCTGCCTATTTTGCCGCGATTGACAACGGCCACTTCGCCGAAGAAGGCCTTGAGGTCGAGATCAGCGCCGGCAAGGGCTCGCTGGACGCGATACCGAAGATCGCAACGGGCGCTTTTCCCATCGGTTTTGCCGACATCAACAGCCTGATCAAGTTTCTGGACCAGAACCCCGGTGCTCCGGTTCAGGCCGTGATGATGATCTATGACAAGCCGCCTTTTGCGGTGATCGGACGCGAGTCCCTGGGTGTCAGCGCTCCAAAGGATCTGGAAGGCAAGCGCCTTGGAGCGCCTCCGCCGGATGGCGCCTGGGCGCAGTTCCCGGCCTTTGCGACCGTCAACGACCTTGATGTCAGCAAGATAACGGTCGAGCCGGTGGGCTTTCCCACACGCGAACCCATGCTTGCCGACGGCAATGTAGATGCAATCACCGGCTTTTCGTTCTCCAGCTATCTCAACCTTGTCCGGCTCGGTATTCCCGAAGAAGACATCAAGGTGATCCTGATGGCCGACCATGGCCTTGAGCTCTATGGCAACGCCATCGTCGTCAATACCGATTTCGCCAAGGAAAACCCGGAGGCTGTCACCGGTTTCCTGCGCGCTGTCGCCAAGGGCTGGAACGACGTGATCGCCGATCCGGCCGCTGGCGCGGAAATGGTCAAGAAGCGCAACCCGGCTGCTGACGCGGCGCTTGAAGAGCGTCGCCTGCAATTGGCAATCGATGCCAATGTCGTCACCGATTACACCAAGGCCAACGGTATCGGCAGCGTCGATCAGGCGCGCATGGAAAAGGCCATGAAGCAGCTGGCGGAAAACTACGAGTTCCAGAATGAGCCCGATATGGCGGTGATCTTCTCCAGCGAGTACCTGCCGACGGACGGCAGTCTTGCGCTGAAGTAGCCGTATAAATCAACAAAAGGCGGGTTTATCCCGCCTTTTCATTCGGGTTGATGGAATTCCATGACAGACGAACCTCAAATCGCGCTGCGGGGCGTGACCCATGCCTATATGACGGATGACGGCCCGCTGCCGGTCCTCAATAACCTCAACATCTCGGTTCAAAAGGGTACCTTTACCGCTGTCGTCGGGCCTTCGGGATGCGGCAAGTCAACGCTGACGCGCTTGATTGCCGGGCTGATGTTTCCCGATGAGGGAGAAGTCTGGCTCGGTGGGGAACTGGTCAAGTCACCGCGTTCCACCGTCGGCATGGCGTTTCAGAACCCGGTGCTGCTCGAGTGGCGCAACATTTTGCAAAATGTCCTGCTTCCTCTTGAGATCGTTCCCAACAGCCTTTCGCAAAAACAGCGCGAAGACCGGGCCGAGGAACTTCTGGCGCTTGTCGGGCTTGAGGGTTTTGAAGACAAGAAACCCTCCGAACTTTCCGGCGGCATGCGTCAAAGGGCGTCCCTGTGCCGGGCGCTGGTGCACCGGCCGGAAGTGCTGATCCTGGACGAACCCTTCGGCGCGCTGGATGCTTTCACCCGCGAGGATCTTTGGCAGATCATGCATGATTTGCGCCATCAGGAGGAGTTCACCTGCCTTCTGATCACCCATGATCTGCGCGAATCGGTCTTCCTGGCAAATGAGGTTGTCGTGCTTTCCGGCCGACCCGCAACCACGCAGTTTCTCCTGGACGTTCCCTTCGGTCCGGACCGCACGCTCGACGATCTCTATACGCCCGCCGCGACGGAAATGTTGGCTGAATTACGCCATCAGATCCAGATTGCGCAGGGGCGGGACGTGGAGGCGGCATAATGAATACCATGCGCAAAATCGCGATTCCCGTGGTTGCCATCCTCCTGTTTCTTCTGTTCTGGGAATGGTTGGTCTGGGTCAATGGCTGGCCGGACTACAAGATGGCATCGCCGTCGGACCTTGGCCCGGCTTTCTGGAAGTTCCGCTGGCTTTTCCTCGAATATGGCTGGCAAACGCTTTGGCGCACGGTCGCCGGCTTGTTGCTCGCGGTTGTGGCCGGAACGCTCATCGGCATGATCATGGGATTCTCCCGCACCGCGCGCGAGGGGCTCTACCCGCTGCTCGTGGGCTTTAACGCCATACCGAAGGCAACCGTCGTTCCGGTGATTGCGCTGATGTTTGTCGGTGCACACGACATGAACACGATCCTTATCGCGTTCCTGATTTCATTCTTTCCGATTGCCGTTTCGATCTCCATTGGTCTGTCGACCCTTGAGCCCGAATATCGCGATATCCTGAAATCCCTCGGCGCCAGCCAGTTCACGATTTTCAGGAAAATCGCGCTGCCGAAGACCCTGCCGGAATTCTTCGGCGCGCTGAAAGTGGCGGTAACGCTCGCCTTCATCGGCACCAACCTGATGGAGATCGTCGAACCGCATGGAAAGGGGCTTGGTCACCTCTTCGACAGCGGCAAGATCAGTGCCGACTATCCGCTCATGTTCGCGGTTCTGATCGCACTCGCAGTGCTCGGCATCCTGCTCTACTACGTCGTCGTTTATCTGGAGAAGATCTTTGCCGGCTGGGCGGAGCGTACCGAAACCTGATAGCAGCCGTGAGGCCGGAGACAGTTGTTCCAGCCTCACGGTCGTAATTCCCGGTTACTCGGATGACCAGACAGCAATGTGGACCGGTGCCGCAAACGTCACCGTTCCATCGGGGCCGGCAAATTTCGCAAGTTTTTCCCGGGCGTGTGTGAGTAGCTTTTCGAAGCTGGCATCGTCGAAAAACTCCGAAAGCGTCCAGCCACGCACATCAAGGCGCGCCCACTCCTCGATCGACGGAAAGCGCGCTGTGCCGTGCTGCGTCACAATTGACGCACCGGACATGCCGCCGTCCGAAAGCGCCTTTTCCAGTGCTTCGATCTCGCCGAGCACGAAGGGTGCGCGCAGCGCATCGGCCGGGTCTTTGCCGAACAGGTCGTCGATGAGCCTGATCATCGCATCATAGCCCGGTGAATGCTCGGCCTTGTCCCAGACGGAAGCCGCAATCGTGCCGCCGGGGCGGACCACGCGCCGCATCTCTTTCAGAGCTACTTGCCTGTCTTCAAAAAACATTAATCCGAACTGGCAAAGGACCACGTCGAATGTCGCATCATCGAAAGGGAGCGCTTCGGCCATGCCGGAGCGCCAGTCGATCGACGTGTGTTTGGAGCGGGCGACGGAAAGCATGTCGTCATTTCGGTCCAGTCCCGTTGCCGCGCCACCTGGCTGCACAAAGGTTTCGGCCACCCGCGTCGTAGCGCCCGTTCCGCATGCCACATCCAGCACCGACTGGCCTGATTTCAGGCCAGCGGATGTACACAAGGGTTCAGCCCAGGCCCCGAACAGTGCCGGAACAAAGAATTCATCGTAGATTTCGGCGGCGCTTCCTGAAACCTGGCCGGCTTTTGCTGCGTCGGTGGTCATCATGCTCTCCTCTTTTCCTGAAAAGACCAGAGTTGGATCATGGCGCCTGAATGACGATCCAATATACTACTAAATCTGTAGCAATGATGGAGGTGGGCGATGAAGTCCTACGGTCAATTCTGCCCGGTGGCCAAAGCGGCCGAGCTGTTTTGTGAACGCTGGAACGCGCTGATCGTCCGCGATCTCGCAGCCGGTCCGCGCCGTTTCAGCGAACTTCAGCGGGGCGTTCCGCTAATGTCGCCATCACTTTTGTCCTCGCGGCTCAAATGGTTGATCGACGAGGGTGTGGTTGAACGCCGGGGAGGTCATGGGCGGCAATCCGCCTATGCACTCACCGAAGCGGGGCGCGAATTCGTTCCCCTGGTCGAGGCGCTGGGCATCTGGGGCCAGCGATGGACGAGGCGTCAGCTTAAAGAGCACGAGATCGATCTGGGCCTCTTGGTCTGGAGCCTTGAGAGCAGCACAAATCCGCAGGCTTTCGGAGACCGCCGCTGCTTGATCAGGCTTGAATTGACCGATCAGGTCGCTTCCAAACGGCTCTGGTGGTTCCTTAACCAGAAAGGGCGCTGCGAGTTGTGCGTGGATGATCCCGGCGGTGGGGTGAACCTATACCTGTCATGCACATTGCCGGACATCATCTACCTCGTCAGGGGCGATTTGACGCCGGCGCTGGCCATCTCCGATCAGCGGCTTGAAGTTATTGGTGATGGCTGGGCTCGGAAGACATTTGTCGATTGGCTCAATCTGAGCCCGCTTGCCCAGGTGCAATCAAATCTGGACGTGCATTGAACCCGGCGCAGCCGCCGGGTTCGCCGTTGCGTACAACTTTTCAGTCTTGGTGCTTAGCACACGGTCAGGCAGGCGCATTGCGCGTCGTGGCTTACCTTCTGCGACACACTGCCGAGGATAAGGCTGGACAGGCGCCCCAGTCCACGGCGGCCCATGATAATGAGATCGGCTTTTGCCGCTTCGGCTGCCTTGAGGATTTCATCGGCCGGATCGCCATTGCTGATGATGCATTCACCCGGCACGCAACCAAGTGCGGTCGCCTTTTCGACCGCGCGGTCCATGACCTGCTTGCCCGCTTCTTCGACGGCCTTCGGATTGGGGTTGATCTCAACCGCCCCGTAACCGACTGCAATCGCAGTGGTTTCGAGTTGAGGGGAGTGCACGAGATGTATCTCTGACTGATATTTCTTTGCCAGATCGCACGCGATTTCCAGTGCGCTATCGGCGCTCTCCGACCCGTCGATCGCAACAACTATCTTCTCAAACATAGCATCCTTCTCCCTTTTTGAATGAGTCATCATGCCACATTTGATGCAATCATGTGTTGACTGAAATCAACGTTGTCCCTCTCTCCTTGCCGGAGCCTGTTTGTTGACCAAGGCCGGCGCGGCATAGCCAGCCGATCAACCATAGCCAAAGCACGGTGTGTGGTCGGGACAAAGGTGATCGTCATCGGCGCCACGAAGGTCGGCGGAAAGTCGGCATCTATCAGCCCGAAGGCCGGCAACCGCTTGGGTCGCCGACCTTGAGGTTTTCATGAGGGTCCGATCAGGCCGCGTGCCGGTGGGCGCAGGCGTGCTCCATTGCCGGCTTATCGCTCGCTTATCGGATCACGTGGACCGGGCATTGCGCATGGCGCACGACCCGAGCAGCGGTTGAACCAAGGAAATAGTCCTCAATGCCCGGCCGGTGGGACGCAACGATTATGCAATCGATGTCGTGTTCCTGAGCATAATCGACGATAACACGTCCCGGATTCCCTGACGCAAGGTGGGTCGTTGCATCGGGCAGTGCCGTGGCCGATTTTTCCAACGCCTCTTCAGCCTCCTTGTGTGACCGCGCCAGCGTATCCTTCGGAATTTGGGCAATAACAAAGCTTGGTATTGTTTCCATGACATGGAGGACGGTGAATTTGGCGTCCTCATCGGCCAGCGTTTTGGCGGCGAGATAAGATGATTGCGTATCATGTGCGCCGTCCAGAAGCACAGGTACAAGAATGTTTTTATACATAGCTCGGTCTCCCTCTAACAAATTACAGCTATATGTCAGTCTCTTTGTCTCACATCCGCAAGGGCTATTCTTTGACTTGGCGCAACTGCCGTGACCGGCAATTATGCGGCTATGCTGGAATGACGCTTGGCCCTCATGCACGACGGGATTACTGTCAAATCAGGTAATCGCGGACGGCGATACCACAAACGGATTGCGGAGAGGGCGCGTTGAAAGCCATCATCTACGAAGAATACGGCCCCCCGGAGGTGCTTCAGCTCCGGAACGTTGAGGCTCCGAAGCCCGCAGATGACGACGTGCTGATAAGAGTGCGCGCTGCGGAGGCAACCAAGGCCGATTGTGAACTGCGTGGTTTCAGGTTTTCAGTCAAGTGGTTCTGGTTGCCGCTGCGGATCGCGTTGGGAATAACAAAGCCGAGGCGGGCAATCCTCGGCGGGTATTTCGCCGGCGAAGTCGCTGCGGTCGGGACGAATGTGGCGCAGTTTTCCGTCGGGGATAAGTTGTTTGGAACGGCCGGTCTTCACATGGGCGCCTATGGCGAATATGTCGTCTTACCTGCGACGCTTGCCATGGCTGAAAAACCGCGCAACATGACCTTTGCTCAGGCCGCTGCCGTGCCGCTCGGTGGCCTGAACGCGCTGCATTTCATGCGACTGGCAAGGCTGACAGCCGGGGAGAAGATACTGATCAACGGCGCCGGCGGCAGCATCGGCGCGCATGCGGTGCAGATCGCCAGAAGCATGGGCGCAGAGGTCACTGCGGTCGACAAGGCTGCAAAGGAACCGATGTTGCGCCGTCTCGGGGTGGATAATTTCGTCGACTACCAGCGTGAAGACTTTGCGCAAGCCGGACCGCAATATGATGTCGTCTTCGACATGGTGCCCACAAGTTCCTACCGCGCCTGCATCTCGGTTCTTTCACCGGGCGGGCGTTATCTGTGCGGCAATCCCAGGCTTTCCGTCATGCTGCGGGCCCTCTTGACCAACCGCTTCACCGATAAAAGCGCAAGTTTTGCCTTTGCAAAGGAAACACGGGAAGAACTGGAAGCCCTCAGAAAGATGATCGAGGATGGTAAAATTATCTCGATTGTCGATCGTGAACTGCCCATGGATCAGGCGTCTAAGGCGCACCGTCTTGTTGAAACGGAGGAGCGCTGCGGGGCGATTGTTCTGCTGATCGGCACGTGAGCCAGGCAAAGACGGTGCAGCCGGATCAATTCCCCAATATGCCGGGAAGTCGCAACTGGTTTTGGCGGGCGCATTCGAGAGCGATGTCATAGCCGGCATCGGCATGGCGCATCACGCCGCTTGCCGGATCGTTCCACAACACCCGTGCGATCCGCTCGGATGCGGCTTGTGTGCCGTCGCAACAGATGACCATGCCGGCATGTTGCGAAAACCCCATGCCGACGCCGCCGCCGTGATGCAGGCTGACCCAGGTGGCACCCGAGGCGCAGTTCAGAAGAGCGTTGAGCAGTGGCCAGTCGGAGACGGCATCGGATCCGTCCTTCATCGCTTCGGTTTCCCGGTTGGGGGAGGCGACCGAACCTGAATCGAGATGATCCCGGCCGATAACGATCGGCGCCTTCAACTCTCCCGATTTGACCATCTCGTTGAATGCAAGGCCAAGACGGTGTCGTTGGCCAAGGCCGACCCAGCAGATACGCGCCGGCAGCCCCTGAAACGCGATGCGTTCGCGCGCCATATCGAGCCAGTTGTGCAAATGCTTGTCATCGGGAATGAGCTCCTTGACCTTTTCATCCGTGCGATGGATGTCGTCGGGGTCACCCGACAGGGCCGCCCAGCGGAACGGGCCGATGCCGCGGCAAAAAAGCGGTCGGATATAGGCCGGGACAAAACCCGGAAAGGCGAAGGCGTCCTCCAGTCCCTCGTCGAAGGCGACCTGGCGGATATTGTTGCCATAGTCGAGTGTCGGAACGCCTTTGTTCCAGAACTCCACCATGGCTGCGACGTGAACCTTCATGGAAGCGCAAGCGGCCCGGGCAACGCCTTTCGGATCGCTCTCGCGCTTTTCCTTCCATTCGGCGAGTGACCAGCCAAGCGGCAGATAGCCGTTGACCGGGTCATGCGCCGATGTCTGGTCGGTCACGATATCAGGTCGGGCGCCGCGCCGGGCGAGTTCGGGAAACACATCCGCGGCATTGCCCGGAAGGCCGACGGATTTTGCTTCGCCGGCAGCGGTCCAGCGTTCGATCATGGCAAGCGCCTCGTCCAGCGTTTCGGCCTTCTCATCCAGATATTTCGTGCGCAGGCGAAAATCTATGCGTTCCGGATCGCACTCGACGGCAAGAAGGCAGGCGCCGGCCATCGTCGCGGCGAGCGGCTGAGCACCGCCCATGCCGCCCAGCCCGCCGGTCAGGATCCACTTGCCGGATAGATCGCCGCCATAGTGCTGCCGGCCCGCCTCGACAAAGGTCTCGTAGGTTCCCTGGACGATCCCCTGGCTGCCGATATAGATCCATGACCCAGCCGTCATCTGGCCGTACATCATCAGGCCCTTGCGGTCGAGCTCATTGAAATGGTCCCAATTGGCCCAATGGGGCACAAGGTTGGAATTGGCGATGAGGACACGCGGGGCATCCGCATGGGTGCGGAAAATGCCGACCGGTTTGCCGGACTGGACCAGCAGTGTCTCATCGTCTTCTAGTGTCTTCAGACTTGCAACGATCCGATCGAACGCATCCCAGTTGCGTGCCGCGCGCCCGATGCCGCCATAGACGGTCAGTTCATGCGGGTTCTCGGCAACGTCCGGATGCAGATTGTTCATCAGCATGCGCATCGGCGCTTCGGTCAGCCAGGATTTGGCGGTGATATCAGATCCGGTAAGCGGGAAAACATCGCGAATATTGTGCCGTGGATCATTCATTGTTTGCTCCCGCATGGTTTAACGCCCATTGTTCCAGCGACGTCAGGATATCGGCCAGAAGCATTCGCAACCGCTCGGATTTGACGGGGTCGAGGTCGAACGGTGGCGCCTCGGCAGCAAGATGTGACTTTTGCGCCAGTTCCATCTGGATCGCATGGACACCGTCATCCGGACGCCCATAGTGCCGTGTCGTCCAGCCGCCGCGAAAGCGTCCGTTCACAGTAGTGGAATAGCCGGATGCCGCCTCGCAGACCTCTCTTGCGATCCGCTCCACTTCGGCATTGCACGTCGCGCCGCCATCGGTGCCGATGTTGAAGTCGGGCAGGGTTCCCTCGAAAAGGAACGGAACGACGGAGCGGATCGAATGGCAGTCATAGAGAAGGGCAAGGCCGTGCAGTGAATGCACACGCTTGATTTCCGCCGCAAGGGCTGTGTGATAGGGCGCGTGAAAGAGCCGTTTCCGGCGTTTGATCTCTGCTTCATCGGGCTCGCGTCCCTCTCGGTATATGGGAGTATCGTTGAAGTCGATCAGCGGACAAAGCGTTGTTGTGTTCTGCCCCGGGTAAAGGCTTTTGTCCGACGGATCGCGATTGGCGTCGATGACATAGCGGTGGAAGGTCGCGCGCACCGTCGTGGCGCCCGGCAGGACCCCGTCATAAAGCTTGTGGATATTCCAGTCGGCATCCGCCAGGGCGCGGCCCGTCTCGTTGAAGCTCTCCCAAACGTCTTTGGGGACATCAAGCCCCGTATGCGGCAGGCCGAGGATGACCGGGCTGTCTCCCTGAACGGTTTCGACCGGTGTCACAGCGATGCCTCCGTGCCGAGCGGACTGATAAGCGGGATGCCGCATCTGACGACAATCGTTCCGTCCCGGACGAGCATCGCCGCCCGTTCGATATCGCCCGCCAGATAACGGTCTTCGCCGAGCGTATCGATCTGCTCACGCACGGAACCGATGGCGGCACGAAGCGGAGCACTGGTTTTGAGCGGCGCGCGGAACTCGACACCCTGCGCCGCACAGAGGAATTCGATACCGAGAATGCGGCCGAGATTGTCGTTCATATCGGCAAGACGCCGCGCGCCATGGGCCGCCATGGAGACGTGGTCCTCCTGATTGGCACTTGTCGGCGTGCTGTCCGTGGAGCACGGATTGGCCCGTTGTTTGTTCTCGCTCATCAGCGCCGCGCTGGTCACCTCTGCTATCATCAATCCGGAATTCAGGCCCGGTTCGGGTGTCAGAAAAGACGGCAGGTCGAAACTCAGCGTGGGGTCGACCATAAGGGCGATGCGGCGCTGGGAAATGGCGCCCATTTCGGCGATCGCCAGAGCAATCTGGTCGGCCGCGAAGGCCGTCGGCTCGGCGTGGAAATTACCGCCGGAGATAACATCGCCGCACGCCGTCACGACCAGCGGATTGTCGGTCACCGCATTGGCTTCGGTCTCGAGTGTTGCGCCAGCCTGGCGCAAAAGGTCAAGGCACGCCCCTGTCACTTGCGGCTGGCAGCGGATGCAGTAGGGGTCCTGCACACGGGTGTCGCCTTCGCGGTGGCTTTCGCGGATCTGTGAGCCTTCCATCAGGTTGCGGATTGCCGCCGCGGCTTCGATCTGGCCGCGGTGACCGCGCAAAGTGTGGATCTCGGGCCGGGTAGGGGCGGTTGAACCCATGATGGCGTCGGTCGAGAGCGCGCTCACCAGCAGCGCGTTTTGCGCGCAGCGCCATGCCTCGAAAAGCTCCGCCAGCGCGAAGGCAGTCGAAAACTGCGTCCCGTTGATAAAGGCGAGACCTTCCTTCGGGCCAAGGGCGACCGGTTCAAGTTCCGCCGCCTTTAACGCTACGGCGCCCGGCATGACCTCGCCGTCGAACAGCGCTTTGCCTTCGCCGATCATGACGGCCGTCATATGGGCGAGCGGCGCAAGGTCACCGGAAGCGCCGACTGAACCCTGTGCCGGTATGACCGGTGTAATCTTCCGCGCAAGCATCTGTTCCAGAAACGCAATCAACTCCCAGCGCACACCCGATGCGCCCCGGCAAAGCGACAGGAGCTTCAGGATCATCATGAGGCGGACGATCCGTTTGGGAGCCGTATCGCCGACACCGCAGCAATGCGAAAGGATGAGGTTGCGCTGCAGCGCCGCCGTATGACGCGGTGCAATCTTGACGCTTGCCAGCTTGCCGAAGCCGGTATTGACCCCGTAGACCGGCGTCTCACCCCGCGCGGCCTCAGCAATGACAGCTGCCGAGGCCTCAACCTCGGCCCGGCATGAATGATCGACCGCGACTTCGCCGTTGCTCCAGTAGATGGTTTCCAGTTGGCCAAGGGACATCTCCCCCGGCTTCAACACGGTGACGCTCATGGCAATCTCCCCATGATGCGCATCGCAAGCGGGTTGAAGCCTATCCGGTATGAGAGTTCGGCGGGATGGGCGACATCCCAAACCGCCAGTTCCGCCTTCTTTCCTGGCTCGATCGTGCCGGTATCGTTGAGACCCTGCGCCCGGGCCGCGTGCCGCGTTGTGCCAGCAAGGGCCTCCTGCGGCGTCATGCGAAACAGCGTGCAGGCCATGTTCATGGCCAGAAGCAGGGAGGTCAGCGGCGAGGAGCCCGGATTGCAGTCGGTTGCCACGGCCATCGGTACTTCGTGTTCACGCAACAACGCGATCGGCGGCAATTGTTTTTCCCGCAAGGTGTAAAAGGCACCCGGCAGCATCACGGCGACGCAGCCGGCCTTTTTCATGGCGAGGAGGCCGGGTTCCTCGAGATATTCGAGATGGTCCGCCGAAAGGGCCTGGTATCTTGCTGCAAGCTCCGCGCCCCCGAGGTTGGAAAGCTGTTCAGCGTGGAGTTTGACCGGAAGGCCGAGTGCGCGCGCATGCTGGAAAACCCGCTCGATCTGATCGGGCATAAAGGCGATGGTCTCGCAAAATCCATCCACGGCATCTGCCAACCCCATTTCATGGGCTGCTGACAGGGCCGCAATGCAGACCTCGTCGATATAGGCATCGGGCCTTCCTGCATATTCGGAAGGTATGGCGTGCGCACCCAGGAAGCTGGTTTTCACCCGGATGTCGCGTTGCGCGGCGATGGCACGTGCGACTTTGAGCATCCGCAGTTCCGTTTCGACGTCCAGCCCGTAGCCTGATTTGATTTCGACGGTGCCGACGCCTTCGGCAATGAGGCTGTCCGCACGTTTGAGCGCGTCACCCAGCAAAGCCGCTTCGCTGGCAGTTCGGGTTGCTGCCACGGTGGAATTGATGCCGCCCCCGGCGCGCGCGATCTCTTCATAGGATGCGCCTTCAAGTCGCATTTCGAACTCTCTTGCGCGGTCGCCGCCGAAAACGATGTGTGTATGGCAGTCAATCAGCGCTGGCGTCACAACCCGCCCTTCCAGATCGTCCGTCCGCAGACTGCGATAAGAGGCCGGCAGGTCGCTTGCCGTGCCGATCCAGGAGATCAGCCCGTCCTCAACGGCGACGGCGCCGTTGTCGATAAGACCGAAGGCGGTCGGGCCTTCAATCATTGTTGAGATTTTCGCATTTGTCAGAACAAAGCTGGTCATTGCGGGCAATTCCGCTTTCGCTTGCAATTCCTGTTATGTATATTCATAATAATTTTATGTCAACGATTATAGGCAGTCCATGAAGACGCTGTTTGCGGCAGGCGCCTTGCTCCCGGAGGGCTGGGTCGACAATGTCCGCATCGGGATCGATGCCAGCGGACACATTGCCGAGATTGAACAGGATGCAAAGGCGCGTGCCGGTGATACGGATCTTGGCGACCGGGTGTTGCTGCCGGCCATCGCCAATCTGCATAGCCATGCCTTCCAGCGAGCCATGGCCGGCATGTGCGAACACAGATCGCCGCATGGCGATGATTTCTGGAGCTGGCGGGCGTTGATGTACCGGTTTCTTGACGTGCTGACGCCGGACCATGTCGAGGCGATCGCGGCGTTCGTTTATATCGACATGCTGGAAGCGGGCTATGCATCGGTCGGTGAGTTCCACTATCTGCATCACCGGCCCGGCGGCAAGGCCTATGACAATCCGTCAGAGACGTCGGAGCGCATTTTTGCGGCCGTTGAGGTAACCGGGATTGGCCTTGCACATCTGCCCGTCCTCTACAGCCATGGCGGAGCTGGTAAGAAGCCGCTGGAAGGCGGGCAGCTGCGTTTCGGGTGCGATCCGGATCGGTTTGACGCCCTTGTCGACAAGGCTGCACGCGCACTATCAGGACTTTCCAAAGACTGCAGCCTGGGTGTCGCGCCGCATTCGTTGCGCGCTTGTGATCCGGAGGCGCTGGGAGAGATCGCAATGCGGTACCGGTCCGGTCCTGTTCATATCCACATAGCCGAGCAGGAAAGGGAGGTTGCCGATATCGAAGCCTGGCTGGGTGCGCGGCCGGTGGCATGGCTGCTCGACAATGTTGATGTCGACAGCCATTGGTGCCTGATCCACGCGACGCATATGAGCGACGAAGAGACGACAGGTCTTGCGCGTTCCGGCGCTGTTGCCGGCCTTTGCCCGATCACTGAAGCCAATCTCGGGGACGGCACATTCAATGCGCGATCTTATATGGCGCAAGGCGGGCGATTTGGCATCGGGTCCGACTCCAATATCCGCATTTCCTTGTCAGAAGAACTGCGTCAGCTTGAGTACAGTCAACGTCTTGCTTGTCAGGCGCGGAACGTGCTTGCCGACCCCGGTGCATCGACCGGCGAAACACTTTACCGGCGTGTGGCCAGAGGAGGCGCAGGAGCGCTCGCTCGCAATTCAGGCGCGTTGGAAAAGGGCCGGCTGGCGGACATGATCGCAATCGACGCTACCCATCCGGCCCTTTGTGGTCTTGACCGGCGGCAGCTTCTGGATGGCTGGGTCTTCGCCGGGGACGACAGGCTTGTTACAGATGTCTGGTCGGCGGGCCGGCACTGTGTTGAAGGTGGCCGTCATGTTAGGCGCGAAGATGTCGAACGGCGTTTCCGCGGCGTAATGGCCGAATTGAAGAACCGGATCTGATTGTCATGCGGTCCTACAAGGACATCCAAAATATTCTTCTTGAACGCATAAAGGGCGGCGATTGGCCACCCGGCACCCTGTTGCCGGCCGAGGCGGATCTGGCGCACGAGTTCGGATGCACACGCGTAACGGTCAACAGGGCAATGCGGGCTCTGGCCGAGTCGGGCCTGGTTGAACGAAAACGCAAGGCCGGAACACGGGTCGTCCAGCGTCAGTCGCGCAATGCCATGTTCGAAATTCCCCTCGTACGCGATGAGATCGAGCAGCGCGGTGGAACCTACAAATATCTGCTGGTCAGCCGTACGCTGGAAAAGCCTCCGCAAAAGGTGCGTGCTGAAATGGGACTGACGGGAAAGCATAGGGTTTTGCATGTTGTCAGCCTGCACTTTGCAGATGGCGCGCCCCACCAGATCGAAGACCGGTGGATCGACCTCAACGTCGTGCCGCAGGCCCGAAATGAAACTTTCGAGAGCGTCAGCCCGAATGAATGGTTGCTCAGGCAAGTCCCCTATACCAGCGCTGAACATGTCTTCCGCGCCGCATTGCCTTCGAAAGGCGAGGGGGACTTGCTTAACCTGACCGAGGGCAAGCCGGTCTTTGTCATCGAACGCACCACGTGGCTCGCCGGCGAGGCGGTTACCCATGTCCGTCTCGTGCATCCGGCCGACAGTTTCAGGCTGGTGACACGAGACCGGTTTGGCGATGGTGTGTAGGTCGTTTGCCGGTCTAGAGCCCGATGTTGAGGCTTGCCGGTGTCAATGAGCGCTGAATGAACTCCCGAGAAAGTGCCCAGTGCTCGTATACGAGTTGTTCCGACCGGTCTTCGTCACGTTGCCGGATGGCTTCGATCATGTCGGCATGTTGGCGACCGGCGTCCGCCAATGGTTTCTTCAGCGTCGGGTCTTCGGCCCTGTAGAAAGTCTGCGATATGCGCGCGTGATCGATGAGCAGACGGTTGTGGCTTGGCAGCAGGAACGCGTTATCGGCCATCAGACCGATCAGCTGGTGGAAACGGTTGTTATGGATCGCGAGTTGCGTTGTCGAGGCGGCTTCGATTGCCTCATCAAAACGACTGGCGCTGTCGGTGAGCTCGACGATCTGGTCTGCCGTTGCATTGCGCGCGGCAAGTCGGGCCGTTGCCGCATAGATCATCGGTGCGGCGAGGAAAAAGTCGCGTAGCGTTGTGTGAGAAAGCGGCGAAACACTCGCTCCACGATTGCTCTCAAGAGATAGATAACCCTCGCCTGCAAGGTCGCGAAAAACATCTCGAAGTGGCGTGCGCGAGATGCCGTATTCCTTGCTGAGCTGAGTTTCGTCGAGATCCGCACCCGGCTCCAGTTCCAGCGTCAGAATTCGCTGCTTCAGATCGCGATAGAGTTTTTGTTTTCCGTTCGTCAAGGCATTTCCAGAGGTTTCCGTTGCAATGTGCTCCGTAAAAGCCGAGCCGTAAAGGTCCGACTGATTCAACTTTCAAGTAAAGTAAACCGGAAATCGGGTCAGTTGGCTCGCTGGTTGCCGAAGGAAATGGTCTTGACCCATTGTCCCGCCAGTAAGAGTTTTTTGTGACGCCAAAAGTGTTCGAAGGGCCGGGCAATTACGCGCGTCAGCTCCCCCAGATGTGAGCGTTGCCTTTGAGTGCCCGTGCGGCGTTCCTCGACACCTTCCTCAATATTAGCTTCAATCCGTACACTGCCAAGACCAACTTGGTTGGTGCTGATAATCATATTGTCCTGAGCGCAGATGGCCGGATCGATCTGGTAGACATGCAAACGGGAGAAAAACTCCAGCCTTTCGTCAAAGAGGATGTTATCCGGCAGATCGTAGACGTCCTCGGTCCATTTCAGCAGGTTTTTGGCACATTCTCGATTGATGAAGTAACCGCCCGCACCCCAATGTGTGGACAGAAGGACCTTCAGGGAGTGGCGAAAGGCACGCGGATTGTTCCATATGGTACAACGCACCGGACGGAAGAAAGTCTCCGCTTTGACGACATCGGCATCGTCTGGAATCCACTCATCCGAGGAAAAAAAGCGCTCCGCTCCGTGGGCAAAATGGATGTCATCTTCCGCAATGAAAGCCCAGCGATCTTGTCCCTCAGCAATCCTGCGCCACGTTTCGCGGTGGCTGAGGAAACATCCAATGTCCGCCCGGCTGATTGGCAACTCGGGCCTGCGACGCTTGCGTCTGTTGTGTTCTATTTCCCCGACCGGGAGGGTCATCCCATCGACAGCGGCAATGCGGACAACATCAAAACCGAGATTCCGGGTTGTACGCATGAACCATTCAAGCCGGTCCGGGGACCGGTCGAGGTTTATCAGGTATGTCTTCACGAATCCCCCGATGGATACCGACTATCTTGTTGCTTTGGCCTAAAAGTTACCCCGCTTAGCGTCAAGTGGCTCCCGGTTGCGCGGCAGGGCCTGACCCGGCGCATCGGGCCGCCGCTACGTATGAAAGCGGGGAAACGCTCGTTCGATGATTGCTTTCAATGGAGGTGACCGTCACACGCAACGCCGCGAAATACATCCCGGAGCCCCATGGTTGAGATACCGAATCCCAGATGAGCCGAGTTTCGTTGGGATCCGCGCTTTGCTCCATTTCACGCGTCTGAATATGTTTTTTCAGATCGAAGCGGAGTTTTCTGTTTCCCGCTCGCCAAAGCATATCAAGAGGTTTTAGTGGCAAGATGCTCTGCGAAAGTCGAGCGGTAAAGTCTCGATTGCCTATGTTGAAATCAATTAAGCCCGAAAGCGGCTCAGCCGGCTCGCTGATTGTCGAAGGATATGATCTTGATCCACTGCCCTGCAATCAGGAGCTTTTTCTGACGCCAAACGTGCTCAAAAGGACGTGCGACCACCCGCAGCAGGCTTGCGAATACGGTTCGCTTCTTATGCGTATTGACGGGTTGTTTCGTGACACCTTCCTCAATGTTGGCGTCAATGCGCACGCTGCCGAGCCCGACCTTGCCGGTACTGTTGATCAGATTATCCTGAATGCAGATAGCCGGATCGATCTGGTAGATTCGCAGTCGTGAAAAGAACTCCAGCGAGTCGTCAAACAGTACATTATCCGGCAGGTCACAGACATCTTCCGTCCATCGCACCAGGTTTGCGGCACATTGTGCATTGATAAAGTAGCCGCCGGCACCCCAATGTGAAGAGAGCAGGCTTCTCAGTAAGTGGCCGAAGGCCCGTGGATTATTCCGTATGGTAATACGCGTCGGATTGAAGACAGTCTCCGCCTTGATTATGTCGGCATCGACAGGGATCCAATTGTCCGATGAAAAAAAGCGCTCCGCCCCGGGTGCAAAATGGATGTCATCTTCGGCAATAAATGCCCAACGGTCTTGTCCCTCGGCAACCCGGCGCCATGCCTCCCGGTGGCTGAGGAAGCAGCCAATGTCGGCCCGGCCTAGTGTCACACCTGGACGGCGACGTTTGCGCCTATTGTCTTCCAACTCCCGATCGGCAAGAGCTGAACCGTCAACGCCGGCAATCCGCACAACATCGAGATTAAGGTCCTTCGTGGAGCGCATGAACCATTCCAGCCGGTCCGGGGACCGGTCGAGATTGATGAGATAGGTCTTCACGATGTCCCCCAAGATCTTAAGCAATAATGGGTTTCTGGTTCGGCTTAAAAGTTGCTCCCGTTTGCGTCAAGCGGTCGGTAGAAACAGTCATGCACTTGATTCAATAACTTATACTGACAAAGAGAGCACTTTGAAATTAGAATAATTCTAAATATTTGTTTTTGTTGATAAAATACGGGTAAACGGGTTGACATTTTGCATTGCAAAAAGCAAATTCCGGCAAGTGGCTGCGGATTCAGCAATCCTGCCCGTCATCGGCACAGTATGGTTAAAGAAAAATGATCGCTTGTCATTGCAATATCATCACCGAAAGCGAGATCGAGCAGGTCATCGTTGAGATGCTCAATGAGGAGCGGTGGCAGCTTATCGTGCCGGCCAAGGTCTATCATGCGATGGAAAAACGGGGCAAATGCTGCCGCTGTTTTCCGAATGTGGTGGATATCATCATTCGCACCAGCGAAGCCTTCCATCTCCGCTTTGACTCTTCTGCCGTTGATATGGTCTCCTACCGCGCAAAATTGATTGAGTTGCGCAACCACTACGCGGGAGATCTTCATGAAAGGCAACAAAAAGGTAATCGAGCGGCTTAACGAAGCGCTGTTCCTTGAACTGGGCGCCGTTAATCAATACTGGCTGCATTACCGCCTTTTGGAAGACTGGGGCTACACAAAGCTTGCAAAGAAGGAAAGGGAGGAGTCCATCGAGGAGATGAACCATGCCGACCGGCTGGTCGAGCGTATCATCTTCCTGGAAGGTCATCCCAATCTTCAAACGATCGCGCCGCTGCGCATCGGGCAGAATGTCAAGGAAGTGCTCGAAGCCGATCTTGCCGGTGAGTATGACGCCCGCACATCCTATATAAAATCACGCGAGATATGCCGCGAAGAGGGCGATTATGTCACCATGGCCATCTTCGAGGAATTAACGGCCGACGAAGAAGGCCATATTGATTTTCTTGAGACACAGCTCGAATTGCTCAATACGATCGGCGAAGAAAAATATGGTCTGCTCAACGCGGGTTCTGCGGACGAAGCCGATTAGTGCGCCAACCCCGATCTGTTTTCATACACTAAAATGAAAAGGCCGGCGGTTGTGCCGCCGGCCCCTGGAGTGGGTGACGATTGGTCACCCCGTCAGTAAAGCTTGAACTTGGCGCCCACGCGCACCGTATGGCTGGACGGTCCAATTTCGATAAGCCCACCGGTTCCGAAGTCTTCCGAACCGAAGTGCGAGAAACGGTACTCCGTATAGCCGGTGATACGATCGGTAAACGCGACTTCCATACCGGTACCCAGCGTATAGCCGCCGAGATTCCAGTCAGCCGAACCTCCACCGGACGTGCTGTAGTCGAAGTGCTCATATGTATAACCGCCGATCACGTAAGCGAGCGTACGGGAGTTGAACAGTTTACCGAAGCGCAGCAGAGCATCGAAGCCATATTCCGCCTGCAGGCTGTTGGAGAAACCGGGAGCCGTTGTTTCAAGCTCCATATTGGATATGCGAGCGGCCAGCACGCCACCAATCAGGTAGCCATTGCCGATTTCGCGATCGTAGCCGACATTGATATCACCAAGGAAGCCTTCGGAGCCGAAACCGTCAAAGTCGATAATGCTACCGAAGAGGTCGGTGTCGTGAACAATCGCACCACCGCCGGCTGCGAGACCCACCTTGATGCCCGTCCAGTCATAGTTGACCGGAGAAGCCGTCGTTCCCGAAGGTCCGCCATTGAAGCGGTAGTTGAGGGTCGTGTGGAATGTATGGGTCGACGGATCGACAGAGAGTCCGCCGCCAAAGAAGTCCTGGCTGTTGTATTTTGCGTAGCGGTATTCCGATTTCAGCGTCCATTTGCCTCTGAGCACGTGTTCCATGCCCAGTCCCAGGACATAGCCGCCCGAGTTCCAGTCGGTTCCAAAACCAAAATTTGTGCTCAGGTCGAAATGTTGCCACGTGTATCCGCCCAGCACATAGGCCAGCGTGTTGGGCGCGACGGTGTATCCGAGCCGACCGACAATGTCGAAACCGTACTCCGCATTCAGATCGGCATTGAGACCGAACACGTCGAGCGAGGTGCCGATATTGCCGTACCGGCCGGAAGCCGCCACCCCGGCGACAACGCCGTTGCTGAACTGGAAGTCGTAACCGGCAGTGATTTCGCCGAAGAAACCTTCGCCGCCGATGCCGTTGAACGTGACGCCACCAAAAATTGGTGAGCTCAGTTCGTGCACGACCGCACCGTAACCACCACCAGCTCCAACGTAAAACCCGCTCCAGTCGTAAACGGATTCGCCTGAGACGATGGATGGAGCGTCTGCGACCACCACGTCGGCCGTCATGGCCGGCGTGCTCATCAAAAGTGCGCCTGCGACGCCAGAGATTACATATCTCATTTTTTGCTACCCCAACAAAAGAATTAGTACCAAGATGTTATCCCAATTGTTACTTATGTAGAAGGTGGTTTTGTTGTAATCGCGCAACAAATTTAAAAAATAGATCTTGCAAAAATGGCTTGTAAAAAGTGAATAATTTTCAGAAAGAAGACGAAAAAAATGAAAAAGATTCACGAGAATCTATTTGATTCGAAAGGATGAATCGAAATCGATAAAAGAACAAAATATTTGGATTTAATACGGAATTATACACGGTTGTATTTATCAAGAGGTATTCGGATGACGTGTATAGAATTCCGATGAAATGGCTGAATGCAAATTATTGCAGCAAAAAACTGTATCAAGACCTGCCGGGGAAGGTGGGTTTCGCGCGTTGGCGGCACCTTGGCCGACTCGTCAAACAAAGAATCTGTGATTGACGAGCGGCCGGTGGCACCGAAGTGTCAGGCCCGGGTTGCTTGGTGTCTGTCCCGTCCGGCGTTCTGAACAATCATTCGCGGTGGTGAATGTGGCTACCGGTCAAGCAACGGCCGAAGTGCGTTCGGGATGTGGCCTTCATTGATTAGCCAGCGGCGCATCGTGTAGCTGCGCGCGCCTTCAGCATGCATTGGGTCGGCGTCGGCAAGGGCGCGGGCCTCCTTTTCCGACGTGGCGCGATAGACCATCATGCCTTCGCCGAGCATCTCTTCCAGGCTCTCATCCGATAGCGGGCCGGCAAAGACCAGTTTGTGCGCGTCCTGAAGTTTCAACTGGTAATCCAGATGGCGCGGCAGGACCTCCTTGAGCTTTTCAGGCGGTGCCGAAGGTCGGCTGCGCACAATGAAATACTCCGCCGCCAGCGATCCGCGCTCCCGGGATTCTTTCACGTAATCAGCCCATTTCGGCATTGGATTATCCCCTGTTGTTTCCTTTGGGATAAAAATATCGATATAAATTGACAATACAAGAAAATATTGATTATTTGGAGAGAGCAAGGAGGAGCGCTATGCGTTTGATGGTGGCCCGGGACGGGCAGGGAACAGCCCTTTATTTTGTCGAGGGTGAAGAAGCCTACCGCCTGACCGGTCAGGCCGGCTTCAATGCGACGGATCTTTCAGGCGCCATCTGCGCACCGGTTGAGAAAATTAATCAAATCGTGACGGCCGCGAAACAGGCCGCGCCCCAGCCGGTCGAATCGCTCATTCCGGCTCTTCCGTTCAATCAATTCGGCAAAATACTGTGTCTCGGGCTGAACTATGTCGACCACGTCAAGGAAGGCGGCTACGAAATCCCGACTTACCCGGCCATGTTCATACGCTTTCCCGCTTCCATGATCCCCGCGGGCGCGCCGATGATCAAGCCGGACTGCTCCGATCGCCTCGACTACGAGGTCGAGCTGATGATCGTCATCGGGAAAGGCGGCCGGCATATCAGCGAGGAGGACGCACTCTCGCACGTCTTTGGCTACACGGTTTTCAATGACGGGTCCGTGCGGGACTACCAGCGTAAGACGCATCAGTGGACACCCGGAAAGAATTTTGACGCCACCGGCGCCGTCGGTCCGGTTGTTGTCACTGCCGACAAGCTTCCGCCAGGCGCTGCCGGCCTCAACATTGTGTCGCGGCTTAACGGCAATGTCATGCAGAGCGCGAACACCGCAGACATGATGTGGTCGGTTGCAAAGACGATCGCCACGGTTTCTGAATTCACGACCCTTGAACCTGGCGATCTCATCGCGACGGGGACGCCGCCCGGTGTCGGTCATGCGCGCACGCCGCCTGTCTTCCTGGTCCCCGGCGACACGGTCGAAGTGGAGATTGAAAACATTTGCACCTGCGTCAATCCCATCGTCAGTGAGGGCGATGCTGCCGGAAAAGAGGCTGCTGCATGATCAGGGATCCGCAGGAAGCGCCAACCGGCGCTCAACTGGAAAGTCTGCGAACCGAGGCTCAGCAGCATGTCAGGCAGCTGCGCCAGCGCCTCACCCAGCTTGGCGAGGACGAAATCCGCTTGATCCTGTCCGGTGCACGCTCGCACTACGCCTGGACGGATAAACCGGTGAGCGAGGAAACGTTGCACCGGATCTATGACATCGTGAAGATGGGCGCGACCAGTATGAACAGCTCGCCTGCGCGGTTCATATTCGTGTGCAGTGACAAGGGGCGGGAAAAACTGGCAAAATCGCTCAAACCGGCAAATGTACCAAAAATGGCCACGGCGCCCGTGACGGTGATCATAGCCCATGACCTCGAGTTCTGGCGGGAGCTGCCCTTCCTCTTTCCCCACGAGGATCGCCGCCCGCATTTTGAGGGCAAGCCGGAACATGCGGAGGAAACGGCCTTCCGCAATGCAACGCTTCAGGGGGCCTATCTGATGATCGCGGCGCGGGCGCTCGGCCTTGATGTCGGCGCCATGTCCGGCTTCTCCAACGAGATTGTCGATCGCGAGTTCTTCACCGGGACCACCCTGCGTTCAAATTTTCTGTGCAACCTCGGATATGCTGACGAGGGAGCCCTGTTTCATAAACTGCCGCGTTTTGAGTTTGAGGATGTGTGCAGTTTCGCCTGAGGAAAAGCAGATGGCGCTGAGAATGAAAACTGAAGTCACGCTCAGGGCGACAGCCGAATGCCCCAGCCATTCGCGTGCCGACATTGTCGTGCGTGATCTGAGTTTCGCGATTGACGAGCCGACTGAGCGTGGTGGCACAAATGCCGGGCCGACGCCGACGGATACCGCTCTGGCGGCGTTGATCGGCTGCACCAATGTGATCGGCCACAAATGCGCTGAAAGACTTGGCGTCGACATCGGGCATTTGGAGATCTCGGCAAAATGCACCTTTGACCGGCGTGGCGTGACGCTGGAGGAGGAGATCGGGGTGCCGTTCAGGCACATTGAGCTGAATGTGATCAGTCATGGGTCGGCACAGGCCGAAGCCCTTCAACTCGTTGCCGCCGAAGTGCGAAAATTCTGCCCGTTGTCGAAACTGTTTACCGCGGCGGGAACGGAGATCGTGGAGGATTGGCAGCCGGCCGGCTAGCGCTGCTGCCGAAAACGGCCAGCGGGAGGCTGGCTGTCGAAAAGGAGGAAGAAAATGAGCAAATTGCTACGCAGGTCGTTCATGGCTGCCGTTGCGGCCGCCGGTTTGGCAGCCAGTGCTGCTGTTCCGGCCACAGCCACCGAGACGATCAAGATGATCGCCATCGATGGCTATCCGGAACGGTCGATGTGGGTAAAGGAATTCTCGGGCTTCTTTATCCCACGGGTTGATGAAGAATTGGCCCGAACGGGCACCTACAAGATCGACTGGCAGCAGGCCTATGGCGGGCAGATCGTCAAGCCGCGCGGCGTGCTTGAAGGCATCAAGCTGGGCCTCGGCGATATCGGCATCGTCACCACGATCTTCCACAACTCGGCGCTGCCGAGCCAGGCAATCTCCGCGGCTACGCCGATGGTCTCTTCCGATGCTCGTATCGTTGCCAAGGCCGTTGACGAAATTGCCAAGGAATACCCGCAGATGCAGGCGGAATTTGCCTCGGAAAACCAGGTCTACCTGGCGACGGGCGTTGTGCTTGACAGCTACCAGATCTTCTCCAAGACACCGGTCAAATCGCTTGACGATCTGAGCGGGCTCAAGCTTGCCGGCGCCGGATACAATCTGCGTTACCTTGAGGGGCTGAAGGACGTTGCCGGTGTTCGCGGCGGTCTGCCGAACTTCTACAACATGCTGCAGACCGGTGTTGTCGACGCGGCGATGCTGTGGCCGGAAGCGGCAATGACCTTCAAGATCAACGAGGTCGCGCCGCATATGCTCAAGGTCGATCTGGGCGCGGTCAATTCCAAGACCGTGACTGTCAACAAAGATGTCTGGGACAAGCTTCCCGATGAGGTTAAGGACGTTTTGCAATCGGTTGCGGTGGAATACCGGGATCGTGTGGCCAAGGTCGCAATGGAACGGGCCGCAACGTCACTCGATGCGTTTGAGGAGGCCGGCGGAACCGTTGTCGTGCTGACGGAAGGCCAGCGCTCGGCCTGGGCGGACGCCATGCCGAATATCGCCGAGGAATGGGCCGGTGCGCTCGACAAGAAGGGTGCTCCGGGAACTGCGATGTTGGGTTCTTATGTCCAGAAACTCAAGGATGCCGGTTCCGTGCCGGTACGCGACTGGGCAGCGACCAACTAGAACGCCGGGCGACCCGCGATGCAAAGCAACAATGGAACATTGCGGGCCGCCCGTAGCCTGACCGGCCTTGCCAGGGCCCTGGCAATCGGCGCCAACGCCATCGGGACGCTAACGGTTCTGGTCCTGGTAATTGTCATGAATATCGATGTCGTGGCGCGGGGCGTTTTTCACGCGCCCTTTCTCGGCGTCGTCGAGATTGTCATCTTCTCCATGATCCTGATCGTGTTTCTGCAATTGCCGGACGTGGTACGGGTGAACCGCCTGACCCGCTCGGACGGTTTCCTTATCCTTATCCGCAGCAGTCATCCGCGCCTTGCCGAATTCTTCTACCGGGTGATTGACGCAATTGCCTGTGTGTTGATGGCGCTGATCGCCTATGCAACCTATCCGGCGCTGGTCGAGGCGTTCGAGACCTGCCACTACTTCACTCAGCCGGAATTCGGCCCTGCGCCGACGGGCGATCTCTGGACCGATCTGGTCGCGGCCACACGCCGTTGCCACTATTTCGGAACGCTCGGTGTTTTCACAATTCCCTGGTGGCCGGCCAATGCCGCGATCACTGCGAGCGCCGGCCTGTGTGCGGTCATATTCTTCCTCAAGGTCATTGTCGGTCACGACCTTGGTGAAGGCGCCGACGCCTCGGATACGCAGGCACGCGAACTGCGCGACAGCGCCGGGGAGACAAGCTGATGAGTCCGGTGGAAATCGGCGCCCTGTCCGTGGTCGCCATTGTTGTCTTGATCTATCTCGGTGTCTATATCCCGGTCGCCTTGGCAAGCGTGTCCTTCGTCACCCTTTGGATCGTGAGCGAGAAGCCGATCCTTGCAATCAATTTCCTTCGCCAGACAATCGGTGACAGCGTCACGGAATATGAGTTTGCGACAATCCCCTTGTTCACCTTCATGGGGCTTGTGGTGGCAAAGGCCGGATTGGGCAAGGATGTCTACGACGTCATGAACCAGGTGTTTCGCCGCATTCGTGGCGGCATCGGCATGGCAACGGTCGGTGCAAATGCGGTCTTTGCCGCGGTGACCGGCTCCTCGATAGCGTCCGCATCGGTTTTCACCAAGGTCTCCGTGCCCGAGATGCTGCGTCTTGACTACAACAAACGCTTTGCCGTCGGCGTTGTCGCCGGGTCCTCGGTCCTTGGGATGATCATTCCGCCGAGCGCGATGCTCATCATCTATTCCTTCGTTGCCGAAGTCTCCGTAGGGGAGATGTTCATTGCGGGCATCATTCCGGGCATCATCCTGGCTCTTGCCTATATCGTGGCTATTGCGTTCGCCGGCCGGATAGCGCCGAAAGCCATCGGTGGACGCATAGAGGAAATGCCGGACGAAGAACTGCTCAGTTGGAGTGAGCTTGTCGGTAAGACGGCTCCGATCGTCATCCTGATCACCATCGTGCTCGGCGGCATTTACACCGGCTGGCTCACGCCCGTCGAAGCGGGCGCCGCCGGATCTCTGGCAGGGCTGGTGATTGCGCTGCTTCGCCGCCGCATGACTGCCGGATCCTTCTGGGAAGCGTTGCTGGAAACCGGTCACATTACGGCAAGCATTCTGTTCCTCATCACCGCTGCCTCCTTTTACAGCCGCATGCTCGGATTTGTCGATCTGCCGAACCAGCTTCAGGCCTTTCTGGACAGCCAGAACCTCAGCTTCTTCTGGATCATGGTCGCCTATGTCGTGCTCATGCTGTTCCTGGGCACTCTGCTCGACACCGCATCGATCATCCTCATCGTGGTTCCGCTGTTCATTGATGTGATCGAACCCATGGGCCTCAGCCTGATATGGTTCGGCCTGGTGACGGTCATCGGCGCGGAGATAGGATTGCTGACGCCGCCGCTCGGCATATCCTGTTTTGTCATCAAGGCAACGCTCAACGATGACCGGATATCACTCAAGGATGTCTTCCTCGGCGCGTTGCCATTTGCAGCCGTCATGCTCGTTGTTCTCATCGTCATTATCCGCTTCCCGGTCCTGACGACCTATCTGCTTAACTGATTGGAGACAGTCATGCGCAATGTCACCTCAGATAACCTCACACAGGCGTTTTTGGATTATTGCGGTCCGGACACGTCACCGCGACTGCGGTTTATTCTCGAACATCTGGTTCGGCATCTGCATGACTTCGTGAAGGAAACAGGGCTGACCCATGACGAATGGCGAAAGGGCATCGAGCTGTTGACCAGCGCGGGCGAGATGACCGACAGCGAACGCAATGAGTTCGTGCTGATGTCTGATGTGCTGGGACTGTCGTCATTGGTCGATATGATCAACTCGAAACCCGAGGCAACATCGTCGAGCGTGCTTGGACCGTTTCATATCCTCGGTGCGCCGGAACTCGCCTTTGGCGGCGATTTGAAAGGCGATAATGAGGGGGCGACGGTTATTGTGCAGGGCACGGTCAGCGACGCAAACGGGAAGCCGATTGCCGGCGCCGGCATCGAGCTTTGGCAGACGGCTGACAACGGTCTCTACTCGAATCAGGATCCTGCGCAAGGCGAGTACAATCTTCGGGCGCATCTGACGACAAAAAATGATGGTCAATATGCCCTCACGACCGTCAGGCCGGCACCCTATACGGTTCCTGACGACGGTCCCGTCGGTGAGCTGCTGCACGCAACCGGGCGGCATCCCTGGCGTCCGTCGCACTTGCATTTCATCGTTTCGGCGCCTGGCTTTCAGACGCTCGTGACGGAGGTTTTCCCAAGCGATGACCCCTATCTTGATGAGGATGCTGTCTTCGGAGTCCGATCCGACCTGATCATGGACTATGTGGAAGAGACCGATACCAGCCTCGTGCCCGATCTGTTCGAGGCGAAAGACCGGCTGACCGTTCCCTTCTACAAGGTGGATTTCGATTTCAAGCTGGCAAGGGAAAGCGCGTAGTCGCGCGGGTGGCGTTTGAGGCACATATAAGCCGGCAAAGCTGTAATTCGGCGGGTTTGAGCGTTATATTGCAGCGGTTTTTGGCCGAACTGACCCGGCGCTAGGAGAATCATATGGGGTGCATCTAATGGCAGCAAACACAGAGCCCGGGCCGGTCACCGTCTCGGCAGGCGGTGCATCCATCACCGCCCAACTGTTTGACCGCATTCGCGACGATATCCTGAACGGAGTGCTTCAGCCCGGGCTGAAGCTGAAGATCGAGACGCTGCGCGAAAGCTATGAGGTGGGCGCAAGCCCCGTACGCGAGGCACTAAGCATGCTGACCGCCGAGGGTCTTGTTCAACGCCTTGATCAACGCGGCTTCCGCGTTTCCGAGATATCAGTCAGCGCCTTTGAGGAGTTGCTGAGAACCCGTTGTTGGCTCGAAGAGCGGGCGCTTCGCGAGTCGATCGCGTCAAGGTCTGCGGCATGGGATGAGGGCGTCCTGCTTGCGCATCACCGCCTGACGCGGACGCCACGCTCCCAATCTGGTTCGGACAAGGCAAGCCCGCAATGGGAAAAGGCTCATAAGCTGTTCCACATGTCGCTCCTGTCCTCATGCGGATCCGGCTTTCTGATCGGATTTTGTGAGCAGCTTTATGATCTCAATATTCGTTATCGAAACATTGCCGGGGCGATCGCCTACCCATCGCGAAATGTCGCGGCGGAACACCAGGCTATCTGCGAGGCAGCGATTGCCCATGAAGCTGACGAAGCCGTAAAGCTGCTTGTCGACCACTACACATCGACCGGTGAATTCCTGAAAATGCGGTTGAATACCCTGTCGGATTAAAGACTCGCGCCCCGCCAAAGGCCGGCTCCCGGCGGGACGCTGAACGCCTGATTCTTATTGGTTGGACGGCAGGGTAATGGTCACCAGGTCGGTGCCGACAATCGTATTGCCCTCATAACCGCTTTCCGTGACTGCCGCCTTGTACGAAGCCTCATCCAGCGCGCCACCGGGTATGGGGTAGGGGCCTTGTTTGGCGGCGCCCATCGGCGGGATGAGGTGCGTAAGCATCAGGTTTTTTACGCCGGCACGTTTGGACAGGGCGCCAAGATCGGCGGCGTTGCTTTGACGGAAGTAGATCGGCGGCGGAAAGCCGCTGTCCTTGTCCGGTCCCATGACCGGATGAATGGTCGAGTGAACGAGCACGTCAGCGCCCTCGGACAGTTTCTCCACCTGTTCCGAAGTTGAGGATGGCCTGGGTGGCTTGGGGCTGTCATTGCCAGCGTCGCCGCCAATCACGACGCTGCCGGCCGGGGTGTCGACGCGATAGGATGCATGGCCGGGAATGTGATGCGAACCGATGGCCGAAACCTTCACGTCGCCCTTTTCCCAAACGGTGGCTGCTTCGCCGCCCGGTGAAAATGTCATAACATTCGCCAGATCCGCCGGCCCGCCGGCCAGACGTTTCTTGTTCTCCGCAAGGCGCTGGGCGATCTCCCCGGATCGGATCAGCGAATCCCCGATGTGAGCCACAAAGCGGCTGCAGCTGAGCGTATGTCCGAGGGGCGATTTGGCGTCGTCGCTGCAGACGATATCAACCTTCGGTCCGCCGGAATTGAAGTGCCATCGCAACTGCAGGATATCGCCAAGCCCTTCCGTATGGTCGGAGTGCATATGCGAAAAGAAGACGGCATCCAGTTTTCCGACCGGGACCTTCATCTGGGACAGCCGCATATTGGTGCCGCGGCCGGTGTCGAACTGCAGCCTCACGGCGCCGCAGCCATTTGTCTCGTCCCCATATTGTACAAGCGTGCCGGCCCCTGCCTGTCCGTTGAACAACGGCGGTCCGCCCTGTGTTCCGGTTAGCGTGACCTTCAAACATGGCTCGGCCGATACGTCCGTTGCGGAAAGAGCAAGCCAGAAACTCGCAGCAGCAAAAGAAGTAAACATCGATAATTTCATCTTAGATCCTCCCAATATTGATAATACCAGAAGAGATGAGAATAATCGATATTTTTGGAGGTGCTCTTTGTGATCGACAGCATCGGTTTTTGCGTCGCATCAGGGTTGGCGTGCGACCGGAACTTGATTGCGGTGTCGGCCTGTCGGACAATCGCGCAGCGCAATTCTGCGGCAAAGGTGCATCGATGAAAAACGCAAAACACGCAACCCGCCTGGAAAAGGATTCCTTTGGCGAGTTGGAAGTGCCGGCACAAAAATATTACGGCGCGCAGACCGCGCGTTCGCTGATCAATTTCCCGATTGGGCATGAAACCATGCCCAAACCGCTCGTCTCTGCGCTGGGGATCGTTAAACAAGCTGCCGCGCGCGTCAATCTGGAACTCGGCAGGCTGGACAAAGACCGTGCCGTCGCGATCACCAAGGCCGCGAAGGAGGTGGCGGACGGCACGTTCGATGACCATTTTCCGTTGGCCGTCTGGCAGACCGGTTCGGGGACCCAGTCCAATATGAACGCCAACGAGGTCATTTCAAACCGTTCCATCGAATTGATGGGCGGCGTCATTGGCAGCAAGGACCCGGTTCATCCCAACGATCACGTGAATATGGGGCAGTCCTCCAATGATACCTTTCCCACTGCCATGCACATTGCCGCCGCGCGCGAAATCAATGGGTCACTGATCCCGGCGCTCAGCCATCTGCGGACGGCGCTGCGCGACAAATCAAAGGCATTCGAACATATCGTCAAGATCGGCAGAACCCATACCCAGGATGCAACGCCGCTGACATTGGGACAGGAGTTCTCCGGATATGCGGCGCAGGTCTCCAATTCGATCGAACGCCTTTCGCCGGCGCTGGACGGGCTTTACCATCTGGCACAGGGTGGGACGGCTGTGGGAACAGGCCTGAATACCGTAAAGGGTTTCGACGTAAAATTCGCGGATGCCGTTGCCGACTTGACCGGGCTTCCTTTCCAGACCGCTGCCAACAAATTTGAGGCGCTGGCGACGCATGACGCGTTCGTCTATGCACACGGAGCACTCAACACAATCGCCGCCTCGCTCTTCAAGATCGCCAATGACATCCGTTATCTCGGTTCCGGCCCACGCTCAGGGCTGGGAGAGCTTTCGCTGCCGGAGAACGAGCCCGGCTCGTCGATCATGCCCGGCAAGGTCAACCCGACCCAGTGCGAGGCTTTGACCATGGTGTGCGTGCAGGTCATGGGAAATCAGACGGCCGTGACGATCGCCGGAAGCCAGGGCCAGTTTGAGCTCAACGCCTATAAGCCGCTGCTTGCCCACAATCTGCTGCAGTCCGTTCAATTGCTGTCGGACGCCGCCCGCAGCTTTGCAGACCGGTGCGTTGTCGGCATCAAGGCGAATGAGGATCATATCAGGCACCTGATGGAGCGGTCCTTGATGCTGGTGACCGCGCTTGCGCCGAAGATCGGCTACGACAAAGCCACGAAGATCGCCAAGGAAGCGCACAAAAACGGCACAACGCTGCGCGAGGAAGCGTTGCGTCTCGGCTATGTCAGCGAAGAAGAGTTCGACGCGACCGTGCGGCCCGAAGACATGATCGGTCCGACATAGCGGTCAGTTGATCTTCTCGCCGAAGGCCGCATGCAGGTTCTGGCGGCCAAGGTTCTTCACGTCCCGCTCGCCGCACAGCGCCATGGTTATGTCCAGTTCCGTCTTCAGGATTTCAAACATCCTGGCGACACCGGCCTTGCCCGCGGTTCCGAGACCGTAGAGATACGGCCGCCCGACATAGGTGCTGGTGGCGCCGAGGCAGAGTGCCTTGAGAATATCCTGACCGGAGCGGATGCCTCCATCAATGTGGATCTCGATCTTGTCGCCAACCGCATCAATGATTGCCGGCAGCGACCGGATGGAAGAAGGTGCACCATCAAGCTGCCGGCCGCCATGGTTCGACACGATAATGGCGTCGGCTCCGGTCTTTGCGGCCATTTGCGCGTCCTCGGCGTCAAGAATGCCCTTCAGGATAACAGGACCGCCCCAGCGCTCCTTGATCCATTCGACATCTGCCCATGACAGGGTCGGGTCAAACTGCTCAGCCGTCCACGAACTGAGCGATGAGAGGTCACCGACGCCCTTGGCGTGGCCGACAATGTTACGGAACGTACGCCGTTTGGTCTTCGCCATGGCCAGGCACCACGACGGACAGGTGCCGATCTGCCAAAGATGATGCGGTGTGAATTTGGGCGGCGCCGACAGGCCATTGCGCAGGTCCTTGTGGCGCTGACCCAGAATCTGCAGATCGAGCGTCAGAACCAGTGCCGCGCATCCGGCAGCCTTGGCGCGGTCGATGAGATTGCCGACAAAGTCCCGGTCCCGCATGACATAGAGCTGGAACCAGAACGGTTTTTTCGTGTTCTCGGCCACATCCTCGATGGAACAGATGCTCATGGTGGAAAGAGTAAATGGAACGCCGAACGCTTCGGCTGCCTGCGCAGCAAGAATTTCTCCGTCAGCCCACTGCATGCCGCAAAACCCAACCGGCGCCAGCGCCAGCGGCATGGAGACCGGTTGTCCGATCATGGTGGCTTCAAGCGAGCGGTTGGTCATATCCACAGCCACGCGTTGGCGCAGCGTTATCTGGTCGTAGTCGCTTTCATTGGCCTGATAGGTGCTCTCGGTCCAGGAGCCTGAATCGGCGTAGTCGAAGAACATCTTCGGTACGCGGCGCCTGGCGCGTTCTTTCAGGTCCGCGATCTCGAGAATGGGCGCCATCAGGTGTCTCCATGGTTGACCCAATCCTGCGAAAACTGGCTGTCACTGAAACGGAATAGGAAAGGGCCGGAGCGCATTCTAATGATCATCCCGTTGGAAACAAGATGGATCTGTGCATGTGGACAATTTTTTTTACCAGTTGCGTGGGCAGTGTAGATGAGCAGTCAACGGCAAGGCTTAGTCGGAGTGAAGTTCCAACATCTGTTTGTGGATCGCTTCATCGGTCACGAGATAGGCTTTGAAACGATGACGCTCACCACCGGCCAGATCGGGAAACGGATTGGTGTTCACGAAGCCGGTGTAAAAATCGATATGGTGACCATGAACACCGCTGCCGGTGTCGGCGGCAAACACGTAACCGTCATGGGTAATGGCGGTGCCATCGGCAAGGGTCAGATTGCGCCCCTTGAGTTTGGGAATGAAAACCAGGCTGCGATAGCGGATCGGAACCTGATGCCGGTCGACCGCGATGGTGCGAAAGGCCGCAAGAGGCATGTCGTCGATCCCGTAGCCATATTTGACCTTGGGGGATGTGATCTTGAAAAACCGTGTATGGCGCATGCCGTTGCGCGCCCGGGCACTCAGGTGCGGATAGAGCGGGCTGCAATTGACCTGGGCCGGGCCATCCGCGTCACGCACATTGACGATCACCTTCGAACCGTCCTTCATCTCGATGACGGCAGCGCCCTCAAGGGCAGCCTTGCACCAGTCCGTCCGGCCCAGCTTCGGGCCGATCGGCTTGTCGTGCTTGTTGAGCAGGTCATGCCCGTCCGGCTGATCCTTGGCGATCCTGGTGTGGTAGAAGGTTCCCCAAAGCTCGATTTCGCGGTGCTTGGAAAGATCCTTCGGCGGATCGTAGGTAAACGTCAGCGGATCATCTGCCGCTAAGCCGACAGCCGGTAAAAAACAAAAAACCAGAACAAAAGCGCCAAGCACAGATTTCAACTGCATCGCCAACCCCGCTGACAGTCTTTTGCAGGATACAATGTCCATATGCCTGGTGCAAAACCTTGCCCGGATCATTGCGACGCCCTCATGATCGCGGACCTGCATTTCCTTTGGACCGATGATGCCGGTTCAGGACCTTTTTGCGAAGCGCCAGCAGATTGCCCTTCAGTGAAGTCGCCAAATTGCGATGGCGCCGCTTGATCAGTGCCCGCTCTTTCTCCAGATAACTTCCGCCAAGGCCTGCGCTGATTTCAGCGATCATCTGAGGTCGGACAGTCCATATCTCGAGCCCGAGTTCCCAATAATACTTTATATCTTCGTCTATCTGTCTGAAGACCCGTTTGCGCGAGAGTATTTTTTTTGCGCCGTCCCGGCCAAGGATATAGCCAACCACGCCGGCACCGACGCTCAAGGGCTTCACTGTCTCGATAGGACCGCATTCGGCGCGGGCCACACAGCCCGACTTGGGCGGGCCGAAATCAAACAGTTTGAGCATGTCCTTGCCGGCCATGACGGTATCGACATTGCCGATCAAATGGTGCCATTGAGCGGCCGTTCCACGCCAGCCGAAATCGTCTTCGACAAAAAGACCGTAATCGTGGCCGGTTTCAATGAACCTCTGCATCATCCTGCGGTGTCCCGCATAGGCGGCAATTTCTCCCCGACCCATGGGCCGCTTCGAATAACGCCTGTTCAGCGCATCGTCATAAAGGTCCTCGATCCGGCTATCATCGGCGGCAAAACCGTGAACGAATTGCCATTCGATTGCCGGTTCGAAGGCAAGCATTTGTTGCCTGACGGATTCATGACGTTGCGGATGGGACCCGTCGAAGGTCAGCACGAAGGCGGGAAGTTTGCAGGCCGAATTTGTCATGAGCGCACATGCCGGATTTCCACATTGGGAAGTCCGATCGGAATAACGCCGCAGTCGCGAGCCCAATAGCCAAAGCCCTCGGTCTCAAGCAGATCGCAATAGGGGATTTCGGGAAACCGGATGCCTGCCCGGTGAACGGAGGCATGCACCAGCAGCATCGTGCCGCCGACGCCGAAGAGTTCAACACGCTCCGAGCTGCGAAGATCGTTGAAGTGCAATCGCCGCGGCGATTCTCCCGGTGGTGCGTAAAGACCATTGCGGACATATTTGTAATAGCCGCTATCACGCCGCTCATCGGTCACGGTGAAGCTGTTAAGATCATAACACGCGCCGCCAGGCTCCAGGACGCAATTCGGCACCACGATCTTCTCGCGCTCGTGCAACAGCCTCTTCAGGATATCGGGCGGATAATCGCAGACATCGGCATCGATCCATAAAGCCCAATTCGCTTCGCCGTCCAACGCGTTGTCAATCAGGTGATTGCGGACCTTCGCCAGGCCGATGCGGCGCTTTTTTTGAAGTTTGGGTTTCCAGCGTTTTTCACGGTTGAAACTGGCGCCGGTTTCTTTCTTCAGGCAGATCACGTCTGCAAATTCGGTGCGAAGCTCGGCGCACAGTGCCTGCAGCCTGTCCCACGTATTGTCAACGCTGTCGCCTTCGCAAAAAGCAATCTTTATTTTGTCCTTGGGGTAGTCCAGCGCGCGCAGCAGTTCGACACACCGCTCGAGGAACGGTTCCGCGTCGCGAGCCGGGATCAGCACCTGGATATTTTGGTCATCCGCTGACGCAGACCCGTTCAGCGGGATATCCAACACTGTTCGGTCCACCAGCGACCGCGCCTCGGACCGCGACAGATACTCCCCCCGGGTTAAATGGTACCGGGTTTTCCGGACGATCTTCTTGAAGCGGCGCAGCGGCGTTTCATACCAGTCCTGATACCAGGTTCCGAACCAGTAATGGGTCGAAAGGCGATGGCCCGCATAGTCGCCGAAGACGTCGGCTTCGGACTCGACCTTCTGCTTCGTCAGGGGATTAAAGAGTTGGCACGAATTGATGCAAAGACTGTCGGGGTCGCTGTATTGCTTCACGCAATTTGTCAAAAGCACCGGTCCGGTTGAATCCATGACATCTCTGGAATGCCGGGCCCGCTCCATCGCCTCGAACACGCTGAGCCAGAAGGGATGGTCTTTGGGGCTCACCATGGTGCCGTTGAAAAGCAGATGATCCATCTGCCTGACCCGGCAATATTCGTAGAGATGCTCCAGCGGCTCATGCGCCAGGACGATACGCTCTTCATCCCACAGCAGATCGAACGGCTCGTTACAGCGTGTGTCGAGGTCCGCATAAACGCCGCCATGGAGATAAAGCACCATATAACGGCCTGCATCGGCGCGCTGTACGGGGTTTGGATATGCGCGAAACTGATCAAGGAATTCCGGAAAATGCTCGACGACCATGGTGTCCAGATCATTATCTGTCCACAGACGGTACTCCCAATCCGGATTTAGCCGCTTCCAGCTGTCAACGAGTTCCAGGTAGTTGTCGGGGATGTTTTCATCGCGCCATGTTTGGTGGATTATCTTGGGGATCATACAGCAGGCCCGATCAGTTAAGTCCGTTAAACATGTTGCCGATCCGCTTCAAACGCCTGATATCGTCTCGCCGGATGATGAGGGATGTTCAAGTAAAGGCTTCTCGTTTCAAAAGAGTATTCCAGCTCTTTTGGTGCCAGAAGAAACATGCGTGTAAGTTTTCGTCAAGTATATCAGTGCTGACATACATGACTTGCTGCCGATTGAGGTGAAGTACGAACTGTCTTGCATTGAGGCGAAACACCGCGGCAATTTAGCGACTTGAAACCCGCCGTTTCGACCCACAGATTGCTCCCGTTGGAAGAAGCGACACCTATGAACGACAGACGAGCCCGCAAATCACGGGAAATCTCAAAGCAAACCGGAATAACCGAGGCGTTGATCGAACGACTTGTTCGCCGGTTCTATGACCGGGTGAGAGCGGATGACATGCTCGGTCCTGTCTTTGCCGAACGCATCACCGACTGGGAGCCACATCTTCAGCGCATGTTCGCCTTCTGGTCGTCTGTGGCGTTGCAGACCGGGCGTTATCACGGCAGACCGATGCAAAAACACGCACCGCTTCCCGTCGACGCCAGGCATTTCGACCGCTGGCTTCAACTGTTCGAAGAAACGGCGCGGGAGCTTTGCGCGCCGCCTGCCGCAGACCTCTTCATCGAGCGCGCCCATAACATTGCTGCAAGCCTGGAAATGGGCGTCGCATTGCACAATGATGTTCTTCTGCAACCCGGAGAGCGGCTGCGCCGGCCTTTCTCCGAGGCAACCGAAACGCATCCGCTCTAGTCGAAACCCTAGCTCGCCTGTTTGATCGGTGGTGCAGCGCTTTCGCCGAGCGGCAGCCTGTCCTCTATGATTTTTGCCCAGAAGGCGATGCCGTACGGGATCGCCTCATCGTTGAAATCATATTCCGGGTGGTGCAAGCCGGCGGTTTCGCCATTGCCGATGAAAACGATCGTGCCGGGCTTTTCCTGGAGCATATAGGAAAAGTCCTCTCCGCCGAGGCGGGCCGGTTGCTCGCGGTCGATGTTCTGCGCGCCCACGACCTTTTCGGCGGCCTCTGCCGCATGAACCGTTTGATCGACATGATTGATCGTAACCGGGCATAGACGATCATAGGTCAGCTTGATTTCAACACCATGGCTTTGCGCAATGCCGTCGACGATCTCCTGCATGCGCCGCTCGATCATGTCGCGCGTTTCTTCATGCAGGTTACGCACTGTGCCTTTCAGATGCGCCGTTTGCGGAATGACATTGTTGGCGTCGCCCGCCTGTATGGAGGTGATCGAAATCAGCCCGTTTTTCATCGGATCGGCATTGCGCGTGATGATCGATTGGAATGCGTTGTAAATGGCGTTTGCCGCGACGACGGGATCGACGCAGCGGTGTGGACGGGAAGCATGCCCGCCGACGCCCTCGATATCGACATAAAAGAAATCGGTCGCCGCCAGCGCCGGCCCCTCGCAGAATCCGAAATGGCCGATCGGAAGACTGGGCATGTTGTGCATGCCGTACACCTCATCAATGCCCATTCTGTCGAACAACCCGGTGTCGACCATCGCCTTTGCGCCGGTGCCGCCTTCCTCGGCCGGCTGGAATATCAGCACGGCCTTGCCGGCAAAGTTGCGTGTCTCCGCCAGATATTTGGCAGCGCCCAAAAGCATGGCGCTGTGGCCGTCATGGCCGCATGCATGCATTTTCCCGGGCGTTTCGGATGCATGTTCGATGTCGCTTATCTCGTCCATCGGCAGGGCGTCCATATCCGCCCTCAGCCCGATCACCGGTCCGTCTGCATTGCCGTTGATCACGGCCACAATGCCTGACTCGGCTACATTCTCGTGGATTTCGTCCACACCGATCTCGCGCAATCTTTCGGCGATATAGGCTGATGTCTTGGGAAGGTCGAAAAGCAATTCCGGGTTGCGGTGCAGCCACCGCCGCCATTCTTTTACTTCCGGAACAATATCGGCAATTCTGTTGTTTGTAGGATGCATGGTTGTTCCCTGTCTCTTGCGGCCTGCTCGCCGCCTCTAAGTTGTAGTGTTGCCTTTTCCGGGCCGCGAGCGCAAGCGCTGTCGCGTCATGTTCTGCATATCCTCGCTTGGCCGTATGCATCCCTTGACGCTGAACCGCGTTTTTGCGATCCAGTCCAGCGCCGCTCGGCGACGACGCGCCGACTATCCGGGAGAAAATCATCATGGGCCGAAAGATCGCGTGCGTGGGCGAGGCCATGGTGGAGCTTTCCCTGGATGCAGAGGGGCAAACCGCCCAAATCGGCTTTGCCGGCGATACGCTGAATACGGCTGTCTATCTTGAGCGTGCCGGCGCAAAAGCCCATAAGGTTGCCTTCGTCTCACAAGTCGGCCGTGACAGTTTTTCGGACCGGATGATCGCGTTTATCGAAGGCGAGGGTGTTTCGACTGCCGGGATTGTCCGGGATGATGAGCGGCTGCCCGGCCTTTATGCCATCAGCACCGATGCACATGGCGAACGATCGTTTTCCTACTGGCGCGAGAACTCGGCCGCCAGGCTGCTTTTTTGCAGCGATCATGGCGCTGATTTCTCCTCACTCGATGAGTTTGATGTCGTCTACCTCTCCGCCATCACGCTGGCCATCCTTCAGCCTGATGTACGAACAGCCTTGATGGGCTGGCTTCAGGTTTTTCGCGAGCGGGGAGGGCTCTTTGCCTTCGATTCCAACTATCGCCCAAGACTGTGGGAAAGCGTTGAGGCTGCGCGCGATGCGGTCAGCCGGGCCTGGTCCCTGTGCGATATCGGCATGCCGTCGGTGGATGACGAGATGGCACTCTTCGGTGATGCCGATCCCATGGCGGCGCTGGCGCGTTTGAGCGCCAGCGGCATTGTGACCGGCGCCCTCAAACGCGGTGCCGAGGGGCCCGTTCCGATCAACGCGCCGGCCGATCCGTCGATCCGGTTTTCGCCGGCAACCAGCGTGGTTGATACGACCGCTGCGGGCGACAGTTTCAACGGGGCTTTTCTGGCGGCGCTCCTGTCCGGACGGCCGCTGGGCGAAGCCATGCTGGCCGGTCACGATTGTGCAGCCCGCGTCATTGGCGTGCGCGGTGCAATCATCCCCAGGGAGCTTTCCTGACGGCTGGCCGCCTCAGCTGGCGACCGTCGTCTGCCGTTGTTCGCCTAGACCTTCGATACCCAGTTCGATCACGTCGCCGGGCTTAAGATAGACCGGATCGGGCTTTTGACCCATGCCGACACCAGGAGGCGTACCGGTTGAAATGATGTCGCCCGGATGAAGGCTCATGAATTGCGAGAGATAGGACACGACATGGGCGACGCCGAAGACCATCGTGTTCGTTGAGCCGGACTGAAAGCGCTTGCCGTTGACATCGAGATACATCGAGAGGTTCTGCGGGTCGGGCACCTCGTCGCGGGTGACCAGCCACGGGCCAATCGGGCCAAATGTATCGGCCGATTTTCCCTTGGCCCACTGGCCGGAGCGTTTGAGCTGAAAGTCGCGCTCTGACACGTCGTTGATGACGCAATAACCCGCCACATGGTCGAGCGCGTCGTCCTTGCTGACATATTTGGCGTGTTTGCCGATCACCACGCCGAGTTCGACTTCCCAGTCCGTAGCAGTCGAACCACGCGGGATTTCCACATTGTCGTTCGGACCGCAGACTGCCGATGTCGCCTTGAAGAAAAGGACCGGTTCATCCGGAACCGTCATTCCGGCTTCTTCGGCATGGTCGGAGTAGTTGAGCCCGATGCATAAGAATTTGCCCACATCGGCGACACACGGCCCGAAACGCTGATTCCCTTCTACAAGAGGCAATTTCTCCAGATCCTGCTTGGCGATTGCCGAGAGTTGCTCGTCGCCAAGAACGCTGCCGGCGATATCCGGAACGACAGCCGACAGATCGCGGATATTGCCACCGGCATCAAGGATGCCGGGGCGTTCCTGACCGGGTTCGCCAAAACGAAGTAATTTCATGAATGTGTCCTGTCTGCTTGTGATGTGTCCGAAGGCAGCTGCGGGAATTAGAGAACCCAGCCGCCATCGATTATGAGGGTCTGTCCGGTGGTGAATGCACTTTCATCGGCCGCGAGATAGACAGCCAGCGCCGCGATTTCGTCCGCCGTTCCGATCCGACCCATCGGCTGGCGAGCGACAAAGGCTTCCCACGCTGTCTCGTAGTCGCCCGTGGCGCGCAGGCGCTCGTGAAGCGAAGGGCTGTCGACTGTTGCCGGACAGATGGCGTTACAGCGTATTCCCTTTGTCACAAAATCAGCGGCGATCGATTTGGTCAGCCCGATAACGGCGGCCTTCGATGCACCGTAGATGCAACGGTCAGCAACGCCTTTGACCGACGAGGCCACCGACGACACATTGATGATCGAGCCGCCACCCCTTTCCAGCATGCCCGGAATGGCGCCCCGGCACAGCCGGAACATCGCTTTGGCGTTTATGTTGAACGCGAGGTCCCACTCGTCATCCGTTGCATCAAGGATCGTGCCGGAATGCACATAGCCGGCACAATTGAACAGAATGTCGTAGGGGCCGAATTCTTCAAGAATGCCCGTGACCGCTGCCGCATCCAATACGTCCAGGCGCCGGGCGACAATCCCATCGACGGCGTCGAGCTCCGGCAGTGCCGCTTCGCTGATATCCGTTGCGACGACAAAGGCCCCCTCGCGCGCAAAAGCCTCGGCCGCGGCTCGGCCAATGCCTTGACCTGCGGCGGTTATCAGCGCTTTTTTTCCTGCAAGACGACCACCATCAGCCATGGCGAATATCGCTCTCCATCATGCTTCGGCAATGTAGACTTTTGCCGCTTTCATCTATCCCATGCGCCCGGCTGAACTGCCGTTGCGGCGCGATCCTATAGGGCTTTGAAAAATACACAAGACGTGGCGTAAAAATGCGGTAATCATAGCTGGTTAAAGGAAAAATTTCATTCGTCATGGGAGCTTGATTCGAGCGAAAAATACCGCTTGAGACCAACAGGTCAGGCTTCGGCGGCGATCCGCCGGGCAACCATGCGTTCACGATGGATGACATAAAGTCCGGCGCCGACGGTGATGGCGATGCCGACGGCTGCCAGCCCGTTTGGCAGGTCGCGGAAGATGAACCAACCGATCAGCGTGGCGAAAGGTATCTCAAGATACTGCATGGGTGCGAGCGTTGCCGAGGGCGCAAAGCGCAGCGACCAGGTCATCAACAGGTGCGCCAGCGTCCCGAATATGCCAAGCAGAACGAGCAGAAACCACTCCTCGGCGCTTGGTGCGACCAGGACCAGCGGCTCGATTTCGGCGCCCTGAAAGACGATCAGAATCAGCGCGAGCAAGGCTGTCCCGACCGCCCCACTGGAGAACTGCAGACTGATTGGGTCGATCTCCTTGGCAATCTGGCGGGTAACCAGCATGAAGAAGGAGAAGATAACCGCCACCAGCAAGGGCAGGAGTGCCGGTGCGCCGACAGCTGCGAAATTCGGCTGGATGACGAGGAGCGTTCCGATAAACCCGACCGCACAGGCAGCAAGCCGGTGCGGGCCGACCTCTTCCGAAAGAACGAATTTACCAAGCAGCAACATGATGAACGGCATGACGAAGGCGATGGCCACGGCGTCGGCCAGGGGAAGATAGCGCAGCGCGGCAAACATCGCTCCGATGCCGAAGATATGAAGCACTGTGCGCAAGACCATAAGCTGGAAAACCCGCTTCGACATGCGCAGGTTTCGTGCACTGAATATGACCAGCGGCAAAAGCAGAACGGTCTGCACGAGAAACCGGAAAGCCAGCAGCACACCGAGCGGAACGGCATCGCTGAGCAACTTGGCTATGGAATCGCCAAGTGGTGCGAGAATGCAGAACCCGAGCATGAGAACAATGCCAAGCAATGGCCGGTCGGAAATCATGGCGGGACGTTAGACCGTTTCGCGGTAAGATTGAAATACCGTGAAATTACTTTTTTTGTCCTGCATCCAATAAGCCCTTTCCACGCATCTATATGGGCACAAACACACAGTTCATGGAGATACGCATGCAACTAGCAGGTCTGGAAGGAGTTGGCGCAGGCCTGGCTGCGCTCGGCTTCTGGTTCTTTATTGCAGCCGTCATCATTGCCGGCATCTGGTACGACATCGCCAAACGGCGCACGCAACACGAGACCCTGCGGCGCATTGTCGAAAGCGGGCAGGCGATCGACGAAGACGTTCTGGACAAGGTCCTGGCGTCGACGACTGGCGGTGGGGCGCGGCTTGAGCGCGAGCTTATGGTCTACGGTCTGATCAGCCTGTTCGTGGCGCCCGGCATTGCCGTTCTCGCCTGGCTTGTCAGTCTGCAATACGCGCCGGCTTTCTACCCGATCCTCGGCGCGGCTTTCCTCGTCGGCTTTGCGGCCTTCGGGCTGATCGCGTCAGCGCGGTATGTTGCCCGCCGTGACGGGCAGGGCGATGACACCCGTTCTGGCCGCCTTGGCCGCTAGCGGTCAGGATGAAGCCGTTGGCGACATATGCGAAAGCCCCGGAGGCACTCGTTGCCGCCTTGGCAAAAAACGGCGATCGCCTTGCCTTTGAGGAGCTTGTGCGCCGCCGTCAATCATGGCTGCGCAACCTGATGCGACGCTTGTGCGGTGATCCCGCCCTGGCGGACGATCTTGCCCAGCAGGCCTTTCTCGAAGCCTGGCGTCATATGGGGAAGTTGCGGCAGCCCGGCAGTTTCGGCGCATGGCTCAAGCGGCTTGCCGTGAACGTCTGGCTTCAGCATTGCCGGCGCCGCGACCCCTTGAAGAATGCCGGGGATCCTGACGAAATTGCCGGACAGGCAGAACATTCCGCCGACCTTGCCTATGACCTTGACCGTGCACTTGCCGGCCTGTCCGAACCTGTCAGGCTTTGCATCGTTCTGTCGTACAGTGAAGGCATGAGCCATGCCGAAATTGCCGAACTCACCGGCCTGCCGGCAGGCACCGTCAAATCCCATATCCGCCGTGGAGCACAGCGTTTGAAAAAGGCGCTGTCCGCCTATGGCGGCACGACCAGTCACGGAGAACATTCATGACCGATGAACGTGATCGCGAACTGAACAGATTGTTTGCCGAGGCGGACAAACCACTGGACGGTGAGGCCTTTGCCACCTGGACCATGAGGTCGGCCGGAGACGGTCGCCGCCGGCACGTTGTCAAAATCCTTGTCGTGATTGTCGTGGTTTTGCTGGCGTCAATGCTTTTTGCGGCGCCCATGCAACAGGCAGCGATTCTGGTCATGAACGGCCTTGCAACGCCGCTTTTTACGATAGGCGACCCGGTCCTTGGCGCCGCGTTGCTTCCGGTCAACACCATCGCCACACCCTGCGCGCTCTTGTTTTTGATGTTGAGAGCTGCCCGGCGGCGATTGTTCCGCTGAAATCGCGACAGGTCCCTCGGACCAACGGCCTTGCAGAGCCTCCTGACAAAACGCTGTCAGGATGCAACTCGGCGCCGCCTTTACCTGTTTTGGCGGTCCCGTACATTTGAACAGGGTTTACGAAAGTTGAAAACGCCGACACCGGCGCGCCCGAATTCACCGTCACCTTGAACCTGCTGTCCGTGGCTTGGAGGGCATCAAAAGGTGCAGGTGCCATGGACCATCAGCAAACAAGCAAGGAGGCGAATTCCAGATAACGGCAGGAAATTAATCCCAATCCAGAATCAAGGACTGAAACAGTGACACCTGCAACGAATCTCGCCCCTTCAGCCGAAACGGGTATCAAGTTCTATCAATCCGTCCGCGCCCGCTCCGAGGCGCTCGTCAAAGGGCTGACGCCCGAAGATATGACACTCCAGTCGATGGAGGATGCCAGCCCGGCCAAGTGGCACCTGGCGCACACGACATGGTTCTTCGAGGAATTCATCCTCAAACCCCGTGTATCGAACTACCGCTCGCCCGATGAGCGCTTCGCGTTCCTTTTTAACTCCTATTATGTCCAGGCCGGACCAAGGCACATGCGTTCCAAGCGCGGAATGATCTCTCGTCCCGCCATTGAGGAAGTCCTGGCCTATCGCGCGCATGTCGACGACACAATGCGCCGACTTTTGTCGGAGGATCGTGAGGATGCGCACGAGATCCGCGACCTTGCCGAACTCGGCTGCCATCACGAGATGCAGCATCAGGAACTGCTGGTCACCGATCTCCTTCATGCGCTGTCGCACAATCCGCTGATGCCGGCCTACCGCGCGCCGGAGCCGATCCGCGTTGCGCGTGAACGTCCGCTGCAATGGATTGATCACGAAGGCGGGCTCGTTGAAATCGGACATGGCGGCGGCGGCTTCGCCTATGACTGCGAAGGACCGCGCCACAAGACCTATCTGCAGCCGTTCCGCCTTGCATCCCGGCCGGTGACAAATCGCGACTGGATCGCCTTCATGGATGATGGCGGCTACCGGACCGCAACGCTCTGGCTTTCGGACGGCTGGGCAAGATGTCAGCAGGAGGACTGGGATGCGCCGCTCTATTGGTGGCGTCAGGACGGTGAATGGTGGAGCTACACGCTGCGTGGCCCGCAACCGGTCAATCTCGAAGCGCCGGTCGTGCACGTCAGCTATTATGAAGCCGATGCCTTTGCCCGCTGGTCGGGAAAACGCCTGCCGACGGAAGCGGAGTGGGAAGTGGTCGCCCGCGAGCGGCCGATCCGCGGCAATTTCCTCGAATCTTCCAACTACAGGCCGATGCCGACCGATGTCAGGCCGCGTCGCTCTGCCGGTGAGCCGGAAGATGGAGAGCAATTCTGGGGCGATGTCTGGGAGTGGACGCAAAGCCCGTTTACCCCCTATCCGGGATTTCGTCCGCCCGAAGGCGCCATCGGCGAATATAACGGCAAGTTCATGTGTAATCAGTTCGTTCTTCGCGGCGGTTCCTGCGCAACGCCGCTGGAGCAGATGCGGGACTCGTACCGCACCTTCTTTTACCCGCACCAGCGCTGGCAGATGCTTGGCCTGCGCCTGGCGGATGATACGGTTGGCGGCGGTTCAGGACATCCGAGGGGCAAGAAGATCTCGACACAAACAGGTGATGTGGGAGAGGACTTTGCCGCCTCGATCCTGTCCGGGCTGACAACGCCGCGCAAGACGATAGAAGCCAAGTGGCTTTACGATGCTGAAGGCTCGGCCCTGTTCGATCAGATCACCGAACTTGAGGAGTATTATCCGACCCGCACAGAGACTGCCATCCTGAGCAATGAGGCACACCGGCTGGCCGCACATGTTCCCGAGGGCGCGGCGCTTGTGGAGCTTGGGAGCGGATCGAGCGTGAAGACGCGCCTGCTGCTTGATGCGCTGCCGTCATTGGGCGCATACGTGCCGGTGGACATCTCGGTGACGCATTTGGAGGCGGCGGCCGAGCGTCTTGCGGCGGATTACGTGTCGCTGGACGTGCATCCGGTCGTTGCCGATTTCACAAGCGCCTTTGCCATGCCGCAGGCGGTCGAATCGGCCCCGAAGGTGCTGTTCTTTCCCGGCTCGACCATCGGCAATTTTGAAATTGACGAGGCCGCGGAACTGATGGCCCGTTTGAGGAAGATTGAGGACGTCGACACTTTCGTGATCGGGTTTGATCTGGTCAAGGAGCGCAAGACGCTGCTTCGTGCCTATGACGACAGCGACGGTGTGACGGCCCGCTTCAACCTCAATCTTCTGAGCCGCATCAATCGTGAGCTCGAGGCCGATTTTGATGTTTCAGCTTTTACCCATCAGGCCTGCTGGAATGAAGACAGGAGCAGAATCGAGATGCATCTGGTCAGCAGTAGCGATCAGTCCGTCACCATAGCAGGCGAGACGGTGCGGTTTAGCGAGGGCGAGACGATCCATACGGAGAATTCTCACAAATATACACCGGAACGCTTCGAGGACATTGCGAACGAAGCAGGCTGGAGCCTTGCCGAATTGTGGATGGACGAAAACAACCATTTCGCGGTTGCCGTTCTCACCTGACCGGTTCCAGGCCAATCCGGTACCCGACCGTCTTCAATGACGGTCGGGGCTGTTTGTTCCTCATGGATAATGCTGTTGGGGCAGTGGCTGTGGCCGCGTACGACCGGTGACCGACAAGAACGATGCCAGCCGCATAATCAGGCGGTAGGAAGTAGCAAAAATGCTGTTCATGACATGTCTCCTTTACCGGGCGTAGCCGGTGCGCAGAGCGCTGCGGCTCGCCGCGTGCCACACAGTTGCGGACCGAATTGCGGCGATACAAGGCACATGCCACGAAAGTAGAATGCCGAACGCGTGGAAGCGTTGGCCCATCTGATCGATTGCGCCGGAAACCCGTCCGAAACGGTCGCCTAACGGCCCATCCATCCGCCGTCGACGACGAGGATTTCACCGTTGACATAATCCGATGCCGCCGATGCGAGGAATACGACCGGTCCGGCAAAGTCCTCCGGCTGGCCCCAGCGGCCTGCGGGTATACGTTCCAGGATCGCCTGATGGCGGTTCTGGTCCTGCCGAAGCGCTTCTGTGTTGTCGGTGGCGATATAGCCGGGAGCGATGGCGTTGACGTTGACCCCGGAGCCAGCCCATTCATTGGCGAGGGCTTTGGTCAACTGGCCAATGCCGCCCTTGGAGGCGGCGTAGCCGGGTACGGTAATTCCGCCCTGGAAAGTCAGCAGGGATGCGGTGAAGATGATTTTGCCGTGTCCGCGTTTGACCATGTCCTTGCCGATCTCTCGGCTGAGGACGAATTGCGATGACAAATTGACCTCGATCACCTCGTCCCACCATTCATCCGGATGATCCGCCGCCGGCTTTCGTTTGATGGTCCCGGCATTGTTGATCAGGATATCGGGCGCAATCCCGTCGGCTCTGAGTTGGCCTGTGAAATCCAGTAGTGCGCCGCGGTTGCTGAAATCACAACTATAACCGGTGAATGACCGCCCCATCGCACTCACGGACTGTTCGACTTCACTTCCCGGGGACAATGTCGCGCTGACGCCGACTATATCGGCACCCGCACCGGCAAGGGCTTCGGCCATGGCCCGTCCGATGCCGCGCTTTGCGCCGGTTACGAGTGCTGTTTTCCCGCTGAGATCAAAAGACTGCAAGACGTTCATGTGCTTAACTCACCTTGATCAGGCTTTTCATCGCCGTCGGATTTGTATCGAGTGATTCAAAAGCGCCCTGGATTTCGGAAAGCGGGCTGATATCGGTGATGATGGTATCGGCACTCATTGCGCCCGATGCCACAAGTGCGATGGCCTTTTCATAATCCACGGGCTCGTAGACCCGCGCCCCGATCAGCTGCAATTCGCGCCAGAAGAACTGGAAGAGATCGATCTGCGGCTTGGTCGCATGGATGGCGACCATGACGATGCGTGCCCGTGTGGCGGCGACGGCCGTCATCGCATCGACACCTTTTTGCGTTCCGGAGACCTCGAACACGACATCCGCGCCTTTGCCGTTCGTGGCTGAAAGGACTTCTGCGCTCAGATCCTGTTCGACCGGATTGATCGTGGCAAACCCAAGCGCCCCGGCGATCGCCAGCCGGTTCGGGTTGACTTCTGAAACAATGACCTTGCCGCCTGCATCGCGCGCTACGAGCGCCACAAGCATGCCGATCGGCCCGCCGCCAATCACGACAACATCCTCGCCCTTGGTCAATTCGGACAGGCGCACATCGTGGCAGGCGACCGCGACGGGTTCGACAAGGGCCGCATGGTCCATGGGCATGTCGTCGGGCAGGGTATGCACGGTAAAGGCCGGCACGGTCCAGACTTCCTGCATCGCGCCGTCGGTGTCCAGTCCGAGAAATTTCAGGTTGTGACAGATATGTTCATGGCCGGCGAGGCAGGCGGGGCATTTTCCGCAGTGGCTCAGCGGCCTGACAGTCACCTTCTGGCCGACGGAAAATCCATCCACCCCATCGCCAAGGGCGGCCACGGTACCGGACATTTCGTGGCCGAGTACCCTGTTATGACCGACACGCGCATCCATATTGCCGTGAAAGACATGCATGTCGGTCCCGCATATCCCGCAATAGGCAACCTTTATGGCGACCTCTCCAGCTCCTGGTGAAACGGTCTCGGCCGCGTCAAGCGTAAAGCTCTTGCTGCCCTTGTAGTAGCCGGCCTTGTGCTTGGTCGTCATCGCGGTCCTGATCCTCCTGGCCCTGTAGGCCGCTCCCGCTGCGGCTGACCCGTGCGGGGTCCGGCGGCTCAAACGTGCACTCGGATTTGAGTGCTTGACTAATCAGTATATGAAAATATGTTTTATATACGGTTCAATCGGAGTCAAGTTCAAATGAAGCCGCTGGAAGGACTTAAAGTTCTGGATTTCGCCCAGTTCCTGGCCGGCCCGATGGCGGCGCTCAGGCTCGCCGATCTCGGTGCGGAAGTGATAAAGGTAGAACGGCCGGGAGTGGGCGATCTGTGCCGATCGCTGGTCATTGCAGACCAGAAGGCCGGTGAAGACAGTCTCCTGTTTCATACGATCAACCGGAACAAGAAGAGCGTTGCGGCGGACCTGAAAAACCCGGCGGATCTTGAACGGATCAAGGAACTGCTGAAGTCCGTGGATGTCCTGATCCACAACTTCCGGCCGGGTGTCATGGAAAGGATCGGTCTGGACTGGGAGACGGTCCGTGCCGTCAACCCGCGGCTGGTCTATGGTGCGGTGACCGGCTATGGCACCGAGGGGCCATGGGTCGAAAAACCCGGGCAGGATCTGCTGGTTCAGTCGCTGACGGGCATGCCCTGGCTGTCGGGAGACGGCGATATGCCGCCCGTGCCCGCAGGCTTTGCCGCCCTCGACATCACATGCGGCAACCATCTGGTACAGGGCATCATGGCCGCATTGCTCAGGCGCGAGCGGACGGGCGAGGGTGGTCTTGTCGAGGTTGACCTGATGTCTTCGTCAATCGACATGCAGTTCGAACTGTTTACGGCGTTTCTCAACGGTGACGGTGCAATGGCACCGCGCGGCAAGGTCAGCAATGCGAATATCTCCGTTGGTGCGCCTTACGGAATTTACAAATGCAAGGACGGTTATCTGGCGATTGCCATGACGCCGATCGCAAAGCTTGCCGAACTGATCGACTGCAGGGAACTGGAGCCGTTTGCAGACCCGGATGATGCACTTCGCCTGCGCGATGATATCAAGGCTATCCTGCGCGATCACCTCTTGACGCAAGACGTGCGCTATTGGCTGGACCGGCTGGAGCCGGCCGATATCTGGTGCGCCGCGGTTCTTGATTGGCCGGCCTTGCTCGAAACGGAAGGTTTTGCCGCACTTGATATGGTGCAGGACATTACGACACCTGACGGCGCGACCGCGTCAACGACCCGCTGCCCGATCCGTATCGATGGCGAGGTTTTCAAATCCGGCCGCGGCGGCCCGGCGCTGGGCGCCGATACGGGTGAATTTCTGACGTAAAAACCTGATGCCTCCACAGGCCGGCGGGATCAGCCCTCGGCCTCGAAATTCTCCGGATGACGGTATTTGACCGTTTGCAGATGTTCGGCATAGAGCGCCAGTTCGCCCTCATTCTTGAACACCTCATAGGAAACCTTGACGAGGCCCAGTTCCTTGTATTTCGGCCGTTTTTCCAGATGCGTACGGACTGTGAAAATCGTGTCACCGATGAACACCGGTTTGATGAAGCGCAGTTTGTCGTAACCGTATGAAAACGTGTTGACATTGTTGTTTGCCATCAGGCCGAGGCCATAGCTGAAAACCATCGCTCCGGCGACCAGCCGCTTGCCGAACAATCCTTCGTTTGAGGTGAAAATGTCATCGGCGACATAAGGGTGGTTGTCCATCACAAGGCTGTTGAAGAGCATGCACTCGCCCTCCGAGATCGTGCGCCGGATGGACCGCACTTTTTCACCGACCTTGAAATCCTCGTAGAGCCATGTCTCCACATTGTAGAGAGGGATCTCATCTTGATCTGCGTAGTAGCTTGCTTCGGACAACTTTGCCTCCATGGTGTCGGGCCGGTTGGCTTCCGGCTCATGCATATCTTACGTGACGGGCAGGCATGCCGGCCCGATCGGTTCAAAACTCTTGTAGGTCAGGATGAATTCGCGATGGCCGATGGCCTCGGACTTTGTCGTCTCGCCGCCCGCAACGTCCTGGATCAGTTCAAAGATCTCGTCGGCGACACCGTCGATGCTCATGTGCCCGTCGACAATCGCACCGGCGTTTACGTCCATATCCGCCTCGAGTGAGCGGTATGTTTCCGGATTTGCGCAGATTTTGATAACCGGGGCGATCGCCGATCCGACAACCGACCCGCGGCCTGTCACAAACAGGGTCAGATGCGCGCCAGAGGCAATCATCTCGGTGATTTCCGCATTGTCGGCAATATTGGGAAAGCCGAAACGGACGGGTCCGTCGGGCACGACATCCATCAGATAAAGCCCGCCCTTCGGTGGCGTGTCTCCCGGCTTTAAAATGCCGCTGATCGGTGCCTCACCCGATTTCACATAGGCGCCCAGCGACTTTTCCTCGATTGTCGACAATCCGCCAGTGGCATTCCCCGCAGCAAAGCTCCCATATCCAAGGGCCGCATAATAGGCCGCCGCCTTGTCGACTGATTGCTTGATGAGTTCGCCAAGTTCCGGAGTGATCGCGCGCTCCGCCATCAGATGCTCACAGCCGATCAACTCGCCCGTTTCCTCGAATATGCAGGCTGCGCCTTCGGCAACGAGGCGGTCAAAGGCGCGTCCTGCCGCCGGATTTCCAGATATGCCGCTGGTTCCGTCCGAGCCGCCGCAGATGGTCCCGACAACAAGGTCGGAGACACCCATCTCCACCTTTGGCACGTCGGCGATTTCCTCAAGCGCGGCGCGGACGAAGTCCCGACCGCTCTTGATCGTAGCGGCGGTGCCGCCGTTTCTTTGAATGACCAGCGTCTCGACCGGCCGGCCGGAGGCTTCAATGACCTCTGAAAGCCGCCGGCGGTTGAAGCTCTCGCAGCCAAGGGAAACAAGAAGCACCGCGCCGACATTCGGGTGTGTACAGAGCTTCTCCATCATTGTCTGGGCATAGGCGTTCGGAAAGCAGCCCGGAAAGCCGATAAGGTGGACCTCCTCATCGTCAAAGGGTCGAACGATCTTGTCGGCAACGAAATGTGCGCATTCGACGAGATAGGCAACCGCGACCGCATTGCGGATACCCTTTCGCCCGTCCTTTCGAAGATAGCCTTGCCACGTCTTATTCATTGCTTGATTCCGCCTGGTCTTCATGATGATAGGTCGGTGTGTATCGGCTCTCGATATTGTGGACGTGCACATGTTCGCCGGCCGCAATATCGGTGATCGCCGTGCCTATGGGCATACCGTACTTGATCACCAGACTTCCCTTTTCGATCAGGCGCTCGGCGACCTTGTGGGCCATGCCCACCGCACACAAACATGTAACTGGTCCCTCATCGGTTTCAAACCGGTCGCCCCGTTCGACAGGACGCAGCGCGACACGGACGTTATCCTTCGGGTGAAGTTTCAAAAACGCGCTCATCAGGCTTTCCGCATTTCGACAAGATAGATGTGTTCGGTAGCAAGCACGGTTTCATCGTTCTGATTGAGCACTTCGACTTTCTCGAAGACCTGACCCATCCCTTCGCGTTTCGGGTCGGGATGTTTGCGGTCGATGGTCAGCCGCGTGCGGATCGTGTCGCCGATATGAACCGGTTTCACAAATCTCAGGCGGTCGTAACCATAGGAGAACGCGACCGGGTTGATCTCGCTTGCGCTGAGGCCGATGCCGATCGCAAACACCATCGTGCCATGTGCGACACGCTGTCCGAATTCCTGTGTCTTACACCACTCCTTGTCCATGTGGTGCGGGAAGAAGTCGCCTGTATGTCCGGCGTGAACGACAAAATCCGTTTCGGTGATCGTGCGCCCGAAGGTCTCCCGGAAATGGCCGATCTCATAGTCCTCGAAATAGATTTCCTGAATGTTCACTGCGGTCTCCTTGCGATTGGGTGGGCTTCGCTGGCGCTGCTTTCATAGGCGGCTTCGACAAGGGCCATGGTCGACCAGGCGTCTTCAACGCTTCCGATCAGCGTGTCGTCCTCGCCGCTTGCAAAGCGCTGGAGCTGGCTCATCCGGCTGGCGAACGCATCCGGGAACCAGGTTCCGCTCAGCGTGACGGTTTCCCAGCCGTCTCCTGTGTTGATCTCCAATATGTCCGCCTCGCCTTTGGGGTAATCGAGATTAACGCCAAGCTGCAGGTAGGCAGCGCCCCTGGTGCCGCAAATGCGGAATTCACAGGCCTGATATTTGCGGCCGAACGCGTGATTGTGATTGATCGACAAGGCGCAGCGCAACTCATCGCCATAATCCAGAATGGCGGCGGTGCGTGTCTGGGCAATCTTTGAGGATGGATGCCCCAAGGTCTTGGCGTGGATGCCTTTCGGATCGCCGAGCAATCCTCGGATCAGATCCAGATAGTGGATTGAATGAAGACTGATCTCAACGCGCGGCAGCGGCTCCAGAAACTTCCACAGGCCCCAGGGCGTGTCGAGTGCAAGCCAGGCATCGAAATCGACAATGTCGCCGAGAAGCCCGCGTTCTATCGCATCCTGCAAGGCCAGTGTGATGGGGGCAAACCGGAGCTGGAAATTCACCGCCGCCTTCAGCTTTCTGCGGCGGCAGATTTGAAGGATTTCTGTAGCCTCCTCAAGATCACTGCCCATCGGCTTTTGAATGAGCACCGCGGAACCCTCGGGCAGAATCTCCAGGATATTGGCAATCGCGGCCGGAGGCGTGGCAAGGTCAAAGACGACATCGCCTGCCGATGCCGCTTCCTGCGGTGAGCCATAGGCAGCGATACCATGGGCCATTGCCAGGTCGCGCGTCTTGTCCAGATCCGGATCGAAGACACCGGCCACCCGATAGCCGGCCCTCGCATAGGCCGGCAGATGTGCGTCGGTCACAATGGAACCGGCCCCGAAAATGACGATCGGTTTCGGATCCGTTGCTTTTGGCCAGTGCTGTCGAAAATTCTGCGTCATGGCTAATCGAGGTGAAAGACCTCCTCCATCATCGCCCACCACTCGTCCGGTCCGCGATGCTCGAAGGGTTTCTGGCAGGGCATGCACACATCCCACCAGCGCTGGGTTTCCGGATCAGCGGCCATCTTGGCCGCGTCGGCGGCAAAATCCGTTCCGTGATATTCCCAATAACCGAAGAGAATGTTTTCCGGCTCCTTGAGGAAAATCGAATAGTTGCGGATGTTGCATTCGGTGATCATTTTCAGGACACCCGGCCAGACATCGGCGTGCAGCGTCTTGTATTCCTGGACCTTTTCGGCGTTAAGGCCGATTGCCATTCCCATTCTCTGCATTGCCGCTCCACCTTTCCGGTCAGTTGGTCACCCGGGCGCTGAGCCCGTCAATGCGCGCCGCGTTCAACAAGTCCTCGTCCCACGCAATCCCGAGGCCCGGTGCATCGGACGCAAAAGCGCGGCCTGCCTCCATGCGCATCGGCTCGGCCGTCAGGTTGTCGATCTGCGGAATATACTCCAGCCACGGTGCGTTGGGGATTGCGCACACAAGGCTGACATGAAGTTCCATAAGAAAATGCGGGCAGACGGGCACGTTGAAGGCCTCAGCCATGTGCGCAACCTTCATCCACGGCGTGATGCCGCCGATGCGGGCAACATCCACCTGGACGATGCTTGCGCCGCCGGTTGTCAGATAATCCTTGAATTGCGACAGGGAATACATGCTTTCCCCTACGGCGATTGGAACCGACGTTGAGGCCGCGAGCCGTACATGTTCCATAACATCGTCTGCGGGCATCGGTTCTTCGAACCAGGCAATGCCCATTTCCTCAAGCACCTTTGCCCGCCGCGTGGCCTCGGCCCGGGAAAAGCACTGATTGGCATCGACCATGATTTCATAATCCGGGCCGACCGCCTCGCGTACCGCTGCCAGACGCTCGCGGTCTTCCGACAGATGCGGCCGTCCGATCTTGATCTTCGATCCTGAAAAGCCCAGAGATTTCGCCTCGACGGCGTCGGAGACAAGATCCTCGGTCGGGATATGCAGCCAACCGCCTTCGGTCGTGTACATGGGTACGGACGCCTTGGCGCCGCCCAGCATGCGCCATAGCGGCAGTCCGGCCCGTTTGCAGCGCAGGTCCCATAGGGCCGTGTCGATCGCCGCAAGCGCCAGAGAGGTGATCGCCCCGACTGCAGTGGCATGGGTCGAGAACAGCAGGTCGCGCCAGATGCGCCCGATATCTTCAGCCTCCCGGCCGATGAGCTGCGGCACCAGAGTCTCGCGCAGCAGCGACATCACGGCTGGTCCGCCCTGGCCGATCGTGTAGGAATATCCAAGACCGCTCGCGCCGTCCTCGTCTGTCACCCGCACGAAAGGCGTCTCCTGACTGACGAAACTCTGAATGGCGTCAACCCGTTTCACCTTGGGCTGAAGGTTCGCCATGAAGATTTCTATCTCGGTGATCCGGGCCATGGCTCTATCTCAGGCTCTTTTGGGTTTCGGCGTCAAACAGGTGACAGCGGGTCAGGTCGAGCTGAAAGGTCAGCCGTTCACCGTCTTCGACGGGGCGCGGGTTCAGCATCTTTGCCTGAACCTCCTTGCCGGCGAGCGAACCGAAGAGAAGGGTCTCGGTGCCGAGCGGCTCGGACAGGTTCACCGTCATGTCGAATTCGGCATATTCGCCTTCCATCTGCATGGCATGACCGGCAAGCATGAAATTGTCGGCGCGAAAGCCGAGGATCACCTGCTGTCCTTCCTGTACATTGCCGGCAAACTGCTGCGGCAGTTTCGAAACCGGACCGCCGTCGAGCGCAAGCTGCCCTTCCTTGACCTGAGCGGAGAGCAGGTTCATCGGCGGCGAACCGATGAAGGTGGCCACGAAGGTGTTGGCCGGATTTTCAAAAACGTCGAGCGGCGTGCCGACCTGCTCGATATGGCCGTCGCGCATGATCACGATCCGGTCCGCCAGCGTCATCGCCTCGACCTGGTCATGCGTGACATAGACGATGGTGGATTTGACTTTCTGATGCAGTTTCTTGATCTCGGTCCGCATTTGCGTGCGCAGCTTGGCATCAAGGTTGGAAAGTGGCTCGTCGAACAAAAACACATCGGGATGGCGAACAATCGCCCGGCCCATTGCGACCCGTTGCCTTTGGCCGCCGGAAAGCGTGCCGGGCTTGCGGTCCATGAATTCGCTCAGGTTCAGGATGTTGGCAGCCTCCTTGACCGCCTCGTCGATCTCCGCCTGTGGCCGTTTGGCGATCTGCAGCGAAAAGCCAAGATTTTCCCGCACGGTCATGTGCGGATAGAGCGCATAGTTCTGAAACACCATGGAGATGTTCCGCTTGCGCGGCGGCAGGTCGTTGACGACCCTTTCTCCGATGGACACCTTTCCGTCGGAAATGGCTTCCAGCCCGGCGATCATCCGAAGCGTGGTGGATTTTCCGCAGCCGGAAGGCCCAACCAGGACCACGAACTCATTGTCCTCGATCTCAAGATTGATGCCGTGGACGACCTGAACCGAGCCATAACTCTTAACGACGTCCCGCAGGCGAACCTGTGCCATTTCTTATCCTTTCACGCCGCCGAAGGTCAGCCCGGCAATGAGGTGTTTCTGCACGATGAATGTGAGGATGAGCGCGGGTATGATCATCAGAACCGCCAGCGCACACATGCCGCCCCAGTTGATGGTGAACTCGCTGGTGAAATCGCGCAGTCCGACCGGCATCGTCTTTGAAAAGGTCGATCGGGTCAGCTGACTGGCAAGCGCATATTCGTTCCACGATGTCAGGAAAGCAAAAATGCCGGCTGACGCGATCCCGGCGCGCGCCACGGGAAACTCCACCTTCCAGAAAGCCTGCCATCGTGTGCAGCCGTCGATTTCAGCCGCATGGGCGAGATCGATCGGAACCTGGCGGAAGAAGCCGTCAATCAGCCAGATGGTGAAGGGCACGTTCAATGCGATATAGACGAGGATCAGGCCGATATGGGTGTCGATCAGCCCGGTCTTTGCCATGACAATGAACAAGGGCAACGACAGCGACACGCCCGGAACGGCACGGGTCAGCATGAGCCCGATGAAGATGGCCGCCTTGCCCTTGAATTGATAGCGCGCAAACGCGTAGCCGCCGGCCATGCCGATCAGAACGGCAATGAGCGTCGACGTCACCGAGATGATCAGCGAGTTGGTGAAATATTGCAGCACCGGCACGCCGCCTTCGCCGACGGCGCCGAACATGGCGCGGTAATTGTCGAGATTGAGTTCGCTCGGTATCCACACCGGTGGCTTGGCCATGATCTCCACGGTCGGCCGCAGTGAATTCAGCACCACCCAAAGACCGGGAATGCAGATAATGCACATGGCGATGAACAGGGCGACCAGATGAAGGACCTTGGCGGTCTGCGCTTGTATGCGGTGTTTGAGGTTCTGGTCCATGATTACCTCGCCATTCCGAGTTCAGCGCGCGCGGCGTTGAGCTTGCGGAAGAAATAGATGGTGAATGCGATGGCCAGGAAAATCGAAACATACGCCATGGCATTGGCGTAGCCCATTTTCGCGTCCACATAGCCGGTGCGCCCGATCAGCGTCCAAAGCAGTTCGGTCCGGCGGGCAGGCCCGCCATTGGTCATGATCTGCACAATGTCATAGGCGCGCGCCACGTCCAGCGAGCGGATCGCCAGAGCGATATAGATGAACGGCATGATGTAGGGCAGGGTGATGTGCCTGAAGCTTTGCCAGGGTGTACATCCGTCCACCTTTGCTGCCTCAATCGGGTCGCGCGGTACGGCAAAAAGCCCGGCGAGGATGAGGATCGCGAAGACGGATGTCGAAGACCACATCTCTGCGACAAGGATCGAGATAAAGGCCAGTTGCCCGTCGACAAGCCAGGGAATGGCGACATCGGTCAGGCCGAGTGACTGAAGCGCATTGTTCACCAGCCCGACATTGTCGTTGAAAATGAACTTGAACTGGAAGCCGACCAGAACCGGAGAGAACATCATCGGAAACATCATGATGGTGCGCAGGGCGCGCTGGCCGTAGGTCACCTTGTTGACAAGCAGCGCCAGGCCGAGGCCCATCAGCATTTCAAGGTTGAGCGCAATGGTCAGGAGAAGGACCGTGCGTCCGAATGCGGCCCAGAAATGGGCGCTTGTCACCGCCTTTTCATAGTTGAAGAGGCCGATCCATTTGTAGAGCGTTTCGGGCCGCGTCAACCGATATGGCGTGAAGCTCGAATACAGCGAAAGGATCAGCGGGATCAGTACAACCGCTACCAGAATGATGATTGCCGGCAGCAGCAGCACGAACCAAGTGGGTAGGCGGGAGCGCACCATTGCTCGAGTCCTTGGTTTCGAACCGGAAGGTTTCTCTATTCGGGTCGTGCCCGGCGGTCAGGCGGTCGGAGGGGCGCGGTGCGCCCCTCCAGTCTTGGGAGACTTAGTAGACGCCGTTTTCCTGCATCATCTCGTCAACGGCTTCGGATGCATCCGAGAGAGCCTCGTCGATCGATTTGTCACCCAGGATCGCGGCCTGCAATTCCGGGAAGATCAGGTTGGTCGCTTCGATCCAGTACGGGGTCTGCGGAGCCGGGAAGGCGTGGCTGGCCGCCGTCTGGAAGGCTTCCAGGACTTCCTTGCGATAAGCATCGCCCTCAGCCGAAGCCACGACATGGTCCCAAACCGCCGTGCGGGTCGGCAACGGGCCGGCAGAGCTCTCGAGCTTCTGGCTGTCCTCGTTGGTCAACCAGGCGACGAGCGAGGCGGCAGCCTCCTTGTTGTCGCAGGCTTCGGTAACCGAGAAGCCATGGTGACCAGACCATCCGGTGCGCACACCGGCGCTGCCGGCAGGCTGAACCTTCACGCCGACATTACCTGCGGCCTTCGAGGTGTCTTCACCGTTGAAGAAGGCTGCCCAGCCCGGCCAATCCAGATTGAGGGCGATGGTGCCTGATGCAAAGCCCTGGCCAAGGTCATCCCACAGATATGATGTGGTTCCAGGCGGCACGGCGCCTGCCTGATAAAGATCGACGAACCATTTCAGAGCCCGCTTGCCCGCGTCCGAGTTAAAGGCCGGCGACCAGTCTTCGTTGAACAGCTGGCCGCCCTCGGCCACCACAAGCTCGTAGAAACGGCCGACAATGGCCTCGTCCTTGCCGGCATATTGGGTGCCGTAGAAGTTCGGCGCATCGGTAAAGAAGATCGCCTGTTCCTTGTATTCGTCCCAGGTGTCCGGCGGCGTCAGTTCGCGGCCGGTCTTTTCCATATAGGCCTTCTTGTTGTCCTCGTTCTCGTAAACGGACTTCAGATAATAAAGAGCCGAGACGTCGAATTGAGCACGTGGCAGCATCACCAGCGCATCGCCGATTTTTGAGGCGGCGATGTTCGAAGGCACATACTCGGCGATGAACTCATCCGACAGATAGGGTGTCAGATCGGTATAGAGGCTCGGATATTGTGAAGCGAATGAGGAGTGATTGGAGCCAACGCACCATCCAAGGGTGCCTGCCGCCAGATCGGACTTGAACTCCTTGTCCAGTTCAAAGTGGTTCTTCTTTGAAATGACCTGGACTTTTGCGCCGGTTTCGGCCTCCCATTCCGCGATCCGGGCATAGAGAGCCTCATATTGCTGCCCGCCGATCAGCTTGGCCTGAAGGGTAATCCCGTCAAACTCGCCTGCCACCGCATGGCCGGCAAGCCCCATCAGCGCCGATGCGCCAAGTAATAGTGTTAACTTCGCTTTTTTCATAGTTTCCTCCCGGTTGGCTGCAGTCTCTGCAGCGCTGCGCTGTGTGGCAGTATTTCGTATATAAACTTGACTTTCATATTTAGTCAACGTTTACGTTAAGGAAGAAACTTTGGACGGACCCATGCTTTTTGACAGTCATTTGCATCTCATCGATCGGGACAGTCTCGACTACCCATGGCTCGCAGATGTTGAGGCGCTGAACCGCGACAACACGTTCGAAAATTACAGTCGTGACGCGGCCAGGCTCGGCATTGGCGGGTGTCTTCACATGGAGGTGGATGTCGCAGAATCTGACATCCAGAAAGAAACCGATATGAGAGCCGGCCTTGTCGGCCGGCCGGACAGTCTGATGCGCGGGGTTATCTCATCCTGCCGCCCCGAAGAAAATGGATTTGCCGCTTTTCTGGAGCACAATCGGCAGAACCCGGCGGTAAAGGGGTTTCGCCGCGTCCTGCACGTGGTGCCGGACGAGGTCAGCACAACGGCGCTTTTCCGGGACAACATCAATCGACTGAAAAACACCGGACTGACCTTCGACATATGCGTGCTTGCCCGCCAGCTCGGCCTGGCAAAGCAGTTGGTCGATCATTGTCCGGACGTCACATTCGTATTGGATCACTGCGGCGTGCCGGATATCGCGTCCGGGCGTTTTGAGGACTGGCGGGATAGTATCAGCGAACTTGCCAGGCGCCCCAACGTGTTTGCCAAGATCTCCGGCATCGTTGCCTATGCCGATCCGGGCAGTTGGGCGCTGGCGGATATTCGACCTTACTTTGAGCATACGGCTGAGGCTTTCGGGCCGGAACGCATCGTCTGGGGCTCGGACATTCCCGTTTGCAACCTTGGCGGTGGCATGGCGACCTGGGTTGCGGCCACCCAGGCGCTGACAGCGGGCTGGTCAATCCCCGAGCGCGATGGGTTATACAGTGCCAATGCCAGAAAGCTCTGGCAGATCTGACGGGTTGAAGTACAACCCCGGGATAGCGACCAGAAACACGGTGTGGGTATGACAGAAACCAAACAGAACAAGAAGGGGCGGGCGCAAGAGGCGGCGAGATCCGAAAAATACAGCGCGCCGGCCCTGTCCAAGGGGCTCGATATACTCGAATTGCTGGCAAGCCAGACATCAGGTCTGAAAAAGGCCGAGATCGCACATGCCCTTGATCGATCCATCAGCGAAATCTATCGCATGCTGGCCGTTTTGCAGGATCGCAATTACGTCCTTCTGGACGCGGATAGCGAACGCTATTCGCTGACCATGCGCATGTTTGAATTGTCCCATCGTCATCCGCCGACAAAAAGGCTGACCGCAGTTGCCGGCGAGATCATGGAAAACACTGCGCGCAAGCTCAACCAGTCGCTGCACATGGCGATTCTGCACGATACCGACATTCTCGTCATCGCGCAGGTCGACCCGCCAGGCAACAACATCACTTCCGTTCGTCTTGGAGCGCGAGTGCCGCTTATGTTTACTGCATCGGGCGCCTGTCTCGCCCATCGGTTGGCGCCGGACAGGCGCGACAAAATCTATGCGCTGACGGACAACGCAAGCCGCGAGACCATCGACCGTTTCGAGGCGTCGGTGAAACAGGTCCAGGATACAGGCGTTTGTCAGAGCCCGTCGCCGGTCATCGAAGGCGTTTACAACATCGCCGTGCCGATCTTCGGCCACGGGGGAGAAGTCTCCGCTGCTTTGACGATCCCCTATGTCAACCGCCTCATGGCCGTGGACGAACCCGATATCAACGCCTGCAAGGCGGAGCTGATTGAAGCGGGCAAACGAATATCGGAAAAAATCGGTGCGGGCGCCTCGGCGAGGTCGTAAGCAGACCCGAACATTGAAAGGCAAATAAAGACAAGATGAATGCAAGGCATACGCTTAAAGGAATGACATGGTCCGACCCGCGCGGATACGATCCGATGATCGCACTGTCGGCTGCCTTCGAGGAGCAAAATCCCGGTGTGAAAATCACCTGGGACAAACGTTCGCTGCAGGGTTTTGAGAGTACACCGGTTGACCAGCTTGCCGCCGACTACGATCTGTTGATTATCGACCATCCGCATGTGGGAGCCGTTGCCCGTCAGGGCTGCCTGCTGGCACTGGACGAGTTGCTTCCGAAAACGGCCATGACCGCCCTTGCCAACGAAACGGTCGGAAAGAGCTTCATCAGCTATGCAATTGACGGTCACCAGTGGGCGCTGCCCGTTGACGCGGCGACGCAGGTTCAGGCCCACCGGCCCGATCTTGGCAATCGTGTGGGGACATGGTCCGACGTAAAGGAGGTTGCAAAGAACAGAGCGGTCATTCTCCCGATGCGTCCTCCCCATTCACTCATCTGCATCTTTACCCTTGCCGGAAACATCGGCCACCCTTGCGGGTCGGAACAGGACCGATTGCTGCCTGAAGATGTGCTCGGCAAAGTCTTTTCCGAGTTAAAGGCGGTGAGCGACCACATCGATCCGGAGTGTTTCGGCATGGACCCCATTGCCGCCATGGATCGTTTGGCCGAGGACAACACGTTGCGAATTGCCCCGTTGACGTATCTTTACAAGGGCTATTCCAACAAAGGCTACCGCGCCAACCGCCTGGCCTTTTCGGATATCCCGGCTCTTGGGCGTTCCGGGCCGGTCGGTTCGGCGCTCGGCGGCACCGGAATTGCCGTCTCAAGCCGGACCGGGTCGCCTGAACTCTGCGCACAATTTGCCGCCTGGGCAGCGGGAGCCGAGTGCCAGTCCGGCCTCTATGCGGCATCCAACGGCCAGCCGGGCAATGCGGTTGCCTGGGCGAGCGAAGAGGTCAACGCGCCGGTGCTGGATGCTTACCGGAACACGCGCCTGACCCATGAGGCAGCCTGGCTCAGACCGCGTCATGACGGCTATATGGCGTTTCAGGCGGAAGGTGCGGAGATCGTCAACGAAGCGCTCACAGGCAAGAGACCGGTTCCGCAGGCCGTAAAGTCGCTCAATCGATCCTTTGCCGAGAGTTTTAAAGGAGTGGTCCATTGACTGCGGTTGCGCCTTTGTCGGGGCTGAAAGTCCTCGATTTCAGCCAGTTCCTTGCCGGCCCGTACGCCAGTCTCCGCCTTGCCGACCTCGGAGCGGATGTCATCAAGGTGGAACGCAAGGGCAAGGGAGACCTGTCACGCTATCTCTACGTGTCCGATGTCCAGATCGATGGGGAAAGCACCGTCTTTCATGCCATCAACCGGGGCAAGCGCTCCCTGGCTGTCGATCTGAAATCGGAGGTGGATCGTGAAAAGATCTGGGCGCTTGTGGATGAAGCGGACGTGGTGATTCAGAATTTCCGCCCGGGCGTGATTGAGCGGCTCGGCTTTGGCTACGACGCCGTTCGCGAGCGAAATCCGAAAGTGGTTTACGGGTCTGTGTCCGGCTATGGCGGTGGCAATGAATGGGACGCCCTGCCGGGACAGGATTTACTGGCACAGGCGCGCAGCGGCGTCATGTGGCTGACGGGTGCTCAACAGCATGGCCCGGTGGCGATCGGCCTTCCGGTTGCCGATATCCTGGCAGGCGCCGCCCTGGCGCAGGGTGTTCTCGCGCTGCTTGTCAGACGCGGGACGACGGGCGAGGGCGGCCATGTGGAAACAAGCCTTATGGAAGCCATCGTCGACCTCCAGTTCGAGTTGCTGTCGACATTCCTCAATGACGGTCAGCGTTTGCCGTCCCGCCCCAGCAACAATGCCGCGCACGCTTTCCTCGCAGCGCCCTATGGCGTCTATGAAACGGCCGACGGCCACGTTGCCATTGCCATGAATGACCTGACGGAATTGTTCGGCAATCTCGGGCTCGAGTTTCCGTCAGACACGCTCGATCCCTTCGGTCACCGAGATGAAATCGCCGCCCGCATTGCCGACAGGATCGTCCAGGACAAGACCGATTACTGGATCGCCAAACTCGCGGAAGCGGATATGTGGGCGGCACCGGTCATGAACTGGCAGGAATTGATTGATTCCGGCATTTTGCAGAAACTCGGAATGATCGGCGCGACCGAAAGGGGAGGGCAAAAGATCGGCGCTCTCCTGTCGCCGATCCGTGTCGACGGAAGTCGGCCGTCCGCCCACGGGCCTGCCCCCTATCTTGGCGAGACGCCCATAGGCTGGTCGCGGGACTGAAGCTGCTTGCATTGACCGGCCAGCACTCCTGAGCCGCCTGCGGAACGGCTCTGCCCGCCGCCTGTATCAAAAGACATTGCCGAAGGATCGCTCTGGCGCGTCGAGATGTTTTCTTCGCGGCAACCAATGGCTGCCTTTTCAACTGTTTGCGCACTTTGTTCATAGGCGTATTCAACCACATGTAAAAATTAGTTTTACAAGTGAATTTAATGCTGATAAATCGAAATAGTCGCCTATCGATCCTGTCAGGAGATCGGGATCGGTTTTCCGGGTAACTTCGCCCAAGACGAAAACCTGCAGGCGCATCAAAACAGGAGGAGTAGATCATGAAATTGTTCAGGCACGTCGCAGTGGGTTTCACCCTGGCTGCCATGACGGTCTCGGCAGGAGCTGAGGGCGTCGACGATGTTATTGGTTCCCTGCCGAGCGGTCTGCAGGCGGAATATGAGAATTCGGCAACCCCGGTCGGGCTGCCGAAGGTGCCGAAAGTAAAAAATGACGGTGCGGTGCTTTGGTGCCACTCGGAAAGCTATCAGGGCAATCCGTGGCGTGTGGCCCTGACCAACGAGCTCAAGCGACTGGTCCAGGGATTGATCGACGAAGGCAAGGTCTCAGCCTTCCAGATGACGGATTCGAATGGCGACGTGGGTCTGGAGATATCCAACATCCGCAGCCTGATCGACGCCGAATGCGACATCATCACCTCGGTTCCGGGTTCACCCACGGGCCTGAATGCCGCCGTTGAAGCCGCCGCAGAGGCCGGAATTCCGTTTGTGACAGCAGCCTCGACGGTCAGTTCACCAAATGCGGTAAATGTCGACTCGAACTACTACAAATGGGGCTACGACATGGCGCGCAGCCTGGCCGAAGCCATCGGCGGCAAGGGCAATGTCGTCATGGTTGAAGGCATTGCCGGTGTCTCCATTGTCGATCAGCAGCGTCAGGGCGCCCAGGCTGCCTTTGCCGAATATCCGGACGTCAAGGTCGTTCGCATGGTCAATGGCGACTGGACGCCTAGCGTCACGAAATCTGTGATCCTGCAGACACTGGCTACCAATCCAGCTCCGATCGACGGCGTGTGGACCACGGGATCGGAAACCCGCGTCATCGCCGAGGCATTCGCTCAGGCCGGCCGGCCGGTCCCCGTCATCACCGGATCGGTGACCGGCGACGCGCTTGGCTATTGGAAAGCCAATCCGGATGCGTTCAAGTTCACGGGCCATGCGGTGCTGCCGCAATGGATGGGACAGAACCTGTTCCGCGTGTCGTCGCGTATCCTGTCCGGTCAGGAGCCGAAGCTCAGCACGCTGATGATCCCGATTCCGGAGGTGCCCATGTCATCTTTCGATGCCTGGTACGGCGATTGCATGAAGCCGGATTCAGCGGAAATCTTCCCGGTCAATCCGGAAGACCCTGTGCCTTCTGAAGTTATGAATGCATACTTCAACAGTTCCGAGCTGGCTCCGGGCTGGAACTATGCCGATGTGCCGGGAGCTTGCGACTAAGCACATCTGGCTGCGGGAAGAGGTATGGACAAGATTCTCCTTGGCTGTCGTGGCGTGTCGAAGCGTTTCGGCGAGACGCAGGCACTGCGCGATGTTTCGGTCGATATCCAATCCGGCCGGATCCATACCATTCTCGGGGAAAACGGATCGGGAAAGAGCACGCTTGCCAAGGTGCTCTGCGGTGTTCTGCCCGCCGACAACGGTGAAATCCGTGTCGGCGGGCAATTGATTCAGGGCGTGCCTGACCCGCGCATGATGCTGGCGCATGGCGTTGCGATTGTGTTGCAGGAGGTTCTGGTTGTCCCGAACCGCTCGGTTCTCGACAACATCCTTCTCGGGCAGGACGGTGTTTTTCACCGCTGCATGAGTGTGAACGAAAAGACAGAGCTTGCGCGGCAAACACTGGCGCAATTGACGGACAGGTCGATTGCGCTTGATCGCCCGGCGGGGGAGTTGCCGCTTCATGAGCAGCAGATTGTTGTGATTGCGCGCGGGCTGGCGCGGCGCCCCGACGTGCTGATCCTCGACGAGGCGACGGCGGCGCTGGATCTCGCCGACCGCGGAAAACTGTTCGACACGCTGAAGGCCTTTTGCGAGGCCGGCAGCGCCGTTGTCTTTGTTTCGCACCGGATGCCGGAGATCGTGGAACTCTCCGATCAGGTGCACGTTATGCAAAACGGGGTTCTGATCGCCGAGCTTGAAGGAGCCGACATCAACCCGGCAACGCTGCTGGCGCATCTCACACAGGAGCTGGTTGATGTCTGATCGCCCATCGGTCCTCTCGGTTTCGGGGTTGCGGCTGGAGCCGGACAGCCCGCCGATCGATGTGGAGATCGAGGCAGGCCGGATTGTTGGCCTCGCCGGGCTCGACGGTCACGGCCAGGATCTTTTCATACAGGCGCTTGCCGGCCTGCACGCCTCGCCCGAAGGGTCGATCGAGGCGATGACGGAGAAAGGCGGGCAGCCGGTGCGGACCTATGCCGAGGCCGGGCGTGCGGGGCTGGCCTATCTGCCATCGGACCGCAAAAAGAACGGCATATTCCCGATGCTGGGCGTGGCGGACAATTTCCTGCTCGGCAGCGCTGAGGAATTCGCGCCGCGTGGCTGGATCCGCTCGAAACATGTGCGTGAAAAGCTGGAGGCCTTCCGAAAGGAACTCTCCATGTCGTTTGCATCCTACACCACGCCGATCCGCAATCTTTCGGGCGGCAATCAGCAGAAGGTTCTGCTGGCGCGCATCATGGCCGCGAACCCGCGCGTCCTTTTGCTGAACGATCCGACACGCGGCGTCGATATCCAGACCCGCCATGCCCTTTACGACTACTTCCGCCGTGCGGTGAACGAACTCGGTATGACCATCGTTCTCTTCTCCACCGAGCTCGATGAGTTGGTGGAGCTGTGCGATGAGGTGCTGGTTTTTCGCGATGCGGGCATTTTTTCCACACTGCCTCGGGCTGAGCTGTCGCTCGACGGCCTGATGCAATCCATGTTCGGTCAGGGTGAGGGTGCGACGGCATGAAATCAACGCTGGCCAGCCTTCTGGAGGCCAAATTCGCCCTTGGCCTCTTTGTGGTCCTGATGCTGATCACCCTGGTGGTGACGCCGAACCGGTTTGCGCCTGATAATCTCGGTACAACACTTGGCCTCGTCGCGCCGTTGATACTGGCTGCGGCGGCCGCAACACCGGTCATTCTGGCCGGTCGCGAAGGCATCGACATCTCCATCGGTCCGCTCATGGGCATGATCTCCGTGCTCACCGTCAAGGGGCTGATCCTTGATCTCGGCATCAGCTCGCCCCTCATCATCGTGCCCTTTGCGATTGCGGTCGGTGCCATCGGCGGTGCGGTGAACGGATTTCTCGCCATCGTCCTTCGCATCCAACCCATTGTCGCAACGCTTGGGACCTATCTGGTGCTTGCCGGCATTGCGACTTGGTACCTGCCGTCGCCGATCGGCCCGGTTCCGTCCTGGCTGGTGTCCCTGTCGGAAGAATGGTCCATATTGCCGCTTCTGGCTGGCGCCGGACTGTGGCTGGCGGTCAAGTCAACGCCGCTGCATGGGCACATCATGACCATCGGCGGCGAGGACCGCGCGGCCTATGCAGCCGGGCTGAATGTCGCTCGCGTGCGCTTTCTGGCCTATGTGCTGGGCGGGCTTTTTGCCGGGCTTGCCGCCATCTCGCTGACCGCGCTGCTTGGTTCAGCCGATGCGCAGGTCGGCCCCAATTATACGCTTCTGGCCATCGCCGCGGCGGCGCTTGGCGGGGTCAGCCTGGCGGGCGGCAAAGGGGGCATTGCGGGCGCTGCCCTCGGCGCGCTGGATATCTTCCTCATCCAGAACCTGATCACCTATCTGAATGTGTCGCCCTTCTTCCTGCAGATCACCTACGGTCTGGTGCTGGTGGTCGCGGTGGCGCTGAACTCGCAGGTGATTGCAGACAAACTCAGAGCAAGGCGGGCCGGCTGATATGCGCATGACCACCAACAAGACGGTTCTGGCCTATGGCATGGTTGCTGTGATTTTCGCCATCGGCGCGGCCACGGTTGAAGGTTACACATCGGTCTTTTCTATCAGGGCGATGCTGGTCATCGCGTCCTTCCTGATCATCGCCGCTGCCGGTCAGACCATCGTCATGCTCATCGGCGGCATTGATCTGTCCATTCCCTTTGTCGTCGGTTTTGCCAATGTGGCGGTGGCGCAACTGTCCTCACAAGGCATGCCGTTTCCCGTTGCGATACTCGTCGTCCTCGTCTTGAGCATCGCCGTCGGCGCATTCAATGGTGCCATCTCGTCGCTGTTGAAGGTACATCCCCTGATCATCACACTGGGAACGGGCACGGCGCTTCTCGGCGGCGTCCTGTTGTGGACCAGGGGCTACCCGACCGGCAGCGCGCCGGCCTATATCAGCGAGTTTGTATCGATCGGGCAGTCCATCGGCCCGATCCCGGTGCCGATGCTGGTTCCGGCGGCATTGTTGCTTGCCGTGCTGCTGTTCCTGTTGGAGCGGCGCACCCTGTTGGGCCGCCGTATCTTTGCCTATGGCGCCAATCCAACCGCCGCACCGCTGGTGCGCATCAGCGCTTTGAAGGTCTGGGTCTTCTGTTTCGGGCTCTCCGCAGGTCTGGCCGCGGTCACCGGCATTCTGCTTCTGGGCTTTTCAGGTGCGGCCTTTGCCGATGTCGGCCGGCACTATCTCTTTCAGACCATCGCGGCTGCGGTGATCGGAGGCACGGCACTGTCGGGCGGGCAGGGCGGCATTGCCGGCACTGTTGCCGGAGCACTGGTGCTCACCCAACTCAACACGGTGCTGATCGGGCTCGGCTTCGACCAATCGGTCGTACAGGCGCTGCTCGGTGTGTTGATCGTCGCCGTGGTGGCAATCTATGGTCGCCAGGCGCATCTGCGCACCGCGATCTGAGCGCATAAGGAGGTCAAGCAATGTCTCTTCATATGTTTGTCGGCAGCTGCAACGTTCCGACGCCTTACTTTGCGACAGCGAATGGCGAGGGCATCTCCGTTCTCCGCTTCGACGCGGCCACGGGCAAGGCGGCGCTGGTCGCGCGCTACGAGGGGATCGACAATCCCACCTATCTGTCCACGACACAGGACGGACGGCGTATTTTTGCAAACTCGGAGCTTTTCGGGCGCGCGCAAGGCCATGTCACGGCCTTTGAATTTGATCCGGACGGGGCGGAAATCACGCATCTCGATATTGTTCCGAGCCGTGGCAGCATCACGTCGCACAATTCCCTCAGCAATGACGGACGGCACCTTCTGGTGACCAACTATGCGCTTGGTGCGGAAGGGCCGAACAAATCCGTCGCCGTTTTTCCGATCTCCGAAGCTGAAGGCATCCATCCCGCTTCCTCCAGCGCTGCCCATGAGGGTTCGGGCACACATCCCGAAAGGCAGGAACGATCCCACGCTCATTTCATCCGCCAGATGCCTGACGGACGGGTTGCCGTCGCCGATCTCGGGATCGACAAGATCCTGCTCTACCACTTGAGCAAGGACGGGGATCTGGAACTGGAATCGGCCACCGACATGCCGCAGGGCATGGGGCCGCGCCATCTGGCATGGACGGCGGACGGGACACGCCTGTTTGTTACCGGAGAATTGAACAGCACGGTTGCCAGCATGTCCATTGTGGCAGGGCAAACCCCGGAACTGGTGGAGACCGTCTCCGCCGTCCGGGGCGTTGCTGCTGACGGCAATCATTGTTCGGACATCCAGATTTCGCCGGACGACCGGTTCCTCTATGTCGGCAATCGCGGGCAGGACACGATTGCCGTTCTGGCGATCGGCGAGGATGGCAGGCTTACACATGTGGAGAGCACGCCCTGCGGTGGTCAGACACCCCGCGCACTGGCATTGAGTCCCTGCGGACGCTGGGTGTTCTCAGCCAATCAGGATTCCGATCACATCGCCGTTTTCTCCCGTGATGAACAAACCGGGAGGCTGACCCCAGGCCCGGAAAACATCGAAATCGGCACGCCGATGTGCATCAAATTCGCCGTCTGCGGATAGGCGATGGCACGGCGATTGTGAGCCGTCATGGCCTCAATCAAACGGAAATAGCATTTTACGCCAGTTTGCACGGTCAACAGTGAATTCAGTGGCCTCAAAACCAGCTCGGGCAATAACCCTGTCTTCAGTTGCTATCCTGGCTTCTCTTCAAGAGAACTGACTATCGTCTCAGTGTATCTCTCAATCCGGGCGAGCACTTGATTTGTGTCAGTAGACTCGTCCATGCGTTTTTCAACTCTAGCCAAGACTTCCTGTGCGACGCGAGCGTCAGCCTTGAGATCAACAAAGCGCTGCGAGAACAGAAGGCCGAGCACAGCAGTCATACCCGTGATGAGAATTGCAGCGATAGAGACAATCCAGCGGACGGAGTTTGCAGCTTCAGAGGATTGGTTAGCCTCTTTTTTTGCGGTTGCTACATCTGTGGTCAGAGTTGTTATTTGCCCTCGCAAGGCTTCAGTTGTAGCAAGTGCGGACTGAAGCCTCTCGTAATCTTCATTGAAACGCTGAATGCGTCTTCGTAGCTCGTCAATGGAGCCATTTAACTTGGCCATTTCTGCATCCTGACCATCGTTCACAGTGTCGATATCGCTTTCAATCGCGCGGATTTGGGCTTCCAATGCGTTTATTTTCACGTCTATGTTTGCATCCTGAGCAAGGACAGCCAATGGCATTGAAGCGATACAAATCAGTAAGAAAAACAAGACTTTCCACATCAGCTGGCGTCCGATCCTATCGAGACTAGAACCTCCTCCACTATTGAGTTTTTCCAGTCGCCGCGGTCGCTATATACAACGAAACGATAGATGCCGGGCATATCCTGATACGCACGTTGGTTTACATCCCAGAATGTCACACTGTTCCATACAGCTGGTCGCCAAATGTACGTCCTCCTGTTATCGGGATTAGCAAGAGGTACCGTTTTCCCATCTGCCGAGTTGAATTCCCAACGAAGATAAAGAGGGCGAAGCGACCGCTCCTTCTGATTTGGCGATAACCAAGTCAGTTCTAAATAAGCGTACAGTCTTATACGCGTATTCTCCACAGGTAGTGTTGTTACACCAGAGCAGTTTCTACGAATCGTTTTCGGGCTATTGCTGCAGATTTTTACGAACAACGTGAAGTCGTCCTCCGAAGAGGCTACTTGGGGTCCAGTTGCCACAAGTAATAGTCCAAGAGCCAAGATGTTGAATATTCGCATTGTGCACTTACTCTCATGTCGTTATCCGATGAACTGGCATAGACCTTAGCAATAGGCCATTGTGCTGATGTATAACACAATACAACCCCCGCAAGAAGTGCGCTTGCAGATTGACCGTATGGATAGCAGGTGTAACTGACAAGCAGCTGTGTGAACAAATGGCAACTGCTCGCAGTGCTTATGCCTTCGCTCAATTCTTGCCCACCTAGAGCGTTGCCAAGAAATAGTCGTGTCGGAATTGTCTTTGAACAGATTTGGCTGGGGAACCTGGATTCGAAACGGCAATGAGGTTTCATGAATGTGCCTGAAAGTGCCTTAACAGACAGAAATCAACCATCACGGGACCAGGGGGTCTCCATGGATGGAACCGCGGTCGAATCCTCGACATAAGATGCGATCAAGCGGTCGATTGCGCCCCGTGCCAACCGGTTGTGGTTGGGCGAAAAGCCCAATGTCGCGACATAACTCCAATGCGCATGCATCATCGAGACAATGAGAAACGACAGTTCCTGACAGGCGGCGTGGTCAAGTCCGGGATGCGCAATCGCCAACTCGTGAACAATGACCTGGCCAAGGGTTTTATATTTTTCGCACAAACGCTCTTTCAAGGCCGCGGAGCCTACGGAATAGGCAAACAAAGCGTCATAGGCCTCGAGGTTGTCAGGCATGGGATGGTCTGCGGAGAGACCGAAGAGGAAGTCCAGAAAGAACCCGAGACGTTCGACTTCGGCGACCTCCACAATTCCTGTAACCAGAACCTCCTGGTAAACCTTCTGAAGATGGATGCACAAATCCACCATCAAGACATCAAGATCGGAATAATAGTAACGGACCAATTGACGGGAGAGGCCCGCTTCATTGGCGACCGCTTCAAATGAGAGGGTCTGCAATCCCTGAGCCGTGAGCAATCTCGTCGCAGCGTTCAGGATCTGCGTTTTCTTGTCCTCGGTCTGGTTGTCTTCATTTGGATTGGTGCTCATTCATCCCCCCAAAACGCCCATCATCCGTTTCGGTAGAAGAAATTAGCACTGAGGAAACAAAATCGAGAGGCATTTTCGGATTGAAAGTGAAGAACTTCAACAAAACTGACCGGCGTTTTCTACAGAACGTTGTTATTTATGCATTTAGTTGGTCTTCAGTGCCGGGTTGGGCTGGCTTCATTTCCAAAATGAAAGCCGCCGTGCATCGCGCCATCAACAGGGTGCAGCACTATTCCAAGCGTTCAAATCGGTTCGGAAAACGCATCGGCTCGATTAAAGACTTTGAGGCTGAAGTGAACAGAAGGCGGTCGAAAAGCCTCAAAGCTTCGGCGGGCTCCTGTATAGCGGTTGAAGAAGCCTTGCACATTCACTGGTAAGCTTTGGCTGGGGAACCTGGATTCGAACCAGGACTAACGGAGTCAGAGTCCGTGGGTCTACCGTTAACCTATTCCCCAAGCTGCGCGCCTGCTCGGGCGCGGCGGCGTTATAGACAAAATTATAGCGCGATGCAAACGCCCCGGCAAAATTAATTTACACTGCCGGAAACGGCCCTGAAAAATCGTTTGGCGAACCTTGAGCGCGCTGTTACAGTTTCTTCAACGAAGAACAGAGCGCGCCCGCTGCCGCAGATTTCGCTTGGCGCGGCGCGACAGGATATAAAGTGGCAGACCCCGAAAAGGACGCGGATGCGTCCGCAAACGGGGCGCTGAAAACCGGCAAGGCGCATGGCGAGGACCGGGAAGGTCCCTCCAGCGCCGACAGCGCCGCAGGCAACAAGCCCGGCGGACGCGAAGCCGTCAAGGGATCCGACCAAGGCGAGGAGTCCCGGCGCCCGCAACATAACGGCAAGGCCAGTCCGGGCGATACGGCTCCCGGAAACGGACAGGCGCGCGGGTCAGGCAAACGTCGTCGTCGCAGACGGCGCGGCAAGGGCGGCAAATCCGCCAAGGGTCAGGCTGCCCAGCAGCAATCGGCGGACAGCCAGCAACCTCAGCATCTCAATGGCAGCCGCGCCCCGCAGCCGCAGCAACGCGGCCGCGAGGGCAACAAGGACGGGCAGCAGCGTTTCTGGAAGCCGAAGCGGCATCACGGCAAGGGCCCGCTCTATGCCGCGCTTGATCTTGGCACCAACAATTGCCGCCTGCTTGTCGCCATGCCGACAAGGCCGGGCCAGTTCCGTGTCGTGGATGCATTTTCGCGTATCGTGCGGCTGGGCGAGGGGCTGGGCGCGCGCGGCGAGCTTTCCGAAGCGGCCATGGACCGCGCCGTCGAAGCGCTGAAGGTCTGCGCCGACAAGATGGACAGCCGTCCTGTTCGCCGCCACCGCTTGATCGCCACCGAGGCCTGCCGCGCCGCGCGCAACGGCTCGGAATTCCTCGACCGGGTCAAGGAGGAAACCGGTCTCGATCTGGAGATCGTGAACCGCGAGACGGAAGCAAGGCTTGCGGTGTCCGGCTGTTCATCGCTGGTCGGGCGCGAGACGGACGGTGTCGTCCTGTTCGATATTGGCGGCGGCTCGTCGGAGATTGCCGCGATCGACCTTTCGGGAAGCCGCTCCAACCGGCTCGCCAATCACATCGCCGCCTGGACATCGCTGCCGGTCGGCGTCGTGACCCTGTCCGAGCGTCATGGCGGGCGCGATGTCACCGCGCAGATCTTTGCCGACATGGTCGATGAGGTCAGCGGCCTGCTGGAAGATTTTGCCTGTCCGGAAATTCCCGGCTGCTCCGGCTCCCCGAACGGCGTTTTCCACCTGCTTGGAACGTCGGGAACCGTGACGACGCTTGCCGGAGTACATCTCGATCTGCCGCGCTATGACCGCCGGCGCGTCGACGGCCTTTGGCTGTCGAGCAACGATGTCGACCGGATGACCCAAAAGCTCCTCTCGTGGGATTTCGAGGCCCGGTCTTCCAACCCCTGCATTGGATCGGACCGTGCCGACCTTGTATTGGCGGGCTGCGCCATCCTGGAAGCCATCCGCCGCCGCTGGCCGTCCGAGCGGCTGCGCGTTGCCGACCGCGGCCTGCGCGAAGGCCTGCTGACTGAAATGATGGCCGCTGACGGCATCTGGCGTCGCGGGCGGGGCCGGCGCAACCAGTTCAAGCGGCCTTCCGGGCAGGGCCATCGCCGCGGGCCAAGGCCGGGCGAGGGGGGCGGCAACCGATGAAACGTGCAACAGGCGGCAGCCGGACGGGGCGCAAACTGGGCCAGAAGATCAAGAAACGCGGCAAGCTGAAAGCCTCGTCGCGCCGCTGGCTGGAACGTCACATCAACGACCCTTACGTGCAGCGCGCCCAGCTTGAAGGCTATCGCGCCCGCGCTGCCTTCAAGCTGCTGGAGATCGACGAGAAGCACAAGATCCTCTCCGGAGCAAAGCGCATTGTTGATCTCGGTTCAGCACCCGGAAGCTGGTCGCAGATCGCCGCCAAGGTCACCGCCTCGACCGATGAGAACCCGAAGGTCGCAGCCATCGATTTCCTCGAGATGGACCCGGTGCCCGGCGTGCATTTCCTGCAGATGGATTTCCTTGACGACGAGGCGCCGCAAAAGCTGGTAGAGGCCTGCGGCGGCGCGCCCGATCTGGTGCTGTCCGACATGGCGGCGCCCACCACCGGCCACCGCCGTACCGATCATCTGCGCACCATGCATCTGTGCGAGGTCGCGGCCTATTTCGCCGTCGATGTGCTCAACAAGGGCGGACACTTTCTCGCCAAGACCTTTCAGGGTGGCACGGAAGCCGATCTTCTCAACATGCTGAAGAAGAATTTCAAACAGGTCATCCACATCAAGCCGCCCGCCTCACGCGCCGAATCGGTCGAGATGTATCTCTTAGCGAAGGGTTTTCGCGGTCGGGGTTAATATGCAGAATCGCTGAGCCGAACTGCCGTTCACCACGAGCTCTTCCAGAGCGCTTCTGGTTTAAATGGGATCATTTGATGGCGCTATCCGTAGCGCAACGGCATGAACCTGAGGCACTGCCGGCGTGTCTGGCGGAGTTGGTGAGCTTCGGCATGTACTCACAAATAGATGACCGTCGATGTCTGCTTTTTGGTGGAACCCCTGAAGGCGTTCCACAAACGGCGCAGGTCCGCAATGCGGACCGATAGGACATTCGCTCAGTGTCGCATTTGAGCGATAAGGTTTCTAATGGAACTTTTTGGGTGCAGCCGCGAGAAAGAGAAATGCGGCATTTCCAAAATCTGGTTAGTCAAAAATATAGCCTATTCCCCTGACCGTCCGGATGCACTCGGGCTTCTTCGGATTCTTTTCCACTTTCTTACGTATCCGTGAAATGCGCAGATCGATCGATCGGTCAAACGGTTCCCAGCCTCTGTCATGCGCCTGCTCCAACAGCTGATCGCGATTGAGAATGCGGCCGCGATTGGAAGCAAAAACCCGTAGGAGGCTAAATTCCATGGCTGTGATGGCTATCTCGTTTCCATTGGATCCATAAAGTTTGGCCGCGTCCAGATCGAGCCGGCACACGCCGAATGGAACCGTGCCTGAAACCAGCTCTTTGCGCTTGGTTTCCTCCTCGATTGTGGCGTGACGGCGCAATGTGGCCTTTATCCGGGCTTCCAGTTCGCGGAGATCGACCGGTTTGCCGACGTAATCATCCGCACCCATTTCAAGACCTACAACACGGTCTACAACTTCTGCTGATGCAGTGAGCATGATGACCGGAACGGTGGAACTGGTACGAAGCGTGCGAAGTGCGGAAAGCCCGTCCTGGCCAGGCATGTTAATGTCGAGAACAATCAGATCAGCTGCGTCATCCTCCATAGCCTCGTGCAAATAGGATGCGTCCGGAGCCTCGGTAACCCGATAGCCGCGTTCGATCAGATACTCGCCAACCATCTCGCGCAGATGAGTTTCGTCGTCGCAAACCAGAATGTGGGATTGGGCGGCATTCATCTCTCGAGCCCCTCACCCGTTGCACAGAGTTCGGCAATCAAGGCTTGAAGATCCCCCGGAACAACCGGTTTTTCCAGATGGGGAACACCGGAGCGCTTCAAAAAATCTGCCACATCCGCGCTCATGACGTCGCCGGTCACGAAGGCGAGTCTGCCGTCATATTCTGAGTGGGAAGCCTTCAGCTTTTTGAGGAATGCTTCCCCGTCGAGTCCCGGCATTCTGATGTCGCTGAGGATAGCATCGAATGATTTTCTTTCCAGAAGCGAAAGGGCGGTCTGGGCATCGTTACGCGCCTCAACCTCGCAACCATTTGCTTCCAGCAAATCCACAAGCATATCGGTCACGCTGACTTCATCGTCCACCACCAGAATCCGGCGGGTTTCGCCCGCCTTTGCGCCGACCGCACCCGGCTCCGCAAAGGAGCCGGTTTGCCGTGCGCTTTCTGGCAAACGGACGATAAAGCGCGCTCCGTTTGACGGCGAGGATTTTAAGGAAAGCCGTCCACCATAGGAATCGATGATACGGTGGCAGAAGGCGAGGCCGATACCGGTTCCCGCACCGGCCTCTTTCGTCGTGAAAAACGGCTCGAAGATGCGCGACTGCAGCTCCCTGGGGACGCCCGGTCCATTGTCAGCTACCTCGGCCACTACACGATTTAGCTTATCATCGACATAGGTTCTCAGCGTGAGAATGCCTTCCTTGCCTTTATCGGCAAGAGCATGGCGGGCATTGGAAATCAGATTGGTGAAAACCTGTATAAGTTGATCTTCATCGGCATCGACCAGAGGGAGAGTGGAATTGAGATCGAAGACAATCCGCGCACCCTTCGAGCGAACGGCAACACCAGCGTCGTCGGCGGCCACCTCAATGATATCGTTGAGCGACAATGGCTCCGGATTGACGGGCCGCTGACGCGCCATTGCGAGAAAGGTCTTTACGATCCGCGCACAGCGCTCAGCGGCTTGACTGACGCGGTCGATTCGCTCGCGATGAATCGGATCTTCCAGCTTCTCCTTCAGCATCATGGAATAACCGACCACAACAGACAAAGGATTGTTCAGTTCGTGTGCAACACCGGCCAGTAATTCTCCCAAAGCCGACAGTTTCTCGTTTTGATGCGCGATCTCGCGCTGATGCCGAAGTTCCTCCTGCAGCTTGAGAAATTCTGTAACATCCCGTGTCGAGGAGACAATGACGTCGTTGCCCTTGTAGGTCGTGACACGCGCCGATGTCAGGCCGTCGGTGATCGATCCGTTGCCCTTACGGAACTTGACGGGATAGTCATTCACGACACCGGTCGGCAGCAACGCATCAAGATAGGCCAGTCTGTCCTCAGGTTTCAGAAAAAACGACCGGGCTGAATCGATTTTTCCGAACCGCTCCTTCGACGCCTGCGAACGGTAGACAATCTCGCCATCTTCGACGCGCGATACCATAAAATTGACGGGACAGGCATCGACAATGAGTTTCAGAAGAGAGTCAGCCTCGCGCTCTGCTTCCTGCGCCTTGCGTTGCTCAGTGATGTCCCTGAATGTAAGCAGGTATCCTCCCTGATCAGTTTTATGCGAGGTTCCCAACAGAAGGCGGCCAGCCGCTGTTGTCAGTTCTGAGTTCTGCGCCAAACTGCGGACATCCTGTTCTGCGAACCGAGCCCAGTCTTCTTTTGCCAGTCCCGGCGGCATGACCAATAGACCTGTCTTGGCGAAGTGATCACAAATCTCTTGGAATGTCTTGCCGAGTTCGAATCTTCCTTTCCCATCGAAGAAAAGTTCGTTCGCCCGTTCGTTGAATAGTTCCAAGCGGAGTTCGGAATCATAAAGCATGAGACCTTCGTCCAGAGCCTCCAGTGCTTCCTCGAACCGGGCATTGATCTTTTCGATCTCCTCGGTCATGGCATAGAATCTGGACAGGTCCGTCGACGTGGTGACACTTATCGTTGTGTCGCGGTGTTCGATCAGCCGGCTGGAAAGCTGAGCAGGGAATTCGGTATCATCGAATTTTCGTCCGACGAAAAACATGGCATCGACCTTACCGGTCTCTTTCAATTGTTCGACAAACTTCCTGCGAGCCTTCTGGCATGCCCAGTGTTCGCTTGTATGCTCGCGCTTGCCATATGTTGCTTCCGTAGACCCCGAGCGGAACAGGATCTTGCCATCGGCAGGTCTTGAGACGAGCAGGTTGGCGGGAAAGGATTCGACGATCATACGGCAAAGATCATCATCGAGTTCAATACTATTGGATGCGGGAGCGGTTTCCTCAAAAAGCTGCCTTTTGCCACCCTCAAGGAAGCTATTCCGCCACTGTTCAAAGATGTCCTGGGGAACTCCGACTTCGCGGCACTGTTCGGCAACACTTTTGTCTGCCCGTAAGCTCTCGAGCACAAGCCGGACCTTCTCGTCAGCTGAAAATGTGCGGACATGTTCTTGATCCTTCGCAGCCAACGGTAAATCTCCCTTCGCATACCCTAAACTGGACACAGCTAGCGCGCCGTACACATTGCGACCTTGCCCCGACAGCGTATCCGTATGGCTTCGCTAATTGTAACAATTGTATCAGCCCATGCCCAACTACGCAGAAGTGAAAGGTGTTGCAGGCGGACCGGAGGGACGATGATCCACCTGCAACTTGGTTCGTATCCGAGCCTATCGCACCGCGTCACCATTAGCCGGTGACGTATTTGCAAGGACGCGCACGGGCCACGCATATCTTCGATCCACCGCCACCGGCGGAGCAGATGACTTGCTTGCCCTTGGCGATACTCCAAGTCGACCAGGCGAGTCCGTACTCATCTTTGATCTTGTTTTGCCATTGTTTTTTGGCATAGGTCTGAGCAGCGATGAGGTTTGCATTAACGCCCGTGCCGTTCTTGTAGTGATGCCCGTTTTTGCAGGCATATTCGGCTGATGCCGGTGCGACGCTCAAAACCGTTGCCGCGACCACCATGGTTGCAAACAGCCCACCGAAGCGGGCATTTTTTGTTGGGTATGTCATCGTCAGGATTCCTTTTCAGTGTGTTGTCCAGGATGCCACCGGCCACCACGGCCGGCGCTTGCCTGTATCGGAAATCTGACGTCGCCCTTTGTCGTTCGGATGTTGTCGATTGTCTCAATTGTACCGCTTCGTCCCTCGTCGGAAATATTTGATACATTCGTTTCTGAGGCGAAAACTGACTCCCCCGCACAATTTTTGCCGATGTTACGAAAGCTTTCCGAAAAGAAATGACGGGCGGGGCGGTCCGCCAGAGCGTTTCCGACTTTGTCGGAAACACGAATGCGGCGACGTGCTGACAGCCGCTCATGTGGCGCGCTCCTATCCGTCGGATGTGGGCAGGCGTCTGTTGCTAGCCAAACTGCCGCGAGCAAACAAAAAATAGACTGTCTCCGTCAAAGACGGATGCGATCGAAACCGGACTACGGGAGAAAAACGGTCATTTACAAAGTTCCCCAGGGAATGCCGAGCGTCTTGCGGCATTCCCTGGCGGGTTGGAGTACACGGTTATTTGCTTAGGCACTTCTGAAGCAGACCGGCATCCGGATATTTTGCTTTCGGTCCAAACTGGGAGTAGCAAAAGTTCGTGAAGGCAGTTGCAACATTTTTGCCCCCATATGTACCATCCGGCTTCCCGGAAATCTTTCTTCCTTTCTCGCCGGTCGTGAGATTTCCTGCGGCGGCGGGTTTGCTTTCATCTGCCGAATAGGCAGCCGATGACGAGAAGCTCGTGAACGAGGTGGCCAGGACGGCGGCGGCGAGGATGACTTTGAAAGTCATGACTTTCTCCTTTTTGGTTTGCCGACTTGCTTGAACTAACAGCGAGCAAAACGGCGGTTGAATTTGTCGCCAATAATTTGACGACACCGCCAAGATGGATCGTGCGTGTATCAGGGAATTTTCGCTGTTCGTCTCAATTGTATCGGTTTCGGCAAGAGGACTGGGCATGGCCTCGCACAAGCAGGAATCCGTCGACCGGTACTACAGCAAAGGCACAGAGGGTGCGCGAATCGTAGCCTTGTGGTGGCGGCTTACGCATGATTGCGGGGAGCCCGGTCAGCGAAACGCTACTCGCGTGTAAGAGTGTTCTGGGGAAGCCTATTGCGTCTCTTGCTGGCGACATTCGACAGCTATGGAACCTTGCCCGGCCCGCACCCCAAAACAACCCGGGCCGGTTTGCCGACCCGGGCTACTGTCGCGTGAGTGATATTTGGTCTTTGTGCCGGCTAGTTGGATTTCCTCCGACCGGCGCGCTTCAGCCGGATCAGCACGTGAGAGACTACAGGCTATCGCGATTCACGGGAGAGCCTCGGGTAGTCGTCTCGGATATTGAGCGACTAAGCCCGCTCGCAAAATACTATAAACGTTCGGATGAGGGCAAATGGGTATGGAAGACAAACCCTACTGCGGAGTGGGTACAGTACCGGATTCAGTCTGCCATCGCGATCTCAGCCATCTTCGGATCGGTGCTATGGAGTTAAAGCCATCTCATATCTTATGATCCGCCACCGAATTGCCTTGAATGGCTGCAGGAACTGTAGTTCCCGATGTCTATCCATAACCTTTTTTATGTGAACAGATTTGCGTCGCCGTCAGGATAATGTCGCTCGATTTAGCGAACCATTTCGGGCTTAGAGCAGCCGATCAACCCAAACGTCGAGCCACAGCCTCCAGTGGTAAAGCAGCCTTTGAAGTTTGACATGCCGGCGTGATTTAAGCTCCGAAAGGAGCCTTGAACATGAGACACACGCTCTCCGACGCCGGATATATCTGCTGGCGAAGGGTTTTCGCGGGCGTTCTGATGATGATGCATGACGGATTGATGAAATCTGTGCAGGTTTTCAGGTAAACCCGACTGCGGTACTGCTTTTTCAGTTCCCAATGTCCGTTTTCCGTGGTACCAGCCAACGCCAACTTCTTATCGACCAACGGATATGCAGCGGCGCCGGATAGGCGAACCGTCGCAATTTCCATACCTTAGAGGATTGGCCATGGCGCGCATTATCGAATCGGCGACCGGACACGAAGCCCTTACTTTTGACGATGTGCTGCTGCAGCCCGGTCATTCCTCCGTCATGCCCGGTGAAACTGATATCCGCACACGCATCGCCCAGGATATCGACCTCAACCTTCCGATCATTTCTTCGGCCATGGATACGGTCACCGAGGCGCGGCTCGCCATTGCCATGGCACAGGCCGGCGGCATAGGCATTGTCCATCGCAATCTGAGCCCCGACGAGCAGGCCGAGGAAGTCCGGCAGGTCAAGAAGTTCGAATCCGGCATGGTGGTCAATCCGGTGACGATCGGGCCCGATGCGACGCTCGGCGATGCGCAGGCGCTCATGAAGACGCACGGCATTTCAGGCATTCCGGTGGTCGAAAATGGCGGAACGGGCGGCCATAATACGGGCCGGCTTGTCGGCGTCCTGACCAACCGTGATGTGCGCTTCGCATCCGATCCGTCACAGCGTATCAGCGAACTCATGACCGCCGAAGGTCTGGTGACGGTCAATGAGAGCGTCGAGCAGCAGGAAGCCAAGAAGCTGCTTCATCAGCATCGTATCGAAAAGCTGCTTGTCGTCGATCCGGACGGCCAGTGCGTCGGGCTGATCACCGTCAAGGATATCGAGAAATCGCAGCTCAACCCGCATGCCTCGAAGGATGCGCAGGGACGTTTGCGCGTCGGCGCTGCAACGACGGTCGGGGATGACGGCTTTGCCCGTGCCGAGCGGCTGATCGATGCGGGCATCGATCTGCTGGTCGTCGACACGGCCCACGGCCATTCGCAGCGTGTGCTTGATTCCGTCGCGCGGGTAAAGAAGCTTTCCAATTCCGTACGCATCATGGCCGGCAACGTCGCCACGGCCGATGGCGCAAAGGCGCTGATGGATGCGGGCGCGGACGCCATCAAGGTTGGCATTGGCCCGGGTTCAATCTGCACCACGCGCATTGTCGCCGGCGTCGGCGTTCCTCAGCTTTCGGCAATCCTGAGCGCCGTGGAGGTCGCCCAGAAAAGCAATATTCCGGTGATCGCCGATGGCGGCATCAAGTTTTCCGGCGATATGGCCAAGGCCATTGCCGCCGGCGCATCGGCGGTGATGATCGGCTCGCTGCTTGCCGGCACGGATGAAAGCCCCGGCGAGGTCTATCTCTATCAGGGGCGTTCCTTCAAAGCCTATCGCGGCATGGGCTCCGTCGGCGCGATGGCGCGCGGCTCCGCCGACCGCTATTTCCAGGCGGAGGTGCGCGATACACTCAAACTCGTGCCGGAGGGCATTGAAGGGCAGGTGCCCTATAAGGGGCCGGTGGCCGCCGTGCTGCACCAGCTTGGCGGTGGCCTGAAGGCGGCGATGGGTTATGTCGGCGCGGCCAACCTTGATGAGATGCATGAGCGGGCACGCTTTGTGCGCATTTCCGGCGCCGGCCTTCGCGAGAGCCACACCCATGATGTGACCATTACCCGCGAAAGCCCCAACTATCCCGGCAGCGTCTAACGCGCTCTCCTGTGGAGATATTCTAAAACACATCGTCGGTGTTTTCGGGTGTCCTGCAGCTCTCGCGCCAGACAATGTCTGAGCCGAGGATGACCCGCTTGGTCGTGACGCGACCTTCGGCCTGTTCCTGCAGCAGCTCAAAGGCCGTTTTGCCGATGAGTTCGGCTGGGAGCTTCACCGTGGTCAGCGGCGGCACGAGATGACGGGCGGCTGGAATGTCGTTGAATGCGACCACGGCTATGTCGCCGCCAATCTGTTTACCGGCGTCCTTCAGCGCCATGTAGGCGCCAATTGCCAGACTATCGGTCGCCGCGACGATTACGTCGGGTTGTCTGTCCTGATCGATGAGATCGCGGGTCAGCTGATAACCGTTCTGGGGCGTCTTGCCCTCCTGCCGTACAAGCGATTTGTCATACAGGCCCTCGGCCGTCAGCCAGTCCCTGAAACTGCTGAGGCGCTCACCGGTCTCGATCGCTTCCGGCTCGTCGGCGTCATAGCGGCCACCAATGAAGCCGAAATTCCTGTACCCGGCCTTAGTCAGACCGCTCAGAAGTTTCCTCATGGAATTTGAAAGATCGTGATAGACGACGTCCCGGTCGTATTTCTCGTATTCGGTCCCGACGAACACGACATTGGTCCGCCGGTTCAGAACGGCCTGTAGCGATGACATATCGTGATGGCCAACGACCGCGATGCCGGTTCTGCTGCCCGGGTTAAACCCGTTGCTTTCATTGGCATAGACGATCCGGACCGGCAGCCCTGCGGACCGGCAGGCCCTCTCGATCCCCAAACGCAGGCCAACATAATAGGGATCTTCCAGTTCCTGCTCATCGGAAAGACCCTGCAGGATGATCACGTCGTCAAGGTGGGGATAAACCGTTTCGCCGTTTCCGAATGTTTTGCGCTTCGTGCCGCGGACCTCGTAATTGAGCTCGGCGGCGGTTTCGGTGACCTCAACGCGCACTTTCTTGGAAACGGACAATGTCGGATCGGCATTGAGAACCCTGGAAACGGTGGTTGGCGAGACGCCGACCTTGTCCGCAATGTCTTTGATTGTTGCCACGTAGCTTACCCGATATCCGATCCAGCCGGCTGCTTCTGCCTGAAACGTGATGGCGCATCCGGTCCGATCAGTCAAATGCACGCTCTGACGGACCGGACGCAACACACTGCTGCTTTATGCGGTTGATGAAGGGGCGTGCAGGCACACGCCCCTTCGTGATGCGGGCGAAATCAATAAACGCGCTTGCGCGTGTTTTCCAGGCGCTTCAGGATCGCATCGAGATTATCCGGTTGCACCATGAATTCCTGAAAACCCTCCATGCCGACTTTAGCCATCTGGGCCGGCGCGTCCCGGTCAAAGAACTGTGCAAGGGCATAGGCGTTGCTCAGCATTTCAAAGCCCTGGCGCATGAACTTGTCATCGGGCACCTCGCTTCTGGAGTTGACCGCGAGCTGGCCGAGCTCCTTGCTGATGATCGACTGATTGTCGACATCCGCGACATATTTCAGGAATGCGCGCGCATTGTCCTTGTTTTCCGCATTCGATGGAATGTGGAACGTGTTGGCCGGTGCGTCCTCCGCCAGCGGAATGCCCTCGACGATCATGGGAAACTGGTAAAAACCCAGTTGCTCGTCCGTCAGGCCCCCGTCGCGAAGCGGCGCGACAATGAAGTTGCCGAGAAGATAGCCGGCAGCATCTCCCTGAACCACGAAGGGAAGGGCTTCCTGCCAGCTATAGGAGGTATGGTTGTCGATGAATGCGCCCATGTCGATCAATTCGCGCCACAGCGCAAACACGTCCCGGATCCGAGGGTCTTCCCAACTGACCTTGCCCGACGTCACGTCCATGTGGAATTCATAGCCGTTCTGGCGCAGGTTCAGATAGTCGAACCAGCCGGCGGCGGTCCAAAGGAACTTGGTGCCGATCGAAAAACACTTCCGGCCGGAGTCCAGCACCTTCTGGCAGTTATCCTTGAACTCCTGCCAGTTTGTTGGCGGTTGAAGCCCGAGTTCCTTGTAGATGTCCTCGCGGTAATAGACGCCCCACTGATAATAGGTATAGGGAACGCCCCATTGTTTGCCGTCGATGGTCATCGATTTTTTGGTCGAGGCCAGATCCTCGGCAAGCTCTCCCTGCCATATATCCGAAACGTCTTCAAAAAGGCCGGTTTCGACAAAGGGCAACATGCGATTGCCCGCGAACCAGGTGGTCACATCGGGAGGATTGGCGCTCAAAAAGTTCCTGATCTGCGTCTTGTAGGCCTCGCTGTCGATAATGGTCGTCGAGATGTCCATGTCCGGATGCATGGCCTGGAAGCGCTCTATCATCCGCTCCATCGTGGCCCGGGGCGTGGGGTTGGAGGTGTCGAGGAATATCTTCAACTCCCCGCTCAGCTTGTCTGCCGCGATGGCTCCCGAACTGCCTGCGATCAGCAGGCCGACGACCGAAATGGTCGTGCTCAGTCTTTTTTGAATGTTCATTCGTTTTCCTCCTTTGAACGAACCTTTTGAAACTTCGTCTGATCGGCCAGAGCGTCCTCGATGACCTGTGAAGCGATCGGCACAATCTGTTCCCGGCACCGTGTAGCCTGAAGGGTTCAAGGAAAGCGCTTGCTTTGCCTCGGGTCGTGGAACCGGAAGTGCGGGAGCCGGCTAGGCCAGCGCCCGAATGTGCCGAACGCCCTGGCGTTCGATTGGTCTTTCGCCGAGCGTTGCCTCAAGGCTGAGCACTTGCGTTTCAAACCTGCCCGAGGTCACGCTCACCTGAATGTCTCCTTCCTTGCCGGTTGCCCGCAGCCAGAAACCGGTGGTTCCGCCTCTCAAGGGTGATTGCGCAGGCCCCAGGCACTCGGCCGGTCCGTCAATGGCAATACAGATCTGGTCGGAAAGAAACGGCAACACCCGGCCTGCCTGATCCAGTGCGCGAATGATCACGCGGACCTCCTCGCGCTCCGCTGCGTCCAGCGTCGTTTTGTCAGGGGTGATGTCGAGCCTGGAAGCGATCGGATCGGCGGCAAATTCGACGGTTTCAACAATATTCTCTTCGAGATATCCGTTGATGGTGACTCCGTGCCATTTCAGCCCCCATTTTCCGAGCACATCTTCCGGGATATCGGACCTGTCGAAAATCACCGGCGGATGTGGAAGATGTGCAAAGCGGTTGCGGTCGCCTGTTTTGCGGAATCTGGTCCCGTCCGGAAAACGCAACTCCACCTCATCGCAATTTGTCAGGACCATCAAAGGCAACACGCCGCCGACGTCCCGCTCACCGCGCGACCAGTAGGTTACGGGTTTCATGATGGTCTTGACGCCCGGATCCTGCTGGCTGGCATAGGCATAGGCGGCAAATTTCGGTTCGCGGAACATCGTCATCACGCCGTGATGGCAGACCCTGTCACCGGAGCCGAAATCCTTATGTGTGTTGTAGTCGAACATGCACCAGCCGATGCAGCCGGCAATGTTCGGATTTGCAAAGGCCGCATTGATGACTTCGAGGTGCCGCGTCACATGTTCGACCTGACGAAGTTCATTGTCTTCGGCCTTGGTGGGGAACATGTGTCCGTTGAACTCGGTCACCAGATAGGGCACATCCTTTTCCAGGCCTGTCGCAGTGCGCGGTCGCAGAAGCGGTGTTCTCTCCGGCAGAAGGTCACTGCACAGCGAGAAATCGTTCATTGTGTATATATCCTCGAGAAGCTCGCTCTCGCGGTACTTGCGGATGCCGCAGGTCTGCCGTGTCGTATCAAGCAGGCGCGCAAGCGCGTTGGTTTCGCTGTAGAACGCGTGATCATCGGGCGACTCGTTGATCCTCACACCCCACGAAACGATCGACGGGTGGTTCCAGTCGCGCTCGATCATCCTGCGGACGTTGCGCACCGCCTCTTTTTTCCACGCCGTTCCGCCTATGTGCTGCCAGCCGGGTATTTCCTCGAGCACCAGAAGGCCGATACGGTCGCAGTGATCCAGAAACCATTTTGACTGGGGATAGTGTGACGTCCGCACCAGATTGCAGCCGAGCTCGAATTTCAGGATTCCGGCGTCCTTTTCCTGCGACGCGCGCCCCTGCGCATAACCGGTATAGGGAAAGGACTGGTGGCGGTTGAGACCGAGTATCTTCAGCGGCCTGCCGTTCAGCGAGAAGCCGGTTGAGGTAAACCGAGCGTCGCGAAACCCGAAATGCTCGTGGAAACTGTCGAGACCGTGTTCCGTTTCCAGTACAATCTCGAGCGAATAAAGGGCGGGGTCATCAATGTCCCAAAGCGTTATATTCCCCAGATCCGCCAAGGTGATAGTGAAGCTGTCGCAAGACCGGACTTGGTGGTTTTCCTGAGCAATCGCCTCGCCCTTTTGATCAAGCAGTGTCAGCTTGACCGTGCCGTCGAAGGGCAGGGATCGCGGATTGTGGATCGTGCCCTTCACCTGCACGGTTTTCCGTCCGGCAAGGACATCAGGCGTCTCGATCTTGACTGATTTCACGAACACCGGCGCAAAGGACATCAACCAGACATCACGATAGATCCCGGCATAGGTCAGGTAATCGATCCGGCCGCCAAACGGCGGAATGTCCGGATTTTCCGCGCCGTCCACCACGACAGTCAACAGGTTTGTATCAGGTGCCAGATGTTCGGTGAGCCGAACACTGAACGGCGTATAGCCATCGGCATGATGTGCACGCTCGATACCGTTGATCAGGACGCGGGCGTCAGCCATCACACCTTCAAAATGAAGATAGACTTCCCTGCCTTCGAAATTCGCCTGCCAGGGGATTTCACGCTCATATTCAAAGGCGCGTTGGTAGGACTCCTCGTCAAAATAGTTGAACGGAAGCTCCACCGCGGAATGCGGCAACGAAACCTTCTGCGCTCCGTTTCCGCCGTTGGTTGTCTGGTTCAGGGGGGCTCGAAAGAGCCATCCCTCATTCAATTCGCTGATCTGCCGCATGCCTCGCCCGGATGTGGTTTGTCTTCATTGCGCGCAACATTAGTAACGTTACTAAATATTGTCAAATTATTTACTAAAACTGTCGATGAAGAAGGCCGTTTAGATCGGTCAAGACCTTTAAAGCCGGGGGCTGGCGGGTCTTTGAGCCGGTACATGTGAGGTCCGGCAGACACAAAAGCTCCTTGATGGTAAAAGACGGAGACTGGAAGAAGTGAAACGTCATGGCCTGGACAGCACCAAAGGGATTTAGGACCTGTTCCGTCGAAAAGCCGGCGCGTCCCGGCAGTGTCACGGCGATTGCGCTCGCTGCGTTTCTTGCGGCACCAATGATGTCGCCTGCCGCATCCCAGGAGCTTTCAAAAAAGAGCCTTGGCGGTTACCCGCTGTGTGAGGCGTCCGCTGCGCTTGCGGCCGACTGCCCGGAGGCGAAAGGTGAAACCTGCCTTCTGGTCGCCGACAATGAAATCAGGGACAAGCTTTTCCTCTTTTCAGTTGACGGCAAAGACGGCCGGCTTTCCGAGCGGCGTGAGGTTCCGATCAACACCAAGAAAAAGGACAGGGTGTCGGATATCGAGGCCATGGCTTTGCTGAACTCGGGGGAAATTCTCGTTTACGGCTCACACAGCCGCAATCGGCGGTGCGAACTTAAAACCAAGCGCCAGAGGATTTTGAGCGGCAAGCTCGAGCCTGCCGGTTTTGACGCCCGCCGTGTATCGGAAGCAAGGTCGAGGAAAATGACCTGCAACCGGCTGTTCGGCGTTAAGCGCGGCAAGGCGGCGGGCAATATGAAGATGCTGTGCGATGCGCTTCACGTTGCAGAACAGGATGCCGACAAGGCGGCAAAACTGGGCAAGGAGGCCGCCGCCAGGGCCTGCAACGAAATCGACGACTTCAACCTGGAGGGCGCGGTTGTCCTCGGCGGCAAAAGTCAGGATATCTGGGTCGGATTGCGTGCGCCGCTCGCAAACGCGGAAGGGGACGCTTTTTTGATGCGCCAGACAAGCCCGAATGGATTCGCGTTTGACGCCGTTGTCCGTCTCGATCTCGATAAAGCAGGTATCCGTGAGATCGCCGCTGACAAAACCCATGTCTGGATCATCAGCGGCCCGTCCAATGATGGAGGCGAAAAGCACAGCCTGTGGCGCTTCCCCAAAAAGCGTCTCGCGGCGAAGAGTGTGAGTGACGGGGAACTGAGGATCAGGCCCAAAAGGCTGAGCGTCGATCTGCCAACCTCCGCCGAAGGCCTCGTGGTGACTGCCGGAAAAGCCTATGTGCTCATGGACGGGGCCGAGCCGAAAGGCTCATCAAGTTCCTGCAATCGAAACAGTGTTTATAATGTCTATTCACTGAAGCAGTTCTGAACTGCAACGCCGTCAAAGCAGGTGGCTGCCTGATTCAATGCAACGACGGATCGCAGTGCGGGCGATCTGAAAATCCTCGTGTCGCAGGCCAATATGTCTGCGATCCGCTATATCGGCCGTGGCGTCATAGGCGCTCATGGCGCGGTGGAACGCCTGATTGACCTCCGGCGCCTGGCTGCGGCCGGGGCTGAGCTGGTAGATGATGTCGTAGGTTGTTTTCATGGTGGATTGCGCCCACTCACCGACACCGGCGGTCTGGTCGCGCTCGGAACGGATCGGAAGGGCATCAAGCGAATGCCGAAGATGTGTCAGATGACGTTTCAGCCGCTGTTTGTCGGCGGCGTTCAACACGTGATGTCCGGTTCTCGTACCTGATTCAACCATTGCTACGCTCCCTTTCAGACATACGCTTTTATTGTCTTTTCAGCACAATCAAACGACGGGTTCGCATTGATTATGAGGTGCGTTCAGTCTTGCTACTGGCTTTCCTAAAAAACGGGCTTGTTCAACCCTGCCGCAAAAATGTGTCAATTTATCGAAGTGTCGCCGGGCTGTTTTCAGCCGGCTTTTTAGTCTCTAACCTCTTGCTGCAGATTCGCAGCGGGGAACAGCCATGAGCAACACAGCGATTTTCTGGCCATTGATCGTCCAGACGGGCCTCATCTATGTCATTTATTATATCGTTTCGCTTCGCCGTTCCGGCGCGGTGCGGGCAGGTAAGGTCAAAGCGTCAGAATACAAGGTGCCGATTGTCGAACCGGAACCGAGCGCAACCGTGGCCCGCAACCTTGTCAATCAGTTTGAACTGCCGTTTCTGTTCTATGCCGTCTGCATCGCGCTCGCAATGGTCAACGGCGTGAACTATGCGGTGCTTATCCTGGCCTGGGCCTTTGTCGCCAGCCGGATCCTGCATTCCTACGTTCACATCACCACCAACGACCTCCGAAAACGCCGGCCGCTCTTTATCGTTGGCTATGTGGTGAATGCGATCCTGTGGCTTTGGCTGGCATGGGTGCTGCTTGGCATCTGATACCGGCGTTTCTTGCCGCCGGGTGCATTTGCGGCGCTCGTCTTTCCTTTAGCCGTCAGCCGCGCTATGGCTCCGCCCAATTGCGAACCACGGGATTTACAACATGCGGTTAGGCGGGCGGATGGCGGCGGCCATCGAAGTTCTGAGCGACATCGAACAGCGTAAGAGGCCGGTTGCCGATGCGTTGAAGGATTGGGGTCTTTCCCATCGCTTTGCCGGCTCGGGTGACCGCGCCGCCATCGGCAATCTTGTCTATGACGCGCTGCGCAGGAAACTGTCCCATGCCTATCTGATGGACGCGGACACGCCCGCGGCTCAGGTCCATGCCGTGCTTTATCGCGATTGGGACATCAGTCCCGACAAACTTCAGGCGCAGCTCGAAGGTGACAAATTTGCACCGGATCCGTTGCCCGTGGAGATGCTGGCGGCCTACCGGACGCGAGACCTTTCAAATGCGCCCAAACATGTACAGGCCGACATTCCCGAGTGGACGCAGTTCGCCTTCGAGGAAAACTTCGCCGAGGACTGGATCGCCGAGGCGGCGGCCTTCGGCAAGCGCCCGCCGCTGGACTTGCGGGTCAATACGCTGAAGGCGTCGCCGGAAAAGGTGGAAAAGGCTTTGGCGCGCAGCGGCGCGGCGAGGTCGACGCTGGCACGCTATGGCCTTCGCATCGCGCCACGGGGAGGGCCGTCGCGCCTTCCGAACGTTACCGCGGAGCCGGCCTTCCAAAAGGGCTGGTTTGAGGTTCAGGACGAAGGCAGCCAGATTGTCTCCGACCTGATATTCGCCCGTTCTGGCGAACAGGTGCTGGACTATTGTGCCGGTGGGGGCGGCAAGACGCTGGCGCTGTCGGCGGCGATGGAAAACAGCGGTCAGATCCATGCCTACGATATCGATAAAACGCGCCTGGCGCCCATATTCGAACGTCTGAAGCGGGCAGGGACACGCAATGTGCAGGTTCATCAGCCCGATGAGGATCTCAGCGCCCTTGCGGGCAGGATGGACAGGGTGGTGATCGACGCACCCTGTACAGGAACCGGTACCTGGCGGCGCAGGCCCGATACCAAGTGGAAGCTGACGCAGAAAAACCTTGAGGAACGGATCGACCAGCAGCAGGAAGTGCTGGCGTCCGCTGCGCCCTTTGTACGTCCGGGCGGGTTCCTGATCTACATTACCTGCTCAGTCCTGCCGCAGGAAAATGAGGCGCAGGTTTACGGCTTTTGCGAGGACAATGGAGAGTTCGAAATCGTCTCGGCGGGTGAAGTCTGGCAAGACCTCTTTGGCGAGAACAAGCGCCAGCCATGGTCCGCCGATATGAAGACGGTGACGCTCACGCCGGCCGCGACCGAGACGGACGGCTTCTTCTTTGCGGTAATGCAAAAGGGACAATGAGGTACACGCATGACGGAACTAAAGCCACGCAATCCGGATTTTGAAGCGCGCTCCCGTCAAAGCTTTGACCGCCAGAAGGTGATGGCGACGCTGAGCATGATGCTCAACAGTGTGGAGCCCGGCAAAGTGGAACTGGAAATGCCGTTCCACGAGGATTTCACCCAGCAGCACGGCTTTCTGCACGCCGGGATCGTATCGACGGCGCTTGATTCCGCCTGCGGTTATGCCGCCTTCACGCTGATGGCCGCTGACGCTGCCGTCCTGACAATCGAATTCAAGATCAACCTTCTGTCTCCGGCCAGGGGGGAGCGGTTCGTTTTCCGCGCCGAAGTGACAAAGCCGGGCAGTACTATCACGGTTGCTGACGGCAAAGCCTTCGCGGTCCGCCCCGATGGGACTGAAAAACTGGTGGCGACGATGACCGGCACGATGATGGCGATTGTTGGGCGGGAGGGCATTGAAGGATGATGGATCTGATCAAGAGTGTTTCAGGCAAGAAGCTGCTCTATGTCATGGCGGCCGAGCAGGAATACGGACCGGAACTGAAGCAGCGTTTCAGGCCGCTGATCACCGGAGTAGGACCGGTGGAGGCGGCTGTCGGCCTTACAGCGGCGCTGCAGGAACTGACCATGGCGGATCAGAAGCCGCATCTTGTCATATCGCTTGGCTCCGCCGGGTCCGCCCAGCTGGAGCAGACCGGCATCTACCAGGTGTCTTCCGTGTCCTATCGCGACATGGATGCAAGCCCGCTCGGATTTGAAAAGGGCGCAACACCGTTTCTCGATCTTCCGGTCATCGTAGACCTGCCGATCACGGTTCCGGGGATTGCTGCGGCGACGCTGTCGACCGGCGCCAACATCATTTCGGGTGATGTCTACGACACGATCGATGCTCAGATGGTCGATATGGAAAGTTTTGCCGTGCTGCGGGCCTGCAACCGGTTTGCTGTTCCGCTTCTTGGCCTGCGCGGCATCTCCGACGGCAAGGCCGAATTGGGCCATATCGACGACTGGACCCAGTATCTGCACATCGTCGATGAAAAACTCGCCGCCGCGGTCGACCGGCTGGAACAGGCGATTGCGGACGACACAATTGCGCTCTGAAGCCGCGGGCCTGCGCAATGAACCGATTTTCCGGCGCGCGGCGCTTCAATCCGGGCGGGAATCGGTCTAAAGCCTTGTCATGAACAGCGCATCCCATCCCGACACCGTCCTTATCATCGATTTTGGCTCACAGGTCACGCAGCTGATCGCCCGTCGCGTGCGCGAAGCCGGCGTCTATTGCGAGATCGTCCCCTTCCAGTCCGCAGAGGCCGGTTTTGAGCGTATCAAGCCCAAGGCCGTCATCCTCTCGGGTGGCCCGGCTTCAACGGCGGAAACCGGCTCGCCCCGCGCGCCGCAGGCGATTTTCGATGCGGGCGTCCCGCTGCTCGGCATCTGCTACGGCCAGATGACCATGTGTGTGCAGATGGGCGGCAAGGCCGAACCGTCCGATCATCGCGAGTTCGGACGCGCCTATGTCGAAGTGCTGAAGGATTGCCCGTTGTTTGACGGGGTCTGGACGCAGGGCCAGCGCCACCAGGTCTGGATGAGCCACGGCGACCGCGTCATCGACCTGCCGCCGGGCTTTGAAATTCTTGGCCGTTCCGAGGGCGCACCGTATGCGGTCTTCGGCAATGTCGAGCGCAAGGCCTATGGAATGATGTTCCATCCGGAAGTCATCCATACACCGGACGGCGCCAAGCTGATCGGCAATTTCGTCCATCATATTGCCGGTCTCGACGCAAGCTGGACGATGGCGGCCTATCGCGAGCAGGCAATTGCGGCCATCCGCGAGCAGGTCGGCGACGGCAAGGTCATCTGCGCCCTGTCGGGCGGCGTCGATTCCTCCGTTGCGGCGTTGCTGATCCATGAAGCGATCGGCGATCAGCTCAACTGTATCCTCGTCGATCACGGGCTGATGCGCAAAAACGAAGCGGCGGACGTCATGGCGATGTTCCGCGAGCATTACAATATTCCGCTTGCGCTGGTCGATGCATCCGACACATTTGTCGATGCGCTCGAGGGTGAAAGCGACCCCGAAGTCAAACGCAAGACCATCGGCAAACTCTTCATCGACGTCTTCGAGGAAGAGGCAAGAAAGATCGGCGGTGCGGATTTCCTGGCTCAGGGAACGCTCTATCCCGATGTGATTGAAAGCGTCTCGTTCACGGGTGGACCATCCGTCACCATCAAGTCACACCACAATGTCGGCGGTCTGCCGGAACGCATGAACATGCAACTGGTCGAGCCGTTGCGCGAACTTTTCAAGGACGAGGTGCGCGCCCTCGGACGCGAACTCGGCCTTCCGGACAGCTTTATCGGCCGCCATCCGTTTCCCGGTCCGGGCCTTGCCATTCGTTGTCCGGGCGGCGTGACGCGCGAGAAGCTCGACATCCTGCGCGAGGCGGACGCCATCTATCTCGACGAAATCCGCACAGCCGGCCTCTACGATACGATCTGGCAGGCCTTCGCCGTGCTTCTGCCGGTTCAGACAGTCGGCGTCATGGGGGATGGACGTACCTATGAATATGTCTGCGCCCTGCGGGCGGTGACATCCGTCGACGGCATGACGGCCGATTTCTACCACTACGACATGGAATTCCTCAGCCGCGCCGCGACCCGCATCATCAACGAAGTCCGCGGCATCAACCGCGTCGTCTACGACGTCACCTCAAAACCCCCCGGCACGATCGAGTGGGAGTGAGGAGCGTTTGAAGCGCAACGCGCTTCAAAGTGAAGTGCCGGTGGCACTTCGCGAGCGACGAGCGCGCAGAGCCATAGCGGAGCGCTGGAGCGTTTCAACTCGAGGTAAGTGCCACTTCAAGAGCAGCGAACGCCCTGAGCGCTGCGCTCAAGGGGCCTGGGTGGTGAGCGTAACCAGCGAAAAGGTCCGATAGACCTTTTTGAAGCGACGAAGCCGCGATGAGGCGGGAGACTGATCCGGCGACCAATGGCGCATCGAAGATGCCCCGCTCGACCGTTGAGCCACTGGGAGGGCGCCCGGGCCATAAGTTATCTGGTTCAAAAGCACGGCCGCATCAGTCTGCAAATCTCCATGGAGCAGCGGAATGTGGTTCGACGCATTTGCAGACCGGCACGACCGGCGAGGCGCTGCTTGCATGGTCGATGGCTGCGGGGGCCCAGTCACGGCATGATCCTTACTTGGCCAGATTATTGCAGACAAACCTGTTTGCCAGTCACATCAGGGCGATCTGCATACGGGATCATCATGACGTGGCTTCGGCAGCAAAAGCTGCGCCGAACGCCTGCACCGCCTGTCGTGCCGACAAAAACCCTTTTCGCCATGCCACAGGTTGCGGACGCGGCGCGACCATAGCGCCCTTTTGCGGTCGGTCGATGATCATGCCTGATGCCTCGGCGGCAAGCATCCCGACCCCTAACGCGGATAGTTCGGGCTCGTCAGAAACCCGCAACGGGATCGCCAGCGTATCGCTCAAAAACTGCGCGAAGTAAGTATTGGCACTCATGCCGCCATCGATGGTGATCGGCCCGGCTATCGGCTGGACTGCGTCGATCGCTTCGACCACCTCCGCTGTGCGGAAGGCGATGCCTTCCAGAATCGCGCGCACCATATCCTGCTTGGTCGTATCCAGTGAAAGGCCCATCCAGCTTCCCCGCGCATCGCGATCCCAATGCGGGCAGGCAAGGCCGGCCAGTGCCGGCACAAAATAGAGCCCACGTTCAGCGGCCGCCGGGCCGTCAAAAACGGCGATCTCGTCAAAATCATCGAACAGACCGATCGAGCGGGCCCAGTTGACTGCAGCCGAGACCGTATACACCCCGCCATCGAGCGCATAGACGGGGCGTTCGCCCGCCTCTTGCCAGGCGATGGTCGGCAACAGGCCGTGTCGCGATGCCGGCTTGCCGGTCGAGGTCACCGTAAGCGCGAAGGCACCGGTACCAAAGGTTATCTTGACGTCCCCGGGTCGCCGGCAGCCATGACCGTAGAGCGCCGCCTGCTGGTCAACAATACTCGCCGTCAGTGGCGTTATTCCGCCGTCGAATGCAGCGGTACCGAGTGCCCCTGAGGTCGGCGTGATCGATGGCAGAGCGTCCACCGGCACGCCAAACAGCGCACACAACTCTTCGTCCCATTGGCAAGCTTCGAGGTTGAGCAGCGATGTGCGCGAGGCGGTGGTAAGATCGGTCTCGAAGCAGCCGGTCAAACGGTCGCGAAAGAAGGCATCGGTGGTTCCCAGTCGCAGGCGCCCCAAAGCGGCCAGCTCTTTGGCCCGCGCATTGTTCCGCGCGATCCAACCCAGCTTGGAGGCCGAAAAATAGGAATCAAGTGGCAGGCCTGCGCGTTCCAGCGTCATCGCTTCGGCGCCTTCGGCCTTCAGACGGGCCAAATCATCTGCTGTGCGACCGTCCTGCCAAACGATGACTGGGCCGACAGGCGCGCCATCTTCAGCGTCCCAGGCCAGACAGCTCTCACCCTGGTTGGCTATTCCGGCTGCCATGACCCCGCTCGATGCCAAAGCCGCCTCGAAACACGCGCGGACATTGCCCAACAGTTCGTCAGGGTCATGTTCGACCCAACCCGACCGGGGATAAGATTGTCGGTGCTCACGGTAGAAAACGGTTTGCGACCGGCCATCACGGTCGAAGACGATACCGCGGGTGCTCGTCGTACCCTGGTCGACCGCAAGAATGCGCATCAGCGACCTTCCTCGATTGCAATCCGCGCCTCTCCGGCATCCACGGCTTTCAATCTTTTGATCGGCACGATGATCCGTCGCTCCGGACGATTGTCAACGCGATCCAGCATGGTGGTGTCACCATTAGCGGCTGTGAGCACCAGCCGTCCCCGCGCCGGCTTTGAGAGGCGAATTTGCAACCGCCCCAACGGCGCAGTTCCCTCACCGGGCACGATCACCTGAGGGACAACATATTTCAACGGATCGGGCTCAATGGCGAGCCTGAGGGCGCCTTCAGGCAATGGAATGCGTCCTTCAAGGCTGTCGGCAATCGCGTCCGCGACGGCTTGCCCTTCGCGCCAGCACCATCCAGCTGTCTCCACAGGATGCAACATGTTGCCGGCAGCAAAATAATTGGGGTCGGAACACCGGCCATATTGGTCCACTTGCGGCCCGCCGGTCCCTGGATCGATCCTCAAATGGCTGTTCTTCAGCAGTGCGGCTTCGGGCCGGAATTGGCCTGAAACGATCACACCATCGGCTTCAATGGTCTGTGTCGACCCGCTACGCCGGCGCACGACCACCGCCTCGACCCGGTCACGGCCACGAATCTCCTCAATCTGCGTGCCGAGCAGCAGAGGAATGCCGAGAAGCCGAGGGAAAATACCGGCTGGAGCCCGCGCTGTCGTCATCCCGTTGGGTTCGATCATGGCGACCGGCCGAATCCCCAAATGGCGGCAAGTCATCAACGCCGAAAACGAGACAAGCTCAGTGCCAAGAACGACGGGACGGCAGAACGGCCGCAGAGATTGCAGATGGACCAACCCCTGCAGCGCGCCGGTCGAAATCACCCCGGCCGGTTTGGTGCCACCGATCATGCGCTGTGCCCGTGATGTCTCGCGCACGCCGGTGCTGAGCAGCACCCGGCTGGCGCTGATCGAACGGACACCGTCCGCCATCGACAGCGTCAGCACCGGTCCTTCCCCCAACGCGGTGACAGTCGCACCGGTTATGACCTCAACACCAGCGGCCCGCGTATAAGCGACATTGCGCCGGGCATAGGCAGGCCCTTTCATCAGCCGGCCGAATTCACGAACGCCGAAAGGATAATGCCCGCAATGACGCGGTATACCGCCGGCCGATGGCTCGCGGTCGAGAACGACAACTCGTCCCAAGCCCCGGCGACGTAGCCGGACGGCGGCGGAAAGTCCGGCAGGTCCAGCGCCGACGATCACGATGTCCGCATGATCCAAGTGCTCACCGGACATCGGTCAGATCCGTTGCATCGCGCATATGTGAGGGCATGGACGGCGGTGGACTTTCACCCGTCGCAATCGGTTCCGCGAAACGCCCGGCGGTCATCGCCGCCAGTTGCGCCGTGCAGTAAAACCCCTGGCAGCGCCCCATCGTTACACGGGTTCGGCGCTTTAACCCAGCCAGGCTGCGGGCACCCAGCGGGCCGTCCAGCGCCTTTTCGATCTCACGCCGCGTGACCAGTTCGCAATGGCAGACGATGCCTTCGTTACCCGGCGCCTGCCAGTCGCGTGGCGCATATTCGGAGATATTGCCGACCTTGGGCCAAGCCGGATCAGCCATCGGTTCGGATGGGCCAACGATCTGCTCGCAGAGCTGGTGCACATGACGAGCCAGGCCCAGCGCGGCGCTCAGGCCCGTTGAGCGGATGCCGCCTACCGTAACATAATTGCGCATCTTATCCGTGCGGACCTGATAATCCTTGTGCTCGGTGGCCGGCCTCAATCCGGCATAGAAGGCCGTTACATCTTCTCCGGCAAGTGCCGGCAGGATGCGTTCGCCAGCTTGGCGCAGGTCCTGCAATGCTTGCGCATCAACCGTTGCGAACGAACGGTCCTCCTGCTCTTCGGCGGTCGGTCCGACCAACACGTTGCCGAACACCGTTCGGCAGACCACAATCCCTTTGGTCTTTTCGGTTGGCACGGGGAGGAGGATATGTCTTGTAAGGCGTGCCGCGGGTTTGTCAAAAACAATGAATTGGCCTTTACGCGGCCGGATCGTGAAATCGCTGTGCCCGATCAGAGTTTCATCGAGCCGGTCGCCGTAGAGCCCAGCGGCATTGATGACAAGACGAGCGTGAAGACAGCCCTGACTGGTTTCGAGCTGCCAGCGTGCACCGTCAAACTCTCCGTCTGATACGCGGCATTGGCGTAACACAGTTGCGCCATTTTCCACCGCCTGGAGCAGATACGCATAAGGTGTCGACCACGGATCGATTAGGTGTTCGCCCGGCACCCGAAATCCACCCATAACACCCTCGGACAGTTCCGGTTCCATATTACGGGCCTGGTGTGCATCCAGTCGCGCCACATCGTCAACACCATTGGCGTGTGCCTGCTCGATCAACCCATCCAACCTGGCCAGTTCCTGTTCGGTCCATGCAAGAACCAGCGCTCCGGTCTCGACCAGCGGTAAACCGAGCCTTTCTTGGATGGAACGAAATTCATCGTAACCTTCGGCGATACACCTGGCTTCAAGCGAGCCCGGTGGCGCATCAAAGCCCGTATGCAGAATGGCGCTGTTGCCTTTAGAGGCGCCGTCGAGAATGTCTGGCGCCTTTTCGGTCAGCACGACACGCCAGCCTTCCAGCGTCATCCGGCGCGCGATTGCGCATCCAACCACACCGCCGCCGACGATAACGACATCGTATACATCTGAGAGGGTGCTTTGCTGTGCTGGCATCATGTGTTGGCAATCGAATTTGTTGCATACCAGCCCAAGCAGTGACACCAAATGTCCGCTCGGTCAATAATTCCGAATTTTTTTGCCCGAAAAAAGCCCGTTTTGTCCAAATTTTGTTGACACGGGCGCGGCGCGCTCGCTTAACCTTTAAGCGAAGGAGCCTACGATGACGCTTAAGACACGCCATGAAGACATTCTCGACACCGTCAACCGCCATGGACGGGTGAGCGTAGAGCAACTTGCAACGCTGTTCGACGTGTCGGCCGAAACCATACGCCGTGATCTGACTTTCCTGAATGGCGCGGGGCGGTTGCAAAAGGTCCATGGAGGGGCCAAGCGCGCCCGACTGTTCACCGAAGCTTCTTTCGAAGAACGGATGGGCGAGGAGGCTGATGGAAAAATGCTGATCGCCCGTAAGTTAACCGACATGATCGAGCCTGGAGACACCATTTTCATCGACACTGGCTCGACCACGTTGGCCTGCGCGGCGGCACTGGCCGAGAAAGGGCCGCTGACCGTGATTACCAACTCGATCCATATCGCGCTCACCTTTGACCGTGCGCACAACGGCTCGTCCGTGTTTCTTCTCGGCGGCCAGTTCAGTGCCGGCAATGGCCAGACGCTGGGCACCATGGCCGTCGAGCAGATCGGCAGCTTCCAGGCCGATCATGCGATTTTGACCGTCGCGGCACTTAATGCCGAGACCGGGGCGATGGACGCCAATTTCGACGAGGCACAAATCGCGCTCGCCATGCGACGCAACGCGCGCGATACCGTTATCGTTGCCACGACAGCCAAGGTCGGGCGGACCGCGACCTATCGTCTTTGCATGCTCGATGAGATCGACGTTTTGGTCAGCGATCGCGCGCCCGACGAGGCCTTTGCAACTGCGCTTTCAAAAGCGGGCGTCGAAGTAAGATGATCATTTTTCAGCCCTGTTACCGTCAGGCACTGTTGAAGACGACCAGTGACGGGCGGCGCATATAGGGCGACGATAAGGGCCCGCGCGGTGGATCGACCGTATGTCTGACACAATAGAGCCAGGCGCTACCTGATCACCATGATTGTCTGACGTCAGACACATCAGTACCAAGCGCATCTCCAGCAGGCCGGTTTTCAACCGTTGCCAACCTCAGGCTTCGCCTTGGCGCAGCTTCAATTCGGTCATGAATGTCAGGTCTTTCAAGTCCGTCATCCGCTCCGGGTAGAGAATGCCATCGAGGTGGTCGCACTCGTGCTGTACGACCTGTGCATGAGCGCCCTCGGCAGTACGTTCGACGAGTTGTCCATCAGGCGTTATCCCTCGATAGCGGATCGTACGGTAACGACGTACCTTGCCCGCAAGTCCCGGGATGGAGAGACAACCTTCGTAGCCTTCGACTGTGTCATCGCCGACCGGCTCATACTCGGGATTGACCAGTAAGGTAAGCGGGACCGAGAGCCGATTATCCGCCGGCGGCCTGAACCGGCGGGCTGGCGGTTCGTCCAGCCGATCGAAGGACCATTCCTCGTTCGTCTGGAAGAAGATGATGACTCTTTGCGGCACATGAACCTGTGTCGCCGCCAAACCGTTGCCGGCGGTGTCATACAGTGTTTCGATCATATCGTTCGCGAGCGCCTTTATGGCGTGTGAGGTCGGATCTTGGACCGGTTCTGCGACCGCTGCCAAAATGGGGTGCCCCATACGTGCAATCTTCAGGATCGACATATGCTTTAAAGTCTCCTTTGCGGGTCTTCCCAGAACTAATCGATTTCGCCTCGCCAGCGCGACGCGATGAGATGCGGCGGCGCCTCGTCTGCCTCGGCCAAGGCGCACCACAGTTTGGCAACCGCTGCTGATCGGGTAAGCGTCTTGCCGTCGATTACACCCTGATCAAGCAGTGCTCTTCCTGACGGATATGTCGACAATTCCAACCCGCCATCGCAACACTGCGAAATCGCTAAAATGCGCATTCCGGATGCCGTCATTCGTCGCAGCTTTTCCAGCATACCGCGCTCGTGGACCGGTATGGTTCCCAGTCCATACAGCTCAAGGATTAGACCTGATGGCTTGCTCGCAGCAATGCCATCCATGGTCGGCAGATCGAGAATGGGGCTGGCGACAAGGCTGGTCAAACGTGGTCTCTTGTTGGCGTCGATTTTCAGCGGTGCGCGGCCAGATAGGCTGGACCGTTTATCAAAGCGTTGAAAGACACCCCCCGACACTTTGCCAACGGTTCGGGTTCCTGGCGTGGAGAATGCTTGATCAGACTTGGAAGAGGTTTTGCGCACGCGCTCGGCAACCAGAACAAGCCCACCAAAAGACACCATGATTTCGCCTGGTTCGAGTTCCGTCACAACGGTCAGAGCGTCCTGCAAATTACGGCCCGCGTCGGAGCCTTCGAGGCTTAATGGTCTCTGAGACCCGGTGACAACAAGCGGCTTGTCCAATCCAATAAGCAGAAAGGACAGCATGGCAGCGGCATATGACAGCGTGTCGGTTCCATGGATCAGAACAACGCCACAATGGTCGGACGCAAGACCTCTGATTTCCCTAGCCAGGGCAACCCAATATTCGGGCCGGGCCTGACTGCTGTCGAATTGTCGAGTTGCGACGCGAAACGCCACGTCGATTCCCGACTGATCGCTGAAGCGCGCAACACTGGTTTCCACCAGCGCGCGGCCTTCATCCGTCGGAACCCAGGCACCTGAGTGCCTTGTCATTCCGATGGTGCCACCGGTGTGAACGACAAGTAATTTTTGCATAAAGACTTCTTCTTAGCGCGCCCGCAACAGCGACATTTACCAATTGGTTCTGAATGGTACCGACATATTTTTCATTTTCAAGATCGTATTTGTATACCATTAAAAACGATTGATATCTTGACAAGAAGCTAGAATCGTTTTTTCTTTCATTCAATTGCATTTACATTAGTGGTTAAACATCGCAAACATGGATGGACTCAAGTCACCCCTTCAACAGCGCGTCGCATCGCAACTCGTCCAATTTCTTAGAGAGGGCGGGTTCGCCGTTGGCGATCGGGTCAATGAAGGTGAGTGCTCCCGTGTCCTTGGCGTGTCGCGTACGCCGGTTCGTTCGGCGCTCCATTTCCTGGTCGATCAGCGCATTCTGGAAAGAAAGCGGAACAAGGGCTTCTTCGTACTCAAAATCCCGGACACGTCATACGAGATTGCCTCGAAGAGCTTTGACGAGCACGAAAAGCTCTACAACAGCGTCATAACGGACATGCTCACCCAAGAGCTGCCCAGGGCAATCAGCACTGAAAAGCTGTTGAAACGCTATGGCGGGCCGCGAGCGGCGATAACATCGATCATTCGCCGCCTGAATCGAGAAGGGCTTGTGCAGCCGGCAGCAGGTCGCGGCTGGTCGTTTATCGAGGTAGACGCCGCTGCGCTCGTCAAAGGTTTCAAGCTGCGCCTGCTGATTGAACCCGAAATGATCAGTCTGCCCGAGTTCGAGTTCAACCAGGCCTTTTTTGATCAGGTCTACGAAGAGCATCTGAGGCTCGAAAGCGCTGAAAGTTTGGCTGATGAATGGCCCAACATCTTTGAGCAGGACGTTCAGTTTCATGAGGCTCTTGCTCGATGCAGTGGCAATCAGTTTATCATCGAGGTGATTCAGCGCCAAAACATCATTCGCCGCATCACCGAGTATGTCGGCTTCATGGGCCATCAGCGCGTCCGAGAGTCGATCAGCGAGCACATCGACATCATAGAAGCTCTCAAAGTCGATGACCGCGAGTGGGCAGCAGCCGTACTTCGCCGTCACTTGCGTCGGGCGACCGAGCACTACGAGGCGCATCTCGGCAATGACATCGGCCGCCTTGCGTCCCTTCGCGCATCGACGAGAACCACGCGCCGAGACGGTCTAGGTATTCGAGCGACACACAATCCAATTTCCAAAACAGACGATGAATCATCAAATGGAGGAGAACAAGAATGTTAACAACAAAACGCCGCAAGGCCGGTATTGCATCGATTGCCCTTGCTGGCGCCCTGACCGTCTCCGCGGTCTATCCGGCAACTGCATTCGACCTTGTCTGGGCACGGGATGGCGATGCCGATTCGCTTGACCCCCACAGGGCGACCTCGACGCTGTCATGGCAAGTATTCCAGCAACTCTACGACACGCTTCTCGTTGCTCAGCCTGACGGCACCTATAAGGGACAGCTTGCCGAGAGCTTTGAGTTCACCGGGAGTGGTAACGACGTCCAGATCACGTTGCGTGACGGCATCAAATGCCATGACGGCACGCAGTTTGACGCGATGGACGCAGCCTATACCATCAATCGCGCTATCGAGTTGCCATCGCTTCTGGCCGAGCAATGGGGCCCGATACAAGGTGTCGAAACGCCCGACAAGAAGACAGTCATTCTGAAGTATGACGAACCATTCCCCGGCGTGGTCGCAAAGCTGGGCAGCGCGTTCATGATTTGTGACAGCGTCGCGGATCTGGGTGACGCATTCGGCGTTTCGGCTGCGATAGGGACCGGTCCATGGAGCCTGTCAAAATGGACCAAGGGCGATGAATTGGTGCTCGACAGGAATGCTGATTTTACGAACTATGCGATGCCCGTTGAAAATCCGGGTGCGCCGTATGCTGAGCGTTTGATCGCCAAGCAAGTACCGGAGGCGCAGCCGCGCGTCGCTACGATCAAGTCGGGCGAAGCGCACATCGCCAGCGGGCCACCGCTGGAGGAACTGCCGCAGCTTTTGCTTGATGAAAGTGTGAAGGTTCATGCTGCCAAGGATACCGGAGCCAGCATGTTCTTGGAGTTTGCTGCGTCGCGACCACCATTTGATGACCTGCGCGCACGCAAGGCAATCGTTCAGGCGCTCGACATCGAGTTTGCCCTCGACGTGGTCTTCGAGGGCGCGGTTCAGCATCTCAAATGCCCTCTGGCACCACCGATTCTGGGCGCCGACGCGGATGTGTGCGAGCCCATGCTGTATGAATACGATCCGGGCGCGGCGCAGGTCCTCTTGCAAGAGCTCGGATACAGCGCCGACAACCCGCTTGAGATAAAGATGATGACCTGGACGGGCGGCAATCGTAACAAGGTTCTGGAAGTCTTTCAGAGCCAACTTGCCGAGATCGGTGTCGAGGCCAGCATCGAGGTCATGGATATCGGAACCCTTAATGCTCGCGTTGCGGCGGAAAACGAGGCATCCGAAGGTGTTGGCACCCTGGACTTGATGGGATGGTCGTCGGCTGATCCCGACATCCTTCATGTGCTCTGGCGCTCACCCGGTTTTTACAAGCACGCTTATGAAAACGGAAATCTCGATGCCCTGCTCGACAAGCAGCGTACCGTGACCGATGTAGAAGAGCGCCGTTCGATCATTCATGACATCCAGAAGATACTAATCGAAGAGGTCATGCACTATCCCGTTTACACGCCCGGATGGTCCTGGCTGTACGTGTCAGCAGCCAATGTCGATGGATTTGCCAATCTCGTCGGCAATGGATCGGGACCGTACTTTAACGACGTCCAGATCAAATAAATTTCGGACGTCAGTTGATTGACGCCAAACAACAGTGATCCCGCTTGCAGCGGGATCACAGGTTTGCACCTCGGGGAATGAGTTTTGGCACAGTTTCTCATACGCCGGCTTTTAGGCGCGGTATTGGCGGTACTCGCGACCACAGTGGTTGCCGGCTATCTCATTCATGCGGTACCCGGTGATCCGGTTCGGCTCTTGTTTGCTGAATCGCAGGCAACGAGCGCCGAACAGATTGAAGAGATACGCCGTAGCCTCGGGTTGGACCGCCCCCTACACGAGCAGTATTTTCTATTCATGGGGCGAATTCTGCAGGGAGACTTCGGCACCACCATTCGAGGTGGGCAGCCTGTCCTTGATCTCATTTTGGGAAGGCTTCCTGTTACCCTGGTCCTGGCGACCTGTTCCTTGATAATCGCCGCGATCGTTGGATTGACGCTCGGATTTCTGGCCGCCTACCGGCAGGGAACAGCGACTGACACCACTTTGATGATAGGCGCGATACTGGGCGTATCAATACCGCATTTCTGGCTCGGGTTGATGCTCTTGTCGGTCTTTTCCGTTTCTTTGGGATGGGTACCAATAGCCGGATCGGACTGGCGGAGCTTTATCTTGCCAAGCCTGACACTCGGCGTGACCAATGCCGCCATTGTGGCGCGGCTTACCCGCTCGGCGATGATCCAGATATTTGCGCAGGACTATATTCGTACCGCCTACGCCAAGGGGCTTCCGCGTGCGATGGTGCTTTCCCGGCATGCGTTGCGCTCAGGGCTCATTCCGATCGTAACGATGCTTGGGCTTCAGTTCGGCTATATGATGGGTGGTGCTGTGATCATCGAGAACGTTTTCTCGCTGAACGGTGTGGGACGGCTGGCCGTTCAGGCGATTCTTCAGCGCGATTTTCCGCTGATCCAAGGCTTCATCCTGATTTTCTCCATCGTCATCGTTAGCATGTCGTTCGCGGTAGACGTTTTGCACATGGTGCTCGATCCGCGCCTGAGAAGGGACGTGACATGACACGCAACTCGGGCGCATTGATGTTGCGACGGCTCACCAGGAGCTCGAGCGCGCGCATCGGTATGATCATTGTGATTTGTCTTGTACTGGCAGCAGTCTTTGCAAGCATCTTAACCCCGTTCGAACCGGCTCAGATGCGTGCCGGGCCGCGTTATTCTCCTCCTAGCCTCGCTCACCCCTTTGGCACCGATCAATTTGGCCGTGACATGCTGACCAGAGTGTTGCACGGCGCCAGGCTGACGCTGGTTATCGGTGCGATCGCGGTTTCCATATCCATGGTGATCGGCGTTCTGATTGGTCTTTTCGGCGGCTACAACAAAGGGATTTTAGGCAATCTGCTCATGCGCGGAATTGACGTGCTGTTCTCGTTTCCCGACACGCTTATCGCGCTGGCTGCCGTGGCCGTGCTTGGACCCAGCCTGCAAAACGCGATGATCGCCGTCGGGATTTCAACTATTCCCGTCTACGCGCGCATCGCCTACTCGGCGGTCGTTGTGGAAAGCGGCAAGGAATACATGGCCGCCGGGCGGGCCATTTCGGCGAGTACGGCCCGTCTGGTGTTTCGACACCTGCTGCCCAACATATTGCCGCCGATGATCGTTGTGGGAACGCTGGGCGTGTCCACAGCGATACTGGCTGCAGCTGGTTTGAGCTTCCTCGGCCTTGGCGCGCAACCGCCGACCCCGGAATGGGGCGCGATGCTGGCGGAAGGCCGCAACGCATTTTCGCGTGCTCCGTGGTTGTCGGCGTTTCCCGGCATTGCCATTGCTATCACGGTGCTTGGCTTCAATCTGCTCGGCGATGGGCTGCGCGAAGCTTTGGATCCAACGCAAAGGCGAGTTTTGCAATGACTGGGGCACAGGCGGAAAACGTGCTGGAAATATGTGGGTTGCGCACGTCTTTCTTGGCGGGCAGCAAACGTGCGGTGGTTGTCGATGATCTGAGCTTCAACCTTCGCAAAGGTGAGATTTTGGGAATTGTTGGTGAATCCGGATCGGGAAAGAGCGTCACGCTCTTGTCCGTCATGGGACTGCTTCCAGAGCGCGTTGCCAAAGTTGAAGCCGGTTCCGCCGTTTTTGCCGGTCGTGATCTCATCGCAATGCCGTTTGGCGGGCTGCGCGATATCCGTGGAAATCGCGTAGCTTTCATATTCCAGGAACCGATGTCGTCCTTCAATCCGGTTTTGACGGTCGGAAGCCAGATCGCAGAAGCACTGACCGCGCACGGGCTTTGCTCACAAAGCGTCGCCAAAGACCGAGCCATCTCTGCCTTGCAGGCTGTACAGATGCCTGAAGCCGATAAGCGGTTTGATCAGTATCCACACGAATTCTCCGGCGGAATGCTGCAACGTGCGATGATCGCGATGGCGCTGGCTTGCCACCCTGAAGTACTGATCGCAGACGAGCCGACAACCGCGCTTGATGTCACCATTCAGGCCCAGGTTTTGCAGTTGATCCGCGATCTGCGCGACGAGCAAGGGATGTCGATTATTCTGATTTCGCACGATCTGGGCGTCATTGCGGAGATGGCTGATCGGGTGGTCGTCATGTATGGCGGGCGAAAGATGGAAGAAGCCGACGTTTTCACCCTCTTTGAAGACTGCCAACACCCTTACACACAGGGCTTGCTTGCTGCGAACCCCGCATTTGAAGCCATGATGGATGCTTCTGAAGGCGCTCAGGCCCGCTTGACGGAGATTCCCGGTTCGATGCCATCTCCGCTGGATCGGGCGTCAGGGTGCAACTTCGCTCCACGGTGTTCGCTGGCAAGTAAGACCTGTTCCGAGCAGAGACCGGAGGAGCGCCAGATCGGTGAAGGACATCTCATCAGATGTTGGAACTCAGGGGATGCAAATGACTGACGAACATATGGCTGAACCTGAGACGCCCATTCTCTCGGTGGATGATCTGAGAAAGACCTATCATGTGGGCGGCTCTTTTTTTGGTCGAGGAAGAAAGGCCCTCCGGGCGGTGGACGGCGTCTCTTTCCAGATCGGCAAAGGTGAGGCTGTCGGGCTGGTCGGTGAAAGTGGTTGCGGAAAGTCGACAATCGGCAAGTTGGTGATGCGTCTTGTGCCATCCACGTCCGGCGATATCCTCTTGGGCAGGGAGGAGATCACAAAATGCAGCGAACGGGCGTTGGCGCGGCACCGCCGAACGGCGCAGATTATCTTCCAGGACCCTTATGGCTCGCTCGATCCGCGTATGACTGTGGGAGACTACATTGCCGAGCCCATGGTGGTTCACAATATCGGCACCAGGGCTGAACGGGCCGAACGCGTTCTTGAACTGCTCAAGAGTACCGGGCTTGGTGGCGATCATGCCGGAAAATATCCGCATGAGTTTTCTGGTGGCCAGCGACAACGAGTGGCGATCGCACGAGCCCTGAGCCTATCGCCGAAGCTGGTGATCGCTGATGAGCCCGTTTCCGCGCTGGACTTGTCGGTTCAGGCGTCCGTGCTGAACTTGATGAAGGATCTGCAGAACGAACTCGGTTTATCTTACCTGTTTATTTCACATGACATCAGCGTCGTGCGCTTCATGTGCGACAGAATTCTCGTGATGTATCTGGGAAGGATTGTCGAACAGGCAGATTCCAATACTATTTTTTCGAATCCACGCCATCCCTATACCGTCTCGTTGCTGGACTCGGTACCGGTACCCGACCCCCGCCGCCGCAGCAGGAAACGTCAGCTTCTGACCGGCGATATCGCAAGTCCCCTTGCGCCACCAAGCGGCTGTCGGTTTCGGACGCGATGCCCTCGCGCTCAGGGCATCTGCGCTGAAGTCGACCCGAAATTGCAGCAGACAAAAACCGGTGGATATGTCGCGTGCCACAATCCGGTTTCCGATGATTAACGCGCAGTCTTTGCGAGACCATAGGGTGACATCTTAATGAACATCGATCTCCTTAAGCGACTTTGTGAGACGCCTGCGGTTTCAGGGCGCGAATCTCGGGTTCGCGACCTGATTCTCGGGGAAGTTGACGATCTGTTCGATGACGTCGAGGTCGATCCGCTTGGCTCACTGATTTGCTGGCGTCGCGCAACCCGCGATGGAGCCAGTGATGCCAGGACAGTTATGGTGCTGTGCCATATGGACGAAATCGGCTTTTACGTATCGCACGTTTCCGACGATGGCTTTGTTCATGTCGATCCTGCGGGGATATTCGATCCCCGCCACCTTTTTGGGCGACGGGTTCTCGTGTGCGCGCAAGCCGGCGACTTCCCCGGGGCGATGAATGCAAAGGGACGCCCCATTCACATTGCCTCGCGCAAAGAACTTCAAAAAGTTCCGAAAATTACCGATTTCGTTGTCGATACTGGTTTAGGCGCTCGCGCTAAGGAATTCATCAAGATTGGAGATTATGTCGTTGTCGATGAGAGGTTCGTGGACCTTGGCGACCGCATCATGTCTAAGGCGCTGGACAATAGGGTGGCTTGTTGGATCGGGATTGAGGCAATCCGGAAGATTGTCGCGGACCAGACAAAGCACGCATACAACATATGTGTGGCCTTCACCGCTCAGGAGGAAGTTGGACTACGGGGTGCCGCGGCAACCGCGTTTCGGGTGGCACCCGACGTGGCGATCGGAATTGATGTTACGCTTGCTTGTGACACACCCGGTATCCCAGATGAGGAGAGCATCCTGAAACTGGGTGATGGGTTCGGTCTTCTGCTGAAGGATGATACGTTCATTCCGGATGTGGGCCTAGTGGAACAAGTCGAGGGCCTCGCCCGCGAGTTGGGGCTGAAATGCCAACGCCATGTCTTGCGTCGCGGCGGACAAGATGGTGCGGCGGCTCAACAGGCAAGGGGTGGGGCCAAGGCTGTGGGAATAATGGTTGGTACGAGATACATTCACACGGCGACCGAAATGATCGACAAGGACGATCTGGCCGGCGCGCGAGATATTGTGACCGCATTTCTGACCTCATAGTACTTGCCCGCCCGTCGCGCCGATATCAATTGTCACCAAGGTTCAGCGACATCGTCGCCCGCAGACATGCGCGGATTGCGCAAGCCGTATGGGTCTTTAAACAATCCACGTGGGCGCGGCGCTGTGATGCGCTAACGCCTGCTCGCTGAGTATTGTCAAGCCGCCTCTACGCAGCCAGATACAACCGGACATCGAAGCCAACGGATACAATACCGGCTTGCTGACTAAGGATTTGCCGCAGACGCACTTCGTTGATCAGTTGAAGGCTCCTGAGACGGATATGGGCCGTTCCAGGACTTTATCCCGGGCAGACTATTCGTTTCTTGTGTCGTTTCGAGACATCTCAAATCCTGAGAGCGTTCAGGAAGTCGATCCGCGAAATCTCGCGGCGACATTTGGCGCTAGCGTTCGGCTAACAATCATCGAACTCGAGATTACGGACAAACCGGGTTGTATTTGGCCGGGTAGAGGCCGTTCTTCCTTGGCTGAAGTCTGTTTGGCCGAACACACTCGACGGGCGCGGTATTCGTACCAACAAAGCAGACAACCAACTCGCCAATTCATTGACCGCAAGCTCCTTTTCGGCGGAGATCAATCGCAGTCGACTTTTCCGGTTAGTGGAAACTTGGCATGCGGCAAGAGCTGAGTTAGCCTCCAGTGCTGTTGGCAATGATGGAACAGACATGAGTGAATCTCTGAGATCCTCGGACGCCGTTGGGCTGCCACAGTATACCCGCGTCAGGGACCAACTTCGCCGCGATATCGTCGACGGCCTCTTCAAGGGAGACGAACGTCTGGTCCTTGCCGGGCTTTGCGAACGCTACGGGGTTTCGATGCCGCCAATTCGCGAAGCATTGAATCAGCTTCAGGTCGAGGGGCTCGTGATCATCGAACCCAATCGCGGCGCCCGTGTTCGCGAAATCACGCCATATTTTATAAAAGATATATTCGATATCCGCATTCTCCTTGAGCCAGCCCTTCTCGTTCGGAGCATGCCGGCGTTGTCGGAATCGGACTTTGCGGACCTTTACGGGATCCAGCAGGACTTCGAAAATGCGATCGCCGCCGGGGACCGCGCCGGCATCCTCGCCGGGAATGATGAATTTCATCACCGAATCTATCAGATCAATCCCAACCATGAAGCGATACGCCTCCTGCGGCAGCACGATGCGGTCATCGGAACCATGCGTATTCGCTTTGGTTATAAGGATGATCGACTCCAGCAGATCATATATGAGCATCATGCGCTCCTGCGGGCCTGCCGTGATCGCGATGCCGATTTGGCAGCGGCAATTGCAACCAGCCATATCCGGAACTCGGTCGTAGACTTGATTGGTCAATCCATCTCCTGAACCCTGCCGGAACGCGTTCCCACCCTTGTGTGCGTTCCTGTGCCAGGCGAAAAACAGCTCCTGTCGGCTTTCAGATTGACAAAGGTCTGTCTTCTCTGATTTTATAAAATCTGGGAGAAAATAGTATCAGGGAGGAGCGTGGCCATGAGCGTTCAGGCTGTCATGGCTCGATCGGAGACGCATGCCTTCGAGACGACGGATCGCATCGAAAAAATCGAAATCACGCTCTTTTCCTACCCGATGGAGAATGTCGCGCGTGGAGGAATAGACTGTCCGGGCGCAATATCGGAACGGCGGCGTCTGGCCGTTCAGATCTGGACAGCGGGTGGAGCCGTGGGCGCTTATGTCGGCGGCCAGGCGAATTCCCTGGCGCAATCGGTCCTGTGCGCGCGCGGACTGTTGGGCAAAGACGCTTTCGCCAGGGAATATATATATGAGCAGATCCGCCAGCATCTGCGGAAGGAAGACCGGATGGGCGCCGGCGCGATTGATTGCGCTCTGTGGGACCTTGCCGGTCGCGCTCATGGGCTGTCCGTGGCCGAAATGCTCGGCGGCACCAAGACCAAAGTCAAAGCCTATGCGAGCACCTGGTTTGGCGGCGATGGTGGCGGTCTGAGTTCGCCGGGAGCCTATGCCGATTTTGCCGAGGAATGTCATGAGCTCGGTTACCAGGCCTTCAAGATTCACGGTTGGACGGATGGTGGCACGGAACGCGATATCGCCGCGATTCGGCTGCTTGGAGAGCGGGTCGGTGAAAAAATGGCCCTCATGCATGATGCCGCTTGTTTCTTTCGCACATTTGCCGATGCGCTGGCGATCGGCAGAGCATGTGATGATGCGGAGTTCTTCTGGTTTGAAGATCCCTATTCGGACGGCGGACTATCGGCGCATGCTCACCGGCGCCTGCGCGAGATGGTGAAGACACCATTGCTGATCGGAGAGCATCTGCGCGGGCTGGAACTGCATGCCAACCTCGTCCTCTCCGATGGTACGGATTTCGTTCGCGCCGATCCCGATTTCGATATGGGCATCACCGGCACCATGAAACTGGCTCGTTTTGCCGAGGCGATGGGTCTTGATGTCGAGCTTCATGCTCCAGGTCCTGCGCATCGCCATTGCATGGCCGCGATCCGCAACACGAATTTCTACGAACTGTCCATGGTCGGGCCGTCCAAGGGCAGTTTCAACGCCCCTGTCTATGCCTGTGGCTACTCGGACGATCTCGACGCTGTCGCGAGTGACGGGACTTTCCCTGTTCCCGAAGGTCCCGGTCTGGGCGTGACCTATGACTGGGAGCGCATTCACGCTTTGGCGGTCGAAACCGTGGTCATTCAATAGGACGGAAAAATGGCTGACCAGTTCCTTGCAACAGAGGACCATTCGAGCGAGCAGCACAAGGGCGTTGCCATATCGAAAATAGAGCTCTTCCTGTTTGATGAGGATGTCAGGGGCGTGGCGTTCGACGTTCATTCCGGTGGTATCGACAAGCCGGAGGCTGAAAGCCAGAGACGTCGCTTCGGGATCGTTGTCACGACAAAGGACGGGCGTTCCGGCGAGTATATCGGCGGCCGGCCCCATATCTGGATGCAAGCCCGATTTCTGGCCGAACAGGTGCTTGGGATGAACGCCCTTGGCCGGGAACACATCTATGAGGTCTCGCGTCGTCACCTGCGCAAGGAGGACCGGATCGGCGCCTGCGCGCTGGATAACGCCCTTTGGGACCTTGCCGGCAAGACCGCGGGTGTTCCGGTCGCCAGGCTCCTCGGCGGCAATGTTGAAAGCCGTCTGCCGGCCTATGCGAGCACCTGGTTCGGCGGTGATGAGGGCGGCCTCTCCTCGCCAGAGCAGTTCGGGGATTTTGCGGAGGAGTGCCTCGAACTCGGCTATCTCGGCTTCAAGATGCACGGTTGGACCGACGGCCAGACGGCACGCGATATCGCGGCCATTCAGGAGCTTGGGCAGCGCCTCGGGGGAAGAATGTCGCTGATGTATGACAGTGCCTGTCATCTGAAGACGTTCGGTGATGCTTTGCTGGTCGGCAAGGCGTGCGACAGGGCAGAGTTCTTCTGGTGTGAGGATCCGTACTCGGACGGCGGACTTTCCGCGCACGCGCACCGGCGTCTTCGCCAGATGATCAAAACGCCGATCCTGCTCGGCGAACATGTGCGCGGTGTTGAAGCCATGGCCAATCTCGTCGCGGCAGACGGAACCGATTTTATCCGGGCCGATCCGGACCTGGACATCGGCATAACCGGAACGATGAAGATCGCGGCGCTTGCAGAGGCATTTGGTCTTGATGTGGAACTGCACGGATGCGGTCCGGCCCATCGCCACTGCATGTCGGCGATCCGGAATACGAATTTCTACGAGCTCGGCCTGGTCGGGCCGTCGCGGGGCGGGCCGGTCACCTCGATATATGCGTGCGATTACTCGGACGCGTTGGATTCCGTTGGAGACGACGGGTGCTTCGCCGTGCCAAAGGGACCTGGTCTCGGCGTTGTCTATGACTGGGAGCAGGTGCGGGCGAATCTCGTCAAGCACGTCGTCATCCAGTAACCAAAAGAAGGAGGAAAACGAATGCTTCATTATTGCAAGTCTTTGTTAGGGGCCGCCGTTGTGGCCCTGGCAATGGCCGGACCTCCGGCTTGGGCACAAGACGCTATGGACATCAGACTGGGAGCGCGCGACGTCGGTTCGCTGGATCCGGCAAAAACAAAGACAGGTTCAGACGAATATGTCGCGCTCCAGATTTTCAATTCACTGATTGCGCCGCCGCGCGGCACAATGGATATACGGCTGGATCAGCTCCAGCCTCAGCTTGCGGAGAGCTGGGAGATATCTGACGACAAGAAGACGTGGACGTTCCGCTTGCGCCCCGGTGTGAAATGGCACAAAGGCTATGGCGAGGTCAGCGCGGATGATGTGAAGTTCTCCTTTGAACGTCAGCTTGATCCGGACCAGGGAGGCGTTCACGGCGGTAACCTCAAGGATATCGAGTCGATCGAGGTTATCGATCCTCTGACTGTCCGGTTTAATCTGAAGCAGGGGAACGCATTCTTTCATGCGCAGGCCCTGACGCCCGGCTTCGGGCGCTTCATCGTTCCGAAAGCCGCTGTTGAGGCGCTGGGTAACGATTTCAATACCGGCCCGGTCGGCAGCGGGCCATTCGAACTGGTTGAATATCAACCCCAGGAGGGGATCACGCTGAAGGCGCATGAGGACTATTTTCTCGGACGGCCGCCGATGGACGAGATTCGCTTTCACTACATCCCGGACATCAACGCGGCAACGATCGCCTTTATCGGCGGCGAGCTTGATCTGACCAGTGGGCAGCGGACTACTGAATGGGTGGACCAGGTGACCAAGGCCGTGCCGGATGCGCAGCTTATCGCGATCCAGCCCGGCAGCCTGCAGTTCCTCCATCTCAATATGAAAGTCCCGCCGCTTGACGATGTTCGCGTTCGCCAGGCGCTTGCACACGGGATCGACCGGAGCGCCTGGGGTAAGGTCTTCGGCGAGGTTCATGGCCCGCTGGAGACCATTGTTCCCCAGTCCTTCTACGGAGCGATCCCGTTGGAAGAGGTGCCGCGGGAACTGCGTTACGATTACAGTCCGGAAAGGGCTAAGGAACTCCTTGCGCAAGCTGGTTATCCGGACGGATTTGAGATTGACGCGATAATCTCTGAGCGCGACGACTACCTGACCAATATGCTTATGGCGCAGGATATGCTTCGCAAAATCGGCGTGACCATCAATCTTGAGGTGCAGGATCATGCGACGTATCACGCCAACATCCGAGAGGACAAAGGTACGATAGTGGAACTGTCGACCGGCATTGCGCCCACGGCTCCGGCGGTGATCAACGAATTTCTGCACTCGGCCGGTGCGGTCGGGCAACCATCCTCGCTGCGCAACTTTTCCCACTATGGAAATATCGGCGGCAGTGTGGACGAGCTGATTGAAGCGGCGGTCGTCGAGACGGATACGGAGAAACAGTTGAAGCTTCTCCACGACGCGCAACTGCAGATTCAGCGCGATGTGCCTGTCCTTCCGATGCAGACCTCTCCGCTGATTGCGGTGGTGCAGGGAGACATCGACCTCGGCTATGAGCCCAAAGGTGGATTTGGCCAGCACGAGTTGGCAACGGCGCGGCGAGTTGGAAACTAACCAACGACGCCAGATTGTAACTCCGGGCCGCGAAAGCGGCTCGGAGCATTCTACACAAGGACGCCAATGCTGGGTTTTGTATTGAAGCGAACGGGCGATGCCATTTTGACGGCATTCCTGGTTTTTACCTTCGTGTTCTTCGCAATGCGGCTGCTGCCGGGAGATCCGGTCGTGGCGATGCTGGGCGATCGCGCCGGCGCCGAGACGATCGCAAATGTCCGCCGCTCGCTGGGACTCGATCAACCGCTTCTCGTCCAGTACGGCCACTTCCTGCGGGATTTGTTGCACTTCGACCTTGGGACGTCGCTGATCAACGGCGCATCGGTCGGTGAGATGATGGCGCGCAACCTGCCCTACACGATCATGCTGACTTTGGCATCGACGGTGGTTGGCATCGTGATTGGCCTTCCACTGGGCGTGCTTTCGGCCATGCGTGCCGGAAAGATGACGGATCATACGACACGCGTCGTGTCTCTTTTCGGGTCAGCCCTGCCGGACTTCTACGTCGGTGTTCTCTTCCTGCTATTTTTCGGACTTACCCTGCGATGGTTCCCGCTTCTGGGGGGCGGGAGCTCGCCGTTTGACCTCTATCACCTTGCAATGCCCGCGATGGCGCTGGGCATGCTCAAGGGCTTCGGTTTCGTTCGCCTGACACGGACCGCCGTCCTGGATGTCGCCGGCAGGGATTTCGTTCGCACAGCGAGAGCTCTCGGATTACCCCGTCGTGATGTCGTCTGGCGCCATATCCTGCGCAACGCGATGATCCCCATCTCGACACATCTGTCGCTTTCGATCGTGGCGACCCTTGGCGGGACAATCGCACTGGAACTTGTCTTCAACCGACCCGGCGTAGGGCAGCTGCTTGTCGGGGCCGTGACGTCCCGGGATTACACGCTGATTCAGGGCGGTATTGTGATCCTTTCGATCCTCGTCGTTTTCGTGAACCTTATTACGGACCTTCTTTACGCCGTCATCGATCCGAGAGTGAGGGCAGGGTGATGCTCGACCGTATCTTCATCAATTTCTCGCTCGTCTTCCTGGCCCTGCTGACCTTTGTGGTCCTGTTTGCCGGGTTCATCCAACCTCACGACCCGTTGGCGCAGAATTTTCTGACCCGGTCGGCGCCGCCAAGTACGGAGTACTGGCTCGGTACGGATTCGCTGGGACGCGACATCTTTTCGCGTATCATCGAAGGGGCGCGTCTTTCGATGATTATCGGGATCGCATCGCCGCTCATAGCAGCCGTGATCGGAATTACCATGGGGACAACGGCAGCCTATTTTGGCGGGTGGATCGAGAGGGTGATCACGCGCATTACCGATGTGATGATGTCGTTCGATCCGCTGCTCCTGGGAGTTCTGATCGTTGCACTGCTGGGCCCTGGACTGCAGAACCTTGCGGTCGCGATCGCCTTTGCTTTGGTCCCGTCCTTCATTCGACTGTCGCGTGGGTCGACATTGGCCGTGCGCCAGGAGGCCTATGTGGATGCAGCCATTGCAATGGGCAGGGGTACTGCCGGGACGATCGTCCGCCATGTTCTGCCGAATATTTCGGGGCCGCTGATCGTGATGACGACAATCTGGGTCGGTACCGCAATCCGCCTCGAGGCGACGTTGAGCTTTATCGGTCTCGGCGCCCAACCGCCAACACCCTCCTGGGGCAACATCGTGAGGATGGGTGTCTCCGATATCTTCGGCTCACCTTTGCCGGCCCTTTTCGCCGGCCTGGCGATTACCTTGACCGTGCTTTCGTTCAACGTGCTCGGCGATGCTCTGCGCGATTGGCTCGATCCGGACAGGAAAAGCGGATGACGGCCCCCCTGCTTTGTCTTGATGGCCTGCGCGTCGCGTTCCCTGCCGGCAATGGCGAGGTTGAGGCGCTGAGAGGGGTGGATCTGTCCATCGGACCCGGAGAATGCCTCGGACTGGTTGGCGAATCCGGTTCCGGGAAGAGCCTTTCCGCTTTCGCGACCATGGGGCTGTTGCCAACGCAGGCTCGCGTGACCGGTGGCAAGGTGATGTTCGCCGGCCATGATCTGCTTGAAATGAACGAACGGGAAATGGAGCGGCTGCGCGGCAACGATCTGTCCATGATTTTTCAGGAGCCGATGACGGCTCTCAATCCGGTCATGCATGTGGGCGAGCAGATCGGAGCCCCATTGCGCAGACATCTCGGGCTGTCTCGTAAAGCCGCCCGCGAACGGGCGATAGAGCAACTGGACCTTGTCGGTATCCCCGATCCGGGTGTCCGCGTCGACAACTTTCCCCATGAGATGTCCGGCGGCATGCGGCAGCGTACAATGATTGCCATGGCCCTGGCCTGCGAGCCTCGGCTGCTGATCGCAGACGAGCCGACAACGGCGCTGGATACGACGATCCAGGCGCAGATTATCGAACTGCTGAACCGGCTTCGCAGTGAGCTGGGCCTTTCCATACTGATGATCACACATGACCTTGGAGTGGTCGCCGAGATGGCTGATCGGGTGGCGGTCATGTATGGGGGGCAGGTGGTTGAGGAATGTCCGGTCGCCGACCTTTTCGATGATCCGCTGCACCCCTACAGCAAGGGGCTGCTGCGCTCCACGCCTGATATCGATATGCCGGCGGACAGCAGGCTTGCGACCATTTCAGGGGCCGTTCCGCATCTAACGGAATTGCCGTCCGGGTGCACATTTCATCCACGCTGTCCGGAAAGCCTGGACATTTGCAGCAAACAACAGCCCTTGGAGATACGTTTGGGCGACAGCCGACGCGTGGCGTGTTGGGCGAGGGATGGATCATGAGCAAGGGACCCGTTCTCCAGATCAAGAACCTGCGAAAGGTTTTCGGAGGTAAAATCCACGCAGTTGATGGTGTCGACCTGGAGGTGCGGCAGCGGGAGACGCTTGCGCTGGTCGGTGAATCGGGATGCGGAAAATCCACTGTCGCGCGCCTGGCGCTCAGATTGACCGCGCCGACCGAAGGCACCATAGCCTTCGAGGGCACAGACATTACAGGTTTCTCGCAATGGAAGTTGAAGCCGATCCGCAGGAAACTTCAGTTCGTCTTCCAGGATCCCTATTCCTCGCTTGATCCCCGTGTCACGGCCGGTGCGTCGGTGACCGAACCGCTTTTTGTACATGGTCTGGTCGGATTGGGGGCCAAGCGTCGGCAAAAAGCCGGCGAACTCATGGAGAAGGTCGGCCTGTCATCAAAACATGTCGACCAATGGCCGAGGCAGTTCTCCGGTGGTCAGCGTCAAAGGCTCGGTATCATTCGAGCCTTTTCGATGGAGCCCCGGCTTATCATCGCGGACGAACCTGTGTCGGCCCTTGATGTTTCGGTCAGATCCCAGGTCATCAACCTTCTGCAGGATCTGCAGGAGACCGTGGGAACGGCCTATCTTTTCATCTCGCATGACATGGCCACAGTAAAGCACATCGCGGACCGGATCGCTGTGATGTATCTCGGCCGGATCATGGAATCGGCGCCAAAGGAGGTTTTTTTCAAGGTGCCCCATCATCCTTATTCTCAGGCATTGCTTTCCGCGGTTCCCTCGTCGCACCCATTGCGAAAGCGAAAACGGTTCGTTCTTCCGGGCGATCCGCCCTCACCAGCAAAGACACTGTCCGGTTGCCGGTTTCATCCCCGCTGTCCGATGGCTGTCGAGCGATGTCGCAGTGATGTGCCGCAATTGCGTGACGTCGGGGACGATCATCAAGTGGCTTGCCACTTTGCCGCCCCCAATCCGTTGGGTGCGGGTGAGCGCTCAGCCGATAGCAAACTGGATGTGCCTTGACATCTGTTGGGATCGCTCTCGACCGTCAGAGAGTGAGCGATCAGATCCGGACCTTTTACGTCCAGCCATTAGAGATGGCTGCACGAGATTGACGCGTCGTCCGTCCGCATCTTCTTCTTCAGAAGGCGTGTCCGATGCGGCAGGCCACTATCGTCATATTGGCTTTTGACCGGTTAGCTGGCCGGTTGTTTTCTGTCTCGGCGCTTGAATGGAGCGTGCAGGAGTGAAAATTGGGAGGAAGTCGTATGAAACGAACTATTACGATGTCACTCGGGACTAGCGTGGCGGTTCTGACGATTGCCTGCGGAACCGGTATCGGGCTCGGCACCGGCGTGCAGGCGCAGGAGATCGATGGCGAAATGTCTTTTGCCTGGTGGGGCTCTCAAAGGCGCAACGAAGCCGTCATGGGTGTGGTCACTGCGTATGAGAAGGCTCATCCCAAGGTTAAGGTCCTGCCACAGCCCACCGACTTCTTCAATCACTGGGACCGGGTAACGGTACAGGCCGCTGCCGGCCGACTGCCCTGCGTGCCGATGATGCAGACCCGCTATCAGACGCGCTATGAGAATCTCGGTGCCCTTATGCCGCTCGACCCTCTGATCGCGGCGGGCAAGATCGATATCTCGGCCATCCCGCAGGATGTGGTCGACGGGCACCGCGGTGCTGACGGCAAACTCTACGTGCTGCCCGTCGGCCTATGGTTCGAGACCTTCCAGTATAACTGGCCGCAACTCGAACCCACTGGCGTTAAGGAGCCGGCCAACAATTGGACCTATGAGGATTACATTGAGTGGGCCGCCGAGGCGCGCCAGAAACTCGACAAGGACGTCTATCCGCTGACGCAGCTTGGTGGCGAGATCCTCCAGTTCCAGCAATTTGCCCAGAGCCGCGGCGAAGATCTGTTCGATGGCGACAAGCCCGGCTTCCGGGCGGAAACGTTGGCTGACTGGTTCAAGCTGTGGGACCGCGCGCGCGACGAAGGTCTGACCCCGAATATGGCGATGAGCGCCGAGGAGTCGGGCCAGGCCGTCCAATCTTTCATGGCGCAGGGGATCACCCTGTCCAGGACGGACGGCGACGTGACGGCGTCCGATCTGCAGGCGACGCTTGATGCCGTTGATGGTGGCTTCGTCAAGCAGGTCAAGCCGCCGAACGGCACCAATCCGCTGACCTCCGGCAGCAACTCACTGTCGATCTCAGCCAATTGTGACAATGTCGATGCAGCGGCAGCGTTCATCGATTTCTGGCTGAATGACAAGGATGCCGGCGTGGAGATGCGGTCGCGGGCGGGACTGACCCCGACGATGACCCTCCTGGAAGCGCAGGCCGTCGATCCGGCTTCACCGCCCATTTTGATCGACCGCATCAAAATGTACACCGGGTTTGCCGAGACTTATGGCGTTAACATCGACGTTTGGCCGGACAACACCCAGCACATGGTCCGCGAGTTCAAGAGCCTTTACGAACAGGTCGGCTTCGGACAGATGGAGCCTGAGGAGGCCGCAAACCTCTTCGTAGAGGATGTGCGGCGCTCGCTGGCCGGCGGTTAGTCAAACCAAACCGAAGAGTGCTTCGATGCCCCGGTCCACGACCAAAAGCCCCTCGCGTGTGCGGTTTTTACCGCTGAGCTCCCGCGCCCGCGAGGGCATTGCAGGTTACCTTTTCCTGCTGCCCTGGCTCATAGGTTTTATCTGTATCACGCTTGGGCCAATCCTGGCGTCTCTTGCCCTGTCATTCACCAATTTCAGCGGGTCGTTCGCACGAGCTGATTGGGTCGGATTTGACAACTATGTGCGCATGTTTACAGCCGACCGGGCGTTCTGGGGATCGCTTAAGGTGACGTCCCAGTATGTCTTCATCTCGGTCCCGATCCTGCTGATTTTTGCGCTGGCGGTCGCAATAACGCTGAACCGCGGGCTGAGCATGCTCGGTATTTATCGAACGATTTTCTATCTTCCCTCCCTCATCGGCACAAGCGTCGCAATAGCAGTACTGTGGCGCTACGTGTTTGGCGAGCATGGCCTGATCAACCACGTTCTTGACGTGTTCGGCATAGAGGGCTTCAGCTATATCGGCGACCCGCGTACGGCGCTCGGAACCATCATTGTTCTCAATGTCTGGACGTTCGGTGCGCCGATGGTCATTTTCCTGGCCGGACTTCGGCAGATCCCGACAGAGCTTTACGAGGCCGCCACTATAGACGGCGCCAGAAGCTGGCAGCGGTTCTGGCATATCACGCTTCCCTCGCTTTCGCCGCTGGTCCTTTTCAATGGCGTTCTCAGCATGATCGGAGGCTTCCAGGCATTTACCCAGGTTTATGTCGTCAGTGACGGCACAGGCGGGCCTGCCGGCTCGACACTGTTTTATACGCTTCTGCTTTATCAGCGCGCCTTCACTCAGTTACAGCTCGGCTATGCGTCCGCCATGGCGTGGGTGCTGCTCATTCTGATCGCTGCGATCACCGTGCTGTTCTTTCTCAGTGCCCGCTACTGGGTCCACTACGGAGATGAACAATGAGCGCGCCAAGTCCGACAAGGCCGCGGATGGCCGAAGCGATATCCGATCGCTCGACCGGGAAGAGCGGGTTGTCCCACTTGCCGGATAATGTTCGCACGATGCTGGCCCATACCGGCTTGCTGGCCACCAGTTTCATCATGATTTATCCGTTGCTCTGGTTGATGGCCTCGGCGCTCCGTGTCCCGGAGGCGATCTTCGTTTCGCCGGGACTTTGGCCAGGTGAGCATTTTACGCTCGAGAACTTCACCCATGGCTGGGAAGGGCTTGGTTTTGTAAGTTTCTCGACCTTTTTCATCAACTCGTTTGTTATCACCGGCTTGAGCGTCGTGGGCAATATCTTCTCCTGCGCGCTTGCAGGCTATGCGTTTGCACGGCTGAGATTTCCGTTCCGGCGAACCCTTTTTGCCCTGATGATGTGCACGATCATGCTGCCGTTGCATGCTCTGCTTATCCCGCAATATATTCTCTTCAGCACACTGGGCTGGCTCGACACGTTCCTGCCTCTTGTTGTGCCGAAGTTCCTTGCCACTGAGGCATTTTTCGTTTTCCTGTTTGTCCAGTTCTTCCGCGCCATTCCGCGTGAACTGTCGGAAGCCGCGCGGTTGGACGGTTGCGGCCATCTCCAGATTTTCCTGCGCATCTTCGTGCCGCTTTCGTTGCCCGCGATCGCGACCACAGCGGCGTTCTCATTCATCTGGACGTGGAACGACTTCCTGCAGCCGCTCATCTATCTCAACAGCCCGCAGAACTACACCGTGCCGATCGGTCTCTCGCTCTTTCTGGACTCCACGGCTGAATCCAACTTCGGCGCGCTGTTTGCCATGTCACTTCTGTCGCTGCTTCCGGTGATCGGTTTTTTCCTGTCGTTCCAGAGGTTGTTGGTGGCCGGAATAGCGACGACCGGGTTGAAGTGATGAGTAACGGAGGACCCAAATGACTGAAACGACTACCCACCCGGCGCCAGTGACGCCCGGACGGTTTGCAGGCCGCACCGCGGTGGTGACCGGCGGGGTGTCCGGAATTGGCAGGGCTTGTGTCGACCGGTTCGCCCGGGAGGGAGCCCGGGTGATTGCTATCGATCGCAACCGGACAGCCGCCGACGCCATGATGGCCGAGTTTCATGACGAAGAGGCAGATGTGCGCTTCCTGGAGCTGGATCTTTCCCGGGAAGAGGCGACGCGTCGGGCAGCCGAAACACTGGCTGATGACCTCGGTGAGATCGACATCCTGGTGAACTCAGCCGGTGTCGTTCATGTCGAAGGCCAGCAGAACAGCCCATTTGTTGAAAACGGGCTCAAGGGATGGGACCTCCTCGTCAACGTCAACCTCAAGGCGGTTGCCGTCCTTGTTCATGGCATGCTGCCCGCCCTGACGAAGAACGGAGCTTCCATCGTCAATGTCTCCTCGGAGTCCGCATTCAAGGCACGGCCCTACAAGTGGGTCTACGACATGACCAAAACTGGACTTTTGTCCATGACCCGGTCGATGGCTGCCGCGTTGGCAGAGAAGGGTGTGCGGGTGAACGCCGTAACCCCCGGTGGAACAATCACCGAGATGCATACAAATGACGCCGCCGATCCGGAGGCGATGCGCGAGCAAATGGGGAAGCTGAAGACGCCATGTCTTCTGGGCCGGCTGGCTCAGCCACATGAGATCGCCGCCGCCATCGCGTTTCTCGCCAGCGACGATGCATCATACATCACCGGGACCACGCTTCAGGTGGACGGCGGCCTCCAGAAACTTTCGTGACACGCCGAAGGGAAGAATAATGACAGCAGCAGCACCCATCGGCGTCGGACTTATCGGCCTTGGCAACAGCGGATGGTACTATCATGCGGAGGGCACACTGACGCGCCATCCGCATTACGAACTCGTTGCCGTGTCAAGCCGCACGGTCGAGCGTGCCCGGGCGGCCGCCGAGCGGTTTGGAGCAAAAGCTTATGATGACTGGCGTGCACTCATCGACGATCCGAAGGTGCAGTTGGTCGTCATTGCGACGCCGCACGACCTGCACCTTCCAATGACATTGGCTGCTGCTGCGGCCCGAAAACACATCGTCGTCGAAAAGCCGATGGCGAAGTCTACAGCGGAAACGGCCGAAATGATGGCTGCCGCCGACAACGCCGGGGTCGTGCTTTCCGTCTTCCAGAACCGCAGATGGGAAGAGCAGTATCAGAGTATTCTGGAAGTTATCCGCAACGGGGCCATCGGTGATGTGTGGCGCGTCGAGGAGCGCCGCATGCATCGCGGCAAATATGTGGTGGCGGGAGCGGGCTCACCGCACACCGGATCAGATCTGGCGGCCTGGGCGCACACCACGGATGGCGCCGGCGGCGTGACATACCTGATCTCGCCCCACCTGATCGATCATCAGATCCATCTGTTCGGGGGTGCGCCGCTGGATGTCTCCGCGGTTATGCACACTTATCCCGGCGATGTGGTGGAGCACTACGTCGACATCAGGATGAACTTTCCGGGCGGTGGTTTGTCGCGCATCGAAGTCTACCGGGAAGCCGTGGATGAACTGCCGGCATGGGTCGTGTCAGGGGACAGGGGCACCATCGTCGGAAGAGATTTGCGTAGTCTCGATATCCATCGGCCCGGCACGCCTCCGGAGCTCATCAGGGACTTGCCGGTGCTGCGGGGGTGCGATGCGTTTTATGACGGCCTGTTTCAGGCCATCACCGAGGGCGCACCGCCGCCGGTTGACCCACGCGACAGCGCTATCGGGGTCCGGATTATCGAGTTGGCCCACAAGTCGGCGCGATCCGGCGGTGCGCGCCAGGAGTTCAGCATCTAGAGCGCATGTTTGCAGGCGCTTAACGATATCTGAGGAGGAGCATCAAGTGCATAATTTGAAACCGGATGATTTTACGACCGATATCTTTGACTGGGGGCGGATCAAATGGCGTATCAGCCCCGACGTGACCGAGGGCGGCGCTACTATGACCGTGGGTGACGTCATGCTGTTTCCCAATAAGGGGCATGACCGCCACAATCATCCGGATGACGATGAGATGATCTACGTCATCTCCGGTCGCGGCCGGCAGATGATCGACGACAGGGAGCCCTTCGACATCGCCGCCGGCGACGTGTTCTACATTCCCCGCACGATCTACCATTCGACTGTGAACACTGGCTGGACCACGTTGCAATTGCTGGTGGTTTACACGCCGGGTGGCGCCGAGCGGGCGTTGCGCACCTTGCCGGACTACCGGGAGGCCGCCGTCGGCACTATACCAGATGTCGGTAACCTCGGTTGACTGTCCAGGGAGCGTGACATGCCCAATGTCGTGATGCTGGGTACTTTGGACACCAAGGGAGCTGAGTCCGCGTTCGTCCGCGACCGTCTGCTTGGTGGCGGTGTTGGGGTCACGGTCGTGGACTGCGGTATTCTGGGCGAACCCACCATACCGGCCGATGTGAGCCGGAACGAGGTTGCTGAAGCCGCCGGCAGCTCTATTGACGATCTGGCGAAGGCCGATGACCGTGGGACGGCCGTGGTCGCGATGGCCAAAGGCGCGCGGCGTATTGTCGCCGATCTTCACGGCAAAGGCGTGATCGGCGGCGGCATCAGTCTCGGCGGGACCGGTGGAACGTCGATCGCCGCAGAGGCATTCAGAAGCCTGCCGCTTGGCGTGCCGAAACTGATCGTATCCACCGCGGCGTCGGCCGACACGAGCGCCTATGTCGGCGAAACGGACCTGGTGCTGTTTCCGAGTGTCGTAGACATTGCCGGTGTCAATTGTATCTCGGCGCGAATCCTTTCAAATGCCGCAGCGGCGCTCGCGGGTATGGTGTTGTCTGAGCCGCCTGACATCGCAGCAGGGCGGCCGTTGGTTGCCGCCAGTATGTTCGGGGTGACGACACCCTGCGTGACCGAGGGACGCCGGCTGCTCGATGAGGCCGGTTATGAGGTTCTCACGTTTCACATGACCGGCTCCGGAGGGCGGACAATGGAGGCACTGGCAGGCGAGGGCATGCTGGCCGGGCTCCTTGACATTACCACGACCGAGCTTGCCGACGAGTTGGTCGGCGGCGTGTTTTCGGCCGGCGTTGGCAGGCTTGCCGCATCAACGCCGAATGCAACGCCGCGCGTCGTATCGCCCGGCGGTCTCGACATGGTCAATTTCGGACCAAAGGAATCCATTCCCGCTCGTTTCAAGAACAGGAACCTCTACGTTCACAATGCCAGCATCACGCTGATGCGAACCAATTGCGAGGAGTGCGGTGAACTCGGCAAGAGACTTGCGCGGCGCGTCTCAAGCCTTGAGGGGCCGTGCACTTTATTGCTGCCGCTGCTCGGAATATCGGAAATCGCGGTTGAGGGGCGCGTTTTCCATGATGCCGATGCCGACGAAGCCCTGTTTACGGCGGTGCGGGAACATCTTGACCGGGATCGCGTAAAGCTCGTGGAGATGGAGACGTATATCAACGATCCCCGATTTGCCGCTCGCGCCGTTGCCGAGTTGCAGCTTCTCTTAGATTCGACCAACAAGGAACAAGTCCATGGCGAGAATAGCACGATCCGAGATTCTTGAGCAGTTAAGGTCAAAGATGGCGGCAGGTGTTCCAATTGTTGGTGGCGGTGCCGGCACCGGCATAACGGCAAAACTTCAGGAAGACGGGGAGATCGACCTCCTGATTATCTACAATTCCGGGCGTTACCGTATGGCCGGCAGGGGGTCGCTGGCCGGTTTGCTCGCCTATGGCAACGCAAACGATATCGTGTTCCAGATGGCTCGGGAGGTGCTGCCTGTCGTCAAGCATACGCCGGTTCTGGCTGGTGTGAACGGCACCGATCCTTTCTACGATCCGGACGTCTTTCTGCCGGAGCTTGCGAGGCTGGGTTTTTCCGGCATTCAGAACTTCCCGACGGTCGGACTGATCGACGGGGTATTCAGGGCCAATCTGGAAGAGACGGGGATGGGATATTACAAGGAAGTGGAGATGATCGGGAAGGCGAGGGATCTGGAATTTCTGACCACGCCCTATGTCTTTTCCATGGAAGATGCGGTTGCAATGACAGAGGCGGGAGCCGATGTGATCGTCTGTCATCTCGGATTGACCACCGGCGGTCGGATCGGTGCCCTGACATCGCCGACGTTGGATGACTGCGTCGAGCGGATTGCCGATTGGGCCTCGGCGGCGCGTCGCGTCCGATCGGATATAATTGTTCTTTGCCACGGTGGGCCGATCGCCGAGCCGGCCGATGCGCAGGACGTTCTTGACCGGGCGCAAGGGTTGAACGGTTTTTTCGGAGCGTCCTCGATGGAACGGTTGCCGGTCGAAACGGCTGTAAAGGAGCGGGCACGCCAGTTTCTGAACATGTCGCTGCCTCAGGTCACGCGAGCAGTCTAACAACGGCCGGACTGAGAAAGATAAAACGCCGACCTAAGCACCTCAGTTTAATTGATTTTCCTCGATGAACTGCGGTGATATTCTATAGGAGGAACATTCAAATGATGGGAGAGCTAGTCAACACACATCGGCTGACCAGATTGCTTGGATCCTGGGAGGATTCGGACGGGACGTTGTCCAACAATCTTGCATCCGGTCTGCGCCTTCTGATTGAGAACGGTCAGCTTCCAGCCGGCTGCAGATTGCCGTCGGAGCGGCAACTGGCTGCGACGATGGGTTTGGCCCGGACGACCGTCGGTGCGGCGTTCGACGAATTACGCGATGACGGCAGCCTGAACAGCCGTGCCGGGATCGGCACCTTTGTTTCGTCAGCGGGCCGAACGGCTGGTGCGCGGGGTGATGCGAGGCTCCAGTCCTTCCTCGAGCGACGTATCATGGGCAGGGTCGATCTGCGCAGCGCAGCGGGTCAGGCGCTGCCGATGGTGGCCGAGGAACTGGGCCGGCTGTCAGCGGCGGATTTTGAGCCTCTGCTGGGTAATCACGGCTACTATCCGAAAGGGCTTCCGGCCCTACGGGAAGCGATCGCGCAATACTATGTAGCCGATGGCCTGGCAACGTCCGCCAGAGAGGTGATGGTAACAGCCGGTGCCCAACAGGCGGTTCACATCATCACCAGAAGTTTGATCGAAGCAGGTGATGTTATCGTCGTGGAAGAGCCCACCTATCGCGGTGGTATTGAATCGCTGCGTGCCGCCGGGGCGCGGCTTGTTTCGGTCAAGAGCGGTGATGAGGGGCTGGACGTCGGATTTTTTGCCGACGCACTGGAGAGACACAGGCCGAAGATGGCGCTCATTCTGTCAACGGTGCACAATCCCACCGGTTCCTGCCTGGAAAATGACAAGCGCTTGGAGATCGCAAGTCTTGCCGGGGAGTATAACGTCACCATCATCGACGATGCGTCGACGGCCGACACCTTGTGTCGTGACAACCGTCCATTACCGATTGCGGGTTTCTGCAGCAACACGATCACAATCGGGTCGGCGAGCAAGCTTTTCTGGGGTGGCTTGCGCATCGGTTGGATCCGCGCTCAGGCCGATGTCCTGTCCAGCCTTGTGGCGGCAAAGAGCGCCGAGGATCTCGGAACGTCCATCCCGTCGCAAATAGCTACCGAACGGCTGCTTAGGCGAGTTCCTGAAGCGCGCTGTCTAAGGCGGGCGCTTCTTGAGGACAGGTTGACCGAAGTTCTGGCGCGCCTGGCCTATCTGTTGCCCGACTGGCACGTCCACCCAAACCAGGGCGGCGCGTCCCTTTGGATCCAGCTGCCTAAAGGCCGTTCGGCTCTTGCTTTCGCCGAGCAGGCAAGACGCGCCGGCGTCGATCTGCTGGCCGGTCCGACCTTCAGCATCTCGAACGAATGCGATAATCACCTTCGTCTCGCAATCTCTGCCCCTAGGGAAAAGCTTGAGACAGGGCTGCAGCGTCTTGCTCATGTCTGGAACAGCTGGGCCCGCTAAAACCGGCGCGGGCCTTATGCGGCCTTTGACGTTTTAGACTGCTGCGAACGGCAGGCCACAAACGTCATATTGGCTTTTGACCGGTTGGCCGGCCGGCTGTTTGCTGTTTCCGGCGTTCAAAAAGAGCGCTGAGCGAAACAGGGAGGAAGTCGTATGAAACGACCAGTCACGATGTCACTGATGACCAGCATGGCGGTTTTGACGATTGCCTGCGGAACCGGTCTCGGCCTGGGCACCGGCGTTCAGGCCCAGGAGATCGACGGTGAAGTATCTTTCGCCTGGTGGGGTTCGGAAGGGCGCAATCGTGCCGTTTACGGCATGATTAAATCGTTCGAGGAAACCTATCCTGAGGCAAAGATCCTACCCCAGCCCACAGACTTTCTCAGGCACTGGGACCGGGTGACGGTTCAGGCTGCCGCCGGCCATTTGCCCTGTGTGCCGATGATGCAGACCCGTTATCAGACACGCTATGAAAACCTCGGCGTTCTGCTGCCGCTCGATGATCTGATCAAGGAAGGCAAGATCGATATTTCGGCTATCCCTGAGGATGTGGTCGAGGGGCACCGCAACGCCGACGGAAATCTCTATGTTCTGCCGGTGGGCCTGTGGTTCGAGACCTTCCAGTATAATTGGCCAAAACTTGAACCGACCGGCGTCAAGGAGCCGGCCAATGACTGGACCTATGAGGATTACATCGAGTGGGCTGCCGAGGCGCGCCAGAAACTCGAGGATGAAGATATCTATCCGCTGACGCAGCTCGGCGGCGAGATTCTCCAATTCCAACAATATGCTCAGGGCCGTGGCGAGGATCTCTTTGACGGTGACAAGCCCGGCTTCCGGACGGAAACGCTGGCCGACTGGTTTGAATTATGGAACCGCGCGCGTGAGGAACGCTTGACGCCGAATATGGCTATGAGCGCCGAGGAGCCGTCTGCGACCGTTCAGTCATTCATGGCACAGGGGATCACTCTCTCCAGGACCGGAGGCGACATAACAGCGTCCGAATTGCAGTCTGCGCTGGACGCTGTCGACGGCGGCTTTGCCCTGCAGGTAAAGCCGCCGAACGGCAACAACCCTCTGACCTCCGGCAGCAACTCGCTGTCGATCTCGGCCAATTGCGACAATGTCGATGCGTCCGCGGCTTTTGTCGACTTCTGGCTGAACGACAAGGATGCGGGCGTGGAGATGCAGTCGCGGGTGGGCCTGACGCCGACGGTGACCTTGCTCGACGCACAGGTCGTCGATCCGGCATCGCCGCCCACACTGGTCGACCGGATCAAGATGTATAAGGGGTTTGCCGATACCTATGGCGTAAACATCGATGTCTGGCCGGACAACACCCAACATCTGATCAACGAGTTCACCAATCTCTATGAGCAGGTCGGTTTCGGTCAGATGGAGGCCGAGGAAGCAGCTAACCTTTTCGTTGAGGATGTTCAACGCGCCCTGAACGAAGGTTAAAGCGATACCTGAGCGTCAGCGCTCCTTCCCCGTCGGCTGCCGTAACTGTTGCGGCAGTCGGGCTGGGAGGCGATGGAAAAAGGGACGGGACGAAGGCAGGAAATGTCAGAACTCACGTTGAAATCGATCTCCAAGAGCTTCGGAGATGTCGAGGTGATCAAGGGGATCGACCTCGAGATCGAACACGGCGAGTTTGTCGTTTTCGTCGGCCCTTCCGGCTGCGGAAAGTCAACCTTGCTGAGAATGATCGCCGGGCTTGAGGATATCACCTCAGGCGATCTCATTATCGGCGGGCTTTTGTGCAACGAAGTCGAGCCGCGAGACCGTGGCATCGCCATGGTATTCCAGAACTATGCGCTCTATCCACATATGAGCGTTTACGACAATGTCGGTTTCGCTCTTAAGATGAGCAAGACGCCCAAGGGCGTGCGTGACGGACGTATCCGGCAGGCTGCCCACATTTTGCAGATGGAGCAGCTGCTTGACCGAAAACCCAGGCAGCTCTCCGGCGGTCAGCGCCAGCGTGTCGCTATCGGTCGGGCGATCGTGCGTGAGCCGGACGTCTTCCTCTTCGACGAGCCCTTGTCCAACCTCGATGCTTCGCTTCGTGTCAGCATGAGACAGGAGCTTTCAAAACTCCACAATGAACTGGGCGCCACGATGATTTATGTCACACACGATCAGGTAGAAGCCATGACCATGGCGGACAAGATTATGGTTCTCGACGCCGGTACGGTGCAACAATATGGTTCGCCGATCGAGCTCTACACCAATCCAGCAAATCTGTTCGTGGCCGGCTTCATAGGTTCGCCGTCAATGAACTTTCTCGACGTGCTGGTCAAATCCGTGGAAGGCTACAAGGTCGTCGTCGGGGCGAGCGGAATTGGCGACACGACGGTGTCTTTGCCGACCGGTTCCAGGAAGGTGGAGGTCGGAGAGTTCCTCAAGCTCGGGATTCGCCCACATGCATTGAAACTTGACGCGACCGGTCCGGTAAAAGGAACAGTCGATCTGGTCGAACGGCTCGGACATGAAACCATCATCAACTTTCAGCTTGAGACGGGCGAGCCATGGATGGCTGTCCTGGATGGGGACAGCGCAGTTGAACTCAACCAGTCCGTTGCCTTTCGTGCAAGCGAGGAGACCTTTCTGCTTTTTGATGAGCATGGCAATAATACACGGTATGCGGCCCACGGTGGCCGACAGCCGCTTAGTGTCACAGGCACGTAAGTTACAATCGTGTACCCCGTGCGAGAAAAAAAGCTCATGGGCAAAGATGGGAGATGTGCATGTCCGACGTACATCCAACAAACCAGTTGAACGGCGCGCGGAGGTCACTGCCATGCGATAGCGCTCTACGCAAGCGTTCAGCAAAAGTCATTCCCGGCGGCATGTGGGGGCATATGAGCGCCAAAAGCCTGCCGCCCGCCTATCCGCAATTCTTCCGGTCAGCAGAAGGTGTGCATCTGACGGATGTCGACGGGAACAGCTATATCGATTTCGTGTGCGCCTATGGTCCGATGATCGTGGGCTACAACGATCCTGATGTCGAAGAGGCCGCCGGCAGGCAGCAGGCGAGGATGGGTATCGCCAATGGTCCGGGCGAAGTGATGGTCGATCTGGCGGAGTTCCTGGTCGAGACCGTGCCTGCCGCAGATTGGGCAATCTTTGGCAAGAACGGCACTGATGCAACCACGGCCTGTGTTTCGATTGCCCGGGCGGCGACCAAACGGCGGAAGATACTTGTGGCGAATGGTGCCTATCACGGTGCGGTCCCGTGGTGTACGCCCTGGCCAGGCGGCGTTGTCGCCGAGGACCGTGCGCATCTGCTCTACTATGACTACAACGACGTCTCGTCGCTCGAGGCCGCTGTGGGTGAGGCCGGCGACGATCTGGCAGGCGTGCTCGTGAGTGCCTTTCGTCACGACGCGCGCATCGATCAGGAGATGCCGACAGCGGATTTCGCCCACGCCGCGCGGGCTGTGACGGACCGAAACGAGGCCGTGCTCATTATCGATGATGTGAGGGCCGGCTTTCGTCTGGACCTTGGCGGCAGTTGGGAGCCGTTGGGCGTTCAGGCTGATCTGTCGGCCTGGAGCAAGGCGCTCGGCAACGGCTATCCCATCGCCGCGGTGACGGGCAAGGACTGGCTCCGCGAGGCGGTGCAAACGGTTTATGTCACCGGATCGTTCTGGTGTGCCGCTGCCCCGATGGCTGCCGCACTGGCAACACTGCGCAAGCTCCACCGCGGCGATGCGGTTACGCATATGGCGCGGTTGGGCGAGAAGCTGCGCAGCGGGATCGAAAGCCAGGCGGCAGCCCGCGGGATCGGCATTCGCCAGACCGGACCAGCGCAGATGCCGCTTATTCTGTTTGATGACGACCACACGCTGGAGAAGGCCTATCTCTTCTCTACGAAGGCTCTGCAACGCGGCGTTTATCTGCATCCCTGGCACAATATGTTCCTGTCGGCGGCCCATACCGATGCGGACATAGACCTCACACTTGAAGCGACGGATGCCGCGCTTGAGGCGGTTGCCGATGTGTTCGGATGAGTGCAGCACGCCGGAGCGCGTTTTCATGGTGGCGCCATGACTGATGGCGAGCGGCAGTCCGGTTCCCTGATAACAGGCATCATCGCGGATGACCTGACAGGTGGGGTTCTTGTGGCGTCGTCACTGGTCGAGCAGGGGATCTTATGTCCGATCGTTACCCGTCCTTCCGCTCTCGACTTCCTCGGCGACTCACTTGCCTGTGTAGTCGCAGGACGCTTTCGCCTGGCACCGCCGGAGGAAGCCGTGCAATGGTTCGATGAGACGCAACGGGCGCTGACCGAAAGAGCCGCGTGCCACATCATTTACAAATATTGTGCAACCTTTGATTCTACAGATTGCGGCAATATCGGCCCCTGCGCAGATGCGCTGATGCAGTCCACCGGGGCCGACCGCCTGGGCTTTTGCACTGCATTTCCCTCGCGTGGAGTCACGGTCTACCAGGGCCATATTTTTCTGGGATCGGAGCTTTTATGCAATTCCGATAAGCGCTTCGACCCAGTCACGCCGATGCCGGATTCCGATTTGGTGGCGGTGCTTGGGCGGCAGACACGCCGCGAGGTGATGTTGGTTCCGCGATCGGTCCTCGCCGATGGGGTCGAAGCAACCCGCTGTTTCATTGACGCCGCCGTTGATCGGGGCGCGGCCTATTTTCTGTTCGATGCGATCGATGACGCCGATATCGCCGTTTGCGCCGAGGTCACCGAGACATGGCCCGCTATGACCGGTGGCGATTCCCTGCTGGCCGCACTGCCGGCACGCCACATCAAGGACAGGAAGTCCGTTCCAATTATCCCGCCTTTGCCGCCTGGTGCCACTGCCGTCATTGCCGGCAGCTGCGCCGGGGCGACGCTGCGACAGCTCGAACGATTTGCGGATAGCTATCCGGTCAGGCAGGTCGTTCTGGCCGATGCGGCTGAAGATTTCGACAGCGCGGTGGCGGATGCGATGGCATGGGCGGGGCAGCAATTGCCAAAGGGTCCGGTTGCGTTAAGCGTCGCGCAGGGGCCCGAAGACGTGAAGCGAATTCAGGCAAGGCTTGGCGTCACCGAAGCGAAAATGCTTGGGGAGCGCGTTTGCAGGGCGATGGCATGCGGGTTGCAGGCGCTCGGTGTGAGCCGTTTCATCGTGGCTGGCGGCGAGACATCGGGCGCGGTCGCGGATGCGATCCGACTTGATGCCATGCACGTTTATCCGCTCAGGGACATTCCCGGCGGCTTGTGTCTTGGCGACGCGGAAAGCGGGCTTTGCTGCTATTTCAAGGCCGGCAAGATGGGGAGTGAGACGATATTGCTCGATCTTGTCGAGATCATGGGGCAGGGCGCTGACGATGATTGAATCCGAAACGGCAGTGCGCCGGCAACTCTCGAATACGTATCGTTATCTGCATGACCATGGCTTGACCGAACAGGCGTCCGGCAACATAAGCGCACGCTGCAACGATCATATCCTGATCTCGCCGGGCGGTGCCGGCGGACCGGATATCTGCGCAGACGCATTCGTGCGGATCGATCTGGAAGGGCAGGTCAAATGTGGCGGTACGCCCTCCAGTGAAATCCTCATGCACCTTGCAATCTACCGGGCCAAATCCGAGGCCATGGCGGTTGTGCACACCCATTCCAGCGCCTGCGTTGGTCTGGCGTGCTGCCGCAAACCGATACCGGGCTTTCACTATCTGATCGGCTCTTTCGGTGGTGTGGACATACCTTGTGCCGATTATGCCTGCTTTGGCAGCCGGGCACTGGCCGACAATGTCGTAGACAGTTTGGAAAACCGTTATGCCTGCCTGCTCGCCAATCACGGCGCGATTGCCTGGGGCCGGTCGCTGGATCAGGCAGTTCTGTTCGCTCATCGTATCGAGATTCTTGCCGAGCAGTATTTGGCGGCCTGTCAGGCGGGCGAACCCGTATTGCTTACACTTGCGGAGTTCCGCGACTACTGGCGGACGGCAAAGACATTGAAATACGGTTAGCAGCTTGTCGAAGAAGTAGTCCGAGGATGGGCTTTGAAGTCTACCTCATCTCCATCAAGAAAGCGGATTTGATCTTCTAGAGATCCCATTGGGCTTTAGGCTCAGGGCTCATTGATCACAACCAGAATGTGACGGTTGCGGTGATGCATATAGCACAGAAGAAGTGGGCGCATCGGTCGTGGCGTGTTGCGATACGCCACCAGTCCTTGAGACGGGCGAACATGTTCTCGATCTTGTGGCGTTGGCGGTAGAGCTCCTTGTCGTGGGGGACTTCGACCCTGCGGCTCTGTGGGCCAGCCGAAAATGCGGATGTATCCGAGCCATCTGGCTCTCGCTCAACAAAAACAGGTCGTCCGCATATTTCAACAGCCTAGATAGTTTACGGTATCTCTGACATTAGCTGTTCAGCCCAGTTTCAGCTACTAAAGGTAGTGTTTTCGGCGATTGAAAGCGACAGGGTTTGTTCAATCCCTTCCGGTTCAATCAGAGCGAAACGCGATCCTGCTGTCGCTGCTGTTTGGACTGAACCATTGATGCAATCCAATACCGATACCAATGAAAAGGATCACAAGAGCCTCAATCTGCCGAAAAGTCCAAAATCTTAGAGCGCTGTCCAGATCGAAGGTCACCACGTCAGGGTTAGCGACCGGGTAGACGATGTCGATTGTGTCGCCTTCGCTCCAAAACGGCGAGTCGAATTTCATCGATGTGGTAACCGCTTCACCATGTGTTGTTCGGTACTGAATCCGCGCCTCAAAGACCCGCGCCTGCGCGCCATTGCAACGATCAAGGACACGGCATCCACGTGAGGAGATCTCCTTGATTGTCGCTGAAGCTTGCGCTGTTTCGCCGGAAAACTGAGCTTTCAAATGAGAATAGTGCCAGAACCAATGGGAAAACAGGCTGACAATTGCGGCCGCGATCAGGACACCCGGCCAATTGCGGTCTCTGAAAGGCCTTCCAGACCTACCTGAGGTTGTGTTCGCCACCATACGCAAGAGCTGTCAGAAAGTCGTAAATAATCGTTTAGGCGAGTTGGCAGCGTTGTGAACTCTACGCGTTGCCAGATCCGGTGCGTAACGCAAAGCGGTCTCGACATCCCGAGTGGAAGGTCGGGCTAACGAACTCGCCAACATCCGCATGGGAAAGAAGCAATGCATGTGCTGGTGACCTAGTGGGGCGCAACGCGCCGCTATCCTCGACGGAAGGGGGTATCGACCGGTTGAATCCTACCCTCCGAACTATTGGACGGATACTGTTATCGAGTGCTGCTCCCGGTGGCTGCGAGCCCTTGAATTGACCCTGTGATGCCTGCCCGATGCCGTTTCAAAGGCCTGGGCGTGCCTTTGACGATTTTCCACATGTCTTCATTGGTAGTGTGAAGAAAATACGCTAGCAATTTCATAGGTTTAGAATATCGACGGTATTTCTGACGGTACGCGCGAAGTGTCGCAGTATAATATGTCGTAAAATCAGAAGCTTAACCAACCGGTTAACCATTGAAATGGGAGTGAGGAGCGGTCGGCGTAGCCGGTCAAAAGGTCCGGTGGACCTTTTGGAGCGACGAACGCGCGAAGCCATAGCGAAGCGCTGGAGCGGCTGAATCGCAATGCGCTTCAATGTGACGTGCCAGTGGCACTTCACGAGCGACGAGCGCGCAGAGCCGTAGCGGAGCGCTGGAGCGTTTCAACGCGAGGTGAGGGGACTTTACAAACCGCGAACGCCCTCAGCGCTGCATTCAAGGAGCTTGCCGCTGGTAGGCGGCGTTCGGATGACGGCACCGGAAGACGCTGAAAGGAAAATGCCGAAGACCAGGAAGGTGGGGATTGGAGTCACGACCCGTTCGGGTCCGGCCATCGATTCATTCAGTTGATCGACCTTTCAAACCGGGAACTGTTCCAGTGGTGAGTTCTCTGGAGGTTGTTCACATGATCCAGATCTGAAAAGCTGAAGTTGCGATACAATCAGTGATCAAATACTATTGAACCAGTCGTTTAGCTGAGAAGTATTGGGTGAGGAGGCAATCTGATTTGACTGCTGCGAATATGCCCTCACAATTTGCCGACCTGTCATTGCGGCTCTAGGCGTGATGCCGAAGCGTTTGCGGAAGAGCTTATTGAAATATGATGTGTCCTTAAACCCGATATGGTGGGCAATTTCCTTGACGCGTCCGTGTGAGGGGTTTGCTGAAATAAGCTGATGAAAGGCTCGATTGAGACGACGCTCATTAATGTAAGCCGTGACTCCACCAACATCGCCGAAGTCGCGATAGATTGATGGTCGCGAAACACCAAACGTATTCAAAAGATTGTGGATACCCAGGCCGGGATCCGATAGATGCTTGTCCAGATAAGATCGCATGGCAACGCGCCGTTCAGCAGAAAATGCTTTCGCTCGGGATAGCTCTTTTGTCTTTTGAGGACTGATAACGCCGCGTACCAGTCCGCAAAATCCGTTCGCCAAGACCGCGGCTTCCTCTTTGTTGAGTTCTGGCAAGCGGCGCTGAATCGCGTAAAAGCTCTCTCTCAATACACTACCAATGGCAGAGTCACCGCAGAACATCATGTGTGCCGGTTGTGTTGCGGGATCATAACCGACATCCGCATGTGGGATTGTTACACCTGAAACCACAGATTTCTCAGTTACTGAGCGAAACTCTCGCGAAAAATCATGGATATGAACATCCCCCGGTTTCATAATCCAGGATTGATCCGCGAGGACACCCCTTGCTCCCCCTGACCTGTAAATTTGTACACTCAAGTAGTTGGCATCTTGAAGGTGGCGGGCGTGATGTCGGAACGATTGTCTTGAGAAAGAAACTTCGGAGAATATAAGAGAGTTGACTAGCCAGCCATCCACATTTTCGAATTCGGTTGCAGCCTCCTCCAGAGGCGCTACGTCATAAACACATCGAATGGTCTCCCGCCATGCGTCAAAGCAATGGCTGCTACCCAACGATGCGCCATCGAATTTGAAAGCAGGAATCAGGTCAGCTTGTCCCATGGTGCGTTTGATTTTACCGGACAACGACCCAGATGGCAGCTCTCGTAAGTTACAAAGATCCGTTTTCCCACATTAAGTTGTACAACAAGCGGCCTTTACGACGCTGATCGCCACCGACAGAAAGGAGGAATTGAAGCACGCCGAATTCCTCACGGCCACATGTGCGGGATCGAGGTAAACCGGAAGTGACAAACGTCGAGTAAGAAGAAGCCAATTGAGCATTGAACGTCATTGGATGATTGCGATGCCTGCCCTCGGTCTTGCCGACGATGAGCTGGTCGGTACGGCAGATGGTATCTTGGCTTTGCTGTGACGTCGTAGACAGGGGATTTGTAGGGTCCGGTGATACGATTGACCTATGAAAATTGAAACTGTCGTCCAGCGATTGATCCTTGCGCTTAACGCATAAACTCTGGATTTTTATCAATAGGTTTTCGGAGCGAATCGCGGCGCACAAAGCCGGCAAGCGTGCAAGATAACCTAAGGAAGGGCGACCGTCTTTGGTCTGAGCCGTTTTGCTTTTTTGGCCGACCGAAGACTGGAATACAGCTTAAAGCAGCAATTCCCGCCGTTGGGGAAGCATCTGTTGAGGGGCAATTGAGATGGAAAGGGTAACACGTCGGGAAGTCCTCGGCGGTTCACTCGCAGCAGTGGCTAGTGTCGCGGGAACTTCTTCATTTGCTAACGAGGAAGGGGAAACAGCGCCCCTAAGCGGCGACGATTGGATTGAGCTCGAATGCGCCATAAAGGAGATGGTCCTTGACGGCAATCGCGTGAGGCTGAGGGCATACAATGATCAGATTCCTGGCCCGACGATCACAGTAACGCCGGGATCGACGCTACGAATTCGAATGAAAAATTCGTTGCCACCATATGATTCATCCGCTTGGGACGGCGACCACAATGTGCCGCATGGCCTCGACCATACCGCCCTTCATCTTCACGGCATGGATGTGCTGCCGCATCTGTTCGTTCCGCTTGGGACCTCCGATCCGCTCGCACCGATGATCAAAATCCCGCCCGGTGAACATCTCGACTATGTCTTCGAAATTCCCGAAGATCACCCGCCCGGGCTCAACTGGTATCATCCGCACAAACATGGTGCGACGGCGGTTCAGGCGGTAAGCGGAATGGCGGGACCGCTCATCGTAAAGGGCGCACTCGACGAAGTTCCGGAAATCAAAGCTGCACGTTCAATCCCGCTGGTAATTCAGGACATTGGCCTGTTTCCGAGTGAGGATGACCCGGATTTGTGGACCTATGAGCCGGTTCAAAACGCCATCTGGCAGACCTATGGTGGATACGTCACCATTAATGGCGAGAGGACATCCCTGAACGGTGGCTTCACCACCGGCGATTACAAGCTCCGGTACTATCTTCTCAATGGTGAGCCGTTTTTCAGAGAAACGCACAACGACCGCACCAACGAGGATACTAGCCCGGTCCCTGCACAACTGACACCGCAGCGCTTCACTCTTGCACCCGGTGAGGTGGTTCGTTTTTTAATGCTCAATGGCAGTTCGGACAATCTCATGCCGATCGTCGTCGACGGGCATGAGGTCCATCTGCTCGCCATGGACGGTGTGAATTTCCCACAGGTGCGTAGCATTCCGGCGACCGGCTACAGCGAAACCGATGGACAGCTTCTCCTCGCGCCAGCCAACCGGGCCGAATTTTTGATCAAGGCAAACGCGACGCCCGGCGTCTATCAGATACGCCAAATCCCTCACGATCGGCAGTTTCTTGACAGTGCGGCCAAGGTGATTGCGGAAATCGAGGTGAAGGGTCCGGCCCAAGACATGGCGCTGCCAGGGGAACTGCCAGTCCCCAACCGCGAATATCCATTGATCAAACCCGAGGAGGTAAGTCGCGTCCGCCAGATCGTCTTCACTGGAAGCGTTCCTGGGATCATCAACAAGGTGGTTGGTGGCGATTACCTCATCAACAATGCGATCTACAGTGAAATGGAAGTGCCGACCGTCGTCGATTTGGACGGCGTTGAAGAATGGCATTTGTCTCTGAAGGACGCGCATCACGGCGGTGCCGAAGGCCATCCCTTCCATATCCATGTCAATGCATTCGAGGTGGTATCGATAGGCGGCATCAAGCAGCCGCCGGGCCTGATCCAAGACACGATCTGGGTCCCCTTAAATGAAACCGTCGTCGTCCGCATGCGCTTCAAGCAGTACACCGGCAAGGCAGTCTATCACTGCCATATCTTGCCGCATGAAGACACGGGCATGATGCAAAATTTCCTGATCGTCGATCCGGCGTCCAGGCATGATCACTCATAGAAAGAGGAAACGATAGCCATGAGATTGACCAACATCCTCAAACGATCATTATGTCTTTGTTTCCCGGTTGTCTCTCTTGTCATGATTGCTGCGCCTGTCAGTGCGTTGGCTTCGTCAGATGATGAACGCAACGCGCACGCGAAACAGGGGTGCGTGCGGGGTGAATTTAAAGATTATTACCTGCAAGGGGAGGGTGGCGATCCGCCGGCCGATTATACCGGCCGAGTTTTCAAGCTAAGCCAGGACTACCCCGACAAACTGCCGCCCAAGGAAGACTATCCATGGATGGCGATACCATTCGAAAATGGCGCCCCTACCGACCCGAAAACCTACTTAGTTGAACTCCTGAACTATGGTCTTGAGGGCAATGTCGAGGTCGACTTTTATGTTGAAGACAACAAAGTCCGATCTTGGTACTCGATGCCCTGGATGGATTGGAACTCCGAAGTCGCAGCCGACTGGCCCGGTACCGACGGTCGCGAGTTCGTCCATGGCCTGACTCACGAATTCGATTCCAATCCGAAGACCTTATCGACACTGCAGACCAGATCAGTCGATACCTGGTCAGGAGCCTACTACAACGACAGAGGCGCTTTCGGTATCGGTCAGGTTTATTGTGATCCCAATTCACCCGACCCGTCGGCACTCAATCCTGATCCTGCCGGATTGAACAACTTCGCCGACGGTTCCTACATCATCAAACTTCTGTTTTCGACAATCGAAGAATCTGAGCTTCCAACTATGAAGGATGCCTTGGAGTGGGAAGCGGATATATTTGTCGAGACAGAACCGGCTGTCCGCAATCAGGGGCCGATTTCACGTTATGAGAGGAAGGTTCAAACCGTCCGCCTGTTGCAGATCGATGTTGCCGTTCGCGATGATCGCAGCGTTACCGGCTGGCTTTTTGGAACGTTTGCCTATGACGGCACCCAGACGGGGGCAACGGTCTGGGACCGTATGGTGCCACTCGGCCTTCAATGGGGAAACAGCCCTAAAGTCACCTATTCGCAAACGTGTGACGCCAACGGAAATTGCAGCCAGGAGAAGTTAACCGAACAGTGGATTGACGAGGAAGCGCTTAAGGAACTGACGACTGCTCCCGTGACACTCGATCACCTCGGTTTCGGTGGCCGTCTGGCAGGTCCAGTGGACAATCCTCAGGCCTCTTGCATCGGGTGCCATCAGACCGCTGGTTTTCCACCGGTTGCTATCTTGCCGGAGTTCTCGACCCTTAGCTCTATTCTGGGCCTGGACGATTCGAAAACAGCCGGTGATCATCAGGACTTTCGTATGACGTTCTATCGCAACGTTTCCGCCGGGGCGGTGTTCAGCGATAGTCAGCTGTACTCGTCGGACTTTTCGCTGCAGCTATCAATGAGCCTGAACAACTTTGTGTCGCTGCGTTGCTCGGTCGACGTCGCAGACAAGCCGAAGATATGTAAGACGTTGACGGACTGGGCGGATGCGTTGCGCGCTTATGTCGACAACGTTCTCACGTTTGGAACCCCCGGACCCGGCGGTGCGCCCCTGACCCCGAGAAGCGATTAGAAACCATTTTGGGACGAGCGGGATGCTGAAACGCTTGAGGCGTTGCCGGACGGGAAGGATAAGCGGTTTGAGGCATTCAAACGTCAGAACTCTGCAGCGTGTTGAATACAGCGTTGGAAACACCATTCAAAACCCACTCGCGGCGCCGCTTGCCCAGGCTAGCGACGTCCGGTTCATGAACCACAAATCGCCCACGGCCCCGCCACGGAGTTTAGCAAGGCAGGTCGCTGGGCAAATGAAGGGCCAGCGCAATCCAATGTCGGCACATCTACAGAAACTTCGTTTGCGAGCCTTCGCCTCAACACTGGTTATCACAGGATTGTTGGCAGGGGTGACCGCTTCTTTGGCGGATATCAATCCCTGGATCAAGGCTAGCCAGTTTAATCCTGCAAGATGGGACACGGCAGGACCGGAAACAGCGACACCCTGGTTGCATCCGGGGACTTGGACGCCTGATCAGGGCTGGGGATGGTTTTCGGGTAATCCGCAAGCTCCCAATGTGCTTGGAAGCTGGGGCGGCCTGCGAGACGATCTGGAATTGATGGGCATCTCATTTTCTGGAGCTTACTCTGGCCAGTTTGCTGCAAATCCGATCGGTGGACAGACACCGGACGGGGCAAGCTGGATCGGTAGTTGGAACTTCGGGACGTTCGTGGATTTCTCGCGCCTGCTTGACATAGAGCAACGGACTTATTTCACGGCCTCGTTCAACCTGGGTACGGGAAACATCGGCCTGACGCCAAACAACGTCGGAAACCACTTTCCTGTCCAATTGTCTTCTTCAGGAGAGCCCGGACCTTCGACGCGTCTCGTTCATCTCGCTGTTGGTTCACAATTGTTCAACAATACCACGGAATTGGTTGGTGGTCGGATCATAACTGGCGAAGACTTTGCCACGCTTGCCACTGCCTGTACGTCGGTTAATCAGGGTATCTGCGGCAACCCGATTGCCGGGGCTAGTAGCATTAACTTTCCAACCTATCCAAATGCTGTCTGGGGTGGCCGAGTGAAGGTGAAGCCCGGAAATAGCTGGTACGCACAGACCGGCGCATATCTGGTTTATCCCTCACTCGGAGATCCCAGCGAGCATGGCGTCGAGTTTGGAGCACCGGACGGGTCAGGTGTACTTGCAATTTCGGAGGTTGGTGTGAATGTCGGTAATAGGGCGTCACAAACGGGATTGCCGGGCACCTACAAGGTTGGCGGCTATTACGACACCGAGCGTCTGACCAATCTGCAGACGGGAGCCAGTGAGCGAAACACATGGGGCATCTACGCGATGGGCGAGCAGATGCTCTACAGCATGGACGACAGCTACTCACGGGGACTATGGGCCTGGCTGGCCCTAAGCTACGCACCGCCCGATCTTAATGAAATCATGTTCATGGCTGCAGGAGGCTTGAGTTATGTCGGGCCCTTCAACAGCCGTCCCGAAGACAGCCTCTCCTTCATTGCGGCCATGGGTGTATTCAGCAAGCATCTTGCCGGCCAGACTGCGGAAACCATCCTTGAAGTCAATTATCGCGCCCAGATCCTTCCGGCATTTTATGTACAACCAGATGTGCAGTTCATTCTCAACCCAGACGGCAAATCCAGCATTGACGACGCCATAGTGGTAGGCTTTTCCGTTGGTTCGACATTTTAGATTTTTTAGTCGCCTCTTTGTTTAATGAAATGTCTGTCATCGAATGAGCGTCGACTAGTTGACGGCTGGGTTCAAACCCGTGGCAGCACTCAAATGCTGTTGTTCGAGGCAGTTGAGACGCCCTGTAGCCTGCTGCAACTGAAAAGCAACACGGCCAAATTGGATCATTATGTCACCGCTTGGAAAATGCCGTGCAGACAGCATTGGTGTCGAACCATCGATTTGAGTCCGATCAACATGACTAAATCGGGTCGCGCAATTGAGGGCGCAGATTAAACCAAGATTTTTCAACAACTTGAGAATTTGACGGTACAACGAACGGTATGCGCAAATCGTCGCAGAAAAATCCGTAAGAATATCAGCATATTAGGCGGCTGATTTACTATTGAATGGGAGTAGGGATGTGCATGGATTTGGTTTTCGTGCGATAGATAAAAGTTCTCACAAGCATTTGATGTTAAATAATTTTCTATCGCCATCCAATGCCGGCTATGTGCTGACATCGCGATGAAACGAGAATTATTGACGGTATATTCGACGGACCTCCACACCCTTGATTTCGGCGACTCCTGACGAAGTATACGAACGGGCCGATACACAAATGGCTGCCCCTGTTGCTTGATTGCTTGACCTCGACGAAATGTAGCTCTGGCCTAAGCTCATGGAACGTCAATGTTGAGGTGGTTAGGATCATTTCACGGGCTTTGATTTGGTCGACACGGCTATCGCAGGATTGCAGCCCTGCTCAGACAGGCAGGGTGGTCTGTGAGCGATGGCCGGGTTGAAAGGTGTGGCGGCGGGAGGGGTGGACCTGAGCCGTCGGTGCCAAAACCGCTTACATAGAACCCGGCTCACCTTGGGAAAACGGATACTGCGCGAGCTCCTACCAGCGGCTCCGGGACGAACTGCTCAACGGTGAGATCTTCTCCTGCCGCAATGAGGCGCAAATTCTGATCGAACAATGCGGGAAACACTTCAACAACAAACAACCACACAGTGCTTTGGCCTACCGCCTGCCAACGCCGGAAACCATCGTCCCAATGCATCGCACACCGCCCATGCACTAACATCAATTTTGAACCAATCAGACTGGGCTGCTCAAATTTGCTAAAGCAGATTTTTGGGTTTTGAATTTAGAAAACGATAGATCGATTGCTTTGCGTTGAAAAACGACCGACCAGATTTGTTTTAGCTCTCGTCTGGATCAAAGAATCTCACTCGAACATTGTGATTGTAAGAACGGTAGGTTTGGTTGCCCAAGTGCTTCTTTGGCAAGTTTCACGCGCGTAAGGAGTTTTGGCAATGCTGTCTCAATATGAGCATTGGCTTCTTCCAGAACCGCCGGACCATCCTTCGAGTCGAGCGCTCGTACAATCTTCAAATGTTCTTCAAAAAAGGGCTCATCCTTAGGCAATTTTACTTCGTTGCCGAGGACATAGCGACTTGCGATGTGCACACAACGCGTCCTGCGCAAAGCCTCTACGATCTCTTTGTTTGGGCATTTTTCGACGCAGTGGATATGCAATTCTTCTTCCATTTTGAAGAGATCAGACGGAGATACATCTGGATATGATTTTACCGCGCGCCGTAAGTCGGCGGCCATTCTTTCGATGCCTTCCGTGGACAATCGCTCGATTGCAGATGCCAATGCATGGGGCTCTAGATATCTGCGCAGTTCATAAAGCGATATAACGCGTTTTTCATTGAGGGCCACGGTCTTCCAGCGGGAACGTCTATCACGACGCGCAAGACCATTCGCCTGCGCCGTTAAAAGAACTTCATGCATGATTGTGCGCCCGACCCCGTAATAGGTGGCTGCGTCGGCTTCACTGAACCCAATTCTTCCTCTTATCGCGCAGCGGACGAGATCGGGTTCTACAATCGCATATAGTTTTTCAGAAGATCTGACTTTAAGCGCGCCAGTTTCGTCTGGCTTTAAGCCAAGTGTAGCGGCAGTGATCGGGCGTCGATCCAATTCTGCCCCATCCGGTCGAATGATGAATCCGCGTCCGGCATATCGTGCAAGCTGGCCCTCTGCATGCAATGCGGCAAGTGCAGTCTTCACCGGGCTGCGGCTTGCACCAATCAATTCGGCAATGGTGGATTCAACAATAACACGGCCCGGGTTCAGCCGACCGCTTTCGATGGATTTTCGGAGAATGGCGCGCGTTTTGACAGCCAGACTTTCGCTGTTCTCAGAATTCTGCATGGCGTCAACCTCGCTTTGGCGATCACAAGGATTCTAGTCAAATTCTCTTCTCTTACAACTTAGGTTGCGTTTTCTTGTAAAATGGTTTTTGTTGACAAAAGCCAAATTTGCGTCGTAAGAAATAGTCAAACGACGACTGAAATGTCAGATTTTTTGAGTGCGGGGAGCACAAAAACGGAATGTCGGACAAGGTTTACACCATTGCTTTCTATGACGAGATTACTGATTGCGATGCCTTTGACGCTTACGCAGAACTTGCTGCTCCGGCAGTTATAAACGCCGGTGCGCGCTACCTGGCGCGAGACTTTCCAGTCATGACGCGTGAAGCCGGCAAGAATGCTCGAGTGACGCTTCTTGAGTGGGATTCATTGGAAGACGCGGAGGCACTTTACTCCGATCCGGCCTACGTCGCTGCGTTCGAAAAGCTTGAGGGAAGTGTTCGGCGGGACATCCGCATCGTGACATCGGTGAAACCGGGTGCGTTTATGGGCAAGGCCGATGTCAGCTCAAATTGAAATGCTGGCAATTGGAATAGCACCATGCTGAAGATAATGGGCTTTCCCTCACGCTATGTTCAGGGACCTGGGGCCTTGGCAGAGGTGGGCAGATTTCTGCGGGAACTGCAATTGGAACGCCCGGTCATTCTTTGCGACGAAACTGTGCGGGCGGCAGTGGTGCCTATCTTGGCAGAAAGTCTGCAACAGTGTGGGCTCCAGGTGGGTTTGGTGAACTTTCCTGGGCAAATTAGTCAAGAAACGCTGACATCGTGTAAGGCCGACATCGGCCAACACCGAGCTGACGTGGTATTGGGCCTCGGTGGTGGCAAGGCGATAGACGCCGCAAAAGCTGCGGCCGTTCACGAAGGCCTGCCTATCATCGTTGTGCCAACTATTGCGTCAAATGATGCGCCAACAAGCCGCCTGATTGTAATCAACGATCGCGAAAACAAGCCGACAAGCATTGAGTATCTGAAACTCAACCCTTTGGCTGTCTTTGTCGATACTGAAGTGATCGTCAGAGCACCGCCACGGTTCTTTGCTGCGGGAATCGGAGATGCTGTCAGTAAAAGCCTGGAAGCTCACCAATGCGCTGCGTCTAATGGTCAAAACTTCTTTGGAACACCGCCGACAACGACCGCTCTAATGATGTCGGATCACTGCTACGAGATCATCTTACAAAGTGCAGCCAGTGCCTATCGATCTGTCTGCGATAGAAAAGTCAGTACCGAAGTCGAGAAGTTAGTTGAGGCTACTGTTCTGCTAAGTGGCATTGGTTTTGAAAGTGGCGGCCTCTCATTAGCTCATGCTTTGATCCGCGGAATTACTTCGGTGCCGTCGACCAGCAATATGCTACATGGGGAAATGGTCGCTTTTGGCGCTTTCACTCAAATGGTCGTCGAAGAACGCTCCACGGAAGAGATTGAGCGACTTTTGAAGGTTTTGGTCGAAGTTCGATTGCCCGTGACATTCGAGCAGCTCGGCGGGGATAGACCTCAATTCAAAGAAAACATTGGCCGGATGGTCGATGCGACTCTGGCACATTCATACGCCAAAAATATGCACCCCGCACTGACGCACGCAACCCTCTCAAGAGCATTGGAACGGGCTGATGCGGTGGGGCAGGAATACGTCCGAGATGCTCACGTCAGGAGGAACGCTAACGCAGAGTTCAAGGTCCCCTTGGATTGATGACGCGAGTGGCTAGGTAGAGAGCTTTTTTTGTTGGAGGAAGAGTGAATGCCGATGGACATATAAGATTTACGCCAGTTTGGGCGAAACGACCTTACAACCTTACAAAGCATCCTTAGGGAGGAAAAAATGTTAAAGTTCATTACTACCATTGCAGTGAGTGCGTTGTTGGCTACTTCAGCCGCGGCGGATGGTTCGAAGGTTGGGCTTGTCCCTGGCGGACCGCATCCGTTCTTCGCGGATTGGGAACCCGGCGGGATTGCCGCGCGTGAGGACTTTGGCCTCGCAGCAGGCGACTACAAAGTTCCGCAAAAATGGGAACTGAATCTGCAAAATGACCTGCTGCTCAGTATGGTTGTCCAAGGGTACAATGCCTTTGTTATTCATCCAGGCGATCCGGTCGGCAGCGCACCAACGTTGAATGAGATCGTTGGAACTGGTGCCCCGGTCGTGATTGCTTCTGCCTGCTTGAAAGATCCGTCGGACGTGGCCTTTTGCATCGCGACCGAAGCGCGGGACTCCGCGTATCGGGGAACCAAAAAGCTGATTGAATCGATGGGGGACGGACCGAAGAAAATCGTGCATTTTGCGGGTTGGCTCGTGGAGCCTAATACACAGCTGCGTATCGAAGGTGTTGAGCGTGCTGTCGCGGAACATGACAATGTCGAGCTGTTTCAAGTGATTGCTGACATTGACGCACCCGAACCGGCAGAAGAGAAGATCAGCGCCTACATGGCCGCCTATGGGTCAGAGACTGATGGCATCATCACAACTGGCTGGGTTCCTACAGTTGTGGCTGCCAATGCGTTACGCAAAGTCGGTGACAAGCGTATCAAAATGGTCGGTATTGATCATGACCCCGTTGTTGTTCAGGCGATCAAAGATGGCTTTGTGGTCGGCTCGATGCTCCAGAATCCGTATGGGCAGTCCTACATTGCCGCTTTTGCTGCAGATCGTTTGCGGAGTGGCTGCACTGTAAAGGCTGATGCGCCGTTCACGCCGCACCCATTAACTGAGCGCTTCATCGATTCCGGCGCACCTTATCTGCATGCTGGCAACGTAGAAAACCGTGCAGCCGTTGACGAGGCCATGACCAAGGAACTGTTGGCAACATTCGAAGACACCTATCTCGACTGTTAACCAACGGAGATCCAAGGCGTGCTTTTTCGTGTTGCAGGTGCTCGAGATCAAAAACTGGGGGCGGCAGATTGCCGCCTCCAAGTTGACAACAAACCGGATAGCTGCGTGACGACCGATTCAGAAAAATTTGGGGAGTTTGATCGAGGGGCTTCCGGGTTACTCAAGCGGATCGCGCTGAGTAACGAGTTTGGACTCTTCGCATTGATTGTTATTGCCGTGCTTGTGTTCGCCAGTCTCGCAAGTGGTTTCCTCTCGAACTTCAACCTTTACCTGTTGGGGAGGATCATAGCGGTCAATGCGATGATAGGTTTTTCTATGATGGTCGTTCTCGTCACAGGTGGGCTCAATCTCGCGGTCGGCGCCATCGGGGTTTGTGTTGCTATGACATGCGGCTGGCTTATCGAGGACATCGGCCTGCCTTGGTATCTGGCGATGCTTCTTGCAATCGGTGTTGGAGCCGGTTTGGGAGCGATCAATGGCTTTGGGGTCGTTTGGTCAGGGCTTCACAGCTTCATCGTCACGCTTGCTACAATGAGTATCTTCTTTGGTGGGATGATCTTTCTGACTCGAGCCGAGTCTTTTCGAGAGATGCCAGAACTCTTCACGGAGTTCAGCCGCCTAAAGTTCTTCGGAATCCTGTCTGCGATGTTGATCCCAACGGTGATTGTCGCGGTGCTTTTGGGTGCTCTTTATCACTTTACCCGGATTGGTAAAGAAATGTTGGCAGCGGGTGCCCAAGCGGCGGCGGCTGAACAATCTGGACTGCGGGTCAGCAGACTGTTCGTCATGTGTCACGCCCTGTCCGGTGCGGTCGCGGGATGTGCAGGACTAATGCTCTTGGCGCGCAACGGCGCGGCCATTCCAGCTATGGCGGGTAATCTTGGACAAGACTGGTTGCTGATTGCGTTCCTTGGGCCGGTCCTTGGTGGGACGTTGCTCTTGGGGGGGCAGGTCTCAGTTTTGGGCGCGGTTCTTGGTGCAGCCTTGGTTTCCATCTTGTCGAACGGTCTGCTGTTGGTCCAGGTTGGTGAGTTTTGGGTGCAGGCCTGTTTGGGTCTCATGCTCTTGTTGGCGGTCGTTTTGGACAAGTTCCGCCGGTCATTCGTCCAAACCTAGCGAGGGAGAGCTATGCCATCACTTCTGAAACATGATTGGGCTGGCCTGGCACTGGTTTGTGCTGTTGCCACCTGCATCATCAGTCTCAAAAGCCCGGCTTTCCTTTCCGTTCTCAACGGACAGGTGCTTTTGGAGGCGATCTCTATTAATATTCTGATCGCGTTGTCACAAATGGTGATTATCGCTATCGGGCAGATGAACCTCTCAGTTGGCGCTATTGGCGGTTTGGCTGCCATCAGTTTTGCTGGAATGATGGAAGTCTGGGGAGTTCCCGCACCTTTGGCCGTCGCTTTAGCGATAATGATCGGCATTTTGGCTGGAGCCTTGAACGGGTTTTTCATAATTTGGACCGGCGTGTCGGCATTTGTGGTGACGCTCGCAACACTGGCCATTTTCAAGGGCCTCAATCTGGCAATTACTGAAGCACAGCCATTTTATGAAATCCCTGCGGCTGTTGGCGCATTCGGAAATACGACGTTTTTCGGCCCATTGCCATGGGTTTTCATACCGGCCCTGACCATCATTATTCTTGTCAGTTTCATGTTGAACAAGGTGCCATTGGGCCGGAAGCTATTGGCGGTTGGCGCGAACGAACATGCCGCGAAGCTGTCGGGTATCAATGTTTCGGGCACGGTAATTGTTGCTCATTGTATCTCGGGGTTTCTTGCTGCGGCGGCGGGTGTTGCATTGGTTGCCAGACTACAATTGGGGCAACCGACAATTGGTGATGACTGGCTGCTTATGTCATTCGCCGCGCCGGTGATCGGGGGGGCAGTTCTAGCCGGTGGGCACGTCAGCACCATCGCAACCGTCTTTGGTGTAGTCATTGTCGCGCTGATAACGCAAAGCTTAGTGCTTTTCAAAGTTGACCCGTATCTCGTTCAGGTGGTTCTGGGTGCGCTTATTCTTGCCGCCGTCGGCTTCAACCGGTGGAAAGACATCCAGACAAGTAAACAAGACCTAGTGGTCAAAAATGGCTGATCTCAGCTTTGAAGTCCAAGCGGTGAGCAAGTCCTTTCCGGGCGTTAAGGCGCTTGATGCGGCATCTATTGCGATGGTACCGGGCAAAATCCATGCGCTTTTGGGAGAGAACGGCGCAGGTAAATCCACGCTGATAAAGATCATCACTGGCGCCTATGCGCCGGATGACGGCGCGTTGTATATCGGCGGACAATCTGCGCGGTTTCACAGCCCTCGGGATGCGATAATTGCAGGCATTGGTGTCGTGCATCAGGAACGAAACCTGATCCCCCGATTTTCAATTGCAGAAAACATCATGCTGGAGCGTCTAGGGGATCAATGGTTGAAGCCCATAGATTTTGCCGCGATCAACGCCGCCGCACGCCCTTGGATTGAAACATTAGGTATCAGCGCAGACCCGTCGACGCCAGTCAAGAAACTGAGCGTAGCCCAGATGCAGATGGTTGAAATTGCGAAGGCTTTGTCGCTGCAGTCCAATGTTCTACTCTTGGATGAGCCTACCGCAGCACTGACATCGCATGAGACGATCGCCTTCTTCAAAGTCCTGGGAGAGCTGCGCAAAAGGGGCGTTAGTGTCCTTTTTGTGAGCCACAAGCTCGAAGAGGTGCAGGAGATTTGCGACACTGTAACAGTCCTGCGAGATGGTAAGAACGCATGTGAAAATCTGAGCATGAATGGGCTGGACCGGCAGGATCTTGTCCGCATGATGATCGGCCGTACCGAGCTCACCACAGCCTATCAGCCCCGTGAGATAGATAGGAAGGCAAATGCGCTGGAGCTTTCAGACTTCAGCACGTCAATTGGGCATCGCGGGGTTGGTCTGGCTGTTGCGCCAGGCGAAATATTGGGCCTGTACGGTTTGGTCGGAGCGGGTCGTTCGGAACTCGCCAAGGCGATCGTAGGCTTGGTCCCAAAGATAGGTGGCACCCTAAAGCGCAACGGCCATCCAATTGCGATCAATAGTCCTGCCGAGGCAATCCACAAACATCGGATTGGCTATGTCAGTGAAGACCGCAAACACGAAGGACTTATACTGGACCACTCTGTGTTGGATAACGCCGGTATCACCGTTTGGCGGCGTTCGGAAAATCGACTTGGTTTCCTTACGCGAAAGTCAGTGCGCCGCATAACGGAACCTTATCTCAAGAAACTTCAGGTCAAAACACCTTCACTGCGTCAGAAAGTCGGCAAGCTTTCCGGTGGTAACCAACAAAAGGTTGGGTTTGCCAAATGGATGGCCGCCAATTGCGATGTCTTGATAATTGATGAGCCTACGGTTGGCATCGACATCAAAAGCAAAGCTGATCTGCATGACTTGATCAGAGATCTGGCGTCCTCTGGCACGGCGATCATTCTGATCACAAGCGACATGCCGGAGATGATCCAACTCGCAGACCGGATCGCCGTCATGACGGAGTTCGCCATTTCCGGGGAACTTCTCAATGATGGAGACTACCTGTCAATGAGCAAGCAGATCATCGACCTTATTCACAATGATGATACGGAGTTGGTTGAAACTGACGATACTTGACAGAAATTGAGGGGTTCGGTGTGAAACAAAGCGAAATAGCGAAAACTGGGCTGAGAATCTCGGAAATTGGCTTCGGGACTTCTTCAATCTTGGGGCTTTGTTGGGCGTGCAACCGTGAAAACGCAATGACCGTTTTGGACACAGCATAGATGGCGGGAATTCGGTATTTTGACTGTGCTCCGGCCACGCCCGAAATGCTTAGCAAAGATTCCGCGATGCAAGATCTTGCCATTGCCGCCAACCGAACACTGGCGGAAGTGGTGTTTCAGTTCCCACTGAACCACTGCGCGGTTAGCGGCTTTCTCGTAGGGACGGCGAAACACAAAAGCCTAACCCAGAACCCGGAATCTTGGAAAACAGAAAGGATAGCCGGGAGTTCGAGCCATTCGACAGCTACACGCTAACGCAGTCACTGACCAGCGAGGCGACCGGGCTATTCAGAAGATCATCGGTAGGAGGACCGCATGAAAAAAAAATATCGATACTCATCACCATCTGTGGGATCTGTCCAACCCCTATCCCTGGCTGCAGTCCATTATTGAAGACAGTGAACTGCCAACCGGGCTCGTTGTTTATGCGCCACTTCAGGACGAAGACGTCGAGGACATTGTGGACGCGCATCTATTCAGCAGCCGGCACGTAAGGGGTGTACGCCAAATTCTATGTTGGCACCAAAATCCGAATGGAAAGAACGAGGAGCTCTCTATGTCGGAAACAGCAGACATCCAGGACACAAGTAGAATGCCCTGCCAGGAGGTTGGGCTGGGGGCGGGTTATGTGGACCTATTCATTCGCTGATCCCGACATCAACGACCACATGTTCGGTGCCCGAGGCGAAATGATGTGCAGAGCACCGTAGTAGGGAAAGGGCGCAGGCTTCTGCCTGGACTCCTTTCAACGGAACGATGCCGCTTGGATCGGAAATCTTGAATGAGGAAATCAAATGAAAACTTCAGTCTTCCCTTCTCGCTATGTTCAAGGCGCCGGCGCACTGGCAAGATTTTCTGAAGAAGCGGGGAGGTTTGGCAATCATGCACTTGCGCTAATGGATGCCAACCTGCCTGACAGCGTGCTTGAGGGGCTGGGAGTGACGGGTGATTGCAAAGTGTCACAGAAAGTCGTTAAGCCAGCCTGCACGCCTGCCGCCATCGAAGCCACAACGGAAAAGATTCGCCAGTCGGGTGCAGATATTGTTGCCGGGTTTGGGGGGGGGAAAGTCATCGACCTCGGTCGTGCCGCAGCGGATGTGTTGCGGATACCATTTGTGTCCGTTCCAACTGTCGCGGCATCTGATGCGCCCTGTTCCGCGCTGGCGGTGATTTATGACGAAGAGGACAGGGTCCTCAATGACCATTTCGTCTGGCGCAACCCGGATCTGGTGCTTGTGGACAGCGCGGTGATATGTGCGGCGCCTGCCAGATTTCTCTCTGCTGGTATCGGGGACGCCCTTGCGACCTTTTACGAATGTAATGCCTGCATCAATTCCGGTGCGGGTAACTTGTGTGGTGGTACTGGCACGCAATTGGCCTATGCGGCCGCGCGACTATGTTTGGAGACCGTAATAAAATACGGTGAACAGGCTGTCGAGGACTGCAAAAACCACTCCATAACAGATGCATTTGAGCGGGTACTGGAAGCCAATATTCTCCTTTCCGGAATTGGATTCGAAAGTGGTGGTGTCGGCGCAGCGCATGCGTTCCACAACGGCATCTCTGAGTTGCCCGAAGTTCATCACATGCTGCATGGTGAGAAGGTCGCATTCGGCGTCTTGGCTGAATTGGCGTTGAATAACTATTCTGACGAAGAAATTGTCAATGTGGCTCGCTTTTGCAAATCGGTAGATTTGCCAGTCAGTCTGGGTGCACTGGGCATAAATTCGGTCAAAGCTGCAATTCCAACAATAGCCACCCGCGCAATCCGCCCGGGCGAGATCATGCATAATGAGCCGATGACCGTGACTCAGGACCTGGCCGAAGCAGCATTATTCCGCGCGCAGTTGCTTGGGTCTTCCCTGGAGTAGGGTCTGCGCAGCGCAGTCTTATTGGTCCAATGCGTTTTTTGGGATACAGGCATCCCCAAACGGCAGTCACGGCTTTATACAGGATAAGTGGAATCAAGTCGTCTTTGATCGTCTCATGCACGGTCAGCCGCAAATTGGATGAACTATTCTCAACCATGTTCCAGAGGAAAACGTATTAGGTTTGAGGAAACCGCATGCTGCAGGAAAAGCCTTCAATATCGGCCCTGAGTGGTATCAATCATCACGTGTAGTTTAAACATGCTTACAAAAACAATAGGATCGGGAATGCCGCTCACTTTTCGTCCACCTTCAACATACCGGTATCTCGGTAGGCGTCAGCTGCCTCACGGATGTATGCGGCGGTATGTTGAGCGGAGTACATGCTGGCGACCCGTTGGCTGACCGATAAGAGTTCGTAATAGGTCGACCGCCCCGGGCGCAGAGCTTCGTAGATCTCAAGAATTTCCGAATTGGGTATCCGCGTCATTTCGGCGGCACGAGTTAGGTTCGCGGCAACTTCCGCGTAACCAGATTCGCGCGCGAAGGCAGCCTGCAGCTCCAAGGTTTCCGCGCTTACCGAAACATCGTCCGAATCCACCTGTCCGGACGATACTTGTTCGATCCCGAGCTCCTCGAGCGGGCGACCGGATTTCGTGGTAATCTCCGATCGGTGGTGCTTTCCTAGCGGAAACTGATATGAATTCCTTTTCGATGCGTCGTTCATTGGAACGTCACCTCCAATTCTTCTATTCCACGATCCGGATCTATTTGACGCACCTCGCGGTGATGTAGCAGCATTGTATGAACGATCAGCCGCAAACGTGCCATATTGTCGATCTTCATTGGTACGGGGTGAGGTGAGCGCCCTGTCGCGTAGCAAGCCGCATTGCGGCCCAGCGACCGATAGCTCTCCAACGTCAGGTTGGGAGCCATGGAAAGCAGTTCGAGATTGTTCAGCGGTGGTAGGCCCTTCTTGTGAATGAGTGCTGTACCCTTGGATTGAAGACCGATACCGATCCCCGACCCAGACAGCTTTGCACCGGAGAGACCAATATTGGCGACATCGGCGCCGTGCCAGACCTTGACGATCCTGGCTCGTGCCCCCTCGGCTGCAATGCCGTCGAGGATTGCCTTGAGAACATCGGCGTGAGACAAATCCGCCAGCGTGCGGTTCATTACAGTGCCATATGCCGCACCAACCGCGACGACCACTTCGTCACCCTCGCCCTTAACGGCCGGGCCCACCGGCTCTAACAAAAGCCTTTCGTCACCGGTCTCGGCTTCGACTAGCGATTTCGGATCGAGTGCCTGCGGCAGCGCACAAATCTCTTCCCATCTATTGCCCTCGACGCGATAGCCCGTTCCAGGACCCTCATAGTCGTTTGGAGTATTGACCGCACTGAGCACGTTGAACTTTTCGTCAAACACGGCCGCAGTGTGCAGGTAATCCGCCAGGACGCGTTGGCGCTGCATCTCGAGAACGCTTTCGGCCACATCGTCAAATCCGTTCTTGGCGAGTGCCTTCACGACATCCAACGCGGTCCTGTCGCTCTCAAGAAAGGCATCAGCAGCCGCGAGATCCTCGACCGAATTGCGATCCGGCATGTCGTCCGATGAAAAGGCGGTAACGGCGGCCTCCACCTCTTCGTCTGAGATTTCCGGGAACCCCATCTCATGAAACACGGCTTGGATCGCCAGCGCGCCTTTGCGCCTTATTGACAGCACATCTTCCTCGCGCACCGGCCTCAGGCCGCCATCGACCTGCATGTCCCGCTGGATTACCAGCCAGTCATCCATGTCCTCGGCATCAAAATTGCCGCCACCAAACAAGTTGTCCTTGCGCGGCATGACCGAATGGCCCGACGTGATGAAATCGGTTCCGGGCAGCATTTGCAGCATGAGCTTGGCGGTCTTGCGCATCTGGCTATGTGACGACATCGCGTCATTGCCGGCGGCGACCTCAAGTCCGAGTGCGGCAGCCACCAGATTTTCCGCCAGCACGCCGCGCACGCCATTTGGCAGGCTTTCAGGCAGGGCAATGCACGAGATCGAGCCATTCTGCACACCTTGGCTCCCGGCCCCCTTGACCATCAGGATACAGCGGATTTCCAGATACAGCATGGACCATCCAAACCCATAGCCCATCAAGGCCTCTGATCCGGAACCGGAGGTGAAGCGCGACTTGATCCCGCGCGAAGCGTAGGCTGAGGCCAGAATACCCTTGGACCAGGGCGTGTCATCGCCATCGAGAAACGAGGGGATGGTCCCGTACACCGAAAGTGTTTCCGCATAGGTCGCAAGACCCTTCATCGCCAGCCTCAGATTCAGCGATTCCTCACAGGAGATTTGCGTCATGACGCCGGGACGACCCACCTGTGATCCGATCAGCAAAGCCAGGGCGCTGAACGGCGCCATGCGCGCCACACGTACCGTGGTTTCTTCTTCTGCAAATCCGCGCAAGCCGGCCTCGGCGGCATCGGCGGCCAGGAGGGTCGGATTCTCCTTCCAATTGGTAACGTGCGCCTGGTCTGCGGGTTTCTTGCGCTGGCGCATCTTCTGCATGGCCATCATCATCTCGACGACATTCAAATGGCCCATGACCTCGGCGATCATCGCGGGTGTCAGTCCGGCAAATATATCCATCACCCGGCGCTGCGGGACGTGAATATCGACCAGCATGCGAGCGATCTCCACTGATTCCAGTTCCATGGCGTCTGCCGCCCGTTCCACGTCGATGGCGTACTGGGCGATGAAGCGGTCGATGGCATCGAAATCCGCCGTATCCCGGCCGTCCATCTCGACGATCTTTCCATCCTGGATCTTGATCGACGGACTGGGATCCGTCGGACTGTTCATGACAATCAGTCCCAATTCCGGCAATTCATCAACAAAGACTTCCTTGTTGATGTCTCTTTGGCTGAGCTTTGCAAAACGTTTGGATTGTTCATTCCGCTGCATGGTCGCTCCTTTGCCACTGATCACGGATCTCCCGCACACCTTCCCGGGACAATGCCGGATCGAATTGCCGCTCCGTCCACCCTGCCATGCCGGCCGCAACCAGCGCTATTTGCGCGGCACATCTGCACCTCAGCAGCTTTACGGACCTAGCGGTCATGCGAATTGTCCGGTTGAAGGTTCAAACATGGAGCCCGCCTACACCTATCTGATGAACTGCTCGACGAAATCAGCGCCCAATCCGACAGATTCGTAATGCTTGCGGCAGAGTTCGATCTTGGTGAAGACATCTTCAAAGCCAATGCCCTTTCCCCAGGGATCGACGTAGTACATCACACCCTGAACCTGAAACAGCGTAATCATCTCATCGACACTGTCTGGCACAACCAACGTATGCGTCTCACCTGGTGGTTCAAAAACGAAACCGCCTTCGCGTGCAACCCAATCATGTTCAAGATAGTGCCAATGGCCCTTCAGGACCCAACCGTGCACGGCCTGTGGATGACGATGGCGCGACAGAACTCCGGATTTACGCACGCGCAGCAAGTTCATCCAATAGCCCTGACTGCGGTTGAGGATGAGTGGGCGAAAATCCACGTTTTCTGCTTGAGGAACCCAAACGCGTTCGTCGTCCGGAATACCGTCGGGAATGACGATATCCGCCAGCACCTCTGATGGATTATCGTGCTGGTAGGGCATACGTGGATTGTCATCTTGAGCTTCTACGGGCATATGTTTTCTTCCGGTCTACGGTACCTGGTGGGCTTTCGTGTGTAGGTTGCCACGGGCTTGGGCTTTTTTTTAACGGCGTTTACCAACTGGTATCAGGCTGGAGCGGCGTTCAGCCGATAGACCCGGTTTGCAGTGCCCCAGAAAAGCGCGTCTTGTTCGTCTTTGGACAGGTCTTCAACGGCCTTCTCAAAGGCTCCAAACAAAACGTCAAAGCTACTGTAGGCTTTATCGACCGGGAAGTTGCTTGCAAACATGGCTCGCTTCGGGCCGAAAATTTCGATCAGATCCCGGATCATTGGACGTATCGTTTGCCCCGTCCAATTCCAATCCGTCTGCCCGAGACCTGACACCTTCATCGAGACGTTTTCGTATCCCGCAAGCTTTACGAGATCCGCGCGCCATTGCGCCAGGCCGTTCTTGCTTCGGTCGTGCGGCATGGCTCCATGATTTATGATAATCTGGGTTTCGGGGAAGGAGGCAGCCAGATCGATGGCATCCGGAAGCTGGTGCGGGTACACCATCAGGTCAAAAGACAACCCAAGCTCGGCGAGAAGCCCGAAGCCTTTGCGCCATTGCGCATCTCGCATGAAATCGTCACGCTGGACAAAGCAAAACTCCGGGTTTTCGTGATTGCAAAGGATTTGGCGGATGCCTTTGAAGCAATCGCCGTGTTCAAGATGCCGCTCCAGAATCTCCTTAACATTCGGATCCTCCAACGCGGCATATCCAACGATTGCGGCCGGACCTCCTGATTCTTTAGCCATCTGGGAAAGCCAAGCGGTTTCGTCCACAGGAAAGCGTCGATCAAAATGTGCCTCAATGTGCACGGAGGCCAGAAGATTATAGCTTTTCGTGTCTTCGCGGTAATCGCTCAACAAATAGTCTGACGCTATACTATCGACGTTACCACCAACACCTATTTGCACGGGTTTTTGCAGCCACGGATACATGTTCCCTTCCAAGGACCAGAGGTGGTGATGAGCGTCTATTATATCACGTGTTGTCATGTTCAGGTCCTTTTGATCTGTCGTGAGACGTGCCGTTCCTGTCTGGTCGGCCAATGGCCTGGTATGTCGAAGCCGGTGTTAATCCATCAGTGCGTGGTTGCTGTATTGGTCCCAATTGCTGTCTGGCAATGGAGCGGCCAATTCGTCCAAATTGTGCTGGAGCTTTTCTGCTGTGTCAGTGCCGAGCAACATGCTGACAACCAACGGCTCCCGCAAAGGAAACTGCAGTGCCGCGCGCGCAAGCTGGTGACCATTTTTCTCCGCGACCGCCTGCATGGCGCTCACTCTGGCTTTGATGTCAGAGCTCGCCGGGCGATAATCGAAATACCCGTTTTCGACAGCGTCCGTTGCCAGGATGCCGGAGTTGAATATCCCTCCGACGATGATTGAAATATCGCGTGCCCGGCAGGCCGGTAGCAAATCTGCTTCGGCGGAGCGATCCAGCAATGTGTAGCGCCCGGCCAACAGGATGCAGTCCAATTCGGTTCGTTCCAAAACATCAAGGCAAACTGCAACTTCATTGACCCCAATTCCCCAGGCCTTGATGGTACCGCTGTCTTTCAGCATATCCAGCGCCCGAAAACCGCCGTCTTTCAACTGTGCCATGTGGTGGTCGTTCATCTCTGGAGAATGAGTGAAGCGGCCGATGTCATGCACATAAGCAATATCGATTTTGGTTAATCCCAAACGCGCATAGCTGTCTTCGATGGACCGCATGATGCCGTCATAGGAATAGTCGAATTCGACGCCGAACTTCAGACCGTTTACAAAATCAGCGATATCGGTTGGGGGGCCAACGTCTGGCTTAAGCAATCGACCCACTTTGGTCGACAGAACCCAACTGTCACCGTCTTTCCCCTGAAGAAAGTCCCCAACCCGACGCTCGGCCAATCCGTAGCCATAAAATGGCGCCGTATCGAAGTAACGAATCCCATTTTCCCAGGCGCATTCCAGTACCTGCATGGCCCGGCTACGCGGGCTTTCAGCATATAGCCCGCCAAGTGGTCCGGTACCCAGGCCGATCTGTGATAGCGTCAAGTGATCGTTTGCCGTTGTATTAAACTTCACGCCTTTCTTCCTTCCTCAGCTGATGATGCGGCGTTCGCTGCCCGCAGCTCATCCTCGGAATGATGGAAATATTCCATCCCGCATTGACGCATCGCTTTGCAATCACGAGTATTTTTGACTTCGCCTTTCAAAATAAATTCATCCATCAGCAAAATCCGATCCGCCAGAGAGATCATTTCTGGTAAGTCACTTGTTATCAGCAGAAGAGCGGTGCATCATCGGCAAGCTCCCGCAGATAGGCCTTGCTTTTCACATCGATCCCCACCGTGGGTTCTTCCACGGTCAGCACCTCGACGCTGGCAGCCAGCCATTTGGGCATCGCGATTTTCTGTTGGTTCCCGCCTGATAGATTCCCGACCTTTTGGTTGATGGACGGGGTTTTTTACCGCAAAGACCAATGACAACATCCGGCTGATGGTCGGCGATCTTATGTTTGCAGTCAGCGATGGTCTCGAGGTTTATTTCACCGAAGAATTGAACAACGTCCGAGGCGTGCCCGGCAGTATTGAAACTGTCAAGCAGCCCCAGCAATGCAACCTCTCGCACGGTTTTTTCGCAAAGCAGCGCCAGCCTGTTGTGCCTAAGCTCCTTCGGCAAGCTGTCGGCCTGTGCAAGAGCCCCGGGCCCTTGAATGTAACGCGATGGAAATCCCATGGTCTTGAGCATCTCAATCCGATCTTTCTGACGTGGCTACATCGATGCTGCTGGTCTGATCTTTTTCTGAAAACAAAGCTCCTGCATCAAACGACGGGACAATGCGAATGTCGCGCTCGACCATTCCTCGGAGCTTTTCAAGCGCCGCCAAGTACTGAGGATCTGAATAAAGTGCTAAGGCTTTCTCCAATGAGTGCCATTCGAGCAAGGTTGCTCTCGCCTTCAATCTGGCTTCGTTGATAGCGACCGGTTCACCGCGACAAAGATATCGGGCTCCAGCGGCCAGAACTGCGGGTGCTACCAACTCTGCATAAGCCGGCAAGGCTGCCTCACCATCAACCTCATCATGAAACGCGATGGTGTAGATGTTGCCGGTCAAGCTTCCCTCCTGCCCTCTGCGAGATCCCTCATGAAATGTGCTGGGGATCAGGTGACCAAACAATCGTTATCTTCTATTTATGGCCTTTGTCAACAATATCCACTAATAATATGAGATATTGCGGTCGACCTGTTCGAGCGGGTTGCGGCACAAAGGGAATTGGAGCATTTGCCTTTGTATCGGTCGGATCGCTTTCATAATGATGCTTATTACGGCTATGTTACCGTGGATGGTCGGTGATGTTTGTGAGATCTTCCAAGTTGTCTTTAACGACAGTTTGGACTAGCATTTAAGCACGATCATCCAACATCGGTTAGGTTTTCGAAACAGCCTCTTGGGCGTTACCGTCGGAGCGAAGTTGGTGCACAAAAAGGGTAGGAACCAAAATCTGGTATCAAAAACTCATGCCCTACTGAAGGGAGCCATCGAAGAAGGAAGGCTAAGTCCAGGGCAAGTAATCGTTGAATCTTCGGTTGCAACATTGATCGGAGCGAGCCGTACGCCAGTGAAAGCGGCAATAGCCCAGCTCCATTCTGAAGGCTTGGTAACTCGGTCTTCGGGGCGTGGTTTTCTTGTTCCAACGACTGATGGCACTGTCGACCGTCGGCCCATTACTGCCGAAACACTTGGGTTGGCTTCTGACGAAACGGGTGCACTTAAAGTCCGTTTATCCGAAAAACTGTATGACCAAGTCGAACCAGATCTTGTTCGTTGCGCCATTCGCGGCCAACTTCGGATAAATGAATCTGATGCAGCCGGCTACTATGGCGTGGGTAGAACGGTCATGCATGAAGTTTTGCTGCAGGCCCAAGCCAACGGACTTGTTATTCGTGATGGGAGTTCACGCTGGCACACGGTTGCGCTCGATCAGGAACGCATTGCCGCGCTTTATGAGCTCCGTATTTTGCTAGAACCTGAAGCGCTGGCACTGACTGCAGAAAAGCTTTCCCCTGAAAAACTGGATAAAATCGCGTCGCGCCTGGAGCTTGCAATAAAGTTTTACCCAAACGTCGATCCCGCGGAACTCTACAAGATGGAAGAAGAGCTCCATATAGGTTGTGTAAAGGAGTGCCCCAACCAGGAGATATCGGAGTCTTTGCGCCGCACAAATTGTCTGCATTTGGCGAGCCGATATGTATTAGGCAATGAAGTTGATCTACCGGCCGAAGAGCCGTTTTTCGAAGAGCATTTGAATATAATTTCGGCCATGCAGAACTTGGATCTGTACGAAATCAGACAGCAGGCGATCAACCATCTTCGCATAGCCATGCCAAAAGTGATTCACCGAGTTCAGTCTGCGAAGGAGGCGCTTAGTAGCGTCGATTTGCCATTTGTTGACGACAAGACCGCACGTACTCAACAAAGCGCTGTCCATCAATCAACTGATCTGAATTGATAACGAAAAACTACTTTAAATCAATGATCCCCAGTGTTCTAGGCTTCAAAGAAACTGTTTGATGCCATTGTTAGATGTCGCGACCTCAGCGGTACTAACCAGCTGATTGCAGATCCCCTTTCGACTATCATTTTTGACGTCGGCCGCAACTTTCTTCCGGTTTAGCGAAATTACTGGGGTCTATCTTTTGTCACACACGGCCCGAATTTCCATCATCGAACTCGGAGTTTGAGCGACTTTGACCACATTGGTTTTGGAAGTTTATTTCGGACATGGCTGATAGGTATCCGATCGGAACCTTTTTCGATGCCTGGGCTGACAAAGGCGACGACGCTGAGTTTTCGCTAAGGGGACACCCTCAAGGCAAAATCTTGCGTTTTGTACCCTAACCTGGGATCAACAAAAACTGGAAGCTCATCTTGATGCAAATGAACCGTCCGCGGCGTGAACAAGGAAATAGAAGGTGAGACGGGCGAGGTATTTCCAGAGACGTGACGCTATCGATCAAGCTGGGATTCAAATGAGCTGCAAAAGTGCGGAGCTTGAATGAGGCAGCCTGAAACAGTTTGGACTGGCTTGAGGATCTTTTCCCTAAACATATCAATCAGTCCATGAAACAGACTGGGGCAGGGCAGGGCGGTTTGCTGCAGATCCTGACCTCAATCATAATCCGCGTGTCGGTACGTCCGGTTCACCTAGATTTCTTTTCTTCTTATTCAGATAATTCTGAATTCGCTTGCAGGAATAATAAAGCAATATCAGAAGCTTACACCAATGACGGTACTTCTGACGGTATGTGCGAATTGTCGCAGACAAATTCATTATGAAAACAGTGATTTAATCAGCTCATTGATCATCGAATGGGAGTAGGGGTTGCGAGGAATCCGTGTTGATTGCGGTTGACCGGTGTTCTCAGAAGTAATTGATATCAAGAAGTTTTCCATCATCATCCAGTGTCCGTCCATCATTGCGCTTTCGCTTGACGATGGTTGGGTGCTGCAATTCGGATGAATGTCCGGGATGGCGGCGGAAGTGCATGAGAGCCTCTCGGTCAGTTCCTCGTGCCCGGCCTCCAACTTGCGGAGACGATCGGTGAGAGCGCGGCTGTAGCCGCCGTTCCCTGTTCGGCCGGTTGGTCTCCCCGACATAGGCGCGTATTGCTTCGGCAGCGACCTCCGGGGGCCATGAGCCGGTCGCGAAGCCCGGCCTGAAAAAGATCTAAAACCGGGCGGGACCGGACCCGAAGGTTTCACAGGATCAATCCACCAATCGCGATGTCAGCCGTAAAGCCCAGCCGTTCGCCCTCGTAGCTGGATCAGAGCCAAGACCGTGTCGATGGTCGGTGTTGGTGTCCCGGTCAGCTGGCCCAATTCCTGGACGGCTGTGACCAGCGCGTCGATTTCCATTGGGCGGCCGAGATTCAGGTCCTGCCACATGGAAGTCTTGTGGGCGCCGACAGCAGCGCCGCCGTCGATGCGGCGATCGACGTCGATCGGGAAGCGCACACCCAGTTTCTCAGCGATCTCTTGCGCCTCGACCATCATGGCCCGCGCCACCGCCCGGGTGCCGGGATCGGTGCACAGCACGTCCAGCGTCGAATGGGTCAGAGCCGAGATCGGATTGAAGGAGAGGTTACCCCATAGCTTCACCCAGATTTCGTCGCGGATGCGCGGACGCACCGGCGCCTTCAGCCCGGCTTTGATCATTGCTTCGGACAGCACCTTCGCCCGATCGGACTTCGATCCGTCGGGTTCGCCAAGACAAAAGCGGTTTCCCTCGATGTGCCTGATCACTCCCGGCTCGATCACCTCTGCCGCCGGATACACGACGCATCCCAGGACGCGGTCCGGCCCGAAGCCGTCCCACTGGGCATTGCCCGGATCGACGGAGGCAAGACGACGGCCCTCGAGCGGGCCGCCGAGCTTGTGGAAATACCACCACGGCACTCCGTTGACGCCGCTGACCACAGTGGTGTTGTCACCGAATAGCGGCTGCATCCGTCCGACCACGGGCGGAACCGAATGCGCCTTGAGCGTGACGATGACATAGTCCTGGACGCCAAGCTCCGCAGGATCGTCAGACGCAGTGACCGGCACCGTGACCGGCGCCTGGTCCTCTTCGATCAGGGTCAGACCTTTTTCGCGCATGGCGTTCAGGTGCGGGCCGCGAGCCACCAGACTCACATCCATTCCGGCTTGCGCCAGCTTGACCCCAAGATATCCGCCGATGGCACCGGCGCCGAATACACAGATCCTGATAGCTAGGTCCTCCCGAGGCCGAGTTTTTCAGCCAAGCCGATGCGTTGGATCTTCCCGGTCGCCCCCTTGGGAATTTCTTCCAGGATCACCACCGAACGCGGCACCTTGAAGTCGGCGAGCCGTTCTGCAGCAAACGTGCGAACCGTCTTTTCATCAAGCTCGGAGCCTTCGGCCAGAACGATTGCGGCCGAGATGTCTTCGCCCAGTTTCGGATGCGGCACAGCAAAGCACACAGCCTGAGCAATATCAGGATGGCTGAGCAAGATCGCGTCCACCTCAAGCGGACTGATCTTCTCGCCGCCCCGGTTGATGATCTCTTTCAGCCGTCCGGTCAGGCGAAGATAGCCCTCTTCATCAAACGATCCCTGATCACCGGTGCGGAACCAGCGTTTGTCATCGGCCATGAAGAAACTGGCGGCATTGGCATCCTGATTGCCCTCGTACCCGGGTGTCACGTTCGGGCCGCTGATCACGATTTCACCGGTTGCACTCGGCTCGAGCAGACTATTTTCGGTCTCGGCGGCAATCTGCACGTCCGGGCCGGCAGCCAAGCCCACGGATCCTGGTTTTTGTGCGCGGGGCGGCAAGGGATTGCTGCACATCTGGTGGGTGGCTTCAGTCATGCCATAAGCTTCGATCACGGGCGCGCCGAAGGTTGCGGCCAGCTCCTCCATGACCGGTGCCGGCAGCGATGCGGACGACGACCGGATGAACCGAAGACCGGCGCTATCGATGATTTCCCGGTTGCGCGCTGCGCGGGCAAGGACCGCCTGGTGCATGGTCGGAACGGCCGTGTACCAACTGGGTGCAACTTCCTTGAGCTGAGCGTAGAAGCGTAACGCATTGAACCCGGGGGCACAGCTTATGCATGCTCCTGCGGCCAGCGACGAAGCGACCGCAGCGATCAAGCCGTGAATGTGAAACAGCGGCATGACATTCAAACAGCGATCTTCGGGTGTCAGCGCCAACGATGACCGGATGTTGTTTGCCGAAGCGTGGATATTGGACTGGGTCAGCGGTACGATCTTGGGGCGCGACGTGGTGCCCGAGGTGTGCAGGATCAGGGCGACATCGTTTTCGTCCGGGTTGCCGGCGGCCTTTGCACCATCGACTGCTGGTCTGGACAGCCGGAATACGCCCGCCGGTCCATCGGCGTCGGACGCGAGGCGCACGATCATGGCCCCGCTCGTTTCGGCGGCCGCCAGCGCCGGGCCGCCATAGTCTTCCGCCACCACAAGCGCCTTGGCCTGAAGATCCTCCAGGTAGAAGGCATATTCCTCTTCACGGTACGCCGGATTGAGCGGCGCCGTCGTCGCCGCCTGAGCAATCGTGATGAACGCACAGGCCATCTCAGGTCCGTTGTCGAGCACGATCGCCACGCGGTCACCACGTCCGATTCCCATGGCCGCCAGTGCCTGGGAAACGTCATCGGTAAGCGACCGCAATTGACCGTAGGTCAGCCAAGAGCGACCCGGCGCACCGATTGCCGGACTGTCGTCCGCATGGTCAGCGATCAGGGAGGCGATTGTCGTTGGCATTATTGTTCACCCACAAGTGGACTGGGCGGCACCAACCGGATGGAGGTTGGTGCCACTGTTACTGGCGCGATACTCGAGAAGCAGCTTCTGGCAAAGGCAATCACCAGCGAATCATTCCGGCGTCGACATTCACCGTCTGGCCCGTCATCCAGCCCGCGTCGTCGGAAGCCAGGAAGGACACAACGTTGGCGATGTGCTCCGGTTGACCCTTTCCGGGTAGGGCCTGGAGCATGCCGACAAATTCAAAGGCCTCGTTGTGGGGGCTGGCCTTCACCCCATCGGATTCGATCAGTCCGGGCGAAACCGCATTCACGGTGATGCCATATTGACCGATTTCCGTCGCCAGCGCGCGAGTGAATCCGATCACACCGCCCTTGGTTGCGACATAGGCGGCCATGTTGGGCGTGCCGGCAAAGAAAGTGTTCGAGGCAATATTGATGATCCGACCCTTGCGGTCTACCGCGCGCATCATGTCGGTAGCCTTGCGACTGGTCAAAAAGACACCGGTCAGATTGACGTCCATCAGTTTCTGCCAGTGCTCCAGATCCACATCGTCCCAGGCAATGAAGGGAACGACGGCGGCGTTGTTGACGATGATATCCGGTGCGCCTTCGCGTGCCGCGCTTTCAATCAATGCATCCACCTGGGCCGGATCCGATACATCGCAGGCCATGCCCTTGGCCCCATGACCGATATCGGCGGCAGCGGCGGCCGCTCCCTCGGCATTGATGTCGCCGATGGTCACGGTGGCGCCGTCCTCGGCCAGTCGCTTGGCGATCGCTTTACCGATTCCCTGCGCGGCGCCCGTGACGACAGCGGTTCTTCCATCCAGATTTGCAGCCATTTGCCTGATCTCCCTTCGTATTTGACTTTATAGACCTTGATCCATTCGAGCCTGCACAGCTCCGAGGCCTGCGGCAATGTCAGCGTTTGTGCCCAGTGCCTGCAGCGCTCCACCCAACGCGGCGACCGCCACAAGGGCGTAAGCCGGTTGCGCCGTCGGGCCCATGTGGCCGATGCGGATCAGTTTGCCCAGCGTTTCAGCGCGACCCGCGGACATGCTGACGCCATACCGGGCGCGGGCCTCGGCCAGAACTGGACCGGCGTCCACTCCGTCGGGCATCCGCACCGCGGTGCAGGTCGGGGAAGCGATCTCTTCCCGTTTGGGCCATATGTCGACGCCCATGGCACGAACGCCGTCGCGGGTGGCCGCTGCCGTCAGCGCGTGGCGCTCCCAGACAGCCTCCGGCCCTTCTTCCAGATACCTGTCAAGCGCCGTGTCCAGCCCGTTGATCTCGGCAACGGATGGCGTGAACGGAAACGGCTCGCTCGCCTTCCAGGCATTTTTCCAGTCGGTAAAGGACAGCATGGAGGCGAAGGGCGCGTCCTTGTTCGCTTCCATCTTCTCCCAAGCGGCATCGGACACGGCCGCCATCGTCAACCCCGGCGGACACCCCAGGCACTTGTTCGGGCCGGTGATGTAGATGCCGGCCTGACATGCTGCTGGGGACGTTTCCATCCCGGCCCAGGATGACACGGCGTCGACGATTAGCAGGGCGCCGGCGTCGGCGACGACCTGACCGATGGCATTGATGTCGTTGAGCGTCCCAGAAGGCGTGTCATGGTGCACCACCGAGACAACTGCGGTTTCCGGGTGCTTCTTCAGATGCTCGGCAACAGCGCCGGGGTCAATGGCATCATCGTAGTCGGTTTCAATCTCATCCACCCGGCTGGCATAGCGGGTGGCCCAATAGCCGAAACCCTTGCCGTAAACACCGGAAGCCAGATTAAGCACGACGTCTTCTCTGGCGATCAGCGACGCGGCTGCAGCCTCCAGTCCTAGCACCGGTTCACCGTGAAGGATCACCGGTGGTTCGTTCATGTCCATGGCTGTTTGGGCTTTCCTGGCGACGCCTTCATAGACATGGAGGAATGCCGGATCGAAGTCGTAAAGGACGGTCGTGCCCATTCCGCGAAGAACCTCGGGATAGGCGTCGACGGGGCCAGCGGACAGCGTGAAGGCCGGCGGGCGTGTTTTGGAATATCGCATGCGTCACCTGTTCAGCTGTAGGCGTTTACGCCGGTCTGGTAGTTGGCAAAGCTCTCCGCATCGTGGGAAAAGAGAACCTCGGCGCCGGTTTCTTCTTCGATCTTTTTGAGTTTCTTCATGCTTTCCACCCCGGCGATGGGGTCGATGTGGAAGCCGGCATTGATGAGGTTGTCGTAACTCTTGCGGGTATAGGCCGCGTCCAGCGTGAACAGCATGGGGCGGCGGTTCGCAAGCTCGACATAGAGCGAGTAATGGCCGATCGCGTGTCCCGGCGTGAAGACCAGCTTGACGCCCTTTGCCAGTTCTACGTCACCTTCGACGTGTTCATAACTCGTATTGGCTGCCGTCTGCCCGTCGGCCAGTTGCTCCGACATGCCGCGGGCTTCGGCAGCTTCCGCTGAAAAGGTCATGTCAGAATAGCCAAGCACCTCGAATGGCTCCGGCTTGGCTGATTGTTCGATTTCGGCCTTGTGGCAGATTTTCTTGGCATGCGGGAAGAACTTGTTGCCGCCGACATGATCGAAGTGGAAGTGGGAGTTGAAAACAACGCCGATATCCTTCGGTTCCATCCCGAGCAACTTCAGCGCGCCCGGTATGGTTTGCTGCTCCGTCTGTTGCGGCTTTTCGAAGGGCAGGACCTTCATCACGTGGTCGTAGTCGTAGCCGGTGTCGATCAGGAAGTTGCCTTCGGCATGTTCAACCAAAACCGAGTAGACCGGGAAACGGACCTCGCCGCCCGGCCCCTTGTTCCACCAGATGTGAAAGCCGTCGAGAACCAGCGATCCCCCATCGAGCAGATAGACTTTTGTATCCGTCATTTTGCTTCCTTTCCTTAGCACATTGCCCTATCGGGCTCCCCGTTCGTATGGCAGGCCGAGCGCGGAGGGCAGGTGGGCACGGCGGCCGAAGATTACGAGGACGATCATGACGGCCGCGAACGGCAACGTCTGAATGATGTCGGTGGGTATGTTCGACCCGGCCACCTGCAACGCGGTGGTCATGGAAAGAGTCGATCCGAAGATCATGGCGCCGATCAACACCCAGACGGGACGGTCGCGGGCCAGCATGGCCAGAACGATGCCGATGAACCCGGCGCCACCAGTCATGAACGGAATGAAGATGCCTGCCGCAATATTTGCCATGTAGGCGCCGCCAAGGCCGGCCATGGCACCCGTGAAAAGCACCGCGGCGCTGCGCAAAAGGGTGACATGCCCACCCGCGACATCGAGAGCCGCAGGCTTTTCGCCGGCAGCGCGCAGTGTCAGTCCCAGGGCGGTCTTGCGATAAAGGACGGCCAGGACGATCACCGCCAAGAACACCAGATAGACGAACAAATGACGGCCGAAGAACGATGGCCCAATGACGGGGATATCCGTCAGCATCGGAATATCGAGCCTGACCGGCGCCGGCAGACGCGGGTAGGTTCGCGAAAACTGAAAGTGGTGCAGGAGCGACGTCAACCCTTCAGCGCTCAGCGTCAGTCCAATTCCGATGACGATCTGGTTCAGCCCCAGACGCACGCACAGGACCGCCATCAACAGCGCCACCGACATGCCGCCCGCCATGCCGCCGAGAAAGCCGAGCCATATCGATTCGGTGGCCCAGGCGACCAGAAAGCCCAGATAGGCGCCCATGATCATCATGCCCTCGATGCCGATGTTCAGGACGCCGGCCTTCTCCGACATCTGCTCGCCAAGGCCCGCCAGCAGGAGCGGAATTCCGGCAATGATCGCCCCGGTCAGCAGCGACGAAATGAAGGCCGATGTCAGAAGAGCTTCCATGATCTAACCCGCCCGCTTTCTGCTTCTGGTATCCAGCCATTCCGCCAGTCCCAGAAAGATCATGAGCATCCCGACCAGGATCAGCCGGAAATCCTGCGGCACGCCCACTCTTCGAGCGGCACTTTCACTGCCGATCAGAATTACGGAATAGAAGAAGATCAGGATGATCGACACCGGTCCGTTGAACCGTGCCAGAAAGACCAGCGGAATGATCGTCAACCCGTAGGCCGGATTCCAGTCCGTGCGGATGTTTCCGTTGACGCCGAGGATCTCCGTTGCGCCCGCCAGGCCAGCAAATCCGGCCGAAATGGCAAATACGGCAACGGTCAGCAGCGGAACGGAGAGCCCGGCATGGGTGGCCGCGCGCGGATTGGCGCCAACGGTGCGGAGACGCAGGCCAAAGGCAGTTCGGGTCATGACGAAATGGACGGCGAGGATGGCAAGCAGCGCCCAGAGCACGCCAGATGAAATCGTCGTATCGAACAACCGCGGAAGCCGATCGGCCACGGGAAGGGTTCTTGTCTGAGGAACCGTCGTGTTCGGGTCCCAGAACACCAGCTTTACGAGCGCGTTCGCGATGGAAACGCCAAGAAAAGACATCATCAGCGTCGTGATGATCTCGTTGACGCCCTGATAGGCCCGAAGCAGGGCAGGGATCACCGACCATGCCGCTCCGATCAGTCCGGCCAACAGGAAGCCCAGCAACAACACCAGCCAGCCGGGCATCGTCTCGACCAGCACCGGCGCCAGCGCCGCCGCGCCGACGGCACCCAGCAGGAACTGCCCGTCCACGCCGAGGTTCCATATCCCGGCCCGGAAGGCGACGATCAAGCCGGCCGCAAGAAACAGCAGAGGGGCCATGCGGGTCAGGGTTTGCTGCAAGCCAAGCGACGACAAGAGACCCTTTTCAATGACGAAGCCGTAATAGGCGATCGGATCCACGCCGAAGGCAAGGAGGATCAATCCCGACAGAACGACGGCTGCGACAATCGGTCCAAGCGAGGTAATCGCGGCCCGCTTCCACGGGTTTTCCGGTCTTTGGACGGATCCGATGTCCTCGGTCGACGCCTGCGGCACCTGGGTTTCCGTCATGCCGCCAGATCCTCGCCGACCATCAGCCGCCCGACCGTTTGCCGCAACTCATCCGGCCGTGCGGGGTCGTTTTCGACAATGCCGCGCACTCGTCCGCGTTCCATCACCATAATGCGGTCGGACAGTTCGAGAATCTCATCGAGATCCGTCGAAATGAGCAGGGCGGCCATGCCGGCGTTGGCGATGGCGCGGATCCGCTTCCGCGAGGCGGAAATGTTCTGCAGGTCAAGCCCATAGGTGGGCTTGTTGAAGACCACGACACGCGCCTCGCCCGACAGTTCGCGGCCGAGCAGCAACTTCTGGATATTGCCTCCGGAGAGGTGGCCAATCGGCGTCTTTTCGTCAGGCGTCTTGACGCTGAATTGATGGATGAGATGGATGGCATGATCGGCGATCTTGCGGGCCTGCTCGACGCCGCGCACCCAAAAGGGCCGCGCACCGATCTCCTTAAGCACGGCATTGTGGGAGACCGGAAACTCGCCGACGCTGCCTTCCCGCAGCCTGTCGTCGGTGAGGTAGCGCAGCCCGAGTTTACGGCGGCGCCCCACGGGTAGGCGGGTGATATCCACGCCGTCCAGCGCGATCCTCCCGGCTGTCGCCGTCCGTTGCCCGGCGAGAGCTTCCGCAAGTTGTTTTTGTCCGTTGCCGTCAATACCGGCAATGCCGAGAATTTCTCCGACACGCAGTTCGAAGGAAATGTCAGAGAGGGCAAGGATCTCCGCTTCGCCTTCCGTCGCAAGGCCTTCGACAGCCAGGCACATTTCTCCGGGATCTTGGCTTGTCCTGGTTGTCTCTGCCCGGCCTTGATCGCTCTGTCCGAACATCAACCGGACCTTCTCCTCGATGGCCTCTTCCTCGGTCATTTCGGAGAGGCGTTCCGGAGCGATGGCGCCGGCGAAACGGCCCTGTTTCAGGATGCTGATACGGTCGCCAAAACGATAGGCCTCACTCAGCTTGTGGGTGATGAAAATGACGCAGATGCCCCGCCCTGCAAGTCTTCGCATTCGATCACCGAGCTCATCGGCACCTCGCGGGGTCAGCATCGAGGTCGCTTCATCGAGGATAAGCACTCTGCTGTCGCGCAGCAGCGCCCGTGCGATCTCAATCTGTTGCTGTTCTCCGAGCGAAAGGTCACCCGTACGTGCATCCAGTGGGACCGACAATCCGAATTCGCGTGATAACTCTTTGACCCGATGCTCGATTTCACTGCGCGGTGGACGCGTCCACCATGGGGCTCCCAGTATCAGATTCTCGAAAACCGTGAGCGTCGGCACCAGCATGACGTGCTGGAAGACCGTGTTGATTCCGTGGGCCAGGCTTTCGGTTGGGCTCGACAGGCGCACTTGACGCCCATCGACTGTGATGTGGCCCTCGTCGGGCTCCTGGAGGCCGGCAAGCATGCCTACGATCGTGGACTTGCCAGCCCCGTTTTCTCCCAGAAGGACATGAACCTCTCCCGCATGGAAAGACAGCGACACCTTGTCGACAGCGACCACACCGGGAAACCGCTTGGTCACATTGACGAGTGATACACGCTCCTCATTGCAGGAAAGATCATTCTCCATCGGATTACTCTGTCAAGGTGACCAGTTTGCGCACTTCTTCGGCATCGAAGATCGGCTCGAGCGAAACATCACCCGACACGATCTGCTCTCGCAGATCCATAGCAGCGGCCCAGACATCGTCCGGCATCTGCGGTGTCTTGATCAGCTTCACGCTATCGCCTTCGACACTGATGGCATAGTGCTTGGTCCCAAACGAACCGGCCTTCAAGTCGGTGATCATTGCGGAGTAGACCGGAGTCATGTCCCACAGGACCGACGTCAGCAGGTGGCCCTTGTCGACGGACGTCTTGTCGCCGATCACATCGATGAACAGGACATCGGAGCCGTCGGGCGCCTTGTTGGTCTCGACAGCCTGCAGCATACCGAAGGTCGATCCGTTGCCTTGACCAAAGATGATGTCGGCGCCGGCTGCGATGACGGAGGTTGTCACCCGGTTGCCACCAGCGACATCCGCATAAGCTGCCGGTCCGATGACTGCGTAGAGGATCTTCACGTCTGGGTTTTCAGCGCGCACGCCCTGTGCAAAGCCAGCCGATTGCGAGTTCCAGGATGGTGGTTCACCCGAAACGACAATGCCGACGGTACCCGTCTTGGTCATCTTGGCGGCGATGCGTCCGGCAAGCCAGGCGCCTTCATGTCCCGACAAGGTGTAGTCGGCGACGAGCCCTTTCTTCAGGGCTTCGGGACTGTCGACAATAGCCACCGGAATGCCGGTCTCTTCGGCGATCTCGATGCCCGCTGTGATGTAGCCCGATGCATGGGCGATGATCAGGTCCACACCTTCGGAGGCGAGTTCCCGCATGGGAGCACGGACATCGCCATAGCCAAGGCCTTCGGCCACGACCACCTTAACGCCCGCAGCTTCGCCTGCGGCCTTGGCGGCGTCGACGCCCTGCTGATTCCAGCCAAAGTCGGAGCCGACTTCCGGTGTCAGAACCGCTATGGTATCGATGTCCTGCGCATGGGCCGATGTCGCGGTTACAGCCGCGGCCAGCACCAGTGAGAAAACCAGATGTTTCATTTCCTACGTCTCCTTTGCTTTACGACAAACCTTCGCCGCCCACTGGCGGTTCTCATTGTTTTTGCCGGCTCGGCCCTTGGCCCCGGTGAAGCGAACGAGAAAAGGGAATACATCCCATACTCGAACCTTCAACGCGGAACGGAAGGCGTCAACGCCGTGCCGGTTGAAATCAGGAACGATAGCGATGGGCTGCTCCGTTGTTCGGCGAGCCTTGCACACTGGTATTCGGCGCCTGTCGGCGATGCCGAAACGCAAGGAACCGTGCGCTTCGAGCTTTGGCACAATCCCGAAACCGGTGTGTTTAATCTCTTGAACGAGTTGGAGGACCGAATGCCGGTTGAAGCGATCTGGTGCGGGCGCCCGCCGCGCACGTACGCAACCCGATCGATGGTTCGTCTTGACTATCGCACAGGCCGGACGCCTGCCTTGATCCGGCACATTTGTACCGATGGAAGCGACAGTCGCGTGGTATGCCGGGAAGTCGAACACGGGTCCTCCGACTGAGCCTATTTGGACCTGTGGGCGTCGAGAACGCCGACAATGCGATCGTACTCGGCCACGACGTCGGTCTGATCAGCAATCGTCTTGGCGCCGACGTCGGCGAAGGTGTCCATCATGCGCGACTGCTCGGCTTCCGGAAGATTGTGGATTTTGCCTCCGGCGTCGATCCAGGCCTTGTTGGCACGCTCGACATTGGCAACGCCCCAGTCGAACACAGCTTCTTCGGCCGCTCGTCCGGCGGCACGAATGGCTTTACGGACCTCCGGCGTCTGGCTTTGGAACCATGCTTCATTGACAAGTGTGATCGATATGAGATGCGAGAAGTTCAAGTCGGTCACATGCTGAGCCGTGTCATAGAATTTGAACGCGGTCAGAATAGGCATGCCGGCAAGCAGGCCGTCGATACCGCCCGACTGAAGCTGGGGCACGACTTCCGAAAGGGCGAGCGGCGTCGGAATGGCTCCGATGGCTTTCATCGGCTCCTGCTGCAGAGGCGAGGCGAATGTGCGGATCTTAAGCCCGTCGACTCCTGCCAGCTCTGTCACCGGATTGGACGTCAGCATCAGCATTGGCGAGTTGTAGATCGCGCCGATGATGCGCACACCCTTGTCCAGGAACAAGGTTTCCAGATGATCACGAAACTCCGGATTGTGGATCACTGCGCGAACTTCGTCAGCGTCGTGGAAGAGCCCCGGAATGTCGAAAGCCTGAAAACGTGGATCAACGCCTGTCACGAAGGACGTTGGTGTGGTGAAGGCCTCGATTGTGCCAAGAAGCACGCCCTCGGTCATGCGTGGGATCGCACCCAACTGGCTTGCGGGATAGATCTCTACTGTCACCGCATCACCAGCACGATTGTTCATTTCCTGGGCGAAGACCTTTTGCCACTCGTGCTGGACATCATTGATGGTGGCCGAAGACAGCTTCATCGTACTTTGAGCAAGAGTAGGAGCGCAAAGCATGGCTGTCGCTGCCGCTACGAGCAGCATGCGACCAATTAAGCTCCGGACGAAATTCATGATCTCTTCTCCCTGGTTTTTATGACATTGCGCGGACGAGCCACAGAGACAGCACCGGCAGGAGCGTGATGACTGCCAGGGCTATGGTTTGCACGGCTACAAAGGGCAGGACTCCGCGATAGATGTCCGCTGCCGACACGCCGAGGACGGATTGGGCGACAAAAATGTTGAGCCCGAATGGCGGTGTGAACATTCCGATCGCAAGGTTCACCGTCATGATGACCCCGAAATGGATGGGGTCGATACCGAGAGCGATGGCGATCGGGACCAGCAGTGGTGCCAGAACCAAAATCGCCGAAGTCGGATCGAGGAAGCAGCCGGTGGCGAGCAAAAAAACGTTCACCGCCAATAGAAACATCAGCGGTGACAGGCCGGCGTCGATAATTCCGGCAATCAGCGCTTGCGGCACTCCCTTGACGGTGAGCAGCCAGGAAATCACGCTTGCTGCGGCAACAACGACCATGATTTGCGCTGTGATCATCGCTGCACGGGCAGCTGCGGCCAGAATGTCCGACAAAGTCAGGCTGCGGTAGAAGACCAGCCCGAGAATGATGGCATAGGCGCAGGCAAAGCCACCGGCCTCTGTCGGCGAAAAGGCGCCCGCGTAAATTCCCGTCAGGATAAAAACCGGCATGAACAACGCGCCGATCGCCTTTTGAAACGCGATGATCGTCGAACGTGGGTCGAACCGGCCTTCCGTCGGCAGGCCGGAGAAACGAGCTGATGCTGAGATGTAAATACCCATCAAAAGTGCCACGAATAGTCCCGGCACGATCCCGGCGATGAACAGTTTGGGAATGCTCTGTTCCGCGGCCGCTCCGTAGAGGATCATGGCGATGGACGGCGGGATGACAATGTCGATCGCACCTGATGACGTAATGATCCCGGACGCCCGACGCTGACCGTATTGGGCGTCCAGAAGCCGCGGGTACATGTTCTTGCCTACAGCCGCGACCGCGGCAGCAGAGGAACCGCATATCGTCCCGATCAGGGTAGAACCGCCGAGTGCCGCGATACCCAGCGACCCCGGAACGCGACCGAACAAGGCCTGGACCAGCGCGATGAGCCGGTTCGCGATACCCGAGGCGGCCATCAGCTCTCCTGCGAAGACGAAGAACGGCACGGCCAGCAGCGCGTAGGCATCCAGTCCGCCGAAAATTGTCTGCTGCAAGGCGATCAGCGGGGGTCCGTTGAACATCGAGAGCCCTACAGCCGCGCCTGCCAGCAGTGCGACGAAGATCGGCGCGCCAAGCGCAACCAGCAACACGATTGTTAGCGCGATGGCCCATATCATTTGGCCCGATCCTGGAAGAAGGCTCGGCAGTCCGTGACCGCAAGAACCAACGAAACGAGGGCGGTACCGGCAAATCCGACAAAAATGGCCAGGTGCGGCACGACCATCGGAACCCCGAGCCCCATGCTCTTTTGCCCGATCGCACCGATGCGTTCGATGAAGGTCCATGAATGCCAGGCAACAAACGCACAGACGCCAGCCGTCAGAAAGGTCACAAGTGTTTCGAGGACGCGACGGCGGTCGTTGTTCAGCGACTGGGGCAGAAGATTGATCGCCAGGTGCGTACGGTCATGCGTCGCCAGAATGCAGCCGATCATGACGACCCAGATCATGGCGATTACCAGAAGTTCGTCCATGCCGCCCGGAACGGGGAGGCCGCCATAGCGTCCGGCAGCATTGACGATGTTCAGAACCACCATCAACACAAGTGCAAGACCCAGTAGGAGCTTGAGTGTCTCAAGTGCCCGCGCGCCCAAGCTTCCGGATGGACGAGTCATGACCGATCCTCCAGGATCTTGCGTACCGCGATCAAGGTCTGTGCGCGTTCGCGCGGAAAAGCAGTGAGGTCCTCTTCCGTGTAGTCGAAAAGGCCGCCACCGGTTTTCATGCCAAGCTGGCCCTTTTCGGTTGCTGTTGTCACCATCGGCGAGACATCGTCGCGGTTGCATAGCTCAGCGTTCAGAAACGAGGATACGGACTGGTAGATGTCCAGGCCTGCCATATCGAGGAGCCGCATGGGACCGATGACAGCTAACTTGTAGCCGATACCCCAGTTGACACAGGTGTCGAGATCTTCCGGGTCGATAACACCGCGTTCCACCAGGTCGACGCATTCTCGCAAAAGCGCGTAGAGCACGCGATTCTCGACGAACCCGGGCACGTCCTTCTTCAGGGTCACCGGCAGCAAACCAAGATCGCGGATCAGGGTCTGTATTGCGGTCACGACGTCCGGCGCCGTTTGCTCGCCGGCAATGACCTCGATCATCGGCACGATATGCGGCGGATTTGACCAGTGCATGCCGACAAATCGCCGGGGGTGCGAAATGTGTGCCTGAAGCTTCGTGATCGGGATGCCGGAGGTGTCTGTCGCGACAATCGTGTCGGCAGCCAGAAGCGGGTCCAGTTCGCGATAAAGCGCTGCTTTCGTATCGATGTTCTCGGGAATGTTCTCGATGACCAGGTCAGCCCCCGCTACCGCTTCCTCGAGTGACCCGGCAAAGGAAAGATTGCCGCCCTGATCTTTGATCTCCAGGCCATCGAGCGCGGAGACGATCATCGGCAACAGCGATGCCGCCCGCCCTCGAGCGGCTTCGGCGATATCGAAGGCACGGACATCATGCCCACCGCGCGCAATCCGCGCCGCCATCCCGGGGCCCATGGAACCCATGCCTATGATCGCGATTTGCATCAGCGCACCCCTGTCATGACTCCCCGTTCACCCCGTTGCCGCTTTGAACGCATCGCGCGCGGACATCCGTTCGAACCAGGCTTCAAGCCCGGGCATCGCCGGACGTTGGTATGGGAAATTCAGGCAACGGCCCATGATGGGCGCCATTGCAATATCGGCGATCGTCAGCTTTCCGAGCGCCGCGAACTCATTGCCGTCCAGAGTGTCGCTCACGATCGTCATCTGGGCGTGAAGGTCGGCTAATTGTGCGTCGAAGCCTGCAGGCCGTTCCGACGGTTCGAGCTTCGCGCCCTTGAAGGCCGCCAGGTAACCGGGATTGATCGCGGCGAGCAGAAAGTCCATCCACCGTTCGACCTCGGCACACTCGGCCGGATTGGAGCCGGTTAGCCCAGGCGCCCGGGTAACCGCGAGATAACGCAGGATCGTGTTGCTCTCCCACGTGACCGTGTCGCCATCAATGACCGTCGGCACTTTGGCTGTCGGATTCATGGCGAGGTATTCCGGCGTTTTGGTATTCTCAAACAGCCGACCGAAATCCTCGCGATCGTATTCCGTCCCGGTTTCCTCCAGAAAAAACAGAACCTTCTGCACGTTTCCCGATGTCTTGCGTCCCAATACCCGGATCATGGGTTTCTCCTGATTGTCGGTTTCCCAGGTTTCACGTTCAGTCTTCCAACGGTTTGTAGACGATGCAGTCGATTTCGATCCGCGTCGTGATCACTGCACGTGCTTCGACCGTGGTTCGGGCCAGCACCGCGCCGTCGAAATACTTTTTGAAAACCGCGTTGTAGCGGCCAAAGTCACGTGGATCCTCGAGATAGGTGCAGACGCGGACGACGTCCTTCAGCGTCGCACCTTCCTCGGCGATGAGGCGTTGAATGGCCTCGATGGTTCCAGCCGTCTCGGTTTCGATCGAGCCCACCATCATGTTGCCGTTCTCATCCTTGGAGACCTGGCCCGACACGAAAATGTAATCGCCGGCGCGAACGGCCGGATGAAAAGGCAGGTTCGGGTTTTTCTTGCCGATGGCGTAGTGCTTGTCGGAGATCTTGGCCATTGGTTCCTCAGAAAACGCTGGTTTCGATGATGTCCACGCCGTGGATCCGGTCGATCAGATAAATGATGCCGCGGTCATCGATCGTCACATCGTTTGATGACGGCCGCGCCTGCGACTCCGGCACGTCTGGAAGGAAGTGGCCGAGCTCGCGAGGACTGTACGGATCGGCAAAATCGACAATCCGCAGGCCTTGGGCAAACCAGGCAAAGGGTACGATCGTGCCGGCCACGCGCTCCGATGGCTGGTGGCAGCCGGTCATCGGCTCCTGCGGGGAGCCATCCCCATGCAGTCCTTCGACCTGCCATGTCGCGATCGAGGTCGGAATGGTCTCCACCGTGATGTCGTAGACCCAGGTGAACGCCGGTGGCGAGGGATAGAGTTTGGCGACATCTTCATCGGCTACGATCATGATGTCACGGCCTGCAATCTTTTCCTTGAACGGCAGGCAGGTATGGGTCGGGTGGGGATACACCGGGCTCGTATTCAGACTCGAGATCGCCTTGGGTTTCGACATGTCGGAAATGTCGAGAATGAACAATCCGTGATGCCAGTAACTGACATAGAGGCGGTCTCCACGCCGGATCGGATGATGGCAACGGGGCGGAACCCAATCGTCCCAGGGGTAGTCTTCGCCACCTCCCTGCCACTGCCCGGGGATCCACCACCGACCGACCTCTTCAGGTTTTTCGGGGTTTTTGAGGTCCAGGATCATCACGAAATTGCCGACATAACCGTCGGCGGTCGGTGAGATATAGGCATAGCGCCCGTCGAAATCGTATCGGTGAACGCCGCGACCGCCGGTTCGCCATTTGGACAGAAGGCGCGGGTTGGACGGATCGGCCACGTCATAGATACCGAGACCGCCGCCGAAGCTATGATCGCCTTCCTGACCGATCTTTTCGTGATTGACGAGCATAAGGTCGTTTGCAACGCGCACCTTGTGTGAGTGCCAGCCATCCGGAACGCCGATTTTGCTGATCACCTTCGGTTGCCGCGGATCCGCCACGTCCACGATGGTTGTCCCGGAGGGAAAACGCATGTGTCCAATATAGAGGGTCGTGCCGTCCACCCAGACCTGCCCCCCTCCGGGGCAGTCAATATGCGCTAGAAGCGTGGTGTTGAGAGCATCTGCCAAAGGATAGTCGCTTTCTCGCCTGTTTTGTGGGGAGGTCTTAGGCGCCATGTGGCGCCGGCTGATTACGGATCTATGCCAGACGAAGCAGGTCGCCTGCCTGGTTGCGGCCCCAGCTCTTGTAGAGATGGAGTTTCTTCTGAGTTGGAGAATCGGTGGCGCCGAACAGGATCACCGGTTCGGTCTGGGACGGATTGACATGCTCCACCCAGCAACCACCCGGAACCGCCAGCGTGTCGAATTCTTCCCAGTCAAATCGCTCTCCATCGACGATGGAGTGTCCCTTGCCCTTGAATGGCGCCAGCAACAGATTGGCTGTCTCCCGCTTCGGTGCCGTCTTTTCGCCGGGGCGCAGCATCTGAATGTAATAGTTGATCGTTTCGAACACGGGTCCGCCGGTTCGCGGATTGACGTAATCGATGATGATACCGTCATGTGGATCGCCGTCGTGGTCCTTGTGAGCATCAAGCAGCGTTTCCATCGCCTCCCAGCGATAGACGACCTGAGGGGATGCAAAGCCACCCGCCCGGTGATGATCCACGAAGCGCGGCATCATACCGCCCTGGCCATAAACGAGCTTGGAGTAGTCAACGGGATAGCGCGCGGACTGTTCCTTCTTTTCGACTTCCTTTCCGTTTTCCATCTCGGTGTAGTGATGGTGGAATTCCAGCGCGTGCAGCGTCTCCACCAATGGGAAGTCGAGAACCGAAAGGTTGAGGGCGCCCTCGTTGCCGATGCTGCCGAAATTGTGCCAGGCGTCGTTTGGCGTCAAAATCATGTCACCTGGACCGAAAACGACATTTTCGCCTTCAACGCTGGTGAAATTGCCGCCGCCCAGAAGACCGAAACGGCAGGCGCTCGCCGAATGTTTGTGCGGGGGCATGATCTCGTCGACCCCGTTGAAACGGTAGGCTGTATACATGGTCGTGACGGAAGCGCGCCGCGGCGCCAGCCCGGGATTGACCAAAACGAGAGAGCGTCGGTCGCTGTCGGCCATGGTGATCAGCTCGGCGGCCCGTTCCAGCAAAGGTCCGATATCGGAATATTTCCACACCCAGGGAACGGCCTTTTGCGGCGACATCAATTGCGCCACTTCGTCATGCTCCACGTCCTTGGTGGTTGCCCAGAAAGGATGCATGTTCGCGCTGAACACGTCGGAGTGCAGACCTTTCAGCGCTTCTTTCCTGTTGGCACCGGTATCAGACGTCGCGGTTGCTGACATAATTCACTCCTCTGGTTCACGCTGCTGATCAGAGTAGACACCCAAAAACCGATAATTACAACATAATTATTTGTTAATGGTTGAATTATGGTTCGCCAACGGAGGGCTGGTTGGTTCGGTTCCCTGCAGAATCATATCGGCGGCCCGTTCGGCCACCATGATGACCGCGGCGTTGATATTGCCGTTCGGAATCTCCGGGAAAACCGATGCATCGACGACACGGAGGCCATCGAAACCGTGCACTTTCAAATCCGGGCCGACCACGCACCGTTCGTCGGCGGCGCTGCCCATGCGGCATGTCCCACAGGGGTGATGAACCGTAATCAGCGATTTTCTCGTGTAGTCCATGATGGCCTCGTCGCTGATACAATCGGGTCCGGGTGCGACTTCCGCTTTCACGAATGGCTTCATCTCGGGTGACGAGGCCAGCGACCGGGCGATATCGAAACTCTCTCGGAGAACCCGCCGATCATACTCTGCATCGAGAAAGTTCTGATGGATCCTCGGGAGGCCGTGCGGGTCGGACGAGGCCAGCTTAACTTCGCCGCGGGACTTTGGCTGCGTCAGCACCAGGCGCGTTGCGAAGCCATCCGGAAACGGCTTTTTGAACGGCGCAAGATAGGGCCAGGATGCCAACGGAGCAGCGGTGAACAGGATTTGGATGTCAGGCGTATCGGTGGCCTTGCTGGATTTGAGGAAGGCGGTGATGCCGCCCGGTACATCCCCTGAAAACCCTTCTCCGCCAAGGTAAGTCCGCACGAGGTCAGGAACGATACGGTCATAGCGCATCATCCGGTGAAACGGTCCTTGTCCGGCTCTGTGATACATCACAATGATCGATGGATGATCCATCAGATTCGCGCCGACGCCGGCCAGCGGCTTTCGAATATCGATGTTGTGTCCATGCAGTTCATCTTCTGCGCCGATTCCGGAATTCTTCAGCAATTTCGGTGTGTTAATGACGCCGGCCGAAACAATCACCTCGCGTTCAGCATGAATTGTTTCGCCGCCGCTCCCGTTCATGAGAACGACACCCGTTGCCCTGTCCCCCCGGAAGAGAATTTCACGCACAGTCGCGCCGGTTCTGATCGTCAGGTTCTTTCGGCTGGCGGCGGGCCGAAGGTAGGCGTTTGACGTGCTGGCGCGAAGTCCCTTCCGGATAGACATCTGAAGTCGCGAAAATCCGTCGCGATTGGCGCCGTTGTAGTCGTCCGTCCAGCCGAAGTCCCTTTGGCCGGCTTCGCCGAAAGCTTCCACCAGGGGATCCTGGTAGTGGCATCGTTGAACGGTTACCGGACCGTCGCCGCCGCGCCAACCGTTCGCGCCGTCTTCCCAACTTTCCTGCCTCTTAAAGTAGGGCAGGGTGGCTTGGCTGCTCCAGTTTTCCAAACCAGCTTCCGCTGCCCAGCGGTCGTAGACATGAGCGCTGCCGCGGACCCACGCCATTGCGTTTGTGGACGAGCAGCCGCCGACCAGCTTGCCACGCACACATTCGATGGCACGACCGTCGACTGCATCCTCGGGTTCGCAGTCGTAGCCCCAATCGTGGCGGCGCTCCTTGAATATGATGCCCCAGCCCAGAGGTATGTGAACCAGGGGGTCACGATCCCAGTTTCCCGCTTCCAGCAGCAAGACGCGACAGCTCGGATCGGCACTCAGCCGGTCGGCGAGAACGCAGCCGGCCGATCCCGCGCCAACAATGACATAGTCGAAACCCGTGGCCATTCCCGTCACCCCCAAAAAGTCTGTTCACAAAGCAAACCATTGTGCAACCAATTATGTCAATACGGTTGCCTAGTGTCCGCGACCGTATTATGTTTCAAATGGTTTCCAGGGAGATTCAAAGGACGTTATGACTGAAGACCGAAAGTCAGCCAGGCTTTCTGCGGAAGAGTTGAAGGAAACGATCGCGGATCTGGCCAGCGAAGACGGCACGCTTCCGCCAGAACGGGAATTGGTCGAGGAGTTCGGCATCACCCGCTCGCGCCTGCGGCGCATTCTGGCGGAGATGAGAGAAGACAACCTGATTCCGCCGGCACGTGTCGGACGCCGCAATTTTCGCGAAACAAATCCCCAGGTCCAGAACCTCGTGCGCCTCGCCAATCCAACCGATGTGATTGAACTGCGTCTGATTATCGAACCGCAGCTTGCGCGACTGGCGGCGCTGAAGGCGTCGTCGCTCGAAGCGGAGCGGATTGTCAAAGCGGCCAACAGCCAGAAGGAAGAGTCCTACGGCGCACCGGATTTGGCCTTTCACCTTGAAATTGCAAGTGCGACACGCAACACACTAGCGCGCGAGCTTTACAGGATTCTTCGCCAGGTTGGCGGTGATGCGCGGGTTCGGTTGCCGGATCGTGCCCCGCCATGCCCGGACCGGCGACGCAAGCGGGATGCGGAGCATCTTAAGATCGCACGGGCGATCGCTGCCCGAGATCCGGACTTGGCACAGGAGTGCATGCGCCAGCATCTGCTGGCCGTGCGCGCCGTGATCTTCGACCGCATGTCACCTGACTTTAGCGCGGGCACGTCCACGGCTGCCGAATGAAAGGGCGCAGCTTGGGCACGCGTCGGAGTTGCCAGACTGGCCGCAAGAGAATTGAAAATAGTGTCGCGCGAGGACCAGCACGGAATGCAGTATGACTATCTGATTGTCGGCGCCGGCACGGCCGGATGCGTTCTGGCGGCGCGCCTGAGCGAGGACGAAGACGCAACCGTCTGTCTGATTGAAGCGGGTGGTGAGGCCGACGAACCAGCAATCTCGGAGCCTGCCATGTGGCCAATGCTGGAAGGCTCGGACATCGACTGGGCCTTCAAGACGGTGCCGCAGCGCCACACCGCCAATCGCATCCATGATTGGGCAAGGGGTTTCGTCGTGGGCGGATCGAGTTGCATCAATGCGATGGCGCATGTGCGCGGCCATCCCAGCGATTTCGATGGCTGGGCTGCGGCTGGCTGTGAGGGCTGGGGTTATGCTGATCTGATGCCCTATTTCATCGCATCGGAAACATCGCCCTTTGCACCGTCGCCCTACCACGGCGATCAGGGACCGATCCGGCAGATGGTTCCGAGCGATCCGCATCCCCTGACGCGATGCTTCATGGCCGCTGCTGAAGAGCAGGGGCATGTGCCGACGCGCGAACACAACGGCGCCCGGATGACGGGGCCGACCCTCAATACCCTGGTGATCGTCGACGGTAAGCGCCAGAGCGTTGCTGATGCCTATCTGACACCGGCGCTTTCACGAGCGAATCTGACGGTTCGAACCGGTTGTCTGGTCGACCGTTTAGCCTTTACCGGCACGCGATGCTCGGGACTTCATCTGATCGTCGACGGCAAGCCTGTGCATATCGAGGCTCGGGAAGGGGTCGTTCTGTGCGCCGGTGTCATCAATTCGCCGGCGATCCTGATGCGTTCCGGCATCGGGTCGGCGGACGAACTGGCCAAGCTGGGAATATCCACACGGGTCGACCTGCCTGGTGTCGGGCAGAATCTCCAGGACCACTTACTTTCAGGTGGAAATGTCTATCTGTCCAAAGACGAGGTTCCGTTCACACAGACCCAGCACTCGGAGTCGCTGCTTTATTCATCGCGAAACGGCGATGACAAACTGGCGCCCGAGATGGTGGCCGCCTGCGTCGTCGTTCCCATTGCCACCGATGCCTTTGATCCGCCACCGTTTGGGGAAGCCTATACTCTGATGTTCGGCTTCACACATCCCAGGAGCCGCGGCGCCATTCGTCTTCGGTCCGCCGATCCAACGGTGGCTCCTGACATCGATCCAAACTATCTGGCCGAAGAATACGATCGCGAAATTTACATAGAAGCGATGGAGCGAACCCGCGCGATCGGGCATTCGCAGGCTTTTGCCGATTGGCGCAAGGAAGAGTTTCTGCCGGGTGTTGAACTCAACACACGCGCGGAGAAGCTGGATTTTCTTCAGAAAGCCGCCTTTACTCATCACCATCCTGTCGGGACATGCCGGATGGGCTCCGACGACGAAGCCGTGGTCGATCCAGCTCTTGTGGTGCGCGGCACGGAAGGGCTGCATGTGATCGACGGCTCGATCATTCCGCAGGCCACAACGGGGCCGCACAATGCAGCAATTGTTGCAATGGCGGAACGCAAGAGCGACCTGATCCGAGCTCAGGCACCACGAACGCCTTTTGATCCCCGCACCTTGAGTTGAAACACCGACCTCCATGGCGTGCCGGATAGCCCACCCGCTTTAGCCGACTATGTAGACGTTTTCTAAGAGCGGGATATGCCTCATTTTACTCAACCATCGGGTTGCTGATTGTTTGTCTAGCCCTGCAGGTCTGGGCCACTAATTTGCGTTTTCTCTATCAGAAGTTTCAGGCACGGGAGCGCGCATACTGAGCGCTGGTGTGGGCGGATGTGATTGACTCAGCGCGGCCAAAATGCGCGGTAGGGCTTCCTAGTCTTCAACAGGCCGGGGGCTGTATCGTCGTCGAAGTGCCGATGCAGACCCCAAAGCCTGTTCCGGGATGTACCTGCTTAAAGGCATATGGCCTGCTGCCTTTTGAAGCATGGCCCGCTCTTCAGGAGCTAAACGAATAGAGATCGGTGCGGTCGGCTACGCCCGGAGAGCTGTGCTCGAAGGGCAGTTACACGTGGATCTGGATGTCGCGCGATTGACCGGAATTATCACAAGTAATTGATGTCAAATAATTTTCCATCCTCATCCGATGTCGACCATGTGCGAATATAGCGGCGTAGCTAGGATTATTGACGGTATATTTGACGGACCTGTGATCGGGAAGAAGGATTCCAGCTCCTCGTAGCGCACGGGAAAGCGAAATGTCGAGGCGTTCCTGACATTACCAGGGACACACGGATACCATGCATCAAAAATTTAGATGCCGATTGTCTCCCCATTCCATGATTGTCATTTCCTTCCTGCACTATGTAACGCCATTCTCAAATCCACGCTTTGAACAGATGCGTCAGCGTGGCCCCTGTTTCGTAAAAAATTGATTTGAAGCGTTTGAACCGGTCGGCCTTGGGCGCTTTTATCGGAATGGGAAATGCATCCTCGGTACTTTCTGTGGCCCATTTGGCTGCACAGCGACCGAAAACTGTTCCTGGAGAGATGCCACGACCGCTATAGCCAAAAATAGAAATCGCTGCTGGACCAATTGAGACAACCTTCGGCAGATGGTCGGACGTCATTGCGATCCGACCACACCATTCATGATCAAACTTCAGGTGACCTAGCTTTGGATAGAGCGATTTTAGTTTGCGTCTCGCCCATGCCTTATGAATTGCAGCACCGGGACCGTTAAGATTGCCCACGGCGCCAACCAATAATCGGCCGTCTTCATCCAATCGAAAAGACGACATGACGGTTGCCGTGTCCCAGCATCCTTCTAAACCCGGAAGAACTTCAGCCCGCTGATCTTCGCTCAGCGGCTCGGTTGCCAGTTGGAAGTAATAGACCGGTACAAAATCATTTTCATGTAGGCCTTCTGTACCATAGGCATTGGTTGCTTGAATGAGTTTCCGAGCTCGCACTGAGCCGTTGGTTGTTTTGACGACCCATGTGTCGCCAAGATTTTCAAGGCTGATAGCTTGGGTGTGTTGGAAGAACCGCGCACCGGCATTGACTGCCGCCCGGGCAAGGCCCTGAGCATAGGCAAGCGGCTGAATTGTCCCTGCCCTGGGGTCCATTAGCGAAGCCACGAAATGCCTGGCGCCAGTGCGCTCTTGGGTAGCTTCTTGATTCAACAATTCAACGGGTGCGCCGCGGGCACTCAGTTGCTTATGACGCATCTCCAGGTCGCGTTTACCGCTTTGTGTATCTGCACAATGCAGTGTCGCTTGTCTGGTGGCGCTGCATTCAATCTGGTGCCGTTCGATGAGATCAAACACCACATTTGGACCGTCAGCAAGGAGGGAGTTGAGCTTTTGCCCGGACTCCTTGCCGACAAGTTTTTCAACCTCGTCGGGGGGTGTCCATAGCCCCGCATTCACATATCCAACATTGCGACCTGAGCCACCATGGCCGATCGTTTCGGCTTCGAGCACGCAGACGTCTGAGTGCTTCTGCGCGATGTAAAGTGCGGCTGAAAGTCCGGTGAAGCCACCACCGATGATAACAACATCCGTGGTGATTTCTTCGTTCAAAGGTTCAGTTTCCAGCGCGTGTTTGATAGTCGCGCGCCAGAGGTTCCCTTTCTTCATGATTGCTTGATCTTGTGCCAATGGTCTTCCTGCTCAGATGTCGAACACGATGCCCTGCGCAAGCGGCAGTTCGGTGGAGTAGTTGATCGTGTTGGTCTGTCGACGCATGTAGCCCTTCCAGGCATCTGAGCCGCTTTCGCGGCCGCCTCCGGTATCCTTTTCGCCGCCAAAAGCACCACCTATTTCAGCGCCGGAGGGTCCAATATTCACATTGGCGATTCCGCAATCCGAGCCAACTCCGGATAGGAACAGTTCGGTTTCGCGGATATCTGTTGAGAATATGCAAGAAGACAGTCCCTGCGGTACGGCGTTATGAATCTCAATGGCCTCCTCAATTGTTGAATATTTCACCGCGTAGAGAATCGGTGCAAAGGTCTCAAGATGCATGATTTGAGATTGCTCCGGCATCTCAGCAATGGCCGGATGCACGTAGGCTGCTGAGGGGAATTGGTCGTTCAGCGCACGACCGCCCCCATGAACGGTGCCACCTTCCGATTTGGCCTGCTCGATTGCCTGCTCCATGGCTGACATTGCCTGATCGTCAATAAGCGGGCCGATAAGCGTGTCCTCTTCAAGCGGACTACCAATTGGCAGCGTCGAATAGGCTTTCGTCAGGCGTGGAATGAGTTGGTCATAAACGTCTTTGTGCACGATCAGGCGCCGCAGTGTTGTGCATCTCTGTCCTGCGGTACCGACGGCCGAAAACACGATTGCCCGAACAGCCATTTCAAGATCGGCGGAAAGCGCCACGATCATTGCATTGTTTCCACCAAGTTCAAGGATCGTACGTCCCAGCCTCTTAGCCATGTCACCGGCCACAGCTCGTCCCATTGGCACCGAGCCCGTTGCCGAAACGATTGCCACATCCTTCGATGCCGTCAACAGCTCACCCAATTCGCGCTCACCCACGAGGACTTGGAAGAGATCCCTGGGTGCGTCATCACCGAACTTCTGGCAGACGCGTTCGCAGATCTTTTGCACGGCTAAAGCTGTCAGCGGTGTCTTCTCCGAGGGTTTCCAAATAACCGGATCGCCGCAGACAATGGCCAATGCCGCGTTCCAGCACCAGGGAGCAACGGGGAAGTTGAACGCTGTGATCACGCCGCACACGCCCATGGGATGCCAGGTTTCACGCATAGCGTGGCCCGGCCGTTCGGAGGCAATAGTGAGACCGTAAAGCTGGCGCGACAAGCCAACGGCGAAGTCGCAAATATCGATCATTTCCTGAACTTCGCCCAAGCCCTCCTGATAGATCTTTCCGCATTCCAGGGTGACCAGCCGACCTAGGTTTTCCTTCTCTTTGCGTAACTCCTCACCAAGCAGCCGAATGAGTTCACCGCGCCGCGGCGCAGGTACTGTGCGCCAAGCCTTGAAAGCTTTATTGGCACCGGCGATCTGTGCGTCGGCTTCAGAAATCGTATGGACTTTAAGCGCTGCGATTTCTGATCCGTCGACGGGCGTATGTACTTTCAATTCGCCGCCGGTAAATTCCGCGCGGGTTAGTCCGGCGTCTTTCAAGATGTTTTCATATGTCATGGGGGCTCCTTTCTAGCATCGGGTAATGAACGCCCGTTGTTCTTCCATCCCGATTGCAAGCAGTAGGGGTTCTGATTTCTAAAGGGTCTGAAAACCGGTTTTCGAAGCCGTTGACCGCCATTTTGCCAAGATCAGCGATTGCCTTACGACGACAGCGCCGGAGAGTTGGCTTTCGGTTCCGTCACCTGCGCCAACTATGGAGCCTGACGATGCGGAGGTCCTTGTGGTTGAGTTCTGCCGGGCTGGAGACGACGAAATGAACCCCGCAAACGGCGATCTAATTAACGCACTTGACAGACGTTCCGGTAGTCAGTCGGCTGTCTTTTGCTCCCCAACCCGCATCGGGATTTCCATCAGGTCTTGTCCAACAATCACTGGACCGTTGTATATGTCGGCAATTTCGGAGACCATGCGCTCTCTTACACCCAAGCGGTCCAGATCGGGTTGCAGATGCGTCAGAACCAACATGCCAACTCCGGCCTGTTTGGCCGTCGCCGCATTGTCTAAATGCGAACCGGACATGACCCGATATTCAGGGGTCAGCTCCGTCCCAGAGAGAAAATGGTTCATGTGAATGAGCACGTCAGCACCCTTCGCAAATTTAATGAACGGCTCATAGACGCCCCCGTTGTCACCGGAGTAGACAATCGTCCCTTGGTCGGTTTCGATACGGTAAGCGATGCAGTTCAGAGCAGGCTGGACATGGCGCGTCGGACCTACTTTGATTGTCCAGTTGTCGCCCTCAATCACATCGCCGACACGCACCTCGGTTGGAGTGAACTTCGGGCCGGGGCGGGCACCCTCGCCGCCGCGAACCTTGTACACCGCTTGGCTGGCAGGGCTATCGATCCTGGCCTGGATATCGAGTGCAAACGCGCCTTCAGGCCCAAAAAAGCGATCCAGGGTCGTTTGAAGAGGATCCGGACCATAGATGTTCAATGCAGGGACATCCGGACCGCCGTGATCCCAGCGGGTCAGAACAAGCCGAGGCAGATCCATTATATGGTCATAGTGGTAGTGGGTCAGGAAACAGTGGGTCACGTCTTTGGCGCGAAACCCGCCTTCCAGGAAGCGTTGATGCACACCACCGCCGTGATCGAAAACAATCAAATCATCGCCGATTTCCAGAGCATAGCCTGATGACATTCGTGTCAATGATGGCGCGGGCGTTCCCGACCCCAGGAGCATAAATTTCATTCTTTTTCCTTCTCAAGTTGTCATCGGTTCGCTTGCGCTGCGTGCCCGATCGACAAATAGCAGGACTGCAAATGCAACAAATCCGATGAGTGTTGCGATGAGCGACGGCCAAAGAAGCAAAGCTCCGGTCGCAGCTGCTGCCAAGCGCATTCGGACCGGAAGGTTCGGTGTCAGCATTGTGCCGGAAACCGCCACGTTCACTGCTGCGAACCCGACCAGGCAAGCGATAAAGGTCAGGAAGCGCTGCGGCAGCGCGCCCTCCAACATCAGCAGTTCGGGGTAAACCACGAACAGGAAAGGGATAACAAAACCGGGAAGGCCGAGCATCGAGGCAATCAACGCAGTCCGCGCATAACTTGCCTGAGCGAGTTTCGAGGCAACCAGGGCGGCCAGAGCCACCGGTGGTGTGACCGCTGACATATTGGCGAAGAAGAAGACGAACATATGCGCGGTCAGCATTTCGACTCCAAAATCGACCAGCGCAGGTGCGCCGACCACCGCTACCAGCGAATAGGCGGCAGGCGTCGGCATCCCGAGTCCGAAGACCAGGCAGGAGAGCGCGGCAAGGCAAAGCAGCACGATGAGGTTGTCGTCGGCGACACCCAGCATCAGGTTTGACAGTTTCTGGGCGAATCCGGTGATGGTCATCATGTCGACCAGCACGCCGATCACGGCGATCACAACGGCGAGTTGGGCGCCATTGAGGACACCCTCGTGCAGACCCGCAACGATCCGGTTTATGGCGATACGCAGCCCTTCACCCGGCGCCGCACGGTGCAGCAGCAATTGTTTGACCAGCTCCGCTGCGGCAATGAACAAGGCAGCGATAACCGCCGCGTGCCCCGGCGGCATTCGACCGATCAGCAGGTAGACCAGCAACCCGACGGCGAACAGAAGGTGACCGTATTCCTTGATGTCCTGTATCAGCGAGGTGCGTTTTGCGGCCTCTTCAAACTGCGGTTTCATGCCTGAAGCAACCGCCTGAAAATGCACTGCGAGAAAAAGATTGCCGTAGAAGATCAACGCCGGCAACAGAGCCGCCAGCATGACGGAGCCATAGGGAATGCCGGTGATGCCGACAATCAAAAAGGCCGTCAGCCCCATCACTGGCGGCATGAACTGCCCGCCCGTCGAGGCCACGGCCTCGACTGCGCCGGCATAACTGCCACGAAAGCCGTTCCTCTTCATGAGCGGGATCGTAATCGATCCGGTCGAGGCGACATTGGCCACTGTGCTGCCCGAGATCATACCCATGATCCCGCTGCCAACCACGGCCACCTTGGCCGGTCCGCCGCGCGATCGCCCTCCCAACCGTTCTGCCAGGGTCAGGATGAAATCTATGCCACCGGTTGTGCGCAGCAGCCCGGCAAACAGCATGAAGACGAAAATGAGCCCGCCCGAGAGTCCGGTCATCGAGCCCAGAAGACCTTCAAAAAATGGGATGGACGTATAGGAAATCAGTCGCTCGAACTTGATCCCACTGTGATAGAGCAGGTCACTGTTAAAAAGGTTGCCGAAATAGCCGTATAGGAGTGCACCGATCGCAATGATCGGTATCGTGATGCCCCAGACATTGTAGGCCGCCGTGATTGCCGCGATCAGAAGGGCCACCCCGACGATCACATCGGCGGTCGAAGGGCCGAACATGCGCTCGTGGATCAGAGCCTCGAAAGACAGAAAGACGTAGGCAAGACATGCGGTCGCGACAAAGGCGAGCACCAGATCGGAGGCACCGCGCCACTTACTCTCGCGCCGCTGCGCATACCAGATGAATAACGTAACAATACTGAGACAGAGGTGCAGGGTTTTAAACAGGCTGGACGGGATGTAGAGAAACCAGAGTTGCATGACGTGGCTGATTGCCATGAACAGAACCAGCCCGAGCATCACCACGGAAAGCGGACGCAATCGGCCGTCGTCGGCTCTTAGGAAATCCTTCGGGATGATCGCAGTCACGTCGGCATTCCTGACAATACAAGGCAGGCCACCAGTCGTGTTTTGATGGCTCTACCTTTTTTGCTGGATCGAATTTACGACGCGATCTTCAGTTCGTCGCGCCAGACGCCTTTCTCCTTATAGTATTGCGCCGCGCCGGCGTTGACGGGATAGGCAACCAACAGGTTGTTGACCGCGGCTTCAAGGCCGACTCCAGCAAGCGGTTTACCGAAGGATTTGACCTCTTCGACATTGTCGAGCACCGATTTCACGATCTCGTAGCCGTCTTCGGCCGATACGGAGGTGGCCGCACCAAGGATGCCGGTAAAGACTGGACTGCGAACCGGCTTTTCAAGAGCCGACCAATCCTCAGGCGTCAGATCGGCCACCAGGATACCGGGGTTCTTGGCGATCGCGGCGTCCAGAACGTCTTGCGAATACTCAAGTGCCCGCAGCGGAACGGCGGTGTTCACTTGGGTGATCAGGCCGATCGGCGCTCCGTTGGTGAAAATCCCGAAGATGCAATCGACCTGGCCCAGCTGGAAGTTGTTGTACACCTCTTTCCAACCGCCATAGACCCAATCCACATCGCGCCCATCTGAACCGAGTCCGGCCGATTCCAGCAGGATGCGCGACAGGGCCGCCGCGCCGCTTCCCGGCTTGGACGCGCTGTATTTGCGGCCTTTGAGGTCCGCAATCGTCTGAATGTCCGAATCCTTGTGCACGAGCGGCGGACATAGCCATTTCACATAGGATAAAAGCTGATTTGCCTCGATTTTGCCCGGATAGGGTTTGTCACCGCGGAACGCGGCCACCCAATCGATCGAGGTTGTGTGAGCAATATCCAGCTCACCCGATCCCAGCAACGCGAAGTTCTCCGTGGTTCCGGCGGTGGCCTGCACGGCGTTGTGCAGGTTCGTATGCTTGTTCGTCACATTCGCCATCGCCTCGAGTATGACATATCCGGATGACCCGAGGCTGGATGAGCCCCATCGCAGCGCGCCATCGCGAGCAAATGCCGGCACGCCTGACGCAGCGACGATCCCGGCTGCGGCGGTACCTTTGAGGAACATGCGGCGGTTAGTGAGCAGCTTCATCATTTCAAAGAACCCCTTTCTGGATTCGCCCTCTGGAAGCGGGGCGCGGCATCCATTCCAGAAATTTGGTGATTTTGCCTCCTTGGGATAGCCGGTTTCATGTTATGAAGTTCATAAGGAATACTTATGGACACTTGATTTCAATAATAGAATTAGGGGATAGGAAAGTCCTGAAATGAAATTGACCCAGCTTGAATATCTGGTGGTCGTCGCAAAGGAGGGCAGTTTCACACGCGCTGCCAGCGTATTGTCAGTCGCGCAACCGGCGATCAGCCAGCAGCTTCGAGCGTTGGAAACTGAACTGGAGACAAAACTCTTTCATAGAACCCAGAAGGGTGCGACGCTGACCCGAGCAGGAACCATCATGCATGATCATGCCGAGCACATTCTGAACCGGATTGACGTCGCGCGGATGGATATCGCCTCGCAATCCGAGCAAGTCGTCGGTAAGGTATCTTTGCATATTAACAATGCCATGGCCGTTCGGCTGTTGCCGCTGCTGATCAAAGAGTTGGACAAGCGTTATCCGCAGATCGAGCTTCGCGCGACGCCGCTGCCAAGCCATCAAGTCCAGCTCAACGTTGAAAACGGTCGGGCGGATGTGGGGGTGCTGCCGGATCGCGAGAATCTTTCAAAAGTCAATGCAAAACGGATTTCCAAGGAACCCTTGTTTTTTTTGTGCGACCCCGCACATCCGGCCGCGCAGAATACGCCCGATGTCATCTCACTGGCGGATGCGATGGAGTATCCAATGGTCAGTGTACCAAAAGGTCAGCCCTTCAGGAACGACCTGGAACTTCAGATAAGTTCCGCCAGGCTTCCTCATGAAGTGCGATTTGAGTCCGATGAATTGTTGATGATTTTCAGTCATGTCAACAGTGGTTCGGTATGCTCCATTCTTCCGCGATGTGCGGTTCTGGACAAGATTAAGGCAGGAACCATCACTGCGCGGCGCATAGTCGAGCCCGGAGTTGATCAAGACTATCTCGTCGCTTGGCCAAAATCGTTGCCACTAAGCCGTGCGAGCTCCGTGGTGCGGGATGTCATTGTTCAACTCGGCGAAGATGGGCTGGGCTAAGGTCACGTGGGAAATTGGCGCCTAAGACCGGCCTTTGGTAGCGTGAACAAGAGATGTGTGAGGTGGGACTTCACTAGGTTCTATGTCACTTCGATTTTCGACAAGTAATTGAATAGCTTAGCGATTTGACGGTTTTTCTGACGAACGCGCGAAGCCATAGCGAAGCGCTGGAGCGGCTGAAGCGCAACGCGCTTCAATGTGACGTGCTAGCCGCACTTCACGAGCGACGAACGCCCCGAGAGCTGTGCTCGAAGGGCTGGGGCACTGGTGCAATGCATCTGGGATGCCGACGAAACCATTGCGATAAACGTCCTTGTCTTTGCCTTCGGCCGGCTCATCTGCGCGGAGTTTTTCGAGGACATTGTACATTTGGGGCAGGGTGAGTTTCGGGTGTGCGGCCCGCATTCGACCAGGTGCTCTTACCTTGCCCCAAACAGGAAAAGAGGTGTTTAGGTCAGGATATCTGAAATGAATGCGGCGGCGTTAAGCAGCTTCTTTTCTGATTTTGGCGGGCCGACCAATTGCAATGAGAGGGGGAGCCCATCCGAGTTCAATCCAACCGGCATTGCTACTGAGGGGCAGCCGACGAGGCTCCAGATATAGGTGATCATGATCCAGTCAATGTAGCTTTCACATTGGACACCGCAGATGGTTTTTGGCCAAGCCCGTTCAAACGGAAAGGGAGCGACCTGGACCGTCGGGCATATCAGCAAATCATACGTTTTGAAGAAATCACGCAGTTCATGGAACGTGTCTGTGCGGATGCGCTGGGCGTGTGCAATTGTGCGTGCACTTTGTGACAGGCCTAAAGAGATGTCGCGATAGACGTCTTTGGTAAATGCGTCCGCATTCTCGGGCAGGTGATGACCCCAGTGTGCGGCGTAGGACATGCTGCGCAGGACCTGCACATGCGCGACCAAACTGGCAACGTCCGGTGTGTCTTGTTCCAAGGGAACACCTTGGTTGGCCAGTTTTTCGATGCCGTCTTTGAAGGCGGATCTGACCCCGTTTTCCAAAGGCAGAATATTCATGTCCTCACTGAAAGCGAAACGTCCCATCGGCCTCGGCGATGTCGCTGCAGCATAAAACCCTTCATAGGTGCCCGCCGGGCCTCGACAAAACGGATCAGCGTTGTCCTCGGTAAGCATGGCGTCCAAGGTCAGGCCCAAGTCTGCCAAAGTCCTCGCCATGGGCCCTTCAACAAAGACTGTGTCAAAGGCATCGCCGCCTGTGCGGCGCGGCACCAAACCTGGTGTGGGTCGCAATCCGAAAAGACCACAGAAAGCAGCGGGCGTGCGCAGGCTTCCGCCTACATCATTTCCATGTCCGAGATAGGCGCACCCCGTGGACAAAGCCGCGGCGGTCCCGCCGGATGAGCCGCCCGCGGTCAAGCGCAGATCATACGGGTTGAGTGTAGAGCCAAAGAGCGCGTTGGTTGTATTGGCGCCACCCAGTTCGGAGAGGTTCGTTTTGCCGATCCCGATTGCGCCTTTGTCTTCAAGAGCTGCAATCGACGGGTCCGATGCTTCCGCGATCCCGCGTTGCGCCAGAGTGCTTGCACCACTTGTCGGAAGTCCTGCCAGATCGGAATTGTCTTTAACGGCCAGAGGTAGGCCGCAAAGGGGCGGCAGCGGGCGGCCGTTGGCAGCCTGATTCTGGATCTCGTTGGCACGATCCAATGCATATTCAAGGCGGAGGGATGTAAATGCATTCACCTGGGGTTCGATGTGCTCGATCCGAGCGATAGTCTCTTCCATAACATCCACCGGGGAGAGGTGGCCTGATCTGATGTCGGAAATTGCGTCGCAAGCGGAGCGTCCTGTCCAGACGAGGCTTTCGCTTCGTTCTTGTGTCATGGCTCTGCACGCGGGGCGCAGGTTGAATTGCGGACAATCAACCGAGGGGCCAGAACAACGGGAGCGTCCGGGTGCCGCTCTTGTCGTGTTGCGCTTTTTGCCTCTTTGAGGATCGAGTCGACAGCATGTTTTGCGATCATTTCGCTCGGTTGGACCACAGCGGTTAACCCACCTGACAATGGACCTGCCCAAGGCAATTCATCCACTCCGATTATCGAAATATCCTGCGGGATCTGAGCTTCGATGTTGGAAAGTGCCTGCAGCGCTCCAAGGGTCAGATGGTTGTTGGATGAAAATATTGCCGTGGGCGGTTTGGCAGATGCCATGAGGCGCAATGTTGCTTCCCTGGCGGTGTCGACGGCAAACAGATCACGAATGATCAATGTCTCGTCCAACATCACGCCCCGTTCTGCAAAAACGGATCGGATGCCTTCAACACGGTGACGTGCAATGGCATGGTCGGATTTGCCGGAAAGAACCCCGATACGGTTATGGCCAAGATCAGCCAGGTGTTCTGCGGCAAGGCGGCCGGCCAGACGATTGTCGATCACGACCGATGGTGCGTCCAGCCCATCAACCAATCGGTCCACCTGGACGGTCGGGCAGGGCAGGTTCGACAGAAAAGCCGTGCGTCCCTGCCATGGCTCTCGTGTGGGAATAACCAGGACGCCGTCAACGCGCTGCGTTGACAGAACATGAATATTGCGCCTTTCGCGCACGGGATCTTCGGCACTGTTGTAGAGCAGTACGGAATAGCCGGAATTGCTTGCCAGAAGTTCGATTTCTTCGACGAGTTGCAGGAAAAACGGATTGGAAAGATCGGCGACGAGCAGCCCAAGAAGGCGGGTTGTGCCACTGCGCAAGCTACGAGCATTCGAATTGGGTGCGTAGCCCAGACTTTCGGCGACGTCCTGAACCCGCTTCCTGACCGGTTCGCTGATACTACCGGTCCTGTTCAACACCTTAGACACCGTTCCAACAGACACATCCGCCAAACGCGCCACTTCCTTGATTGTAGGAGAAGAGCTTGCAGCCATTCGGACTAAATCCCGACATTAGGAAAACATTTTCCTATTAATGCGCTGGTTCGAACTCAAAGGTCAATAGGAAAGTTTTACCTGAAAAACCATCTTTTTTGTTGCGATTAAAATATTAATGGGTATGAATTTAGGAAAACGTTTTCTTAATGGTGGAAAAACCCGCTGGCGACAGAAAATGTTGAGAACTGAGGAGGAGATATGGCTGGTTATCTGGTTGGTCGCATGGTCACGGCGATACCGGTCCTCTTCGGTGTGGCGCTGTTTGTTTTCCTGCTCCTTGAGCTAACGCCCGGCGACCCGGCGCAGATCATTGCAGGTGACTTTGCGACCTCGGAGCAAGTTGAGGCGGTCCGTGTCGCTCTGGATTTGGAGCGGCCGGCGCATGAGCGGTTCGCGTCATGGGTCGGCCAAATGGTGCGTGGCGATTTCGGGGAATCTTTGTTTTCAGGGCTGCCTGTTTCCCAACTCATCGCCCAACGCATCGAGCCCACTCTGGTGTTGGCACTCATGGCAATTTCAATTGCTGTTGCGGTGGGTGTGCCGCTTGGCTTGGCGGCCGCATGGTGGCCAAGCGGCCTAATCGCGCGTGTTGCCATGGCCTCCGCGGTGATTGGCTTTTCCGTACCCGTCTTTGTTGTTGCCTTCGGCCTTGTCTACGTTTTCGCAATCAGGTTGGGCTGGTTTCCGGTTCAGGGCTATCCAGGCTTTTCTACGAGCATCCACGGTGCGCTTATAGCGCTGGTTTTGCCCGCGTTGTCGTTGTCGTCTCTCTATACGGCATTGATTGCGCGGGTGACGCGTGCGGCCGCGATGGAAATCCTCAGCGAGGATTACGTCAGAACGGCCCATGCAAAGGGGCTTTCTGTCTGGAAAGTCGCCCTGCGGCACGTTTTGCGCAATGCCGCCGTTCCGATTGTCACAATTATCGGCATCGGATTTGCGGCACTGCTGGGCGGCGTTGTGGTGACGGAAACCGTGTTTAACATTCCGGGGCTGGGTCGGCTGGCTGCTGATTCCATTTTGCGTCGCGACTATCCGGTCGTGCAGGCGCTCATCCTTCTGTTTTCCGCAATCTACGTGCTGGTCAATCTCGGGGTCGACCTTGCTTACGCGTTTTTTGATCCCCGTATAAAATATTGATGGGCCTCGCATGTCAGCTGCTCAAACCGACTCAACACACAAGGCGATGCCCGCCGGCCGATGGCGCTTCGGTATCCGCCCGGTTGCGGTTCGCCAACCTGTGCTGATCTTCTGTTGCGCTGTCCTGCTTCTGACCATTTGCATGGCTTTGTTTGCTCCGCTCCTGGCGGACGATCCTGCTCAGTTGAACCCGATCAAACGCCTCAAGCCGCCAAGCGCGGAAGAATGGTTTGGGACTGACCAAGTCGGACGCTCGGTTTTTGCGCGCGTGGTCTGGGGTGCACGGGTCTCTTTGGTCATTGGTGCGTTGGTGGCGATTGCCACAACGGTTGTAGGCGTGGTTATCGGAGTGTGTGCCGGGTATTTTCGCCGATTGGATGCCGTCATCATGCGGACCATGGATGCAGTGATGGCAATTCCCTCTGTGCTTCTGGCGATTGCTCTCGTCGCCATGATCGGATCATCACCCCTGGTTCTGGTTATTGCCATCAGCCTGCCGGAAATCCCCAGAATGGCCCGCATGGTCAGAGCCAATGTTCTTGTGATGCGCGCGCAAACTTATGTTGAAGCCGCCATCACGTGTGGTGCGGGAGTGCCGTGGATTTTGCGGCACCACATCCTCCCCGGGGCAGCGGGCCTGATCCTGGTTCAAGCCACTTATGTGCTGGCGTCCGCAATGATTCTGGAAGCGATCCTGTCATTTCTGGGCGCGGGTACACCGCCCGATGTGCCCAGCTGGGGCAATATGATGGCCGAAGGGCGTCAGTTTTTGCAGATCGCGCCTTGGATCCTTTTGTTCCCGGCAATTTTCCTCACTCTGATCATCCTGGCGGTCAATCTGCTGGGCGATGCCATGCGTGATCTTCTGGACCCTGCTGCGTCGTTGGCGGTGAAGAAGACGGACGGAATGTGATGTCCACACCACGTCTTTCAGTCGAAAACCTGACAATCTCGCTGAATCCGGACGATCAGGAAATCCCGTTGGTGGAAGACCTCAGTTTTGACATTGCCGCTGGCGAAACCCTTTGCCTGGTCGGCGAATCCGGTTGCGGCAAGAGCATCTCGTCTCTCGCGATTATGGGTCTTCTAAATCCGGCAATGAAGGTCACCAAGGGACGCATTCTTTTCGAAGGCACGGATTTGGTGCGAGCTGGTCCCCGGGAACTGCGCATGTTGCGAGGCGACCGGATTGCCATGATTTTCCAGGAGCCGATGACGTCGCTCAACCCTGTGATGAAAATCGGTGATCAAATCGCAGAAGTGTTCATTGAACATCGCGGTGGCTCCCGCCGTGACGCGCTGAAAGAAGCTGAGCGCATGCTGGACATGGTCCAGATTCCAGACGCAAAACGACGCGTGCACGCCTATCCGCATGAGTTGTCAGGGGGGATGCGGCAACGTGCGATGATCGCGATGGCCTTGGGGCTGGACCCTGCTGTTTTGATCGCGGATGAACCGACAACGGCGCTGGACGTGACAATTCAAGCGCAGGTGTTGCGCTTGATGAGTGACCTGTGCGGTGAACGCGGTACAGGTCTCCTGTTGATCACCCATGACCTCGGCGTGGTTGCCGAAATGGCCGACAAAGTATTGGTTCTTTATGCGGGCCAGCAAGTCGAAGAAGCCCCGGTTTTGGAGATTTTCGACAATGCGCGTCACCCTTACACACAAGGTCTTCTGAATTCCGTTCAGCAGCTGCAGACCGAAGACCGTATGCCGCGGCTTATGGAAATACCCGGAACTGTGCCTCTGCCATCTGCGAGCCGCCATGGATGCCAGTTTCGGGGTCGATGTGCCCTGGCATCGGAGCGTTGTTCAAACGCACAGACTTCAATTCACATTTCACCTGACCACAGCGCGGCTTGCTGGCGTGTTCAAGAGCCTCGGGAGGCAACATGACCGCGGCGCTTGAAATCAAAAACCTGCGCAAGGTCTACACCGAACGTTCCGGTCTTTTCGGACTTGGTGAACAAAAGCATGTGGTGGCCGTGGATGACGTATCGCTGACCCTGCATCCGGGAGAGACCTTGTGTCTGGTTGGCGAGTCCGGTTGCGGAAAGACCACCGTTGGTCGTCTCGCTCTTCGCTTGACCGAACCGACGGATGGTTCCGTCAGCCTGGCCGGCATGACATTGAAAGGTGGCGGACCGGATGAACTGAGCCAATGGCGACGCAGGATTCAGATGGTCTTTCAGGACCCGTTCGCCTGTCTCAATCCACGCATGTCGTCAGCACAAATTGTTGCGGAACCGATCGATTGCCTGAAATTGGCAGAAGGTCAAGCGCGAGAAAGGCGGATTTCCGAGCTCTTCGATCAGGTCGGGTTGCCGCAGGCTTTCAAGGAACGCCGTCCACGCGAATTGTCAGGAGGACAGCGCCAACGTCTTGGCATTGCACGTGCCCTTGCGGCAAATCCGCGTGTCATTGTGGCGGACGAGGCCGTCGCGGCGTTGGACGTTTCGATCCGATCTCAGGTGCTTAATTTGCTCAAAGAGGTCCAGAAAGAAACGGGCGTTGCCTATCTGTTTATCTCGCACGATCTTTCGGTTGTGCGCTATCTCGCCGATCATGTGGCCGTGATGTATCTGGGTGCGGTCGTCGAAACCGGCACTGCTGACCAGATATTCAACGCTCCTTCCCACCCCTATACGCGCGCCCTCATTGCGTCTGTTCCGGCCACGCATCCGTCACGCAGGGGAAAAAGCGCCGCCCTCAGTGGCGAAGTCCCAAGTCCTTACAACATTCCCAGCGGCTGCAGGTTTCGAACCCGCTGTCCGCTGGCCACAGATCTCTGTGCCGAGCAAAGGCCAGAGATGCGCAGTCGCGGCCCCGATATGTCCGTCGCCTGCCATCATTCGCTGGCGACATAAACAACCAAGGCCAGCTCAGCATTGAGTACATTGGAGGATAAAGTGAGATACAGATTCTTGAAAATTTCGACAGCGATACTGCTCTCTGTCAACGTCATGGCGCTAAGCGCTCAGGCTGAGGACTCGACGCTTCGTATACGGCCATTTGGCGATTTGAAGCAGGTCGATCCGATCATCACGTCCGACTACATGGTGCGCAATCACGGTTATATGGTTTACGACACATTGTTCGCGGTGGATGCCGATATGAACATCCAGCCGCAGATGGTGGACACGTATTCCGTCAGCGATGACGCCTTGACCTACACTTTTGACCTGCGTGACAATCTTTCATTCAGCAATGGCGATGTCGTGGACTCCACGGACGTTGTGACCTCCTTAAAACGCTGGGGTGAACGGGACGGTTTGGGCCAGCAGCTCATGGCGCTGACTGAGAGCCTTGAGGCCATCGATGAAGACAGCTTCCAACTTGTCCTGAAAGAGCCTTGGGGACTTGTACTGGACGCGCTCGGCAAACCCAGCTCGAACGTGCCCTTCATCATGCCCGCAGAAATCGCATCGACGCCTTCAGACGTTGGTATCACTGATCCGACAGGCTCCGGCCCATTCATCATGAAGCAGGACGAGTGGGTTCCCGGTTCCAAGGTCGTCTACGTGAAGAACCCCAACTACGTCCCCCGCGCCGAGCCGGCCAGTGGTCTTGCCGGCGGAAAGGTCGCGAATGTCGATCGTGTGGAGTGGCACTATATTCCGGACGCCCAGACGGCGTTGAATGCACTTCAGGCGGGCGAGATTGACATTTTCGAGGAAATGCCGCCGGATTTCCTGCCACTGGTCGAGAACGATCCGTCGATCAACACCATGCCTTTGGACACGCTTGGGCTTCAGATGGTTTTTCGGATGAACCTGTCGGTTCCGCCGTTCAGCAATCCTAAAGTGCGCGAAGCGATCAAATATATGGTTGATCAGGAAGTCTTTGCACAGGCCTACGTCAGCGATCCTGACCTCTACGTGGCGTGCCCCAGCTTCTACATGTGCTCGTCGCCATATTTCACAGATGCGTCATGGCCGAAGCCGGACATGGAAAAGGCCAAAGCCTTGATCGCGGAGAGCAGTTATGACGGAACACCGGTGGTCATTCTTCACGCCACCGAGAGCGGCCCGACCAATACTTTTAGCTTGGTTGCAGCTCAGCTGATGCGGGAGATTGGCCTGAATGTCGAGCCTCAAGCGATGGATTGGGGCACGCTGACGTCACGCCGCGCGTCCAAGGAAGAGGTCGCAAATGGCGGCTGGTCCTTGTTCCTCTCCGGCCCGTCCGGCGCAGATGCCATGGAGCCTTCGGGACATCTTTCTTTGCGGTCCAATTGCGATAAGGCCTGGTTTGGCTGGCCTTGTGATGCGGAGATCGAAGAGATGCGTGCGGAATTTGCAGTAGAAACCGATCAGGCCAAAAAGAATGCAATTGCCGAGGCGATCCAGGTTCGGGCCTTGGATTATGTTCCCTATATGCCGGCAGCCACGCTTTTCCTGATCCGTGCGGCAAGTGCTGATCTGGATGGTGTGCTGACAACGCCTATTCCAGTTTACTGGAACATTTCCACCAACTAAATCACTTTGCTGTGCACCGCGTCATTCGTGGTGCACAGCTCACGCCCCGGCCGGGGCCGCATGTCTGCCTCGCGGAACAATTGTTACGAACCACCACTGAATCAGGTTGTTGGTCCCGAGCGTGATCTGAAAATTTGCGGCCTATTTCGCCATCATCCTCTAAGGAGGAACAACGGCGACCCACGAGAACCCCGCCCAGACAACGAAATCCGGCGTCAAACAGCAAAACTGCAGACCAGGTCCGCAATCCCTTGCGACGAGATGTTTGGAGGTTTTTGTCTTGATAGAGTTGAAGTCCCCCGGACTGTTTCGTCAGTTATAGTTTTGGTATCACGGGTTCCGGAAGTGTCTTGTTGTTGTTTCGGTATCCCTTTCATGCGCCGGGCAAATTGAAGGTTTTGCATCCGCAACAATCTCAGAGCGTTAGGCGCCTGATTGACCATTGAACACCCTGAGAGCTGTGCTCGAAGGGCCGGGGCGATGGTTGTTCGGGCAGCGTAATCATTAAAGATCAAACGCCCTGTTTTGACCGGCTCGCTGCCGAAGCGGTGCAGAAGTCGGCAATTGATGTCACTACACGAGTGTCTGTCTCTTCGAACGAACTGAGTATCTGATCGGCTGACACAAAGCGATACTGCGGCAAGGAGCGCCGACACTTCACCCAGCGCTCGTCAGTTTAAGAATACCAATCCGTCAAGAGGGCTCACCTTTTCCACGCCAGGGCGCTTGTGGATGACTTTCGGGGATCAGAGCAGACTAGCCATTCCGTTTTGCGAGAATTGGAACCGAGTAACGCCTTGTGCTGGACACTACCATGGTAGCGTGGTAATTGTCGCGGTGACACGAGAATCGACGGGGTTCTGAGAATGTGCGTGGTAATAACCGGGGCCGGCAATGGAATTGGGCGCGCCGTAGCCGAGCGGATGGCCCGGGACGGCGAGGCGTTGGTTTTGGTCGATGTCGACGCTGCCGGCCTGGACAAGGTCAAAACAGAAATTGCTTCCGGGACAACCCAAGTTACCTGCATCACCGGCTCGGTGGCGGACGAGGCGACATCTGAACACACCGCAAGGGCCGCGATGGATATGGGCGGAGCAACCGGGTTGTCTCACAACGCCGGCATTCAAAGGTATGGATCCGCGGCCGAAACCACGCCCGAGCAGTGGGACGAGGTTCTGAACGTCAATTTGCGAGGCGCCTATCTGATGTCGCGCGCCTTGCTGCCGCAGTTGGTCAAGTCAAAGGGCGCATGCGTGTTCATGGCTTCGGTTCAAGGACTGGCGACTCAACAAAACGTTGCTGCTTACACCGTCTCGAAACACGGACTCATCGGGCTGGCCAAGTCGATTGCGGTTGATTTTGCAGATGTCGGGGTCCGGTCAAACGCAGTGGCTCCGGGATCAGTCAAGACGCCAATGCTCGATTGGGCAGTTGGGCTGGCAGATGATCCGGGCGCAGTTTGGGGCGAAATCGATGCAATGCATCCGCTGGGCCGCGCGGCGGAGGCCGGTGAGGTGGCCGAACTTGTGGCTTTCCTTTTGTCCGGGCGCGCTTCGTTCATAACCGGCGAGGTGATCCGGATCGACGGGGGGCTGATGACCCGCCTGGGCGGTTCCCCCAGATAGGAGTAACTCTGCGTGACGATTACCGACATCAAGGCGACAACTGTCGCGGTTCCGCTTGAGGCGCCGCTACGGCATTCCGCCGGCGCGCACTGGGGACGCTTTATCCGGACAATCGTCGAAGTTGTCGGCGATGACGGTCTGTCCGGCTGGGGTGAGCTTGGCGGTGGCGGCGAGAGTGCGGAAGCATCGGTGATATCGCTGAAACCCTATCTGTTGGGGCACGATCCGTTGAATTTGGAGCAGTTGCGCTGGAAACTGATGAATCCCACGGCGACACTCTATAACAACCGCCTGCAACTGCATGCCGCAATCGAAATGGCCTGCATCGATCTGGCCGGGAAACGCCTCGGTTTGCCTGCTCACCAGATTCTTGGCGGTGCTCTTCGGGACAAAGTCGAATTCGCCAGCTATCTGTTTTTTCGCTACGAAGAAGGCGGCGCCGGCGGTGAAACAAATCCCGACGAAATCGTTGCTCACGCCCGAAATCTCAAAGAAAAGCACGGGTTTCGCACCCACAAGCTCAAAGGTGGGCATTTTGATCCCAAGCACGAAGTTGCGGTAATTCGTGCCCTCGCGGAAGCTTTCCCCGAAGACACGCTAAGACTGGACCCGAACGGCGTTTGGTCGGTCGAGGAGGCCATCCGAATCGGGCGCTCAATCGCCGATCTCAACAACGACTACTTTGAGGACCCGACCTGGGGGCTGGAAGGGATGCGGAGGGTGCGTGCGGGGCAGCCGATCCCGACCGCAACCAATATGGTCGTGGTGAATTTTGAGCAGCTGACCCAGTGCATCCTGCACGACCAGGTCGATGTTGTCCTTCTGGACACCACCTTCTGGGGCGGTATCCGCCAGTCTATCAAGGCGGCGCACGTGCTGGAGACTTTTCAGCGTTCGGCCGCTGTGCATTCGTCCGGTGAGTTAGGGATTCAACTAGCGTCGATGCTGCATCTTGGGGCCATGCTTCCAAACCTGAACTTTGCGGCGGATGCCCACTACCACCATTTGACCGATGATATCTTGAAAGGCGGCAAGCTGCCTTACAGGAACGGCTGTATCGACGTGCCGACCGATCCAGGTCTTGGCGTGGAGCCTTGCCGGGACAAGATCGCCCAGTATTCCGAGTTTTTCCGAAAGACCGGTGGTTATGCCTATGACCGCGATCCGGCTCGACCAGGCTGGTATTCCATCTGGCCTGAAAAGAACTTCGCAAATCCAGATGTGAAAACGGTATCGGGGGATCAATCGTGGCCGAAGTAGTGGTGCGTGATCTGGTCAAGGTCTACGGCAAGGTCCTTGCAGTCCGCGGTATCGATCTGGATGTTCCGGACGGCTCGTTCGTCGTGCTTGTCGGGCCCTCGGGATGCGGGAAGTCGACGACCCTGCGGATGATTGCGGGTCTCGAGAGCATAAGCCACGGCGAACTGCGAATCGGTGATACGTTGGCAAATGATCTGCCTTCTCGCGACCGCGGGGTGGCAATGGTCTTTCAGACCTATGCGCTCTACCCGCACCTCACGGTTCGCGACAACCTGACCTTTTCGTTGAAGCTGGCAAAAATGTCGACCGATGAGATCGAGGGCAGGGTTGCCGGCGCCGTTCAGGCGCTGGAACTTGAACCTTACCTGGACAGAAGGCCGTCCGAGCTTTCCGGCGGCCAGCGCCAACGTGTCGCCATGGGACGGGCAATCGTGCGTGAACCGGAGGTGTTTCTGTTCGACGAACCCCTGTCGAACCTGGACGCAAAGCTGCGCAATCAGATGCGGGTGGAGATCAAGCGGCTTCAACATCGCCTTGGAGTTACGACCATCTATGTGACCCATGATCAGATCGAAGCGATGACGCTGGCTGACATTATCGTGGTTATGAAAGACGGTGAGATTGCCCAAAAGGGCACGCCTCTTGAAGTCTTCGAAAATCCGGCGAGCAGGTTCGTCGCCGGATTCATCGGAACACCGCAGATGAATTTCTTCGACGGCGTTCTGGAACCGGACGGCGACGGTGGCCTGAGTGTGGTCAACGATGCGTTGCGGATCGCGGTGCCGCAAGACCGCTTTGCCGCAGGCCTCGTTGCGGGGCAAAGGGTTATCGCCGGTCTGCGTGCCGAGGACATTGTGCCGCTTGGCCACGGCCTGCACCCGGCGGACGCGGCCGGTATAGAAGCGCAGGTCATGTTGTCTGAATTTCTCGGCAACGAAACACTTTTGTTCGCTCAACTGTCCGGCACGCAATTCGTGGCGCGGATGCAGCAACCTCGCTGGATCGAAGACGGAGAAACAGTGCGATTTCACATCAATTCCGATCGCCTGCACCTGTTCGATGCTGAAACGGAGCTCAGCCTTCGAGAATAAACGACAAACCAGTTCCCAATGGAGGAGGAAGACATGAAAAAGATATTGATAGGAGCTGCCGTCGGGGCAATCCTTGCTGCAACCTCGGCGATCGCCGGTGAGGTCCAGCTGTTTCACGACAAGGGCTTCTGGTCCGAGCAGCTGCAAAAAGTGGGTGCCGGGTCGCAAGCCGCCACGGGCGTGAAGATTGTCGAGACGCCCTATGCGACCGCTGAACAATACAAGGCGTTCATTCAGGCCTCGGTGGCTTCCGGGCAGACCCCGAATCTGTTCACCTGGTGGACCGGCGAAACCTTCAATGAACTGGTTAGCACAGGACAAATCGCGCCACTTGACGACCTTTGGAAGGAAATGATCGAGAGCGGCGACTACGGTGCTTCGGCCAAGGACTTGTTTATGGTCGACGGTCAGCCCTATGCGGTTCCGCTGGTCATGGCACGCTGGGTGGTGCTCTACAACAAGCCGCTCTTTGCCGAGCTGGGGATTTCGGAGCCGAAAAGCTGGGCTGAATTGATGGCCGCCGCCGAGACGATCAAGTCCGCAGGACACACGCCTTTTCTGGCAACGGTTCAAGAGGGATGGCGCGGGTTCATCTGGTTTCAGGAACTATTGTTGCGGCTGCATCCCGAGGCCTATAACGGGCTGAATGACGGTTCCGTCGCATATGATAGCGACGAGGTCCGCGAAGTGTTCCAGACCTGGTCTGACATGTACGCAAAGGGCTGGTTCTCCGACGCGCGTTCGACTGAGGAAGTCAATGATTATGCACGCGGTGCAGGAGCCATGTACCTGATCGGCGAATGGGCCTACGGACTTGTCACGGCGGCGGGTGTGCCGAAAGACGATGTCGGCGTGTTCATCATGCCCAATGCCGTTGATGGCAACGCCAGCGCAGTCATCGTGGAAGGTGCGCCGATCGTCGTGTCGAAAGCCGGCATTGAAGATGAAGATACCATGGCGGCGCTCAAATACTTCGTTTCGGTCGATGGCGCGAATGTCTGGGGTGAAGCCTCGGGCAACTACATCGGCAACGACGCGGCGAACGCTCCAAATACTGTCGTGTCGAAAGTGAATTCGGATATGGCTGCGGCCGGTACCGGCGCATATCTGCGCTGGTGGGAGGCGGTTCCCCCGGATCTTCAGGGTGAACTGGTGGCCGAGATGAACCGGTTCATGCTGGATCCGACCATGGAGACTGCTGAGGACGTGATGGCGACCATGCAGGCGCTCAACGCCGAATACTGGGCCGATCAGTGAGTTAGACACCGATGGATCGCGCCGCAAAAGACTCCGCAATACTTGATCGTATCGGCCTTGACGAAATCGCTCGCAGGGAACGGGTCAGACGGCGCGGTCGCCTTGGGGTGGGGCTGTTATTCATGGCCCCGGCCCTTCTTCTTGTGCTCGGCCTGCTTCTGGCGCCGGTGGGGTACAATGTTTGGCTCAGTTTCACCAAGTGGAAGAAGTTCAAAGGGTTTGGCGAGTATGCCGGTTTTGCCAATTATGAGAAGATGGCCAGCAACCCGTTCTTTGCCGAGGCGTTGCTGAACACGGCGATCTGGGTGGTGGCGTCAATCGTTTTTCCCATCGCGTTAGGGCTGGGCATGGCGATGTTTCTACGCAACATGCGTGGCGCGGAGCTGTTCAAGAATATCGTGTTCATACCCAGGATTCTCGCTCCAACCGCCGTCGGTGTTCTGTGGTTTTATGTCTATGCACCAGCGGGGCTCTTGAACCGCGGGCTGTCACTGGTTTCGGGGAGCCAGGTGGAAATCGGTTGGCTTTACCAGGATAACACCGTGACCCCGGCCATCATCGCCACCTTTGTCTGGCAGACCGCCGGTCTTGTCATGGTACTTTTGCTGCTGGGACTGGCTGCAATTCCGCGTGACCCGATCGAAGCTGCCCGCATCGACGGAGCGAGCAGCTGGCAGATATTTCGACGCATTACGCTGCCGCTTTTGATGCCGACCTTGTTGATGGTGACGATCCTGTCGGTTCTGGCCGGATTTACCGTCTTCGATCTGCTTTGGGTGATGGGTGTGAATTATCCGGGACAGCGCAGTCTGGCATTGGCGGTATTCATGTATTTTGAAGCTTTTCAGAAAGGCAGCTGGGCGTTTGGATCGGCGGTTGCCGTGATCATCGGGCTGGTGGTTCTGTGCGTGACCTGGATTCAAACACTGCTGCAGTCCCGCGTGGACAGGATGGTGCGCTGATGGCTGTGGATTTGCATCTCCTCGACCTTGATGCCATCGCCCGGCGAGAAAACGCCCGCCATCGCAGCGGCCGCTGGAAGTTTCTCGTCGCGATTGTCTTCTCGCTTGTCTGGGTGCTTCCTTTTTATTTCCTGGCTATTTCGATCTTCAAGTCGAACACGGAATACGCCCTGAATCCGCCCCTGTCCCTGCCTTCAGGGCTTAGCCCGATTGTCGAGAACATGCGGCAAGCATGGGAACTGGGGAATATGGGTCAGTCGATGTTCAACTCGGCCATCTACGGTACATTTGGCGCCGCGCTGGCCGTGTTCTTCGCTGCTATGGCTGCATTTGCAATAACCCGCATCGATATCCCGTGGCGGAATGGCTGGTTCATGCTCATCTTTGCCGGCACAGTATTCCCTTTCCAGATGTACTTGATTCCGCTTTTCTTCGGCTATCAGAAGCTGGGTCTCCTGAATTCGCACGCAGGTATGCTGCTGTTTTACACCGCGATCTGCGTACCTTTTCCGACCTTGGTGCTGCGCAACTTTATGTCAGGGCTGTCTCGTGAAATGGACGAGGCGGCCCGCATGGACGGTGCCGGAGAGTTCACAGTATTTTTCCGCATCGTTCTGCCCAATACGACCGGTCCGATGATCGCTGTATTCCTTTTGCAGTTCACCTGGATCTGGAATGATATGCTGTTTTCAACTGTGCTGGGTAATCGGCTGGAAACTCGGTCCATCATGAATGCGCTGCTGGTCTTTCAGGGCAGCTACTCATCAATCGGGCCGAATGTGGTTCTGACTGCCGCGCTGTTGGCTTCAGTGCCCTCGTTGGTTTTGTTCTTTCTGCTGAGGAAGTATTTCATGCAAGGTCTCAGGGTGCAGCAAGCATGAGCAAGGTTCAGAAGATGAGACATCCAACCAAAGGTTCTGGTCTGCCGCTTGCCAAGCATGCCTATCAGGACCTGCTGCATCGCATCATTTCCTTCGAGCTCGAACCATATCAATCGCTGTCTGAGGCATCGGTTTCGGAGATGCTCGGCATCAGCCGAACTCCTGCGCGGGAAGCGCTGGCCTTGCTCGCCGAGCGTGGTTTTGTCGAGGTCATGCCCCAGCGTGGCAGCAGGGTTTCGCCTTTGAGGAATTCCGATCTGGAACGTTCGCAATTCATGCGCGAAGCACTCGAGTTGGCTCTGTTGCGCCGGGTCGTGGCCCTGCCGGCGCGTGACAAGCTGATCGAGAGCCTGCGCAAGGAAATCACATTGCAAAGAACGTATTTGCAATTCGACGACAAGGATGGGTTCTATGGATCTGACGAGGAATTTCACGGGCTGATTGCCGCCTATGCCGGCAGGTCCGACGTTCTGCCCGACATCCGCCGTATGAAAGTGCATATGGACCGATTCCGCCATTTGATGGTGCAGGCAGTCGAGGATCTTGACGTCGTTATACATCAGCATACCCAGATTGCGGACGCCATAGAGACGGGTGACGCTGATGCGGCCGAAGCAGCGATGCTCACGCACTTGCGGAGAATTTTTTCCTATGTCGATGAGGCGCGCAGCAAATACCCGGATTATTTTGATTCTTCGCCAGAGCCGAACTTGAGGGTCCGGCCATGAAACCTGAAGTTCTGGGCCCTGAGCGAGACGAAGTTGGTGAAAGTCCGTTCTGGGATGGCGCCGGTCACATCTGGTCAGTCGATATCGTTGGCAAGCGCATCCGGCGCCGACGCTTTTCGGACGGACAAACCGAAACCTGGCAGACCGATGACCTCCCGACAGCGCTTGCCCTTTCGCCCGAAGGCCCCGCAGCCGTCTCGTTTGCTGGCGGCGTTGCCCGCTGGTCACCTGGGGAAGGGCCGACCGCGACCACAATCGTGCCCGAACGCGATCCCTATATGCGCCTCAACGAAGGCAAATGCGACCCCGCCGGACGCCTGTGGGTCGCAAGCATGGAAAACAATCTGACGCCCGATCTCGAACCTCGCGAACAGGCGGCGGCTCGCGGACGGCTTTATCGGCTGGATGGGACAAATGTGACAGGGTTCGGAGAGGCCGATCTCGGCATACCCAACACAATGGCCTGGTCTCCAGATCGGACCCGCTTTTATTTCGGCGACAGTTTGCAAAACACGATCTGGGTCTGGGATTACGACAATGACAGCGGCGACATTTACAATCGCCGTGTCTTTGTGTCCGGCGGTCCCGGTCTGCCCGATGGCAGTACGATGGATGCGGATGGTTGTTTGTGGACCGCGCGCTTTTCAGCCGGACGGGTAATCCGGTATGCGCCGGATGGTCGTGTTGATCGTGTTATCGATCTGCCGGTCGAAAACCCCACCGCGGCGACTTTCGCAGGCGATGACCTGTCAACACTCATCGTCACGTCGGCCCGGTTCGCGATGGACGATCCATCCGCAATTGACGGCGCCACGCTGAAGATCGCCACGGACGTCACGGGTCAGCCGGAAAACTGGTTTGGCGGTTAGGCGTAAGCCCGCGGAGGAATCATGCTTGCTTCGGCCAATATGCGGAGGCATTGCTTTGCCATTGTTGAAGAGTTTGGCCCTGGTGCCGCAACCGATGTCCACGCCGACCACGCCGTCGCTGCTGATCCTGTTTTCGGCTCTGCTATCACCGCCTCGGGTTTCCCGTAGCGCACAAACCAGAAATTGAAGGAGCAAGTACTGTGAGTGCCATCAAATCCTTTTCCGGGCGTCGCGCCCGGGATTCGCGTGGCAAACCGGCGATCAACATCGACAAAGCCGCGGCGATGGATCAAGTCGCAGGTTTTGTGCCGGTCAGCGACGTGTCCGACCAAGCCAGGCAGCTCGAGCGGTCTGGTCAGTGGGTTAAGGGCAAGTCTTTCCCAGACTTCCGTCCCACCGGCCCGCTACCGGTGACTCCCGACGAGATCGACGGCAAGGTCTCGCCAGGCTTCGATGGGCTTGGGTCTCAGACCCAGACCGTGGTGGAGTTTTAGGAGATGATGAAAGAATTGAACAACCGGCTCTCGGGCAGGACCGCGATCGTCACCGCCGCCGCGCAGGGCATTGGCCGTGCTGTAGCCGAGCGCCTGCATTTCGAGGGCGCAAATGTCCATGCATCTGATCTGAACGGCGCCGCTGTGGCGGATCTGTCCGTTGCGGAAACCGTGCAACTGGATGCCACCGATCCGGACGCTGTCGAGAGCTATTTCTCCAAGTTCGATCAGATCGATGTTCTGGTTCATGCTGTTGGGTATGTCCATCAGGGAACCATAGAAGAATGCACCGCCACCGACTGGCAACGGTCGGTCGACATCACCCTTACCAGCGCCTTCAACGTCATCGGCGCGGCGGTTCCGAAAATGAAGGAGAATGGCGGAAGCATCGTCACCATCGGTTCGGTGGCGAGCTCCATCAAGGGCTTTCCCAAGCGCGCCGCATATTGCGCTGCAAAAGGAGGTGTCATCGGACTGACAAAGGCCGTGGCGGCGGACTATATCGGCAACGGAATCCGGTGTAACTCGGTCTGCCCCGGTGTGGTTGACAGCCCAAGCTTGCGTGGTCGTATCGATGATCTTGCGAAATCGATGAACAGCCGGGAAGAGGCCTATCGTTTCTTTATCGACCGCCAGCCGGCGGGACGTTTTGGTACAGCCGAGGAAATCGCAGCGATTTGCGCGTTTCTTGCCTCAGACGAGGGTGCATTCGTCAACGGACAAGCCATCAACGTCGATGGCGGCATTACAATCTGATGAACGGGCAGGGGAGGGATAGGGAAAGCCGGGTCTGGACGTTTGAGTGGGGCAACATCCGAGGTGAAGTATCGGCTCTCGGGGGTATGCTCGGCCCCGTCACATTCACGCTGCCCGACGGCGAAGAGGTGCAGCCATTTGCTATCGCGCCATGGGCTTCCGATCCGCCTGAGAGGCTTGCAACACTGCCTCCCGTTCTTCGCGGCCTGAGGGGGGAGTGGCCCTGCGTTCCGTTCGGAATGCCCGATGCCCGCATGGATCTGCCGGCGCGGTGGATTATGGGCGTTGATCGAAATATGCGCGCTGCGGATGACAATGTGCATGGCTATGCGTCCAATCATTGCTGGAATGTTTTGAGCCGGTCCGGGAACGAGATCGTGCTCGCGGTCGACTATCCGGCGGATCACCCTGTACGCCGCCTTCGCCGAAGGATCAGCCGTGGTGAGGGGTTGTCTCTGGTTGTCACGCTCGAAATCGAGATGCGGCGTGACGCGGAACTCCCGGTCGGTCTTCATCCTGTTTTTGCGCTGCCGCAAAACCCGGGGAGCGCCACATTGAAAATTCCGTCTATGACGATGGCGCGGACCTTTCCGGTCGCCGTGGAACCGGGGACATCTCGTCTGGTGCCGGACAAGACCACGGTCTCCCTGACCGATTTGGAAACAGAGGAGGGAGGAACACTCGATCTCACCGCGCTTCCGCTTGAGTTTGCCACGGAGGAACTGGTGATGGTCTCGCTCACGGATGGTCGAGCTGTCCTTGCCGACCACGATGCAAACACCGAAATCGAACTGGCTTGGGACGTTCAGGATTTTCCACAATGCCTGCTGTGGGTCTCGAACCGTGGCCGCACGCAGTACCCATGGGATGGCAGATTCAACGCGATCGGGATAGAGCCGGTGGCCGCCGCGTTTGACCTCGGGGAAATTCACAGCACAAATCTCGAATCGCCCTTGCGGCAGGATGACACTAAAACGGCACTGAAGCTTGCTGCTGACGCGGTGTTCGAGACGTCCTACACGCTTGTGGTAAGCCGAGCTTCATCCGGCATATAAACGCACGGAGACCCCTTGCCGCGGACCGAACGCTGTTTCCGGCCGGGGTACTCTTTGTTGACGCGATCAAGTCGGCCGCGCAGACCGGTCTGGCATCCGAATTGATTGCCTCAGCCAGAAGACACTTGCATCCCTTGTCGGATACGCCTCAAGGGGAAGCACTTTCTCAGCGTAAGATGAGACCATGACGGCCACGGGTTCAAGAAAGAGCAGCTGGCGCCCAATCCCATTGCCATCTTTGGTTTGCCTTCACCTTCCGGCCCCTTGCGAATGGTAAAAACCTCGATCCGAAGTGTGAATTCTCAATATAGGCTTGCCTCGAAAAGAAATCTGCCGGTTATACACTGGCCTCATGCATTAAATTCTGCTTCAGCAGTCGAACAATTAGCTTCTCAGGCTCTGACTTCCGTCGAATGAAAAAACAAGGATTCTGAAATCGTGAGCCAGGAGCGTTCACCTCCGACAATTCACCGCGCTCTACCCAAAGTGCGGCCACATCGGTGGGCAAGAACCCGATATATGCCCCTGACAACAATAGTTGAATCCGCGACAAGATTGTTGGCGCGCGAGCCGTGAAACTCATATGCGCGAGAAGGTCACGGGCTATCGGTGCGTGATCCATATATGTGGCGATCGCATTGTGCTGTCCTATTTCTTCCAGCGACACGAGCTTGCGTTCTGAAAAAAGTTGGTGGCCTCTACCACAAAACAATCCCATGTCCTCGGTGAATGCGGATGAGTAGGACAATAGGTCATTTTGCCGTGGTGCCGCGGTTAATCCAAGATCAGCTGCGCCGTCCAGAACCGCAATCAACACCTGTTCGGGATCACCCATTCTGAAGTCCAGGCGCAGTCGAGGATGATCGGCAGCCAGTCTTGCGATAGCGTTTGAGATCGGACGCTGGAAACCGAACAGGAAGCTGTCGTCCGCATGAAATCTAACGAAGCCACTCAAGGAAGCTGACGCATTCGCTATATGTGCACCGAAGCGATGGAGCTCTTCCAGCAGCTGAACTGCGGCTGAATGCGTTATTCGCCCCTCTTCGGTCAAACTGAAACCGCCTCGACCACGCCGACAAAGCGTCATCCCCAACCGGGTCTCCAGCTTCTTGAGGTTTAGACTGATTGCAGATTTGCCTTTGTTAAGGCGTGCTTCGGCCGCGCTCAGACCGCCGGCTTCAACGATGACAACAAACTCCCTCAAAAGGGCTATCTCTCCATCGCCAAGTGTGCCCGAGAAGGGGTTGGTCATATGCAAGCCTCTTCGTAAGTTTCATTTTCTAAAAACTTAAGTTTGGGAAGTTGGGATTTTTTTATGGTTTTTATTCAGATATTCAAGATCAAGTTTGGTTTTTTGTAAACAAACGCATGGACGTTTATGTCACACACCTTCTCTCTGGCGGTTGTCGGTGGCGGTATCCTGGGGCTGGCAACGGCCTGGACATATCAGTCCCGATATCCGGGCACTTCGGTGGTTCTTGTCGAACGGGACAAAGGCCTCGCGCGCCATCAAACCGGTCGGAATTCAGGCGTCATTCACGCTGGCGTATATTATGCGCCTGGAAGTCTGAAGGCCACATACTGTCGGCGCGGCGCAGTTATGACAAAGTGGCTTGCGGAAGCCATGGGTGTCGAATTTGATATCTGCGGCAAATTGATCGTCGCGACTGACGATGAGGAACTGCCGGGGCTGGCTGCCATTGCCGAGCGGGCGGCTCAGAACGGCGTGCCGCTGACCCGCATAGACCGGGATGGCCTGCGCGAGCGCGAGCCCCATGTCGCCGGACGTGCCGCCTATCTGAGCCCTTCTACCGGTATCGTTGACTTTCCAGGCCTGTGCCGAGCCATGGCGGAACGCTTCGAGGCAAGCGGCGGTACAATCCGGCTTGGCACAAAGCTTCTGGACATTCGGGAAGAGGGCGGCAAAGTCCGCCTGATCACCGATCGTGAGGAGGTTCTGGCCAAACACATGGTGGCATGCGCAGGCCTGCAGGCCGACCGGATTGCCGCTATGAGCGGCGTGGGTGAAGGATTTCGCATCATTCCCTTTCGCGGTGAATACTACGAAGTGCGGGCTGCCTGGCCTAACGAAGTCCGGCACCTGATTTACCCGGTGCCGGACCCTTCGCTGCCCTTTCTCGGTGTGCACCTGACGCGGATGGTCGGGAACAGGCTGACAGTCGGCCCGAATGCGATGCTCTCATTCGGTCGTGAGTGCTACGGCAGCAACATTCCCGACCCACGCGACCTCCTGGACGCGGTCACCTTTCCGGGGTACTGGAAACTCATGCTCCGGCACCGCAAATCCGCAATGTCGGAGCTGGCCGGGTCGTTGTCGAAGCGGATTTTTCTCAATCGCTGTCAGCGCTATTGTCCCTCGCTGACGTTGGACGATCTAACGCCCTGGCCGACCGGGATCCGTGCGCAGGCCGTAGGAGCGGACGGTCAAATGATCGAGGATTTCCTCATTCGCGAGACGGCGCGCACAACCCACGTCTGCAACGCACCGTCGCCGGCTGCGACTTCCGCCCTGCCAATCGCGGAACATGTGTGTGACCGCATCGCGGCACGCCAGACACCCGCACACCGGTTACCGCAACGGGACCCCGCAAAAGCCGCTGAACAATTGCTCACCACCTGACGCGAAAGGAGCACCCAATGACACATCTACCCAACTCCATGGAAGCACGGGATATCGCATACCATTTCCACGGTTACACAAATGCTGTCCGTCATGCTGAGATCGGTCCGCACATCATGGAAAACGGCGAGGGAGTTTTTGTAACCGACAACACCGGCAAGCGGTACGTTGAAGCCATGGCCGGCCTGTGGAGCGTAGCCCTGGGTTGGGGTGAGCAGCGCCTGGTCAGGGCAGCGACCCAGCAGATGGAAAACCTGTCATTTTATCACAATTTCGGGCACCGCGCGCACCCGGCTATCATCGAACTGGCCGAGAAGCTCGTTGACATGGCGCCGGTTCCCATGTCGAAGGCCTATTTCACCAATTCGGGCTCAGAGGCCAATGACACGATCATGAAGATGATCTGGTATCGCTCGAACGCCCTCGGCAAACCGCAGAAAAAGAAGTTGATCTCGCGTAACCGGGGTTATCACGGCGTCACGATCGCCTCGGGCAGCTTGACCGGTTTGCCCAACAACCACCTCTCATTCGACATGCCGATCGACCGCGTGCTGCACACCACTTGCCCGCACTATTGGAAAGAAGGGTTGGAGGGCGAAAGCGAAGACCAGTTCGCCACCCGTTGCGCGCAGGACCTTGACGCGATGATCCAGGCCGAGGGACCCGATACAATCGCTGCCTTCTTCGCCGAACCGGTCATGGGCGCCGGCGGGGTTGTGGTGCCCCCCTCCACATATTGGGAAAAGATCCAGGCGGTCCTGGCGAAATACGACATTTTGCTTGTGGCGGACGAGGTGATCTGTGGATTTGGCCGGACCGGCAGGATGTTCGCCAGCGAGACTTATGACATCAAACCGGACGTCATGGTGCTGTCAAAACAGATTACCTCCAGCTATGTGCCGTTTTCCGCCTTTCTCGTGAATGACCGGTTTTACGAACCCGTAGCCGAAGAGAGCGGCCGCATTGGCGTTCTGGGGCACGGCTTCACCGGCGGTGGTCATCCAGTTGGCGCGGCAGTTGCACTGGAAAACATCGCGATCATCGAAGAGCGTGAACTGGTCAAACACGCCGCAGAGGTGGGTTCCTATTTTCGCAGCAGGCTGTCGACCTTTGCAGATCACCCGCTGGTTGGAGAGGTGCGTGGCATAGGCCTCATTGCGGCCCTTGAAGTCGCGCATCCCAACCAGGATATCGCACCAGGCAAAATGGGAGCGGCAATGGCGGACTATCTTCTGCAGGAAGGCGTGGTTTCCCGCGCGATGATGGATGCCTGCGCATTTTGTCCACCGCTCATTATTTCGCGCGATGAAACCGATCTGATCATCGATGCGGTCGAAGCCGGTCTGACAGCACTTGAAAAGCACGAATTCTAGGGCCGGGGACGATCGATGACAAAAACACTTATCATTGGCGGCGAGTATCAATCGACCGACGAGGTTAAACCCAATATCAATCCATCCGATACAAATGATGTCATCGATGAGTTTGCCGTTGGCACGGTTGATGACACAGAGCATGCCATTTGCGCCGCCGCCGATGCTTTTGAGGCCTGGGCCACCGCATCACCGCTGTTCCGCGCCGAAATATTGGAACGCGCTGGCCAGGCTATTTTTGAGCGCCGCGAGGAGTTGGGCCGCCTGCTGTCGCGCGAGGAAGGCAAGATTCTGGCCGAGGGCATCGGCGAGGCCACACGTGCCGCTCAGGTGTTCAAGTTCTATGCACAGGAGGCTTTGCGCGTGGACGGCGTCGCAATCGCCTCGGTTCGCCCCGGCGTTCGGGTTGAAACCCGAGACGAGCCGCACGGTGTCATTGGCCTGATCACCCCCTGGAACTTCCCGATTGCCATCCCGGCCTGGAAACTGGCTCCGGCGTTGGCCTACGGCAACACGGCCGTTCTGAAGCCAGCCGACCTGACACCTGGATGCGCCTGGGAACTCATCGACATTCTGCACAAGGCGGGTCTGCCGGCTGGTGTCGCCAATCTTGTCACCGGCCGCGGCAGTGTTGTGGGCGATGCGCTGGTTCGTAGTGATCGGGTTGCTGCAGTCAGCTTTACCGGCTCCGTTGCAACCGGCGCCCATATCCGACAGATTGTCACGGGACGGGGCGCGCCAATCCAGCAGGAGATGGGCGGCAAAAGCCCTCTCATCATAATGGACGACGCCGATCTCGAACAGGCTGTGGACTGCGCAGTCTCGGGCTCCGTCATCTCTACAGGTCAGCGCTGTACGTCGAACACAAGGGTGATCGCCACGCCGGGTATCCACGATGCACTGGTTGAAGCGATGGCCAGAAGGACTGCCGCAATTCGAGTCGGCAACGCCCTTGATCCGCAGACCCAGATGGGGCCGGTGGTGGATAAGGGGCAGCTTGAGATAGATCTCGGTTATCTGGAAATGGCCCGTAAAGAAGGCGGTGAGGTGCTGTGTGGCGGCGAACTGGTCGAATGCGACACGCCCGGATTCTATCTGTCACCGGCCGTCGTGGCCGGGGCTACCAACGACATGGTGCATGTGCGCGAGGAGATATTTGGCCCGGTCGTCAGCGTGCTGAAAGCCGCCGATTATGACGAGGCGGTCGCGATCGCCAATGACAGTCCTTTGGGCCTTTCATCGGGAATTTGCACCCGTTCTCTCAAATATGCTGAGGATTTTAAGGCGCGCTCCACTGCCGGAATGGTCATGGTCAACCTGCCCACAGCCGGGGTGGATTTTCACGTGCCCTTTGGTGGCCGCAAGGGTTCAAGCTACGGCCCGCGCGAACAGGGGCGCGCCGCGCGGGCTTTCTACACCAGCTCGAAGACGTGTTATACGAACCACGCGTGAGACATGACGACGGCGCGCCTTAAAGCGCGCCGTCACAGGTTTCCAAAAACGCGACCGCATTCTTGCTGAGCGAGGGGCCGAGATAGCCGCCTTCCTGAATCAGAACGGTCGGCAGGCCAAGATCCATAATCGCACCGGCCATCTCCACGAACCCTTGACTGCTGAACTTCACGACCGACAGCGGATCGTCCTCCGACAGATCAAAGCCAAGAGATACAACCACAGCCTCCGGTGCGAAGTCTTTTAAGGCATCAATACAGGTGCCAAAAGACCGCAGGACCAATGCCTCCTCGGCTCCGGGCGTCAGGGTGACATTGAGTGAAGCACCTTCACCCGGACCTTCGCCGATTTCGTGGGTATAACCGTTAAAGTAAGGCGGGTAGTCGCTCGGATCGACATGCATCGAGATAACCTGTACATCCCCGCGGTTGAAAAAGATCGACAGCGTGCCGTTCCCGGCATGGGTGTCGATATCGAGAACCGTGACCCGTTCGAACCGTTGCCGGATATGTTGCGCAGCGATGGCGGCATTGTTGAAAAAACAGAAACCGTCAGTGGCATCCCGGTAGGCGTGGTGCCCGGGTGGGCGTGAGAGGCCGTAGGCGATTCTCTCTCCCTTCATCACAAGGTCTGCAGCGGCGAGCGCGGATTGCGCGGACCAGTATATCGCCTCCCAGGTGCCGTGCGTGACCGGACAGGAGGTTCCGGTGCTATAGTAGCCCAGTTGGCCGACAACGCCGGTCGGCCGCCAAGCGCTTGTGCGAGCCGTATGGTAGTTCGGGACCGCCGGCGCATCCGGCCCGACCGCCTCGTCCCAGCGCGCCCGCGCATCCTTGAAGAAGTCCACGAATTCCGGATCATGAACCGCCTTGATCGGACCTTGCCCGAAATCGCCGGGCTTCTCCAAAACATGACCCGCAGCCAACAACGCATCCCGCAGCAGGACAGCCCGTTCGGGCTGTTCGGGGTGCGGTACTGGGCTCCCCCAGCGGAAGTAGTGTTCCGGAGCGTGCGCAAGTTGCCGTTCGTCAAAGAAAAATTTCATCTTTTCTGCCTTTATTCAATAGGATTGAACCCGGTCGACAAGGCCGAGTGGAGGCTTTCCGCAGCGTGCCCGCTCAACTTCACGCGCAACCAGCCGCGTCAACCTTCCGGGCGGTGTTTCGGCTGCAATGTGAGGCGTCAGGGCAATTGCGGGATGGGTCCAGAAGGGGTGAGCCGGCGGCAATGGTTCCTCCGTCGTCACGTCAAGCGCTGCATGCGACAAGTGCCTCTCGTCAAGCGCGGCAAGCAGATCGTCCTCAACCAGGTGATTTCCACGACCGAGATTGATGAGCAATCCGCCGGCAGCCATCACCGACATGAGTTCGGCATCAAGCACGCCGATCGTTTCCGGGGTTGCAGGCAGGAGGTTGACCACTATGTCAGCGCCGCCCGCGGCGGCAAGCTTGCCGTCGGCCTCGCATACAATGGTAAGATTGTCCGGCACCACCTCCCGAGGCCGTTTGGCATAGACGATAACCTGGTAATCCAGCGCCAGTAGTGACTTCGCAAGCGTTTCCCCCATCAATCCGAAGCCGAGGATGGCGACGCGAATATCCGAGGCCGGATGGTAGGGATTACGCTGCCAGATGCCTGCCCTCTGCTGGTCGCCATATCGGGCCATCTCGCGGTGCCAGCCGATTATGTGCCAGAGTGCAAAACCCGCCATTTCCTTTGCCTGGTCCGGATCGCGAAGCCGCATGACCTGCGCATTGGGCGGCAAGCTGGGACATGAAAGAATATTGTCGACACCAGCCGCGATGGAAGAAACAAGGCGAAGATTGGGGTAGGGCGCGAATGCCTCCGGCGCAGGTTTCCAGGCAAGCGCGAAGGTTATTGCTTCGGGATCCACCACCGCCTCGGGCTGAGCAAGCGTCAGGGTCTCGCTGTAAGGTTCAAACGCCCGCGCATACAGTCCTGCAAGATCCAGGACATCGCTCAGATAAACCCCTTTGAGGGCCGTCATGCCTCACCTATATCCGCAACCTGCCCTGAGTTTTCCTGGGTTTGCCGACCCGGGATCGCTGCGATCAGGCTGCGCGTATAGGGATGGGCTGGTTCGGAAAAGACCTGGCGCGCCGGCCCGAGTTCCACAACTTCGCCCTTTTGCATCACGGCAACGCGGTCACAGATTGCCGCCGCCACCAAAAGGTCATGCGTTATGAAGACCAGCGTCAGGTCCAGATCCTGCTTAAGCCTTTCCAGAAGTTCCAGAACCTGCGCCTGGATCGAGACGTCGAGGGCCGAAACAGCCTCATCCGCGATCACCAGCTTGGGATCGGTGATCAGGGCGCGGGCAATGCCTATCCTCTGGCGCTGGCCACCGGAAAACTCGTGCGGATAGCGATGGGCCGCAGCAGCCCCCAGGCCCACCGTCTCCAAAAGCGCCAGCGCCTTTTCCCGGGCCTCGGCCTTGCCGGCCCCCTGCGCGACAGCGTTGTCAGCAATGATGTTGACCACTTTATGCCGCGGATTGAGCGAGCTGAAAGGGTCCTGGAAAACCATCTGCATATCCCGGCGCGCATGACGCAGCTCTCTATTGGGCAATCCCGTAACGTCGGTGTCACCCAGCAGGACCTTACCCGCAGTGGGTTCCACCAGCCGCAGTATGCAGCGGCCAAGAGTTGATTTCCCTGAACCGCTTTCGCCCACAACACCCAGTGTTTCACCTTTCATGACGTCAAGAGAGACATTCTTGACCGCTTGAACAACCCGGCGCTTTGTCCATATTCCGGGACGGGTCGAGTAGGTTTTTTGCAGCCCCTCGATCCGAAGCAGCGGGACCGATGCATCAAGATCGGCAGCCTGGTGATCCGTATCCTTGGGAATCGCGTTTATCAGCCGCTGCGTGTAGGGGTGTTGCGGACGCGTCAGCACCTCTTCGGCCGTCCCGGCTTCGACGATTTCGCCATATTGCATCACCAGAACACGGTCCGCTATCTCGCGAACGACACCAAAATCGTGGGTGATAAACAACACGGCCGTCCCATGGCTCTCCTGCAGCCGTTTGATCAGGTCGAGCACCTGCGCCTGAGTGGTGACGTCGAGCGCCGTGGTCGGTTCGTCCGCGATCAGGAGAACCGGGTCGAGGGCCAGCGCCGCTGCAATCATCACCCGCTGACGCTGCCCACCCGACAATTGGAACGGATAGGCACGCGCGCTCCGCTCGGGCTCTGGAATTCCAACCTCTGCCAGAAGCGAAAGCATCCGCTCCTCACGCTCGGCCGCATCATAGCGGCCATGGACCTCGAATACCTCTTTGATCTGGTCGCCAACGCGAAGAAGAGGATTGAGAGCGCTCAGGGGTTCCTGGAAAATCATCCCGATTTCTGCACCGCGGATTTCGCGGATCTGTTCTTCGCTGAGGTCGAGCAACGGCGATTTGTCAAAGATGATCTTGCCGCTATCGACGTGAACTCCGGGCGGCAGCAGGCCCATGACCGCATTCGCGGACATGGATTTGCCAGACCCGCTTTCGCCCACGATGCAAAGGATTTCTCCGGGGAAAATTTCGAAAGACGAACCCTTGACGGCAAAGGGTCTGTCCGCGCCTGGGGGCAGACAGATGTCAAGGTCTTCGATGGCGAGGACCGGAGTGTTGTTACGCGTTTCCATCTTAGCGACCCGTTCGGTTGAGACGCGGATTGAGCGCATCATTCAGCCCGTCGCCAATCATGTTAAAGGCAAGGACGGTGAGGAAGATGGCCAGGCCCGGGAAGAAACTGAGCCACCAGGCTGTACGGATAACGGTCCGGGATGCGCCAATCATGTAACCCCATGACATCAGATTGGGATCGCCAAGCCCTATGAACGACAAAGCCGATTCCAACAAAATCGCCGACGCGATTGTCAGGGAGGAAATCACCAGTATGGCCGAGAGTGTGTTGGGCAGGATCTGGTGCAGGATGATCTTCAGGTCGCTTTGCCCGGCAAGGACCGCCGCCTCGACATATTCGCGTGACCGCTGGGATAGAACTTCGGCCCGGACAAGCCGGGCGATCGGCACCCAGCTGACTATCCCGATGGAGAGGATAATCGACCAGACACTCGGCTCGAGGATTGCCACGAGAACCAGCGCAAGCGCAAAGCTCGGGATTGTTTGAAAAAATTCGGCAATCCGCATCAGCACATCGTCGACAATCCCATTGTAGTAACCGGCGATGGCTCCAAGAGGAATGCCGATGAGGAGCGCCACGGTTGTTGCAACGACGCCGACCATAAGTGAAATCCGGGCACCGTGGAGTATACCGGACATGACATCGCGGCCGAGGGTATCTGTGCCCAACGGCAAGTGCGGGTCCACCAGCGGCGGCAGGAACGGACGCTGGACCATTTTCCAAGGGGAATCCGGGGCGAGAAGCGGCGCGGTCGCACTAACCGCCAGCACCAGAAGCAGCAGGCAAAGCCCGATGACGGCGCCCTTGTTGCGCCGGAAAGCCTTCCAGAATTCCTTCATGCTCCTTCTCCAATTCGCGGATCGATCATGCGGTAGACAATGTCGGTGAGGATGTTCACGGCAATCACCAGCATTGCAGAGACGAGGAAAACGCCAAGCAGAAGGTTGTAGTCCCTTTGTAGGAGTGCATCGAACATCAAGCGCCCAATCCCCGGCCAGGCAAAAACCGTTTCGGTCAGCACCGCGCCGCCAATCATCTGTCCGGCCTGAAGGCCGGCAAGCGTCACAACGGGCAAGAGCGCGTTTCGCAGAATATGCCGTCGCTGAATCAGCTTGTCGGGCACCCCTTTGGCGCGAGCGGTCTTGACGAAATCCATGCTGGCAACCTCAAGCATCGATGCCCGCGTCATGCGCGCATAGACCGCCATAAAAAACAGCGCCAGCGTCATTGACGGCAAGACAAGATGCCTTGCGATGTCCAGCGCCCTCTGGAGGCCGGTGTAGCCCGAACCCACCGTCTCGAACCCAAAGGCCGGCAACCAACCCAACTGGACCGAAAAAAGCAGGACGGCCATCAGCGCAATCCAGAAAAGCGGGGTCGCATAGAAGATGATCGCCGCCGTCATGATCCCGGTGTCGCGCCAGCTTCCGGGCTTTTGCGCGGCCAGCACACCGCCGACCACGCCAAACAGGATTGACAGGACAAAGGCAGTTCCGGTCATCAGAAGCGTCGCGGGAAGCCGCTCGAAAATCAGTTGCGACACGGGCATCTGCTGACGGTAGGAAAAGCCAAGATCAAACCTGACGATATCCCACATGTAGATTCGAAGCTGAACCAGCAATGGCTGGTCAAGCCCGAATTTCTCTTTCAACTGCTGTAGGAAAATCTCGTCCGATGCGCCGGCTTCCCCGGCCATCACTGCGGCCGGATCGCCGGGCGCAAGACGAATAAGAAAGAAATTCAGCACCGCAATGCACAGCAAAATCACAATGGACTTCACAAGGCGCGATGCCAGGAAGCGGATGGTCGTCATCGGCCCTCTTTCAGCTTAAGGGCTGGGCGGTTGGTTGCCGCCCAGCCGTTCGCTCGAAATGTTAGCGATAAATCGCGTTACCGGTCCAGCCAGGCGTCCCGGAAACCGTCGTTCAGTCCGATAGCGGTGGTCACCAGGTCCTTGATGTCGCAACGGTAGATAGTCGGAAAACCGAGTTCCAGCAGCCACGCGACAGGAACATCGTCAACGATCTTTTGCTGGACTTCGGTGTAGAGGACCTGACGTTCGCCATCGCTTGGCGCGATCGCCGCATCGGCAAAGAGTTTGTCGACGCCGTCATCGGTATAACCCGAAACGTTGTTCCATGGTGTCCCCTTGGCGATGTTCGACGAGATATAGGTTCGCGAGACACCAAGCGCCGGGTCGCCATATTGGTAGAGATAGGTAAAGGCGAGATCAAAGTCCCATTCCGATATTTTCTGGTTCCAGCCTGCCACGTCGGTCGCGACCGTCTCGACCGGGATGCCGACCTCCTCCAGGTTCTGCTTCACAGCTTCGCCCCAGCGCTGCCAGGTCTCGCCATAAGGCAGTGGCAGGAGCCGGATCGGGGTGCCGTCATAGTCCATTTCAGCCAGGAGTTGCTTGGCCTTCTCTGGATTGTGATCGTAGATGTTGACGTTGTTGTCGTAGAACCGGGTCGCCGATGAAGCCGGGCCGGTTGCAACCTTGCCCAGACCGTTCCAAAGCACGTCCTTTGCAAACTCCCGATCCATTGCGTACATGATTGCCTGGCGGAAACGAGAATCGTCCATAGGCGCCGACCTTGTGTTGATCCACAGCCAGGACAGTGGTCCAAAGAATTCCCACCCGGCATCGGTTACGCAGGTATTTTCCAGCGCTGTCAGACGGGGAACGTCGAAATTCTCGACCGATCCACCTGGCAGAACGTCAACCTTGCCGGTCTCGTAGGCAACGGACCGTGACGCTGCGTCGGGAATAACGTGATAATAAATCTCGTCAATATGAGGCTTGCCTTCGACATAGTAGTCCTCATTCTTGGCCAGAAGAATATGCGAACCCTTTTGCCATTCCACGAACTTGTAGGGCCCGGTTCCAATTGGCGTATTGTTGGCAGGGTTGTCGGCATATTTGGTGCCGTCATAGATATGTTTGGGGATCATCGGCATTGTGCCAACTTCGAAAATACCCAGGAACGGACCGAATGGCTGCTTCAGTTGAAAGACGACGGTATGATCGTCGGGCGCAGTGATGCTCTCCACATGCACGAGAGAGGCACGAAGCCGGGCATGGGTCTCGCGCAGGAACGTGTCAACCGAGAACACGACATCGGCCGAGGTAAAGGGCGTCCCGTCGTGCCAGACCGCATCCTTTACCAGATTGAAGGTGTACGTGGTGGCATCATCGCTGACTGTCCAGCTCTCCGCCAATTGCGGCTGTGGCGAAAGATCCGGAGCATAATGCAACAGGCCCTCATAGATGTTTCCCGCAACCATCTGTGTCGGCCCGTTTTGCACGAGGCCAAGCATCAGCCCTGGCGGTTCAGGTTGGACAACGACATTTACCCGACCGCCGGACTTTGGCGATTCGGCCAGGGCCGGCCCTGCGGTTAGCGCGATCACTGTCGACAGGATTATTGTTTTTAGCATTGTTGAAAGTTCCTCCTAGTTTGTTGTGCGGATTTTTATTGTGTTGTTGGCTCTAAGCGCTGGACTTGCAGAAATCAGGATATTCCTCTTCCACCAGCCGCAAATAGGCTTCCCATTCGACGTCCCTGGAATACAGATCTGTCTCCCACATCTCGTATTGATCTGCGGTAAGCTTGCGAATGTTGTCTGACACGGCAACGGTTGGCGATCCGCTCGACTGAATCGCGATCTGCGCCCGGCAGGCGCGGTCAAGATTGTACATCAGCTTGAAGGCCTGCGAGATCGTGCGCCCGCAAGTCAAGAGACCGTGATTGCGAAGGACCATCGCCAATCTGGTGCCCAGATCTGCCACCAAACGATCCTTCTCACCCTCAAGCAGCGCGATACCCTCATAGGCGTGATAGGCCAGCCGGTCATGGAACTGTAAGGACCATTGATTGAGAGGCAGAAGTCCGCCTGCCTGCGATGCAACCGCGACCCCGGCAACCGTATGCGTGTGCATGACACATGCCAAATCAGGACGGGCAGCATGCACAGCCGAGTGGATCAGGAAGCCGGCTGCATTGATCCCCGCGCCCAGCGGATCGTGAACGATGTTTCCGTCCAGATCGACTTCGACCAGATTCTCAGCTGTCACTTCTGTGAACCGCAGCCCATAGGCGTTGATAAGGAAGGTTTCCTTATCTGGCGCCGCCTTTGCGGAGATGTGGGTAAAGATACTGTCGTCGAGGTTGAAATGGGCGACCAGCCGGTAGGCGGCCGCCAGGTCCTTGCGATTACAATGCGCGACTTCACGGGCTGTCGTTTCCACCCCCATGTCGTTCTCCCTTAAGCATCCCATTGCGATACGCTTAACAATAAAATTACATACTGTCGACAGTATACTATTCGACAGAAGTGGATTATTCGCCTAAGCAGGCTTTGACGGCCAGGATTGAGCCAGACACACGGAGCCCGGACGATGACATTCGCAGCATTCAAACGACAGGACTTGGTTTCTCAGGTGTCGGAAACCCTGACCAAGGCCATTCTCGAGGGCGATCTGGAACCGGGCTCCCGGCTCAACGAGGTGCATCTCTCACAGCAGTTCGAGATCAGTCGCGCGCCATTGCGGGAGGCGCTGCGGCGGCTTGAGAGCCAGGGTTTAATCGAATCGCATCCGCGTCGAGGCTTCTTCCTTCGCAGAATATCTGCGCCAAAGATCGCAGAACTCTTCCAGGTACGATTGGCACTGGAGCACGCTGCTGGTCAGCAGGTGGTGCAATCCATCACTGAAGCGGAAACCGGCCGGCTTGAATGTCAATATGAAGCAATCCGTGAAGCAGCCAGCAACAACGATCCGCTCCGTCAAACTGAAGAAGATTTTCGGTTCCATCGGCTCATTTGCGAGATGTCCGGTAACACACGCTTGCTGCAGTTCTTTGATCAGATCGCTTGTGAAATACGATATTCGATGGTGCATCTCAGCGGCTTTCATGATGATATGGAGGCGCTTGCTGCTTCTCACGTTCCGCTTCTTGACGCGTTAAAGAGCCGCGATGCTGTTACATATTGCAACTACCTCAAACGCCACCTTGATGAGGCTCGTGACAAACTTGTCGCTGCGGTCGATTCCTAATGATGCCCTGATGCGGGTCTGGAGGTTGGAATTATTCGACTAAACCTGTCGCTCCCTAATTTGATACATCTCAGGGTGCCTGGTCCGACAAACGTACCGAACAATCATGACAACGGCGGCCGGCCAGCTGCAATTCGGCGGTGCGGGAAGGGCTTCACCACAGCATTCAGCAAGTGGTCTGCGGGGATCGCCGATCCGGATAGTGACGCTTCATCTCGATGTCGGATTTCAAACGAAATTGACAGCGCCAAGGAAGGTCGCAGGAATTGCTGACTGTACTGGTTTGACGGCGCATATACCTGCGCCATGCATCGGATCCGCTTTCGCACCTGCCACCTGTCTTTTCATCGCCAAACGGCATCGCCGATTTCCGCGCCTGACGGACCGATATTCACGTTTGCAGTGCTATGGCGTTGCAAAGCTCATGGTGTTTCATGGGGTCGTTCATTCAATAAGGAAGCGCATGTCGCCTGACCGCCTCATTGATCCTGCGACACCCGTCCTTTATGTCGGCCTCCGAATAGGCAAACCACTACCGGAAATGATTGGATTGTCCGAAGACGCAGCCGGGCACGACAGCGAGGCCGGTCTCCGCCGGCAGGAAAGTATAAAAAGCCGTATCGTTTTCGATGATATGGCCGGCGGGCATGCGGTTGTGCCCGGCGGGACAGTTCATTTGTCCGCTATTTTCGCCCATCGCTCGCTTGTTCAAAAGCGAGCTGGATGCCGGCTGTAAACGTATTGCAGCCGCCAGCGGTGAACTCAAATGAAGGACCAATAGTCTCGCACGGTGCTCGCCCGCACGAGAGGTCCACCACGTGGCGATAGCGAGTTCCACTGGCGTCTTTTTGTAGTTTTTTCGACGGAGCGGCATCCGCGCATTGCGCAGTCAGGCAATGTCAGTGAATGAAAAAAACATTCGATGGCGATCAAAATGTGCTGATATGAAAAAATATTGACATACGCTGAAACCTCCATCAGACTTACCGTCGATGAAGCAAACGCGCATGTGAGGCAATGGATCGACTAGCCATCAGATCATCGGTGATGGACTTCCTCATCATAGGGGGGGCGGTGCTCGTGGCCTGTGCGGTCCTCAGCTTTGCGATCCCCGAAACCGGCATGCGTGTCGCGGCGCTTTTCCTGATCAACCTGTCTGCGGTGCTCTCGATCGTGGTCTTCATGGGCTTTTCCGGGGTCATGACTTTTGGCCACATCGGTTTCATGTCGCTCGGAGCTTATTTCGGCGCTTACCTGACCCTGCCGACCGTCATGAAGGCGCAATTCCTGCCTGGCTTGCCGGACTGGCTTATCGCCGTTGATTTGCCGGTCATTGCTGCCGTGCCCATCGTGATGCTGGTCGTGGGTCTTGTTGCCGTGGTTATCGGACTGTCGGTTTGCCGGCTACCCGTCGATACCGCCCCGATCGCGACGATCGGTATCCTTGTCATTATCCATGGCGTCCTGATCGGCGCGCGCGATCTGACGCGGGGTATCCAGCCGCTTTTTGGCTTCGGCGCGCTTGACGGCTTGTGGTTGCCGCTTGGCTTTGCCCTGTTCACAGTTGCTGTGGCGCTTGTGTTCCGGGTTACACCGACCGGGCTGAAACTGCAGGCGTCCCGGGACAACGAATTGTCGGCCGCCGCGTCCGGTGTCGCGGTTTTCCGGGTCCGTCTGGTCGGTTGGACACTCAGCGCAATGCTGATCGCCGGATCCGGGCTTCTGCTTGCTCACTACCTGACGGTCATCAGCCCACGGCAGTTCTATTTCGTGCAAATGTTCGCGCTGCTGGCGATGGCCATTGTCGGCGGGGTGTCAACGGTCACCGGCGCGGTGGTCGGGACAGGGCTCGTCACGGCGCTGTCGGAGCTGACGCGCCGCATCGAGGGCGCGCCCTGGCTCGAGGCCGCGGGGCTGCCTCCGCTCTTTGGGCTTAGCCAATTGGTGCTGGCCGGCGCTATCCTTTTTATTATGTATCGTCGCCCGAGCGGGCTGATCGCCTGGCGGGAGCCGTCGTCGCGATTGTTCGCCAGGCTGCCAGCGCCGACATCTGCCAATGCCTCGGCCGCTTCAGTGCAGCCCGCCGCATCAGTCACCGCGTCTGGTACCCAACCGGCGCTTGAGCTTCGCGGATTGTCGAAGAGCTTCGCCGGTGTCAAGGCGCTCTCGGATGTCAGCTTTGCGCTGAAAAGGGGGGAAACCCTCAGCCTGATCGGACCGAACGGGTCGGGCAAGACCACGCTGGTCAACCTTGTCACCGGGGTTATCCGGCCTGATGCCGGCGCCGTTTATCTCAATGGCGAAGCGATTACTGGCGATGTGCCGCATTTGGTGGCGCGCAGGGGCATTGCGCGGACATTCCAGAATATTCGCCTGTTCGAAACCATGAGCGTTGCCGACAACGTCAGACTGGCCGCACTCGACGTGGCGGACGACCCGCGGTCGCGGGCGTTCGAGCTGCTTGCAGAACTCGGCCTCTCGGACGTCGCGCAAACGCCGGCCGGCGAGCTTTCCTACGGCCGCCGCCGCCGGGTGGAGATCGCGCGCGCCGTGGCGCTGGCGCCATCCGTGTTGCTGCTCGACGAACCGACAGCCGGGATGAATGAGACGGAGTCGGCGGATCTGGCGGATATCATAACGCGGCTGAAGGCGCGCTTCGGGCTGAGCCTTTTGGTGATCGAGCACGACCAGGCCTTTGTGCGTAACCTTTCCGACAGGGTGCTGGTTCTGAACCAGGGTGAGCTAATCGCCGGAGGCACGGCTGATGAAGTGCGCCGCAACAGCCAGGTGATAGAGGCATATCTGGGCCGCGGAGCGGCCAGCGACCTCAATACAGTTTACGGGCAGGAAGAAACCGAAAATCCCAAGCAAAAAACGACAACAGAGAGGAACTGACATGAGACACATCATTGCAATGGCTGCCGGCCTTCTGCTGGTGCAGACGGCAGCGGCCGAGGATTTGAAGATCGGAGCCGCGGTCAGCATGACCGGCGGGCTGGCTTATGCCGATGTACCCGCCATTGAAGGGCTTCAGGTCGCCATAGACGAGATCAACGCCGCCGGTGGAATTGACGGCAAATACATGGTGGAGATCGATATTCGCGACGGCCGCTCCGACCCGGCGCAGACCACTTTGGTCGCCCAGGAGCTGATTGCATCGGGCATTGACATCCTGATCACACCGGCGGATGCCGACCCGTCGATCGGAGCCGGGTTGATCGCGGCGCAAGCCAAGGTCCCGGCCTTTACCACAGTTGCCTCCTCGCCCACTCTGCCTCTTTCGGCAGGCGAGTACATGTTCGGCAATTTCCCGGGCGACAACCTGCAGTCCGCGGTTTCGGCGCAGTACGCCCGCGATACGGGCTATGACACGGCCTTCATCCTCTATTCGGAAGACAGCTCCTACACGCAACTTCCGCTTTACTTCAAAGAGGTTTTCGAGGGACTTGGAGGCAAGGTTTCCGGCGAGGCGGTCTACAATCTCGGCCAGCAGGACTTCAGCGCGATCGTGACGACAATCGGCTCACTGGACCCGGCGCCGGACGTTATCATGACCGCGGCCTATGAACCCGATTTCCCGGCCTTCATCCGCCAGTTGCGTGCCTCGGGTGTGAATATCCCGGTCATCGGCTCTGACGGGATCGACAGCCCGACGACATTCTCGCTCGGCGATGTGGCCGAGGGCGTGGTGTTTTCGACCGCCGGATTTGCAGAGGAAGGCAACCCGCTGTCCACCTTCTACAAAGCCTATGAGAAGAAGTTCAACCGTCCCTCCGAGACCATATACACGGCGCTCGGATACGACATTATGCAGGTGATTGCAGCGGCCATTATGAAGGCCGGATCGACTGATGGTGCAGCGCTGAGGGACGCTATCTCCGGGCTTGAGAACGTTCAGGGCGCGGCCGGTTCAATTACCTATGCGGGCCGGGAGGACCGGATGCCGTTGCGTGACGTGACGCTTGTGCGGGTCAAGGGCGGCGACCGCGAGTTCGTGCGTCAGGAAACGCCTCCGGGCGACCTGGTGCCCAAGCCGAAATACTGAGGCTTGAGTCACGTCCAATGAGTGACAATCCCCTCCTTTCTATTTCTGGCCTTGAAGTCTTTTACGGCCCAATCGCGGCGCTGCGGGGCGTCGGGCTGGAGGTGAACGGAGGGGAAGTCGTCGCGCTGTTGGGTTCGAACGGTGCCGGCAAGACGACGACGCTTCTATCCATCGCCGGTGTGCTGCCGGTGCGGGCAGGCGAGATACGGTTCGACGGCATCGCGATCACAGGGCAGGCGGTTGAGCGGATCGCCCGCAGCGGGATCGCGCTCGTGCCCGAGGGACGCCATGTCTTCGAAGGGCTGACAGTCAAGGAGAACCTGCTCATGGGCGCTGCCTCGCTGCCTCGCGGCAAGGTGGAGGACGAGTGGCACAAGGCTTTTGACCTTTTCCCCATTCTTGCCGAACGCCGGTTTCAGCTTGCCGGCACACTTTCCGGCGGTGAGCAGCAGATGCTGGCCATCGGGCGGGCGCTGATGTCGAGGCCTCGGGTGTTGTTGCTTGATGAACCTTCACTCGGCCTGGCGCCAAGGATTGTCGAGGAGATTTTCGAGTTGATCGTGCTGTTGCGCAAACAGGGTACGACCATCCTGCTGGTCGAGCAGAACGCGCGTATGGCGCTCGAGGTCGCCGACCGCGGATATGTGATGTCCCAGGGGCGGATCGCGGCCGAGGGCACGGCCAGTGAGTTGGTGGCCTCGGACGAGGTGGCGCGTGCCTATCTTGGTGTGGCCTAGGGGGTAACGATGGACATTGCGATCCAGCAGGCGGTGAACGCCCTTGCGCTTGGCGGGACCTATGCGATGCTGGCCCTCGGGCTGGCGGTCGTATTCAGCGTGATGCGGATGATCAATTTCGCCCATGGCGAATTGATGACGGCGTCCGGTTATGCCTATGCGTTCGCCATTGCGGCAGGGTTTCCCTTTGCACTTGCCCTGGTGGCGGGTATTGCCGCCGCCGTGGCGCTGGTTCTGCTGCTGGAGCGTGTTGCATTCCGGCCGTTGAGAGGCGCTTCGCCGACTTCTCTGCTTATCACCAGTTTCGCTGTTGCGGTGGTGCTGCAAACGCTTTTTCAAAGTCTTATCTCGCCGCGTCCGCAGCCGGCGCCGATGCCCGATTTTCTTGGGCGGGCGATCGGTATTGGAGATTTCCTGATCGGGTCGATCCAGTTCACCTCAATCATCGTCACGCTGATGATGCTGGCGGGGCTGGCTATCCTGTTCCGTTTCACCATGATCGGTATTTCAATCCGGGCTGCGTCGATGGATTTTCCTATGACCCGTCTGATGGGCGTCAGAGCCAACCGGGTCATCGCCATGGCTTTTGCGATCTCCGGCCTGCTGGCGGGAGTTTCGGGGCTGCTATGGGTGGCGCAGCGCGGCTCGGTCGATCCGATGATGGGTTTCCTGCCGGTGCTGAAGGCCTTCATCTGCGCCGTTCTGGGCGGGCTCGGAAGCTTGCCGGGCGCCGTGCTCGGCGGCTTCGTGCTCGGCATAATCGAGACTGCGTTGCAGGCAGGCTTGCCGATCGAATGGGCGGTGTTCAAGGACCCCATTGCACTTTTCATCGTCATCGCGATCCTTGCGGTGCGGCCGCGGGGCCTGCTTCCCACGCGCGTCGCCAGCCGAGCCTGAGGACAGAGCCATGCCTCCCAATGCATTTGATCCACGCACCATGCGCTCGCGCCAGTTACCGCTCGACCCTGGGGTTGCCGCGCTGATTTCTGTTGACATGCAGAACGCCGATTGCGGAGCGGACATGCTTGCCGAAGGACGTGCAGGCCGCGTCAAGCCACCCCGCACGGTGCATTTTTATGAGGCCGTGGCCGATATCGTGATCCCGAACCAGCAACGGCTGCACGCCGCAATCCGGGCGGCGGGAGCCGAGACGATCTATGTCGCTATCGAGAGCCTTACACGTGACGGCCGCGACCGGGGCATCGACCACAAGGTTTCGGGTATCCATCTGGCTCCTGGAAGCACCGAGGCCCGGATAATCGATGCGGTGGCGCCCGCGCCGGATGAGATCGTCTTGAAAAAGACGGCGTCCGGCGCTTTCGGTGCGACAAATCTCGACTACATATTGCGCAATCTGGGTGTTACGCAACTCATCGTGGTCGGCGTTGTGACCCATCAGTGCGTGGAGAACACCGTTCGGCAGGGGGCCGATATCGGCTACCTTGTGACTGTTGTGTCGGACGCATGCGCCACCGACAGCGCCGAACAACACAGTGCCGCACTCGCCGCCATGTCCGGATATGCCCGCATCTGTACGACCGCGGACGTTCTTACCGAATTGGGGGCGGCATGAACAAGCCGCCGGGCTCCGACAATAATTACTGGCAATCGCAACTGCGAGACGCGTGGGGGATCGATGCAGATCTCGCGCCGCTGCCGGGAGAACTTGACCTCAACTTTGCCGTCGGCGGCCCGCGACCGGCAGTTCTGAAAGTGATGCGCCCGGACTGTGCTCCGGAACTGATAGATCTTCAGGTTGCTTTACATGCCCATGTGAGCGAGGCCGCGGGTGCTCGGGTGCCTGTCCCGTCGGTCATCCCGGCCTGCGACGGTACGATGCGGGTCATGCTTCAGGGGCCGGACGGCCAGTCTCGCCTTGCCTGGATGGTCGAGCGCCTGCCGGGCCAGGTAATCGGAACGGTTAGACCCCGTGAGCCACGGCTGTTTCACGATGTGGGAGTGGCGATGGCCGGACTAGCCGGCGCACTGAGTGATTTCGATCATCCGGGACTCGAACGGGAGCTGAAATGGGACCTGCGCCGGTCGGGCTGGATCGCGCCGCACCTCGGACTGATCGACGTGCCGGAGCGACGCAGACAGATCGAGACGATCCTGGAGCAATTCGAGAAGCGGGGCGGTCCCTTGCTAAACGGGCTGCCGGTTCAGGCGATCCACAATGATCTGAACGACTATAATCTGCTGGCCCGCGTCGACGATGGCGGTGACTTGCGGCTCTCCGGCCTGATCGACTTTGGCGATGCGATCCGCGCGCCTGTGCTTTGCGATGTGGCGATTGCCGGTGCTTATGCGGTTCTCGATACCGACCGACCGCTCGATGCACTGGCGCAGCTCGTTGCAGGCTTTGCCGCAGGCCGGCCGCTTTCAGAGGAAGAGGTTGACGGGCTTTGGGATCTTGTCCTGACCCGTTTGGCGGTCAGTGTCACCAACGCGGCGATCGAGAAGCAGGCCGACCCGGACAATCCCTACATTACCATTTCCGAAAAGCCGGCCTGGGCGCTTCTTGATCTGGTGCGGGGGGTCGATGCTGCATTGGTTCGCGTTCATCTACGGGCTGCTGCGGGCCATGTGCCGTCGAAGGTCGGGGCAGAACTTGCCGATGCGGTCGCAGCCGCCGGCCCGTATCCGGTGCTGGGGCCACTGCCGGACAATATGCGAACAGCGGATTTGTGTGTTACCGGGACGGATGCGCCGGATGATCCCGAGGCCTGCGAATTATCAGACTTCGACAGCAGTTTTTTCGACGCTGCGACAGCAACCCGACCGGTGATCGGCAGATATGGTGAAGCACGCCTGATTTACACCGAACCGCAGTTTCGCGCCGGACCGCATCCAGCGAGTGGACGCCGCAACGTGCATGTCGGCGTCGACGTCTTTCTTCCTGCAGGCACGGCGGTCAACGCTCCCTTTGACGGCGAAGTGCTGCATTCGGGAGAAGACTCCGGACGCCAGGGTTATGGCGGGGTGGTTGTCCTGCGTCACCGCCTGCCTGACGGCACAGTCTTTGCGGCGCTTTACGGCCATCTTGCTCCTGCTTCGGCGCAGGCGTTGAGCATCGGGCAGATGGTCCGGCGCGGAGACACCTTCGCCATTCTTGGCCGCGCAGACGAGAATGGCGACTGGCCCGCTCACCTGCATCTGCAGATGGGTTGCCCGGATGTAGCCGCATCGACGTGGCCAGGCGTCTTCGACCCCGACATGGAGTTGGCGGCACGTGCTGTCTTTCCCAACCCCGCCGGGCTTCTTGGTCTCGATCCGGCATCGGTCGAGGCACCGGTGCTCGATCGGGAAGCAGAACTGCGGCGGCGCAAACGGTACACTGCCAGCAACTTGAAACTCTCCTACCGCGCGCCGCTACCGGTTCTCCGCGGGCGCAGAACGATCCTCTATGACGATCGTGGCCGGCCCTATCTAGACGCCTATAACAATGTGCCGCATGTGGGGCACGCCCACCCTCATGTGGTTGAGCAGGTTAGCCGGCAGATGCGACTGGTGAATACGAATTCCCGTTATCTTCAACCGATCCATGGAGCCTATATGCAGGCGCTGTCCGCGCGGCTGCCGGACGAGCTTGATGTTGTGTTCCTGGTCAATTCCGGCAGCGAGGCGAATGATCTTGCCTTGCGCCTTGCACGGGCCGCCACCGGGGGCTCCGATATTGTTGTCTCGCAGTCAGGCTATCATGGCATCACCCAGGCGACTCTCGACATCAGCGAGTACAAATTCGCCGGACCGGGTGGAGCGGGACAGCCCGATCATGTTCATACAGTCATGGTTCCGGACACCTTTCGTGGTCCGTACGGCGCGGATGATCCCGAGGCGGGCCGTCGCTACGCTGCCGATGCGGCACGCGTTGTCGCGCAGATTGTTGAGAGCAGTGAGAAGATTGCCTGCTTCATATCGGAACCTTTCCCCAGCGTAGGCGGCCAGATTGTGCCGCCGCCCGGATATTTGCGGGCGGTTTATGATCACGTGCGAGCGGCGGGCGGTCTTTGCATTGCTGACGAAGTGCAAACCGGGCTGCACCGGCTTGGTCGGACAGCCTGGGGTTTCGAGGCGCAGGGCGCCCGACCGGATATCGTTGTCCTCGGCAAACCGGTGGCGAACGGCCATCCGATGGGCGTCGTCATCACCACACGTGTGATTGCGGATACCTTTGCGACAGGGATGGAGTTCTTCTCGACCTTTGGTGGCTCGTCGGTTTCTTGTGCAGCCGGTCTCGCGGTGCTCGACGTGTTGGAAAGCGAAGGGTTGGCAGAGCAGGTTGAGACGGTCGGAGCCCACCTGTTGGATGGATTGAAGGCGCTGGCAGTGGAACATCCGGTGATGGCGGATGTGCGCGGCATGGGCCTTTTTCTAGGCGTCGACCTTGCCCAGCCGGATGGATCTCCGGCGACGGAAGCGGCCGCCTATATCGTTAACCGGCTGCGCGCGCACCGTATCCTTATCGGATCGGACGGTCCGGCAGACAATGTGCTGAAAATCAGGCCGCCGCTGCCGTTCTCGCGTTGTGACGCGGAGTATTTGCTTTCAGTGCTCTCGGAGATATTGCAAGAAACGCCGCTTGATGATCTCAACGGACGCTGCTGAGTGCCTTCAGGAGGGCGTTTGCGAGCAATTCGCCCCAGGCCCTTTGCCCGGTGGTATCGGCGATGAGATCATTGCGGATTTCGATCAATACATGGGGAAGTCCGCGTGCCTCCCCGTGGACCGGGATGGTGACGTCGGAAGTGTCTTCAACATGATAGGGTACGTTCATCGCAACATGGGTTCCGGGGGCAATCGCAAGGACGGCTTTGTGCAGCGCTTCGGCCAAACGAGAATCGCGATTGTAGAGCAGGCCCAGATCCAGGGTTCGCAAAACTCCGTCGGACAGCGCTTCGGTGAAGCTGTGGACCGCAACAAGTGCCTTTGGACGCAGACGGTCGATCCGTTCGGCGATGGTGTCGTGCAACGGTACGTGAATCTCGTCAAACCGGCGTCGGCGGGCAGTTTCGGACAAGTCGTGATTTCCGGATACCACGACGCCGTCGGCCACGTCTGGGACCAGGTCGGGCGCGCCCCAAGGCCGGTTGCAGTCAATCACCAGGCGGCTGTAGCGCTGCAGGATCAACGCCGAGCCCAGCTTGTCGGCAAGGTCTTCGGCGACGGCCGCCGCGCCGATGTCGTGCCCGATGTGCTTGTCGAGGTCGGTCGCTGCAATACCCAGGCCAGACAGCGCGGCAGGCACGAGATTGCCCGCATGTTCGCAGACCAGTAAAAAGGGGCCGGTTGCATCGGGATTGACCACCCTTACCGGATTTGGTTCGTCATCCTGTAGCAGTGGTCGCAAGTTCATAGACATCGGTCAAGGCTCTTTTCGTTTCTGAAAAGAAACTTGCACAGCTGATGTATTTGATCAATAGTGCGGGAAAATTTTCATCATGTCGCAGTGGAGAAAAGATGTCGGGTGACGGACTTACCATACGCCAGCAAATTGCTGCACTTGAACAAGGGCTGACCCCGAATGAACGCCGCATCACAACCGTGATCCTTGCAGACTATCCCTTTGCCGGATTGGTCGGGATCCAGGAGCTGAGTGACCATGCCCAAGTCAGTCCCGCATCCGTCACACGGCTCGTTCACAAGCTTGGTTGTGTAGGTTTTGCCGAGTTTCAGCGCCTGCTGATCAGCGAGCTTCGTCATTCGCCGGCCTCGCCGGTTGATCTCAAGCAGAGTGCCCGGGCGTTGTCCGCAGAGGGCTTTTACGCCGAGTTTCTTGATCGCGTTGGATCAGGGCTGGACAATCTGGCATCGACCGTTTCCCCAACAGAACTTGATGCTGTCTGCACACTTCTCGCCGATCCCTCCCGCAGAATCTACGTCGCAGGCGGCCGTATCAGCGGGACATTGATGAGTTATCTAACGCTGCATCTTCAGCAGATCCGATCGGGCGTTTTTTGGCTGGATACGACGCCGGCCGCGGCGGCTGATAAAATTCTTTCCATACGGCGCAAGGACGTGGTCCTGATAGCGGATCTCCGCCGCTATCAGGACAGTCTTTTGCGGCTGGCCGAACAGATCGAGGCGCACTCGTCGCCGACGACCATTCTGATCACCGATCGCTGGATCTCGCCTATCGCCAGTCATGCGCAGCACATTTTCGCTGTTCCGGTCGAAACGGGAACGGCCTGGGATACGGGTGTGCCGGTGCTCGCGCTAGTGGAGGCAATGATTATCAAACTGAGCGAGAGTGCCTGGGGTACGGCGCACAAGCGCATTGTGGATTGGGACAGGCTGCGCACCGCACTGGAGGCAGGGACACCGGATGCCGATACGGGAGACGCCGGATGACGGGCAAGGTCTTGAGCTTTGTGGCTACAAGTGATCTGGCCGGAAAGCTGCGCGGCAAGGGGGTGATCGGCCGATCGGCGCGCTCCGAGGCTTTGTCGGTGGGATGGGTGCCGACCAACTCGTTGATCACCTGCTTCGACACGATTGGAGAAGGCCCCTATGGCTCATTCGGCGATCTGGTGCTGGCCGGTGATTCCGAAGCGGTCTGCCCAATGCCGGGCGGAGCAGATATGCCGGAAACCGAGTTGATACTCGGCGACATTACACATCTTGACGGCACACCGTTCGAATGCTGTCCCCGTTCGATGTTGAAGGCTGCCATACAGCGGCTTCGAGAGGTTTCGGGCCTCGATGTGATCGCGGCATTTGAGCACGAGTTTCTGGTCGAGGGGTTAAACCGGAGTCCGGGTGACAGCTTCACACACGACGGCTTCCGAGCACTTGCACCGTTCGGCACTGATCTTGGCAGCGCAATGGAGGCGGCAGGAATCTCACCCGAGCTGTTGATCCGGGAGTTCGGCCCTGATCAGGCTGAGGTCACTATGGGGCCGAAACCAGCCCTGCGCGCAGCCGACGAGGCGGTGCTGTTCCGTGCGCTGGTACAAACTCTTGCGGAGCGGCACGGACTGCGAGCCTCCTTCACACCGCTTTCCTCTCCAGGCGCGGTCGGGAATGGCGTGCACATCCATCTCAGTCTGCGACAGAGCGACGGCACGCCGGCTACTCGAGACGTCGATGGCCCGGGCGGATTGTCGGCGCCCGCCGGAGCAATGGTTGCGGGATTGCTGCGCCATTTGCCTGAGATACAAGCGCTCCTGGCACCGAGTGTGATCTCCTATGCCCGCCTTGTCCCTCATCGTTGGAGCGCTGCCTTCAACAATATGAGCATCTGCGATCGCGAGGCAGCTGTGCGCATTTGCCCGGTAAAGCCGGAGGACCCCAATGCGGATTCTAAGTTCAACTGGGAGGTCCGGTCTGTTGATGCGGCAGCCAGCCCCTATATCGCGATGGCCGCATTGATGCACGCGATGGCGCAGGGTGTCGAGGATGACCTTCCTACGCCGCTGCCAACGAAAGAAGATTTGTCCGAACTTGACAGCGCCGGACTGGCAGAGCTTGGGGTGGAACGGCTCCCTCAATCCCTGGGTGCGGCGCTTGGGCGGTTCTCCAGCTCAGATTCTGCTGTAAAATGGTTTGGCGAAGCTTTTGTGAAAGTCTATGCCGCACACAAGTCCAGCGAAATGGCCCATGTCGACGGCATGCCAGCGGAAGACGTATTCACGCTTTATCGCGAGAGTTACTGATCATCCCACCCAGATGGGACTGATCGGCAGCATCCGGAGTGGCGGGCGAATGTTCATTACAGGCCGTTACCGACATTTACCTTGGATGGCAAAGAGGATCTGCTGAAAGCGACAGGGTTCGTTCAATCCCTTCCGGTTCAATCAGAGCGAAACGCGATCCTGCTGTCGCTACTGTTTGGACTGAACCATTGATGCAATCCAATACCGATACCAATGAAAAGGATCACAAGAGCCTCAATTTGCCGAAAAGTCCAATACCTTAGAGTGCTATCCAGATCGAAGGTCACCACGTCAGGATTAGCGACCGGGTAGACGATGTCGATTGTGTCGCCTTCACTCCAAAACCGCGACCCGAATTTCATCAATGCGGTAACCGCTTCACCATGTGTTGTTTGGTACTGAATGCGCGCCTCAAAGACCCGCGCCTGCGCGCCATTGCAACGATCAAGGACACGGCATCCACGTGAGGAGATCTCCTTGATTGTCGCTGAAGCTTGCGCTGTTTCGCCGGAAAACTGAGCCTTCAAATGAGAATAGTGCCAGAACCAATGGGAAAACAGGCTGACAATTGCGGCCGCGATCAGGACGCCCGGCCAATTGCGGTCTCTGAAAGGCCTTCCAGACCTACCTGACGTTGTATTCACCATCATATGCAAGAGCTGTCAGAAAGTCGTAAATAATCGTTTAAGCGGGTTGGCAGCGACTGTGAACGCGGCGCGTTCCCGCTTCTGGGCGCAAGGCGTCGCGACCGTCAGGGCCGCTATCCTTGGCGGAAGGGGTTTCGACCGGTTGTATCCTACCGTCCAAACTATTGGATGGATTCTGTTGTCGAGTGCTCGTCCCGGTGGCTGCGAGCTTGCGATTTGAACCCGCCCAAAATGACTGAATGCGGCTGTGTGACGGAAGGCTGCGCGAGGGCCGAAGCACTGTCCAAGGCAGACATGGCTCTTCCGTCATATGATTTGAAACATGACTGAAACACGTTCGCCTATTTCTGAAAATGTATCGAAACAAACGCTTCCTACCTGTCGGATGTCACCGCGATGGACACGAAAACGTTCACCGTCGCCATGATTGAAACCGTCAGGCCCCGTGGCCTGGTTGGAGACAAGAGGAAACGCAAAATGAGGAATAAGATCTTTAAATCCGCATTGGCGGCAATTGTGCTGGTATCTGCTTTGGGTGCCACGCAGGCAAGCGCCAAGATCAAGGAAGTCAAATTTCATTTCGTGAAGAGCGCTTATGAAGACTATCCCGTTTACGAGATGAAGTTTCAAAATGGCAAATGGGTGTGGGCGAACAAGGGAAGGGCCTTCAAGCCGCGCATGAAATACCGGATCAGGCAAAACAAGGGCGGCATTGCGCACCATGTTGTCGATGCCGAGTTCCTGCTTGAAGGTGTTTTGATCGGCTCACTGTCACACATCAAGAACAAGAGCGAAAAGCTCGTTACGCTCAACATCGGCAGCAATGTCATGAAAGGCCAGGAAAAGGCAGCCCGCGCTGCATGCAACGCCCATGGCGGCGGCCAGAAAGTCGTAAGGGACCTGGGCCTGAAAGGTCAGCTCTCCGTAAAGCATACGCATTTTGGAAAGCATGAGCAGACCGTTAAGCGCAGTTCGGTCATGACGGCAAAAGTTGTCTGCCACGGGAAAGGTCCCAAGCGCACGGGCAATTCGACCGTTGCCATGAAGCTCAAGGGCCTGAAGCTCTACACCATCCCCGCAAGACCCAAATGCGGCAAGCCGGTCAAGATGGTGGCGGAGTTTCACACCACCCGCCCGGGCAAGGTTGAGTTCCTCTATTATCGCGGCGACGGCGAAAAGCAGAAAGCGAGCGTCACAACCTCCAGAGGTGGCGGAGGTTTCTCAAAACGTTGGGCCAAAACCTACAAGTTCAACAAGACCACAAACCGCAAGTACAAAGTGGTCGCCATCGGGCATAAGGGGTCAACGCAGTGGATCCCGCTCAAGGTGAACTGCACAAAGGGCGCCAAGAATTTCGCTGGCTGAATTCTTCGCGAACATCAATCAACACAGGCGCACCGTCCCCCGGTGCGCCTCTGTCTGTTTGTGCCGCGATGAAAAAGGCGTTGGTTGAACAGCCGTCTGCAAACGGATCAAGAGAGAACCTCACCGCCCAACAATGATAAGAGCTTTTCAACACGGATTGTCAGTTGTTGTCTAAAGTGCCAAGCTGACAGTAAAAAGAGCGGTGAACCCGGGATTGGACACACACAATACTGGGATCTTGGTTGGGGGCGCGACGTCATACTGAATGTCTAGATTTGGCTTGACGATCGCCTCGATTTGGCTGCAGATTTGTCTGCTTGGCGCAGCGGCCCAGGCAGCCGTTGAAGTGGGGCCGGACTTCACAAGCAGCGACCTGATCGGGGAAATCAGCTATTTCCTGGACGAAGACCGGGACCTGTCCGTTGAAGATGTCCTCGGGCCTCAAATCAATTTTCAGCAGGTCGAGGATCCGTTTCCGCGTTTTGGTTATACCCGTGCGCGCATATGGTTGCGCTTTGAAGTCCAGAATCTGGAGGACAGGGAACGGGAAACCCGTCTTTGGGTTCGCGAGAATTTCTTCCAGTATTTCGCTGTTTTCGTTGTCCACGAGGATGGCCGCGTTGACACCGTTGAGGATTTGACGCCGCAAAGCACATTTTCCGAACGGCCCGTCCCCTATGCCCAACTGGTCGCACCGCTCAATCTCCAACCGAACGAAACAGCCACCATCCTGGTCCGTTATGCATCCGGCGGTTCGTCGGAGGCGAAAATGACCCTCGAAAGCCGAGAGTCATTTGCAGGACAGGCAGCCAATAATACGGCCAAGAAGTTCGTATTCTACGGCATGATGACGATCATGGTCGTGGCTGCCTTGATCGCGTTTGCGATATTGCGGCTCAGTGTTTTTCCGGCCTATGCCGCCTATGCCGGCAGCATTTTGATGTACATCGTGCATTCCGATGGAACCGGGTTCCAATATCTGTGGCCAAACGCCCCATGGTTCAACACCAATGCGAGCCTCGTGTGGGGAAGCAGCTTCATTATCTGCGGCGCGATATATACGCGGCTTTTTCTGGAAACGGCGAAGTACCACCCGGTCATGAACAAGGTTCTCTACGCGGTGATCGCCGCCGCCATTGGCCTTGATATCTATGCGCTGATTGACACGCAGATGGCCAAGAAGCTCATGGTGCTGTTTGCTCTGATATCCATCATTGCTTGTATTTCCGCCGGTGTCGTCGCGGCCATTGAACGTTTCAAGATGGTCCGGTTTTTCATGTTTGCCTGGATTGGCGGCGCGTTCGCGGCGCTCATCATGACCTTGCAGCATTGGATCGGCCTGGACATTTCGCAGGAAGCGCAACTCGACTTCATGCGGCTTGTGATGGTCCTGGACGCTGGCTTGATGGGCCTTGCCATCGCCGACCGGTATCTCCAGGAACGTACACTGCAGCAGGAGGTCCTGCAGGAGAACCTCGCCCAGACGCGCGAGAACCTTGATTTGAGCCGCCGCCTGCAGGCGCTGGAAAACAAATATGCTGAGGCGGAAGAGGCGGCCCGCGACCGGGATATATCCTCACAGAATGCACTGCATGATCTACGCCAACCGCTGAATGCCCTGCGCCTGACGGTGAACTCGCTGACCGGCGACGACAGACTCAGCGATGGATGGGCAACGGCCGAGACGACGCTGGACTATCTGGAGAACCTTTTGGCGGAGCATGTGTCGGCAAACAACGAAGCGCCAGCCAGTTCCGAAATGATAGGCCTGCCCGAACTGCTCAATACGATCCACGCGATGTTTATTGAAGACGCTCAGCAAAAAGGCACGAACCTTTTGCTTGATCCGGATATACCGGATGTCGAGGTGCCGGCTTTGCAGGTCATGCGCATACTGAGCAATCTGGTTGCCAACGCCATCAAATATTCTACCGAGGGCGCCATACGCCTGCATGCGAGCCGCAGAGGCAAAACGATTGCGGTAGAAGTGCGTGATGATGGTCCCGGCCTGACCCAGGAAGAATTCCAGCTGGCGATCAGACGCAAGGTGCGCCTCGAGCGTCATTCTGACGGCATCGAGGGGCAGGGGTTTGGCCTGGCAATTGCCCACGACCTGGCGGAGTCCTTGAACTTTGATCTGCAATTGCTCGCGCCGGAGGGAAAGGGGGCCGCGATTTCCTTGAATATGCCGGTCCCGGTCAGTCAGTCAGGCTGATCGGAGGCTTCAATCATCCCAAGCTCGTTGGCCCGGTGAAACAATTGCGCGGCCGAATGCACGCCGAGCTTCTTCATCATGCTGGCGCGATGTTTTTCGGCAGTTTTTGCACTGATGCCCATCCCGTCGGCAATGTCCGCATTGCTTTTGCCGCGCAGAACCATTGTCAGATATTGCCGTTCGCGCGCGGTCAGGTTTATGTGTTTTTCACTCCTGCTGATGATTCTTGTCATGCTCTCGGCAAAATATGTGCCGCCGCGCAGGATGTGGGGAAGCTGGGCAAACAGTTCCTCATTGCTGCCTGCCTTTGAAAAGAGGCCGGCAGCACCGCCATCTTTTATGCTGGCCAGAAGGCCAGGCGAGGTAACCGCGGTCAAAATGACAATGCGCGAATCAGGCGACCAGCGGCGTATGTCCTCAAACACTTCCGCGCCGGAGGCAAGCGGCATGGAAATATCGAGAATAATCAGGTCGGGCTTGAAACGTTTGGCTGCCGATACGGCCTCAATACCGTTGGATGCTTCTGCGACAACACCAATGCCATCGGGCTCGATTGACCCGGGTTTTTCCAGCGCCAGGCGCAACGCAGATCGGATCAGGTCATGATCGTCCGCGATGAGTGCGGTGAACTGCGGTGATTTAGTCGTCATACGGTCTCCGGCGTCGAGCTTTCACTGGCTGGCATGAACTGCCGGTTAAGAGCAATGTCCGTGAGACCAAATTAGCGCCGCCCCCCGACTTTCCAATGCCGGTCCCTCCGTCGCGCGGTCCATGAAACATCAACCCTCTCATTCCGGTTAACCGTCATACGGCAATTGGGGGATTCACCCCATAGGAATTCAACGCCTGACCGGCATGATTGTGAACAAAAGGTTGACAGCGTCCGGTTGCGGGACTGTGCCCGGAACATGCTGCGCGTGCACTGTTGGCCGCTTTGGCGGCTGCAGGCGTGACCTTGGTGAGAGATTTATCCGCTGCTGTGGAGCAAATGCTCGCGGCGCATGAGCCTGGAGGTAGGGCATGGCCGTACGCATCGTCAGTCGTTTGGGAAAGGTGGGGTCGACATTCGACAACGCGGCAAACCTGGTCGATGCGACCAGCGCAGTCGCCGGCACCGTCAGCACGCTGTCGGAGGACGATCCCGATCCGCTTGGCACGACGCTTGAAATCCTTTCCACCTTCGGCGCCATTGCCGCGACCATACGCGAATACAAGGGGCTGACCGAGGACACGCGCAAGGAGCTGCAAAAGGCAATCAAAATACTGAAGGAGGCCGATGAAGCCGGGGAGGCCTTCGGGCGTGCCCTGGTTGAAATCGGCAAGATACCCAATCCGCTGATCAACAAGCTGGCCACGGCCATTGTCACCGGACAAAAAACCTTCAGTACCACAGAAGATCAATTCCAGTTCGCGTTGAAGGAGCTCGATGCCGGGCTCAAGGTCCTTGATACAAAACTCGCAAAGGTGCTCAAGGTCGTTGACAATGTGGGCAGCGTCGCAGGTGTGGCCGAGCTCATCTACGATCTCTACAACGCCGTCGTCAAAGAACAAGGAACCGTCTTTGGCGTGTTTCTCAATACGTTCATTCCCACTTTCGGATTTGAAATCCCTGATCCGACAGCGCAAGGCGGCAGCGAGCCGGGGGTGGCGCTACCGGTTGCCGATGCCAACCAGAATGTTGCCGATGAGGTCGGCCAGTCCTTTGATGTGTTCAGCGCCCGGCTGCAAGTTCACACCAACAAGATGGACGATCTCAACCAGTCCTTCGCGAATTTGATCGAGACGATCAAAAACCTGGTGCCAGAGGCCAATCTCGACAATCCGGCCGCCTATCTGGAAGGTGAGATTATCGCGGCCATCGACCGGGCTTCCTCTATCCTGGAAACCGATCTGCCGCTTGATGCGATCAATGAGTTCGCCGAGATACTCGAGCCGCTGGACGATATCGTCGGTGTTCTGGAAGCGGTTCAGGAAGCGATCCAGCCCGTGCTGGATTTCTTCGGTCCGGTTCTCAGCATCATCGACAAGGTGATTGATGGTCTGTCAGACGCGCTCGGCCTGTCCGCGCTTGAGGCGAAGATCAAGGAACTTATTCAGGATCAGATCGACGACCTGACGCAGCCCATTCGTGACAAGATCGACGACGCGGTGGATGAAATCACCGGTTCGATCGTCAACGCCATGTCGGACCTGTTGAATCAGTTTGTCGATATCAAGGACCAACTGCTTGATCTCGCTCTCAATCCGGGTATCGAGGTCGGCGACCGCCAGGGTATCTCCAATGATGTTTTGAATGGTGAAGCCATGGCTGCGGGAGGTGCCGGAGACGACATCATCATGCTGCAACTCGACAGCCGTTTCTCGGACGGCCACGGGGGCATGGCGCTTGGCGGCGACGGCAATGACCGTATTACCGGAACGTCCCTCATCGATATCATCAATGGCGGCGCCGGCTCGGACATCATTTCCGGACTTGCGGGTGACGACAAACTCTTCGGCGGCACGGGCAGCGAAGACCCGCTCAGCGATGAGGGCGACATTATCAGTGGCGGCGCCGGCAACGATGCGATCTTCGGCTCGAACAAAAATGACCTCCTGATCGGCGGCACCGGAAACGACGCCATATATGGCGATTCCGGCAACGACCAGATCTTCGGCGATGATGGCAACGACCTGCTTGATGGGGAAGACGGCGAGGATACGCTCGAAGGCGGCCTTGGCGACGACATCCTGAACGGCGGGGCCGACAATGACATCCTGATCGACACCTCAGGCAACAATATTCTGGATGGCGGTGAGGGGCTGGATGAAATCCGCACCCTTGGCGATGTAAGCGCTGTCAACACCATTTTGGACACAACGGCCGTGCTGCGCGGCGGTGCCGGTCGCGAAATCCTGCAGTTCGGCGATGCTCTCGCCGTTGGGTCGGACGCCACGCCGGGTGCCTTTTTCGATGGCGGCGCGAACACCGATATCGTTGAAGTGGGCAATATCGATCTCGACCGGCTTTCGGCCGTGCTCGAAAACTTTGAAACCCTGAAGGTCACCGCGCAGACAGGCGAAGAAAAAACCATAGCCCTGCAGGCAGAAAGCCTGCGATCCTTCGATCAGGTGGAGTTGCTGGGCGAGGGCGCCTTCAGGTTCGACATACGCGGCGGAACCTTCGACACCGACATGATGTTTACCGATCAGTCCCTGCTCATCGACTGGTCTTCGTTGACACCTGTCAGCAACGCACAGAATGGCCCGTCCGCAGGTCAGGGCGGGCGTCCCATCAGCCTGCTTGCTCCGGTCACCTTCCAGCTCAACGGAAATCTGGGAGAAACAGGCGGCACGGTCATCGGCTCGCAGCGCACCAAGCTCGGCATGGTGTTCGAGGGGAGCGACGGGGACGACCTGATTGTCGGCGGTGCCGGCAGCGATGTCATTCGCGGCGGCCTTGGGGCCGACATACTCGACGGTGGCAGCAGCGATACCGGAGACCGGTTCGACCTTGAGAGTGCCGTTGGCGATGTCATTCTTGGCACGGTCGAGGAACTTAACGGCGATACCATCCGCAATCTGTCAAACCGCGTTGACAAGGTCCGCATCGAGGGCAGCGAAGACTACCATCTGACCTTCGACACGCAGCCGGGTCAGACCATCGTTGCAGTCTATCTTTCTCAGGCTGCCTTTGATGCCGGAGACGCCGCGCTCGGCAGCTTCACGCTTGAAGGCGACTACCCGAAACTGTTCTCGCAAGGCGGCAGCTACATCGCCGAAGACGGCACGGAAACCTCCTATGTGGAGGTGTTCAACAACAATGTGCCTCCCACCGCGGTCAATGATCTTGTTGTCTCCAGATACCAGGGTGAAGGCGATACACCGCAGGTCATTGATCCGTTTGCCAATGACTTTGACGTGGATACACCGGCCGATCCGTCCGAGGGTATCGTGCGCCGCCAGATTGCCGTCACCGAAAGTCTCGCGGCACTCTTCCGCACGATCGATATCGACGATGAGGACGCTGCCCGGCAAGCCTTTGCGGACGGGATCACGCCGGTTGCCATTGGCACGGAACTGCTGACCGAGGCCGGCAACAAGCTGATCTTCACGGCGGACGGCATTGTCTACGAGGCGCCGGAGCAAAGCGTGACATTCCGCGATTCCCAGGCAGGAGACGCCGGACTTTTGGGATTTTTCGGCGTAGAAGGGTTCTACGACACCTCCGAAGCATTGCCTTTCTTCGGGTGGGACCGGATCAGCTACAAAGTGTTCGATCTGGACGGAGAGCTGTCGAACACAGCAAATGTCGACATTTTGATCCGGCCCGACCGCGTGACGCTTGCGGATGGAACACGTGCGTTGCCGAGTGTCGGCATAACGGCCACCGGGGCGAACCCGGGAAATTATGTGGCCACCCTCACGGACCAGACCGGACAGAATATCGGGCAGGATCTGATCGATAGTTCCGGCGACGCCGACTCCTCCAATCACGCCGTCGGACATGACTATTTTTACATCACCGACCCAGGCAGCTATCAGGGCCTGGGCGGCACCGATGTCATGGATGGCCGGGATGCGACCGGGGCGCTCAGGCTTTTTGGCGGCACAGGCGCCGACTGGGTGGAAGGAGGCGATTTCGACGATCTCCTCAGTGGCGGCGGCTACAGCGACAGCTATAATCCGCAATCCATGCGCGCAGAAGGTGATGCCCCCGAACAGGGCAATATCCTGATCGGCAATGGCGGCAACAATGTCTACAGCGCGAGTTCAGGCGGTACTGCCGGTGAGACGCAATGGCTGGTCGAAGCGCCCCGTGACACGACCTATATTCTCAATGGCGGCGCCGAGACCATCAGCGGAACCCCGCTTACGTCTCGATCGGGCGACGGGGTAAATTTTGACCCGTTCTTCGGATTAAAAATGGGCGCCGCGGCCCTTCAGGACGACCGGATTATCGGCTTCGACAATGACGACCAGATCGCACTCGCCCTGTCGGACGACACGCTGACGGGTGTCGGGTTCACATCGCAGGCCTATGTCGCGCCGAACGTGTTCATCCCGCTGCGTACGGGGATGATCCTTACGGAACTGGACATGACGTCCGAACTCGGCAAGCGGAACAAAGATATCATCGGTGAAAGCCGGTTTATCAACGAGAACGGCTTTTTCGAAGGCCATGATTTCCAGACAACATTCGACTTTGCCCTGTCCGGTCCACAAGGTCAGGGCAGTTTTTGGTATGAGCAGCCCGGCTTCGATGGGTTTCCGCAAATTGTAAGCTACGCGATCGAGGCGGTTGCGATCGATGAGAATGGTGCCGCCGCGCCCCAGACAGAGCTGACGATTTCGCTCAAGAGTTTCCGCTTTGACGTGGAAAACAGGCTGCAGTCCCACATCTATGCAGACCTGATAGAAGACCCGGAACTGCTTGATCCGTTCAATCTGGACAATGACCCGTTTTTCCACACCAATATCTCGCGAGCGACAGACCTGATCCCCGGAGCTCACGTCTCATTCTCGATGATCCTGGATGGCGCCTATCAGGACCGGTTCGTGCTTGACGTGACAAGCGGCATGGCCGGCGGTGCCGGCGAAGCGCCGTTGATTTTCACCGACCTCGGCACGCATTTTTCCGATCAACCCTATGCCTATGAGTATGTGACGGATGACGAAATCAGCGCCGCAGAAGCCCTCGGCAAGAACATCGCCCTGTCGATCCGTTACGACAGCTCGGCGCCGGTCGCCGTCGCTGACACCGCGCAGCTCGCGCGCGGTCGGGCGGTCACCTTTGACCTGCTGGCCAACGACACCGATGCGGATGGCGACGTGCTGCGACTGTTCGACATCGAATTCGAGAGCGCCGGGCAGGAGGCCGACCTGCTGGATGGTGACACATCCAATGGCGAATTGATCCTGCAAACCGATCCGAATACCGGCTTTGGAACCGGTATCGTCACCTATGTTGCCGCCCCCGACTATATCGGCGATGTGAACTTCTCCTACATCGCCACCGACGGCGAATATCAAAGCGAGGCACAGTCGGTCAGCATCAATGTTACCGGACTGGCTCCCGTACTGGGTGATGATCGCATCGTGCTCAAAGCCAATTCCGATGCCGTTGGCAGTGCCGAACTATTGCCCGGCGGCACGCGTTTCATTCCGCTCAGCGTTCTGACCGCAAACGATGTCGATCCGGATCTGGCCGAAGCCTTGAACTCCCAGAGTTTTGACGTGACGGGTGCTTCATTCATCAGACCGCCCTTCGGTGAAGACCCGTTCGAAGACATAAGGGCCGGCACAGACATTGCCTTCGGACGTTATCCGGGCAACGGCGAATATGGCGTCTTCCTGCGCGGATCCCTGATCGATGCGCTGAGCGCCGGGGCGACGTCACCGACAGGCACGACAGGCGCCAGCACGAGTTTCACCTATACGCTGGAGGATGCGGGCGAAGCGGGCCGTTCGAACGAAGCGCATGTTGAGGTATTTGTCGCAGCAGACTTCGCTCTTGCCCCCAACGGCACTGTCAGTGTTGCTGAAGACGCCAGCATCGCTCTCGATATCGTATCCGGCCGCAGCGGCGGCTTCGGCGATGTTGAAATCCTGTCTGCATCCGCCGCCCTTGGCGAAGGCACGACGACAGAAGTCGGAACCGTCGAAATCTATGGCGACGGCATCATCTTCACGCCGAGCCCTGATATCTTCGGCGTCACCGCGCTGATCGACGTCGTTGTGGCCGACCAGTTGGGAAGCACCGAGACGATCCCCGTGCGCATCGAGATCACGCCAAGCGAGGATGCGCCCGAGGTTCGCAACCTCTCGGCGACCGGCGGCGCAAACAGCCTAGCGACCGACGAGGATACAGCCGTAGAGGGTCTTGTAACCCTCTTTGATCTCGACGAACTCGATCCGGCGGTCCTCGGCGTTCAGACAGCGCTCGATATGGCCGAAGCGTTGCGCAACAACACGCCCGAACTGATTGATCCGGCTGATCTGGCACTGATCGCGGACAAGGTCCTGGCGCCGGCCGATCTGGGACCAATTGTGACGACGCAGGGCGGCTCCTTCCAGCTTACCGCGTCTGCTTCGCCGCTGGTCTATAGCTACGAGTATACGCCGGCCGCTGATTTTGAGGGCTCGGACAGCGTCGCCATCGATTGGGTCGCCCCGGATGGCACAACCGGATCGGTGGTCTGGGATATCGATGTGACCGGCATCAATGACGCGCCCATATTCACGACCGACGATCCAACATCCGATGCGCCGGAAACGCTGGATGTCGCCAGTGACCTGGAACTGAACCTTCTGGACGACGTCACCGATGTCGACGGAAATGTCGACCCGGCTTCGGTGGTCATCGAAAATGCGCCCGATCCGCTTGTTGCAACCATTGCCGTCTCACCGGACGGCACCGCGACGATAACCGGTGTCGGCAGCGGACCGACTCAGTTCTCCTATTCTGTCGCGGACGAAGCCGGCCTGCGGTCCGAAACCCGAACAGTCTATCTTGATGTCAACGAGCCGCCCGAAGCGGTGGACGACAATGCGATCATCACAGCGCCGGGGCAGCGCATCCTGATCGACGCAATTACCAACGATACCGATGGCGACGGCGATGTCAGCTACGTACTCGGGCCGGACGGCTTGCCACAGGCGCTTGATCCGCAACAGACCTTGGACCCCAACGCAGCGCCCGGGCTCTTGGGGAGCGTTGAATGGTCCGTTGCCGATGGTGCGTTCATCTATACGGCGCCGACCGATCCTGCCCTGTTCGGCCAGACCGATGTGTTCTACTACGAAGTGCAGGATAATGACGGCACGACCTCGCGCGCTGCTGTCTTTATCGAACTGACGTCACCTGAAGCGCCTGCCCTGCGGCTCGGAACGAATGACGCCGATGACGTTGCGGCTCGGGAAAGCAATGAAGAGTTTTTCCTCGGTGCCGGCGCGGACAGCGTTCAGGGAACACTGATAAATCTGGACGGCGACCAGATTTACGATTTCGATCCCGACGACACGCTGATTGTGGAAGGCCTGTCTGCCGACGACATCACAATCACCACAAGCCGCATCCGCACGGAAAAGCCGCCGGTGATTTCTGTCGCGGCGTTGACGGAAATCCCGTCCGTTGCAGGCCTCTTTGGCGGTGTGACCGTGGAAGAGCTCCGGTCGGCCTTTGTCGGCAACACGATGCTGGAAATCAGCACCGGCACAGAGGTCAGCACGATCGTGCTCAACGGCGCCTATCTGGGCACGTTCGAAGCCGTTAACACCCCTGAAGGCAATGTCGCCATCTCCTATAAGCCGACCACCGGTCCTGACCCACTGCTGAACGGATCGCCGAACGATAACGATTTGCAGGCGAGTGAAGCCAACACGGAGGTTGCAGGCGAGGGCGGTGACGATGTCGTTCAAACGCAGGGCGCCGCCGCGTCCGGCGGCGCTGGCGAGGACGCAATCATCGCTCTTGGTGCCGCCGCCATGCAGGGTGGCGCTGATGCGGACCTCTTTGTGATCGGCGCGGCCGGCACGGACACCGTGCTGGAGGATTTCAATCCCTATGATGGCGACCGGATCGCCATCTCCATCCCCGCCTACATCAACGATGACGGCACGATGGCGACGGACCGCCTGTCGATCACCAGGGATGAGGACGGCGTGTTGACCCTTTGGGGCAATCCCGACCTCATCGGAGACGTCGAGCCGCCCGTCCTTGAGCAGCTCGCGCGCTTTACCTTGCCGGAAGGATTGAACGCCGGGATAGACGGTGCAAGGGGCGACGAGGATACCGAGATTTCCGGCACAGTCGCGGACAATGTGTCCGAGATCGGCGGCGATGCAAAGACCTTCGCCGTCGAGACGGATCCGGCCAATGGCCATGTGGTGATGGAAACCGACGGAAGCTATACCTATACACCCAATGCGAACTTCTTCGGCACGGACAGCTTCACCTATCGCGTCACGCTGGCAACCGATGGCGGCCAGCTGACGGACACGGCGACCGTCGAAATCACCATTGATCTGGTCAATGATGCCCCCACGCTTGAGGCGCCGCTGGCCGATGTCTCCTCGGCCGAGGACACACCTCTTGAGTTTTCAATTCCGCCCGACGCTTTTGCGGATATCGAGGGTACTGAACTGGCGCTTTCGGCAACGCTGACCGATGCGTCCGATTTGCCCGATTGGCTCGATTTCGATGCGGAAACCGGAACGTTTTCCGGCCTCCCGCCAAAGGATTTCAACGGCCCGGTCGATGTGCGTGTCACCGCATTTGACGGAGAACATGCGGTCAGCGACGACTTCACGCTCGACATCACCCCGGTCAACGACAAGCCGGTCACGGGGCAGGAACTGGCCGATCAGTCCTTCGATGAAGATACGGCTGTAAGCTTCACTCTCCCGGCGGATGCCTTCGACGATGTGGACGGCGATACGCTGGCCCTGAGCGTCGAGCTTGCAAATGGTGAAGCACTTCCAGGCTGGCTGGGCTTTGAAGCCTCAACCGGCACGTTCTCCGGCCAACCGCCGCTCAACTTCAACGGAAATCTGGACGTCGTAGTCATTGCCAGTGATGGCGAGTTGGAAGCCCGCAGTGCCTTCTCGCTCGAAATCACGCCGGTCAATGATGCACCCGTTGCAAACACGGATACAGGTTTCGAGGTGGATGCCGGTGCGAGCCTTGTGTTCTCAACCGCCGATATCCTTGCCAATGATACGGACGCCGATGGTGACGCGCTCAGCGTGGTTTCCGTCACCGGCGCCGAAAACGGCTCCCTGCAGGTGGCGAGCGACGGAACGATCATATATACGCCGGCCGCTGATTTTGATGGCGTTGAAACGCTCACCTATGAAGTTTTCGACGGAACCGAAACCAGTGAGGGCGAAATTCAGATCAATGTCATCGGCACGGCCACCGATCCCTATGAGGGCTGGCGGCAGGGCACCGATGGCAATGACGTCCTGCTGGGTAGTCTCTTTGCGCAAAACCAGATCTATGGCGGCGACGGCAACGACCTCATCATAGGCGGTTTCCGCTCCGACGAACTGGCCGGGGGCGATGGCAACGATCTGATCTTCGGTGGCTTTGGCAATGACGACATCACGGGCGGCGCCGGACGGGACTTCCTCATCGGTGGAGCCGGGCGCGACACGTTCAATTACGCCTCCGGCGCGGGTATCGACATTATTGCCGACTTCGACACCGGCCGACGCTGGTTCTCATCCGGTGGCGACAGGATCACCATCGATGTCGACGGCGTCGACAGCTTTGATGCCCTGTTGGCCCATGCCAGCCAGGTTGGCCGTCACACGGTGTTTGATTTCGGTAATGGCGATCTGCTCGTGCTCAACCACACCAGGCTTTCCGCGCTGGACGGCGACGCGTTCAGCTTCTTCTGATGCGGGGTGAGAACGTGGCATTTCGGAGTACGCGCCAATGAGCATCAAAGACAGCCAGTTTCAGCTAGCGACGCGGCGCCTGCGTTCGTCATTCATTGGTGTCGGCCTGTTCAGCGCAGCCGTGAACATTCTCATGCTGACCGGCCCGCTCTTCATGCTGCAGATTTACGACCGGGTCCTGTCCAGCCGTTCGGTGCCGACGCTCGTGGCGCTGGTTGTGCTGGTTGGCGTGCTCTATGCGTTCATGGCGGTCTTCGACTTCATTCGCGTGCGGCTTTTGTCACGCGCCGCCCATCGCTTTGATCTTGAGTTGATGCCGCTGGCGCAAAAAACATTGATATATCAGGGTCTTGCAGCCGGTCGTTTATCCTCTCGTCCCGAGCAGGATTTGAGCGCCGTGCGTCAGTTTGTCGGAAGCAACGGGCCGGTCGCGCTGCTGGATTTGCCCTGGGTGCCGTTTTACCTCGCATTGGTTTTCTTGCTGCATCAGTGGCTGGGGTTCCTGGCTCTGGCCGGTGCGTTGATCGTGATCACCCTGGCCCTGATCAATGAGTTTGCGACGCGCGGTGCCATTCGCGAGGGCGCTGGGCACGAGTTTTCCGCCAGCCTGATCGGTCAGCAGGTTCACGACAATTCGGAGCCGCTGGTCGCCATGGGCATGGCGGGGCGCATGACGGACAAATGGGGTGAAATCCGTCGCCTTGCCCTGGCGCACACGCAAAGGGCGACGGGCACCGCCGAAATGGTCTCGGCGTCCTCGCGGGCCTTCAGATTGCTTTTGCAATCCTCGATCCTGGCATTGGGCGCCTACCTTGCCATCCATCAGCAGATTTCCGCCGGCGCCATTGTGGCAGCATCGATCATTGCCGGTCGCGCCCTTGCACCGGTCGATCAGGCCATCGGTCAATGGAAGGGTTTTGTGCGCGCACGGCTGGCGTTTTCACGTTTGAAAAAAGCGATCGGCGATATCGGCCTCGAAGAGACGCGTACCCAACTGCCGGAGCCTGAGGGAACCGTCGACGTCAGCGGGCTGATCAAGCTCATGCCCGAGGCCGAACAGGCTGGGGCAAACAACAGACCGCCCATTTTGCAGGACATCAACTTCAAGCTGAGGCCCGGTGACGGCCTCGGGGTGATCGGGCCGAGTACCGCAGGCAAATCCAGTCTTGCGCGCCTCTTGACTGGCATCTGGTTGCCGGATCGCGGCTCGGTCACCCTGGATGGTGCCGGCTTTAGCCTGTGGGATCAGGAAGCGCTTGGGAGGCATATTGGCTATCTGCCGCAGGATGTCTGCCTTATCAACGGCACCATCCGGCAAAATGTCTCCCGCTTTGATGCGGAAGCCCAGGATTATGATGTGATTGCCGCTGCGCAACTGGCGGGCGTGCACGACATGGTGCTTGCCTTGCCCGAAGGTTACGACACCACAATCGGGCAGGGCGGCACGATGTTGTCCGGTGGGCAGGCGCAGCGCATTGCCCTTGCGCAGGCAGTCTACAAGCAGCCGGCGCTGGTGGTGCTGGACGAGCCGAATTCCAACATGGATACCGAAGGCGATGCGGCATTGTCCGATTGCATCAAGGCGCTGCGCGCATCGGGTTCGACCGTGATTGTCATGGCGCATCGTCCGAGCGCGATCGCTTCGGTCAACAAGATCCTGATGCTCAAAGGGGGACGTCAGGTCGATTTCGGTGACAAGCAGGAGGTTCTGCAGCGCGCGACGCGGGCGGTGAGTTCCGAGCGCGTCAATCCCGGCGCAGACGAGGTGCGTGTCCTCAAACCACACACAAAAGCGGCACCTGCTGAATAGCGCGGTCAAGCGGAGTTGGAGAACACCATGAACACGAAGGCTGCAGCAACTGTAACTGTACCGCCCTCTATCAGCGTGAAGACCAGCGGAACCAGATGGTTGGTGACGGGTTTGCTCATGCTTGCGCTCTTGTTCGGCATCGGCGGATACTGGGCGGCCACCGTCCCGTTGTCCGGCGCAGTCCTTGCGTCAGGCTCCGTCACCGTCGCGGGCAATGCGAAAACTGTTCAGCATCCCGACGGCGGCGTTGTCACGCAATTGCTGGTCAATGACGGCAGCTTTGTTGAAGAGGGCGATCTTCTCCTCCGGCTGGACGATACCTTGCTGAGGGCGAATTTGAACATTTACACCAACAGGCTGCAGGAGGCGGCAACGCAGCGCAGCCGGCTGATTGCCGAGCGTGACGGCCTCGATCGGATTTCCTGGGACCATGGCGTCCTCCACGAGCACGATATTCCGGTCTCGGCGAGCGTCGAGGAGGACCACGCATCATTGTTTGCGGCACGCAGGAATACGCTGGAAGGGCAGGCCAATCAGTATCGCGAGCAGATCGCGCAATACAAAAATCAGCTGCTTGGGACTGAGGCTCAAAAACAATCTGCAGACGAGCAAATCGCACTCCTCGAGGAAGAGTTGGCGGGGTTTGAAAAGCTGGACAAACAGGGCTTCATCTCGGCGTCCGAAGTTCGCGCCCTGCGCCGACAGATCGCGGAAATGAAAGGCCAGTCCGGCGAAATGGTCGCTGAACTGGCGCGGATCGAAAACGCCATCACCGAATCTGAAATCAAGATTTCTCAGACCCGGCGGGAATTCGTACAGAACGCACTTGCCGAACTGTCACAGACCGAAACCGAAATCCGTGACATGGTCCAACAGCTCATCGCAACCCGTTCGCAGATCGCGCGTACGGATATCCGGGCTCCGGTCAGCGGTATGGTGCACGAGCTTTCGATGTTTACGGTTGGAGGGGTCGTGGCGCCGGGCGCGCCTGTTATGCAGATCGTGCCTCAAACCAGTGACTTGAATGTCGAAGCCAGTGTGGAGCCGAGTTCCATCGATCAGATCTGGATCGGTCAGGAGGTCGTGTCGCGGTTTTCAGCATTCAACCAGCGGACCACCCCGGAACTGATGGGTGAGGTGGCGTCGATTTCACCCAGCACGACGGTGGATGAAAACACCGGGCTGAGCTACTACAAGGTGCGCTTTACGTTCACCGAGGGGGAATTCGTAAAACTTGGAGATGTGCGATTGGTGCCCGGAATGCCCGTTGAATCTCACATTCGCACACAAGAACGAACAACCCTCAGCTACGTCCTCAAGCCGCTGACGGACAATTTCCAGAACGCGCTCCGCGAGCGGTAAAATGGCGCTCCATATTTAAGGCTTTTGCGCAGCGCGGCGTGCCGGTGTCTTAAATTACGGCACGGCGTATTTCACCGGCTTTCAAACCACTGGCGCCAGGCACGTACCGGACGGCGGCTCCATCCCGTCCGGACACACTGTCTTATACGCAGAAATTTTCATATTGATAATTTTGAAAATTTTCATCTACTATTGCTCGGACCCGTGAAGCGAGAGGAAGTGGCAGCCGATGGAAGCACGTGTCGACGGCAAGATCGTTCTTGTTACCGGTTCAACGCAGGGCATTGGCCGGGCGATTGCCGTCGAATGCGCAAAAAGCGGTGCAGAGGCAATTGTCGTATCGGGGCTCGACACCGGTGCTGGAGAGCAGACGGTGTCCGAATTGACGGATCTCGGGTCCGAGGCGTATCTGGTTGTGGAAGACCTGACCATCGAAGGCGGGGCCGATCGCGTGTTCGATCAGGCCTCCAGCCGGTTTGGCCGGATCGACGCCTTGGTCAATTGCGCCGGTTTGACGACTCGCGGATCAACGCTCGATGCCACCCGCAAGCTCTGGGATGAACTGTTTCAGATCAATGCCAAGGAACCGTTTTTTCTGATGCAGCGCATGATCGGAACGTTGCGCAGGCAAAAGCGTCCGGGCGAAATCCTGAACATCCTTTCGATGAACGCCCATGGCGGTGGCGGCGAGTTGACGGTTTATTCGGCAACGAAGGCCGCGCTTTCGTTGATCACGAAAAACGCAGCGCACCAGCACCGTTTTGACCGCATTCGCATCAACGGCATCAACGTCGGATGGACCGATACCCCCGCCGAACGCACGATGCAGGCTGAGTTGCTTGGCAAAGGGCCCGGCTGGCTTGACGAGGCGGCGGCGCAGCAGCCTTTCAAACGCCTGCTGTCGCCCAAAGATGTGGCCAGCCTGTCCGTTTTTCTCCTCAGCGACGTATCGTCGCCGATGACCGGATCCATCGTGGACCAGGAACAATGGGTGTTAGGAGGTGTGGACAGCTGAGACCCGCCAGCCGGGTAACGGCCCCCCGGAAACAAGATTGAAGCAGCGATTGTTCGCCGCAGGAGACAGGCGCAAATATGCCGAAGACAAAACAGGCACCGAAAAGCCAAAAACCGATCGAGGACTATGCGTCCCTCGTCGAAACGCTGATGGTCAGGCAAAAGAGCCTGCCCAAACGCCTCAACCAGATTGCCCAGTTCTTTCTGAACAATCCCGAGGACGTGGCGATTTACAACATTGTCGGACTATCGAAACTCGCCGGCGTGCCAGCCGCCAACATCACCCGTTTCGCAAAGGAACTGGGGTTTGCCGGTTTTGCGGACCTGCAGGACGTTTTCCGTCAGCGACTCGTCGGACCGCGCATGACCTACGCCGATCGCATCAAGGCGCTTGGAGACGCGCGCATAAAGAGCGGCGAGAACGAACTCGATCTCGAGCAGCCACGGGCCATATTCGATACCTTCGTCCAGACGGCTGTCGATTCACTGCTGCGGCTGAGAGAGGATGTCGATGACGGCGCGCTGCAATCCTTTGTTGACGCGATGGCCGACTGTGAGGCGATCCATATCTGCGCGGCGCGCGGTGCCTTCGGCATTGGTGCCTATTCCTTTTACGGTCTCGCCAAGGTCGGCAAGCCTGTTCACCTGATTGATAATCTAGGGGCCATGCGCGTTGAGCAGGTCAGGGCCATCAGGAAAAACGATGCTGTCCTGCTTTTGACGTTCGACGACTACACCGCAGAAACGGTCGATGTCGCCGAAATGGCGGCGGAAAGACAAATTCCGGTGCTCGCGATTACCGACAATGAACTGAGCCCGGTGGTCGGACTTGCTGATCATGTTCTCTACGTCAAGGAAGCGCATCTCGGGCACTTTCGTTCACAGGTTCCGGCTTTTGTTTTGTGCCAGAGCCTGATTGTGAGTCTTAGCAGGAAACTGGCGTAACAGTTTGAAATTTTGAAAATAAAAGGAAATCAGCAGCGGCGGAGCAATGGAGGGGACACGGATATTTTCATATTCGTAAAAATGAAAATATTGTTGCATAAGCTTTTTTTGCGTGGAAGAGTGAAAGCGAAAACGGAGACGGACATGAACCCCGACAGTGTTTTTAATTTCTCCTCACGCAATGTTCTGGTTGTCGGCGCAAGCCGCGCGGGGATCGGTTCGGCGATTGCCGCATCGTTCAAGGCAGGCGGTGCGGATGTCACGATTACCGGGGTGGAGCCGGAGCCCGCCGAGGCGGACCGTGGCCGTTATCGCTACATGCAGATCAATGTCACCGATGCCTCCGACATCGCAGATCTGGCAGCCGAGACGGATGAGCTGGATGTTCTGGTCAACTGCGCAGCCATAACCTCCCGGGGCGAGGAAATGGACCCGGAGTTCTTCGGCAAGGTCATTGATGTCAATCTGGAAGGCACTTTCCGCATGTCGTCGGCCTTTCTTGAACATCTCAAACGCAGCCAGGGCAACGTCATCAACATCGCGTCGATGTATGCCTCCTTCGGCAGCCCGATGAACCCGGCCTATGGCGCATCGAAAGCCGCTGTCCGACAGCTGACCAAATCCCTGGCGATGGCCTGGGCGCAGTTCAATATTCGCGTCAATTGCATCGCACCGGGCTTCATCATCACCGAGCAGTCGGCAAAAAGCAGAACCAATTCCAGCCATGTTGAAGCGGTGAATGCCCGCACGCCCATGGGCCGTTGGGGCGCGCCGGAAGATCTGGCCGGCCCGGCACTGTTCCTGGCGTCGCCCGCCGCGTCTTTCATGACCGGCACATGTCTGAGTGTAGACGGAGGCTATTCGGTTGCGTGAGGGGAGTGATATCGGCGCTATTGGAGCGGCGGTGATCGGCACCGGTTTTATCGGCACGGTGCATGCTCAGGCTTTGCGCCGTTTGGGTGTGAACGTGGTCGGCCTGCTCGGTTCCTCACCTGAGCGGGGCAGGACGGCGGCGGATGCGATAGGCGTTGCAAAAGCCTATGCGGATCTGGACGAATTGTTGAGAGACCCGGCGGTTCAGGTCGTTCATGTGACGTCCCCCAACCAGTTTCACCATCAGCAGGTCAAGCAGATCCTGGCGGCGGGCCGGCATGTGGTCTGTGAAAAACCGCTGACCATGACCTCAGCGGAATCCGCCGAACTCGTGGAGTTGGCACAGGCCGGCAATCTGATCACCGCGGTCAACTACAACATCAGGTTCTATCCGCTCAATCAGCATGCACGCGGGATGGCGGCAACTGGCGCTTTCGGCGATATCCGGCTGATTTCCGGCCATTACATGCAGGATTGGCTGCTGCACGACACCGATTGGAACTGGCGGCTGGAGGCCGACAAGGGCGGCCATTTGCGGGCAGTCGGAGACATCGGCACCCACTGGATCGACCTGACGAGCTATATCACCGGTCTGAAAGTCACATCCGTAATGGCCGAACTGTCGACATTCTTGAAGACAAGGCAGCAACCGCTCGGGCCGGTCGAGACCTTTTCCAAGGAGCGCTCCACCAACACAAAACCGACAGAAATCACGACGGATGATACGGCGCTGCTGTTGCTGCGTTACGAAAACGGCGCCCGCGGCTCTGTTGTGATCAGCCAGGTCAGCGCGGGCAGAAAGAACTCGCTGCAATGGCAGATCGATGGATCGAAGTCCTCTGCCGCATGGAATTCCGAAACGCCCGATCATCTGTGGATCGGTCACAGGGATGAACCCAACCAGATCCTGCAGCGCGATGCCGCCTTGATGAATGCAAGGGGAGCGGCGGCAGCGGCCTTGCCGGGCGGTCATGTCGAGGGGTTTGCCGATTCATTTTTCGCCCTTTTCCGCGAGATTTACGCGGCGGTTGCTGCGGGGCATGCGCCGTCCGAAGCGGGCTACGCCAGTTTTGCCGACGGCCACTACGAGATGCTCGTATGTGATGCCGTTCTTGAAAGCGCGCGCCAGGGGCGCTGGGTCGACATCCGCCACTAGGAAAACGTCATGCACAGACCGATGGAGGAAGCATGCAACTTGGACTACTGACAGCACCTTTTCCCGATGTGCCCTTGATGGACGTTGCCGATTGGTCCGTCGCATCGGGTTTTGAGGCGCTGGAGATTGCCTGTTGGCCGGTATCCAAAGGCCCGACGCGGCGTTATGCGGGCACCAGCCATATCGATGTCGCCAATATCGGCAAGTCAGAGGCAAGCGATATTGTTGCGACGCTGTCCGACAAGGGTCTGACAGTGTCGGCTCTGGGCTACTACCCCAACCCGCTCCACCCGGACGAGGATCACCGCAACACGGTCATCGAGCATCTCAAGCTGGTGATTGCCGCGGCCGGTCATATGGGGCTTTCCGTCGTCAACACGTTTTGCGGCGGCGATGCGTCCAGAAATATTGACGAAAACTGGGAAAGCGCGCTTCAGGTCTGGCCTGACATCATTGCCCACGCCCGCGATTGCGGTGTGAAGATCGCCTTCGAAAACTGCCCGATGATCTTTAGCTACGATGAATGGCCGGGCGGACACAACATTGCCTATTCGCCACGTATCTGGCGCCGTATCATCGAGAGCTGGGACGGCGAGGTCGGCATGAATTTCGACCCGAGCCACCTGATTTTGCAGATGATCGATCAGGATCGCTTCATCCGCGAATTCGGTGGCCATATGTTCCATGTCCACGCCAAGGATCTGATGATCGACCGCGACGGTCTTTATGATCGTGGAATCCTGTCGGCAGGCATGGGCTGGCAGGTGCCGCGCCTGCCGGGCCTCGGCGATGTGAACTGGGCCGACTTCTTCGCCGGACTTTATCGGGCTAGCTATGACGGCCCCGTCATCATCGAACACGAAGATCGCGATTTTGAAGGAACGGAGGAACTGGTGAAAAGAGGATTCCTGCTCGCGCGGGATGTATTGCGGCCGTTTGTAAAATGAAAACAGGCCCGTCCCGGGCCGGCCGAAATTAGGGATATGACAAGGAGGAGACCAAGATGAAAAAGAAAATTCTGAAAGCCACCCTGTTGGGGGCGTTCACAATGAGCCTGATGGGTTCGGCAATGGCGATGGACTACACGATCGGCATTTCCAACACCGTGCAGGGCAATGGCTGGCGCGAGGAAATGGTTTGCGCCATGAAGGCCGAAGCGCTGGCATCGGGCAAGGTGAAGTCTCTGAACATTGCGCATCGCAACACCGATGCCGCTGGTCAGATTGAGGACATCAACAACCTGATCCAGGCGGGCGTCGATGCAATCGTTATCAATCCGGCAAACCCGGACGGCGTGAGCCCGGCGATCAAGGCTGCCACGGACAAGGGCATTGTTGTCGTCGCCGTTGACCAGTCGGTATCCGAGGAATCGGCCTATGTGCTGTCCAACAACCAGGAAGAATATGCCTATCTTGGCGCCAAATGGCTGTTCGAGGAGATCGGCGGCAAGGGTTCGGTCGTCTATATGCGCGGCGCTGCGGGCGCATCGGCGGATGATGATCGCGACAAGGGCTTCAAGCGCGCCCTGGCGGAGTTTCCGGATGTCAAGGTTGCCCATGAGGTCTTCACCGGATGGCAGCAGGATCAGGGAAAGCAGCAGATCCTCGACTACATCGCCACAGGCATCCCGTTTGATGGCGTCTGGACGTCCGGCATCGACAATGTGATCGTCGATGCTTTCGTCGAATCCGATACGCCGCTGGTTCCGATTGTCGGTGCCGACAACGCCGGTTTTGTCGGCCAGTTGAACAGTGTCGATGGTCTTGTCGGTGCAGCCGTCACGAACCCCGGCTCGGTCGGCGGTGCCGGTGTGGCGCTGGCCATCAAGCTGCTTGAAGGCGAAAAACCGGCTGCACGTACGGTTCTGGTGGACCCGGAACTCTGGCAGAACGCAACGAAGGAAGGCAAGGAGCAGCTCATGGCTGCTGCCGATCCGTCGCTGGACCCTGAGTGGCCTGTTTCGATCTTCATCCCCGGATGGACGAACTACACCAAGGAACAGATCATCGCCTGTAAGGGCCCCGGCGAGTAGGCTGATAGAAAAAACACGGACCGGCGGGCCGAAGAACCCGCCGGCCCGGTCCTGTTTTTCCCTCTATGACAAGGACGGCCGGCTCCATGGCAAACAGCCCCCTCTTGAGTGCCAAGGGCGTGAGCAAGACCTATGGTGCTGTCGTGGCTTTGAGCAACGCCTCGCTGGAGCTGGCGAGCGGCGAGATCGTTGCCCTGATGGGAGCCAACGGAGCGGGAAAATCGACACTCGTTAAAATCCTGACCGGTGCGATCGCGCCTAGTTCCGGCGACATTCTGATCAAGGGCAGGAAACATGCCGTCAGATCACCTGCGGATGCGCGATCAGCGGGCCTGGTTCCCGTCTACCAGGAGCCTTCCCTCATTCCCGATCTGGATGTCCTCGACAATCTGCGTCTCGGCAACACGCCGGTTGAGGCCTTCCGTCATTGGGTCAATGAATTGGGCGTCCAGAAACTGGATATGAGCGAAGCGGCTTATCGTTTGCCGCTGGCCATCCAGCGCGTGCTGGATCTGGCGCGTGCCCTTGCCAGCGAGCCGGACGTTCTGCTGCTCGACGAGATGACCGCAGCTCTGCCCACCGACATGGTGGACAAGGTTCTGGATGTGGTGCGCAAGCAGAAAGAGCTTGATCGTTCGGTGATCTACATTTCCCATCGCTTCCCGGAAATCTCCGCCGTTTGTGATCGCGCCAACGTGTTGCGCGACGGAGAGACGGTGGGTGATGTCGCCATCGAGGATGGCATTGAAGATCACATCGTTGAGTTGATGTTGGGCGCACCGGTACAAGCGGCAAGAAAGGCCTCGGCTATTTCAAAGCCGGAGGCACTCGCAGGTTCCGACGCAGTGCCGCGCCTGAGTGTGCGTAACCTCGCGGCTGCCAGCAAGCTGGTTGATGTCTCCTTTGACCTCAACGCGGGCGAGGTTCTTGGTGTTGCCGGGCTTGAAGGGCAGGGGCAGGACGAACTGTTCGAAGCCCTCGCCGGCATGATCCGCCCGACGGGCGGAACCATCGAAATCGACGGCGCGATTCAGGAATTTCACCATCCCGCCGATGCAATCGCAGCCGGCCATGTCTATGTGCCGGGCGATCGGGCGGACGCCCTGCTGATGCAGCGCTCCGTGCGTGAGAACATCGCGATGCCCTTCCATACGCACCCCTCGCAATGGGGGCTGATCAATATGTCCGCTGAAAAGAACAAGGTGGACGCCGCCATCGAGCGGCTGCAGATCGATACCCGTGCGCAGGGCGAGGTCCAGCGGCTTTCGGGCGGCAATCAGCAAAAGGTCACCATTGCGCGCTGGATCGCCCTCGGTGTCCGCACATTGTTGTGTTTCGATCCGACCCGCGGCATCGATGTCAGGACCAAGCGTGAAATCTACCCGCTCTTGCGCGAGCTCGCCGAGCAGGGTTCATCCGTCCTGCTTTATACTTCGGAGCTTGAGGAGATCCAGTTGGCCTGTGACCGGGCCATTGTCATCTTCGGAGGCCGGGTTGTTGATCAGATGCATGTCCGGGACGCCGATGAGCCGACCCTCATGCGCGCCGCTTATGGCTTGAGCAGGGCCTCGCCTTCCCCAGAACAAGAAACTGTAGTGTGAGCGCGCGGTGCTGAAATTTCTTCGCAGCCATTACTGGAATATCGGGCTTTGCGTCATCCTCGCAATGCTCTTTGTTTTCACCAAGATCATCCAGCCGAACTACGGCGCCTCCGGGCTTGAAGCACTGGCGCGCGCCGCTTTGCCATTCGCCTTCGCGACGGCCGCACAGGCGATTGTGGTGATCGCCGGCGGCATCGATCTGTCCATTGCCTCGATGATGGCTGTCGCCAGCGTCACGGCGGCAGTGCTGATGGACGGAGCAAGCGAGCAGGCGGCCCTCTGGGTGGTTCCGTTCGTACTGCTGGTCGGGGTCTGCATGGGTGCGATCAACGGCATGCTGATTGTCTTCACCAGAGTGCCGGACATTGTCGTAACCCTTGCCATGCTCTTCGTCTGGGAGGGTGTTGCGCTGATGATCCTGAAGGCGCCTGGCGGCGGGGCGGCTGACTGGCTGATGGGCCTTCTGGTCGGTTCCGTCTCGATTTACGGGGTTCCGGAAAGCATCACGCAGTTTGTTCCGAAATCTTTCATTTTGCTTGTTGTGTGCATCGGCGTGGTGTGGTGGCCGTTTCGCCGCTCCCGCTTCGGCCTGTCGGTCTATGCGATCGGCTCGTCCAGCCTCGCCGCGTTCCGCTCCGGGGTGTCGGTCAACAGAACGAAGATCGCCGCCTATGCCATGGCCGGGCTGTTCGCCGCCATGGGCGGATTGGTGCTGACGGCAAGCACCGGCATCGGAGCGCCCATTCCAGGGCCGTATCTGTTGGCCAGTGTCGCGGCCGTCGTTCTCGGCGGCGTCACCTTGGGAGGCGGGCGTGGCGGCCTGATCGGCCCGATCATCGCGGTCATCATCTTGCGCCTGGTGCGCACGGATCTGGCGCTGCTGTCGGTCGATCCCAATGTCACAGCCATTGTTGAAGGCACAATCATGGTCGTTGTCGTGATGGCCGGAGGATTGATAGCGGTAAGGTCGCGACACAAATGACAACGCAAACGCAGCCAAAACCCAACACCGGCAACATCATAAGACGGTTCTTGCGCGACTATCCGCTGGTGCCGCTGATTATCTTGCTGATCGCCCTTGTCGTTGCGCTGGAGATCATGCGTCCGGGTATCGTCAACGAACGCTGGATCGGCAATACGATCAAATTCGCCATTCCGCTTGCCATGCTTGCTGCCTGTCAGACGCTGACCATGCTGACCGGCGGCATCGACTTGTCCGTCGGTGTTGCGGCGACGGTCAGCGCCTTTGTCGCGGCGACCCAGCTTTCAAGCCTTGGTCCCGCCGGGGCAATCCTGATTGCGCTCGTCCCGCCGCTCCTCGTCGGTCTTGCCAACGGCATCGGCGTCGGGATTTTCAGGGTTCATCCGCTGATCATGACCCTTGGAACAGGTCTGATCGCGGCGGGATGCCTGCAGGTTTATCAGCGTACCGTGATTGCGTCAGGATCGTCCGTTCCGGAGATACTGGCCTGGCTCGGCACCGGCCGGACCGGTGGGTTTCCCAACTCGCTGATCGTGTTCATCCCGCTTGCGATTGTCATTATCGTCGGCCTTCGCCGTACCGGCTTCGGCCGTCTGCTCTACGCCATCGGCGAAAACGAAGATGCCGCGCGCCTGGCGGGAGTGCGCACATGGCAGGTGCTGATTGCCCTTTATGTCCTGTCCGGCCTGATCGCCGGCATCACCGGGTTGATCTATCTGGGGCTGATCAAGGCGCCGTCACTCTCCCTGGTGGAGCCAAGGGTCCTTCCGTCCGTGGCGGCGGCCGTTATCGGCGGCACCTCGATCTTCGGCGGGCGGGGCACCTATTCGGGCACCATTGTCGGCGCGCTGATCCTGACCGTCCTGACAACCATGCTCACCGTCATGCAGATCCCCGAGGGTACAAGACGCATCTTCTTCGGCCTGATCATTCTGGCGGTCACCGCGATCTATGTGCGCATCACCGAGGAAAACTGACGGGTCTCAAAGACCGAAATGCGCGCCATCGAAGGGCAACGTGACGCTGTCACCGCCGGCATCCAACAGCGTCAGTGAGGTCCTATCAACCGCGATATCGGCAATGTCGCGCCAGCCGTCGGGCGCCGGGATGGCGCCGAAACCGTAGGCGATCTCGCTGGTGCGATCTTCGCCAAGACAAAGACCCTGCGCCAGACCGGCACGCGAAACATCGGCTGTGCTGGAGAACTCTCCCGTCTCGTGGCAGCTTGAGACGACCTCCTCGATGCCGAGCACATGCGTATGCCGGCCGAGCCATGGCGCGTAGTCGCGCCCGCCATTGCTCATCCAAAGAACCGTCTCCGGCAGGGCGGTGGCGTCCTTGACGGCGAAGAACAGGAAGCCGTCGGCCTTGGCCAGCGCCGCCGACCAGCCGATCTTGAGTTCCGGATCGCCTGCCAGAAGGACAATATCTTCGTGGCGGCTTGAAAACGGGTAGTCGCGAATATCATGCGTCGCCCCGCCTTTGCCTTCGACCTGATCAAGGCGTGTTATCCTCTGCGGGTATGTCAGGATCGAGCGGCCCCGTGTCGGATCCGATTCCAGTTCTGCATTCGGGGTCATGCCGTAGAGCTTTTGTGAGAAGCTCAGCCTTGCACCACCGGGCGTCCGGATCATGGCGTGATGGCCGGCCGGCAGGTGGCCGGTTCCGCCGTTGAACGTGTGACGTTGATAGATGAACGGGTGACCGGGGCGAACGGTCAGTGTTTTCGTCACACTTGCACCCTGAACGGTTTCCCTCAGCCTGTATGTGTGTCTACGCGCACCGTCCGTATCGCCCGTTTTTTCACCGGCATGCCATGTTCCGTTTGCTGTCCAGCCATGAATGGGCTGGCCTTGACTGGCGCCGAAGGGCGCGCAGAAAAAGTCGCCGGACAATTGCCCTTCGACAAGCGCGATGTCGTCCGCATGCAAAGCGGCATCCTGAGCCCAGGGTGCGGTATGGAGCGGTCGAACGACTTCTCCGTTTGTTGACGTGAAAACAACGTTCTGAAAGTTGCCGCCCAACCGGTTGAAATCCAAGGCAATGCAGTCGGAAGCGATGTGGTCGAGATGTCCGGTCATGATTCAGGTGGCAGGTTTTCACGAAAGATCGGGTTGATTGTAAAGGTCGGAGAGGACGGCACGGCTGCACCCTTAAGCCGGGAAACGAGAATATCTACGGCAGTCTCGGCTTCGGATTTTGCATCTTCGTCGATCACCACATCCATCACTCCATCGGTCAGATAGGCGCGGGTGTCCCACGAAAGGCCATGCCCGATGAAAAGGACCGATTTCTCGCGTCCTGCCTCCATGAGAGCTTCGGCGATGCCGGCCTGTCCGGCGCCGATACAGTAGATCGCGTCGAGATCGTCATACTGTTCCAGCAAGGCGCGCGTTGCTTCACGCGCGCGATCGGCATTTTCCTGCACTTCAAGCTCATTGACAATGCGCAGGCCGGGAAACATCTCTCGCAGAACGCTTCGAAATCCCATCTCCCGTTCCTCATGGCCGCGATAGGCCCGCGATCCGAGAATGAGGGCCGCCTTGCCCTTCGCTATACCCAAAAGCCTCCCGGTGAGATAGCCGGCAAGTCGGCCGCCTGCATGATTATCAATGCCCACATAGTTGGCCTTGGGAACGTTGCGGATGTCGGAAGCGAGCGTGACAACGGGAATACCTCTTCGGCAAAGGCCGCGCAGCAATTCGCGGATTTTATGGCTGTCCACCCCGACGATGCCGACGGCCCGGGTTGTCGCTGACAGCTCCTGAAGCATCGCGGCAAGTTCGCCTTCCGTGGCCGCCGCCGGCCGGTGAATGGTTATGCTCACCGCATCGGACCGTTTTGCATAGTCGGCAAGATATCGGCTCTGGTCTGCCAGGAAAGCGTTGCCCTGATCCGGGATGATAAAATCGATAGGCAGGGTTTCCTGCGCGGGCCTGCCCATGCCGGCCCCGTGTTTGCCGGTCAGTTCCTCGATGACGGCGAGCACATGACTCCTTGTGTGGTTCTGCACACCGCTTCTGTTGTGGATGACCCGGTCAACCGTCGCACGCGATACGCCGGACAGTTCGCAAATGTCTTTCACTTTCGGGCGGCGGGGCGGTGAGCCGGGCATGAAGCATTTCCATTGAGGGTGGATCGGGCCGATGTATTGCATCAATTTGATGCATACAGATCAAATAATCAACGTGTTGATACAATAATAGATCAAGATGAGGCATTCTTGCCCAATAAAATCTTGACTCATTTTAACCTGCCGCCACTATTTGACCTGTTGCATCACCATTGATGGAATTGCAGATGAAGCCGACACCGAGAGACTACAGTCTGGTAGGCCGCGACAGCACATTGGCGGAAGAGAACGGCCTGGTGGCCGCTGAATGGTATGCGGTCAAGATCGACAGGAAAGAACTCAAGCGCCTGATGCGCAGGTCGGACGGGCCGGCAATTCGCGACACGCTGATCTGGTTTGCCGCGCTCCTGCTGTCGGGGGCGGGCGGTGTCTATTTCTGGGGAACGCTCTGGTGCGTTCCGTTCTTCCTGGTCTATGGCGTTTTATATGGGTCCTCGTCCGATAGCCGCTGGCATGAGAGCGGACATGGAACGGCCTTCAAGACCCGCTGGATGAATGTGGCGCTCTATTACATTGCCAGCTTCATGATTTTTCGTGAGCCCACCATATGGATGTGGAGTCATACCCGGCACCATACTGATACGATTATTGTCGGGCGCGATCCGGAGATAGCCGCGCCGCGTCCACCGGATATCAAAACACTCCTGCTCAACCTTTTTGCTCTGGTCAGCACGTGGAAAACGATCCGCAGCCTCCTTCGCCATGCCGGCGGCAGCCTCAGCCCGGATGAGGAGACGTTCGTTCCGCAGAACGAGCGCCCGAAGGTCTATCTGATCGCTCGGATCTACATCGCAATCATTGCGCTTGTCGTGCTGGCATGCATTGCGACCGGTTCGATCCTGCCCGCCATGCTCATTGGACTTCCCACCATCTATGGGGGCTTCATGACCGTGTTTTTCGGTCTGACGCAGCATGCCGGACTTGCAGAAGACGTGCTCGACCACCGGCTGAACAGCCGCACCATCTACATGAATCCGATCTTCCGCTTCCTTTACCTGAACATGAACTACCACATCGAACACCACATGTTCCCGATGGTTCCCTATCACGCGCTGCCGCAACTGCATGAGGCGATCAAACATGATTGTCCGCCGCCTTATCCGAGCACTGCCGCGGCCTATCGCGAGATTATTCCGACACTGCTGAAACAGGTAAAGGACCCGGGTTTTTATATACACCGCAAGTTGCCCGAGGGCGTCGACGCGGTGCCGCATAATCCAGGAGCCGTCTTCAAACCGGCACAATAACTGGAACTGTTTGGGAGGGATAAATGACAGGTCAGTGGATCGACGCATGCGCGACCGACGACATCGACGAGGAAGACGTCATCGCATTCGAGCATGACGGGCACGCGTTTGCCCTTTACCGCACCGAGGATGACCGCTTCTTCGCCACCGACGGTCTGTGCACCCATGAGCAGATATCACTGGCTGACGGGCTGGTCATGGGCACGATCATCGAATGCCCCAAGCACAATGGCCGGTTTGATTTCACCACCGGTGAGACACGCGGAGGCCCGGTCTGCGAACACCTCAAAACCTATGAGACACAAGTCCGAGACGGACGCCTGTTCGTCAAGACGGCCTAGAGCGTCATGGCCTCGGGAATGGTGATCATAGGAGCCGGCGAGGCCGCCGCATGCGCGGCGGCAGCCATGCGCGATGCCGGCTGGACGGGTGCCATCACGATCGTCGGAGAGGAGCGCCATCGTCCCTATGAGCGCCCGCCTCTTTCAAAATCGGCCCTGACGGATGAGGAGCAGCCGGAGGTGCGGGTAAGCGCCGAAGCGTTGCGTTTCGATGCGCTCGGTATCGTCCATAAATCCGATACGCGTGTCGTCAGGATCGACAGGGCGTCAAAACAAATCCACACGCTTGACGGTGAGACGATCGGTTATGACAAGCTTCTTCTGGCCACCGGCGCACAGGCAAGGCCTCTCCTTGTCGGCGGCGGAGAATATGCGCTCACCTTGCGATCGCATGAAGATGTCTGGGCGTTGCGTCAGTTCTTCGGCAAGGGCCGGCATGTGCTGATCGTCGGCGGCGGGCTCATCGGATTGGAACTCGCCGCCAGCGCCAATGAGCTTGGGGCATGTGCGACGATCATTGAAAACCGCGAAAGGCTTTTGACCCGCTGCGTGGAAGCGCAGATCGCCGAAACGATCCAGAAAACCCACACACAACGCGGCAACCGGTTCCGTTTCGCCGTGGACGTCGAGAGTATCGAGCGTGACAGCGTGACGCTGACAAACGGTGAGCGCATTGAGGGTGACGTGGTTGTCGCTGCTGTCGGTGCGCAGCCCGATGTCGCACTGGCCGAGGATGCGGATATCGAGGTGGATAACGGCATCCTGACCGATGCGTTCCTGAGGACGAGCGATCCTGATATCTTTGCCTGTGGCGACTGCGCCTGCGCCAAACATCCGCTATTCGGCGACAGGCCGCGGCGCATGGAAAGCTGGCAGGTGGCCCGGGATCAGGGCGCCTTGGTCGGCCGTAACATGGTGCTGCCGCCAGTGCCGCAAAGCGCCGTCCCCTGGTTCTGGTCGGACCAATATGATTGCCAGCTTCAGGTTGCCGGCATGCCTGATCTCGGTGCAACGGTTGTCGAGCGCAGGCTGGATAGCGAGACCATCCTTTATTTTTATCTTTCGAAGAACGGAACGCTGGTCGGGGCTGCCGCCTATGGGTATCTGCGCACGCTGGCCAAGGACATGCTGGTTTCACAGCGTCTGATCGCGGCATCGGCCAAACCGGACGCTGCGTTTCTGGCTGCTGCCGATAGGCGTTTGAAGGCGCTGCTCGCCGCCTGACGTGGCAACGCATTCAAGGGAGGAATTATGACAGACCGATCGCCAACCGTCGCGGACATGCTTGCCGCCAAAGGCAAGCGCCAACTGACGAAGCTGCGGGTTGAAACCATGGATGAAGCCGCCGCCGCAAACGCTGCTTCGATCGACATGCTGTCGGTTCCGCCGGAACTTATCCTTAAGGACGGATTTCGCGATGCCTGTCCGGCGCCATTTGTTGTCGGCGGGCTGGAGCCCGGCCTCTTCATTACGCAGGAGGATTATCTGCGCATCGCCTTCAAACTGCTCAATGCGGGAGCAAACGCCGTCTATTGCGGCGCAAGCCTGCCCATCGTCCGCAGGCTGCGGGACGAGGGCATTCCCGTTGTCGGCCATGTCGGGCTGATCCCGTCGCGCCGCACCTGGACAGGCGGGTTCAAGGCCGTCGGCAAGACGGCAAAAAGCGCTCTTTGGGTCTGGGAGCAGACAAAGGCGCTTGAAGAGGCGGGCGCCTTTGCTGCTGAAATTGAAGTGGTGCCGCCCGATGTCGCCTCGGCCATTTCTGCTGAGACGGGCATGCTGATGATATCGATGGGTGCGGGCGGCGGATGCGATGCGCAATATCTCTTTGCCTGCGATATTCTGGGCACCCATGAGGGGCACTATCCGCGCCATGCGCGAAAATACCGGGATCTCATGAGCGAATATGCAAGGCTTCAGGAGATGAGGGTCGAGGCCTTCAGGGAATATGCAGCCGATGTGGCATCGGCGCAGTTCCCCGGCTCTGAAAACCTTGTTCCCATGGACGAGACGGAACTGAAGGCGTTCCTTGAAGAGATGAAAAGAACCGGCTGATAACGCGGGCACAACGGGAAATTACGGACCGGGAGGACAATATGGCAAAATGGCGGATAGCGGGGATCAATTTCGATCACATGCATATGGGCGACCTTCTTCGCATGGCCCATGAACATCCGGACGCCGAGATCGTCGGCATATACGACAAGTCGCCGGAAAAAATGGCGCAGGCCATTTCGGATTTTGCCATAGCGCCGTCGGCGGTCTTCACCGATCTCGACACCTGCGTGGAGCAGACAAAGCCGGATCTTGCCATCTTGTGTGCGGCGACCGCCGAACATGCGGATCACGTTGAAGCTCTGGCGAAACACCGTGTTCATATACACATCGAAAAGCCCTTTGCGGCCTCGGTCGCCGAGGCGCGGCGCATGATCCGCGCCATGGAGGGCACCGGCCGTCTGATGGCAATTAACTGGCCCTTGGCATGGTATCCCAGCCACAACACCTGCAAGCGCCTGATCGACGATGGCGTGATCGGTGACCTGATCGAGGTGCATTTCTATGATGGAAACAGGGGCCCGCTCTTTCATCTCGCCGACAAGGTGGAGGTAACGCCCGAAGAGGTCGAACGCCAGAAACCGGATTCCTGGTGGTACAAGAAAGCATCCGGTGGCGGCAGCCTGCTCGATTACCTCGGCTATGGCGCGACGCTTGGCACCTGGTTCATGAATGGTGAGGCGCCACTGGAAGTCACCAGCGTCGTCGACGAGACGCCCGGAATCGAGGTCGATCAGCATTCCATCACCGTGTGCCGTTACCGCCGCGGCCTGTCCAAGATGGAAACGAGATGGGGAACCTTCACCGATCCGTGGACAACCCAGCCGCAACCCAAATGCGGATTTGTGGTGGTCGGCACGGACGGCACCATCTCCAGCTATGATTATGATGACTATGTCACGGTTCAGACGCGCGACAATCCCGAGCAGACGCCTGTGCCGGTCGACGCATTGGCTGTCGGCAAAACCAATCCAATCGAATATCTTCTCGGTTGCATTGAGCGCAACGAGGCCGTGACCGGACCGCTGTCGCCCGACCTCAGCCTGACCGCACAGCGCATTGTCGACACGGCAGCCCTTTCGGCTCAGCAGAAGAAGACGCTGGAGCTGGTCAGTTGAGCGGTGGATCTGATGACCGGACACCGGACGCCGATACCTATGCGCTGAAAACGCAGCGATCGGCGGAGGTGGTAGCGCCAGTGCTCGACTACGAGCCGCCGAAGCCGCGCAGCTATTCACCCCGCATCGCACTCATCGGCGCTGGCGGCATTGCATCGGCGCATCTGGATGCCTATCGCAGCGCAGGGTTCGACGTTGTCGCCATTTGCAATCGCACGCTCTCCAAAGCAGAAGCATTGAAGTCGGAGTTTTGTCCCGCCGCCGTGGCGACCGATCGGTATGAAGACCTGCTTGCCGATGAGAGCATCGATGTGTTCGACATCACTCCGCATCCGACAGAGCGTCTCGAACTTGTCGAAAGGGCGCTCAAATCCGGCAAGCACGTCCTGTCGCAAAAACCGTTTGTCGTCGATCTGGCCGACGGTGAGCGGCTGGTGACCCTTGCACGGACGAACGGGGTCAAGCTTGCGATCAATCAGAACGGACGCTGGGCTCCGCATTTGTCCTATATGCGCGAAGCAGTCCGGAGCGGGCTGATCGGTGAGGTGACGGCCTGCCATATCGCCATCCACTGGGACCATAGCTGGATCGGCGGCACCCCCTTTGAAGAGATCGACGACATCATATTCTTCGATTTCGGAATTCACTGGTTCGATTTCGTGGCCAGTATTGTCGGTGACCGGGCGAAATCGGTCTATGCCACGAAAACCATGGCCGCCGGCCAGACGATCAGGCCGCCACTCTTGTCTGAAGCTCTGGTGCGGCTGGAGGGCGGTCAGGCTTCCCTGATATTCGATGCCGCCACAAAATTCGGGCCGCAGGACAGCACATACATTGCCGGCACAAAGGGCAGTGTATCGAGTACGGGACCGGATCTCGGCCAGCAGCAGGTAACGCTCGTAACCGAAGCAGGACGGGCGACGCCGGAACTGGCCGGAACCTGGTTCAACGACGGATTTCGCGGCGCCATGGGCGAACTGCTATGCGCTGTTGAAGACGATCGTGAACCCATGAACAGTGCTGCCGCGAACCTGGAGAGCCTTGCCATGACGTTCGCGGCTATCCGCTCCGCAAATGAGGAAGCCGAAGTCAAAATCGGAGATGCCCGCAATTATGGATGATGGTATCAACTGGGACAGTTGCGCCCGCAAGCGACCTGCCTGTACTTTACCGAGTAAACTCACGAAAGCCTCAGACGGTTGAGGGCTTCGCGTCGGCCGTAGCTTGATTCTTCTTGGGTTTTCCCCGCTGACCCTTGCCGATCGGATAGTATATGTCGTGAAAAACGGTAACTATGCGGTCCGCGACTCATTGATGTCATATTTTTGGCGAGCGCTCTCTTACAGAAATTTTGAACGGCAAGGCGGGAATGCTATGAAAAACTGGAAGGCAGGAGGAGGAGCATGAGGATATTGAGCTGGAATATTGCGGCAAAGAGCTTGGTGTTGGCGCTTGTAGCGCTCACGGCGATCCCCCTCGGCATGACCTCCGCAAAGGCGCAGGACAATGGTGACGCAGCGGCGACGACAACCGTTCAGCCGATGCGGATTGCCAATGGAACCCGGTTCGGAGCTTGGCGGGTGAATTGTGAGGCGATAGCCGTCAACGAAACGGCCTGCGTGCTCAGTCAGCGGCTCGTTCGCACATCCGACAACGTCTTTCTTGCCGAATTGCTGGCATTCTGGTCCGGTGATGGGTCAAAGAGCTACCTCGCCGCACGTGTCCCGAACGGTGTCTATTTTCCATCCGGTTTTGCATTGAAGCGGGAAGACAGCGACGATCGCCAGAATTTTGTCTGGCAGTCCTGTTCACGTGACATTTGCGAGGCGCTTCTGGAACTGCCAATTGAGGACATCGAGGCGCTTGAGGGCTCCGAAAACATCATTGCCGGTTACCGTCCAAGCCTGCGGTCGCAACCGCTGGTGTTCCGCACCAGCATGCAGGGCGCATCGGAAGGCCTGAATGCTCTCAAGGCGTCGATGCTCAGCGGCGGGGAAGAGGGCGAGGCCGACAACTGATCCGGTTGTTTGCTGCACAATTGAAACGGCCGGCGAAGTGTTTCGCCGGCCGTAAGAGCTTAATATCTGTGTCGGCTTCCCGGATCGTCAGGCGGCGCGCACGCCGGTGTCGAACGGTATCTCGATATCGACGGCAAGTGTGGAAACCTGCGCGCCACGTTCGACTTTGACGTGGACCCGCTGGCCATCCATTTTTACGTGCTTTTCGAGAACTGCGAGGATTTCCTCCCGCAGCACTCCCACCAGATCGGCACCGCCAACCGATGCCCTTTCATGTGCAAGCAACACTTGCAGCCGCTCGCGGGCCGCGGACGCCGATGTCCGCCTGCCTAGGAAACGGAGGATATTCATGCAGCCTTCCTTCCGAAGATCTTGCCGAAAAAGCCACGCCTTTCACCCGGTACAGTGACCGGAACCGCCTCGCCGGCGAGCCTGCGCGCGGCGTCCGTATAGGCCTGCGCGGTCGCGCTGCTGCTGTTTGCCAGGGTCACCGGCGCACCGATATTGGAGGCGCGCAGCACATCCGTGCTCTCCGGGATGATGCCCAGCAGCGGAATGGACAGGATTTCCAGCATGTCATCCACATTCAGCATATCGCCGCTTGACGCACGGACCGGATCGTACCGGTTGAGGAGCAGATGTTTTTCCATCGGCTCGCCGTTTTCAGCCTTGACCGTCTTGGCGTCCAGCAAACCGATGATGCGGTCGGAGTCACGCACCGAGGAGACTTCCGGGTTGGTCACGACGATTGCTTCGTCGGCGTGGCGCATCGCCAGCGTTGCGCCGCGCTCGATGCCGGCCGGGCTGTCGCAGATCACCCAGTCGAAGGCTTTCTTCAAGGATGCGATAACCCGCTCGACGCCCTCGGGCGTCAGCTTGTCCTTGTCGCGGGTCTGCGAAGCCGGAAGCAGGAAGAGTGTCTCGAGCCGCTTGTCCCGGATAAGCGCCTGCGACAGTTTCGCTTCGCCCTGGATGACATTAATGAGGTCGAAGACCACGCGCCGCTCGGCGCCCATGACCAGATCGAGATTGCGTAAGCCGACATCAAAATCGACCACCACGACTTTTTCATTTCGCTGAGCCAGCGCGGCGCCGATTGCGGCGGTGGATGTTGTCTTTCCGACGCCGCCTTTTCCTGATGTCACTACAATCGCTTTGCCCATCTGTCTCTCCTCTTCGCCGCCCGCTCAGCCTAGTTTTTCCGCCAGTAGGGAATCATTGTCGAGCCAAAGCTGGACAGCCTGTCCCCGCAGCTCGTGTTCAAAATCATCGGAGGTCTTATAAAAACCTGCTATCGCCACCAGTTCTGCCTCGAGCTTGCGGCAGAAGATCCGCGCCGATGTGTTGCCCGTCGTCCCGGCTGCGATCCGCCCGCGGACGGTGCCATAGACATGCACCGATCCCCCCGCGACGACCTCAGCTCCGGATGCAACCGAGCCGACAATGGTGATATCGCCCTCCGACATCAGCGACTGGCCGGAACGCACCGGCTGGGTCACCATGAGTGACGGCGCAGGTTTGTCAGCATCGTTCCCGATCTCACCATCGACGATCGCAATAGGGGCGTCCGTTCCCGGTGCGTCCAGGTCGGACGCAGGCAATCCACCGGCCATGGCCGGTGGGATGTCGCTGCCAAGCTGTGAGGGACGCCCGCCCTCTATGCCCATAATGCGGATTTCGCGCTCGCCGAGCTGATCCAGCAGATCGCGCAGTTGCTCGCGATCGATGTCAATTCCGGCAATGTCGAGCACGATCGGACGGCGAAGGAAAAAACCCGCAGAGCGGGCGGCAAGACTGTCCAGCCGCGTCAGCCAGTCGCTGAAGGGCAGTTCCGGTGTAAGCACCAGCGCAAGAAAGGATCGGCCCTTAAGGCGAATGGGCTGGGTGTCAGTTAGCACTTCGGTCATCTTGGTTAATTTTCCGTTGCCCAACCCTATTTGCTTCATGGTTAACGAATGGTTACCTGACGGACCTTGCGGGAGGATGGATTCATCTTTTTTTGAAGCGCTCGTCGGCTGCGTCGATGGGGTCACGCCGTTTGCCGGGCCGGGCTGTTTTTGTGTTTTGCATCGGAGCTGCGGTGTTGGTTCGAAACGGATGCAATCAGTTTACGAGATTTAAATCAGTGTGTTCTTAGATCGGGTTGTCAGATCCGGGGATGATCTGTGATGCGGGATAGGGCGCGTGATATGTCCTCCGCGCTTTGTGTCATTCGATGACCTTGCCTGGCGAATATGGGCCGAAGCTTTGAGCTTCAATCTTAATATAATTTGACGAGGATTTTGACATGAAGCGTTTTGCTATTGCCGCAGCAGGCCTTGCCTGCTTGGCGTTCGCACAACCTGTCGTCGCCGCGGACAATGAGATGCAACCCTCATTCCTGTTTGTGCAGGAGGCTTCCGCCGGAACCTATGACGGCAAGACACTGACACTTGCTGACCCGAGTCCAACCATTACGGCCTTTGCGGATCGGCCCAACAGGGTCGTCAAGGATATCAGGCTGAGTCACTTCGTTGATGTCTGGACGCAGGGTGCGGACAGCTTTAAAGACGATCCACCCAACGCAGCGTTGATTGCCGAGGGCTTAGAGACAATCATCGTGGAATTGCATAATCCCCGTTCGTCGGATGCCGGTCTGCGATACGATATCAGCGTATTGTCAGGTGACCTGCCAAGTGAGATGACCGGCGTCACGCTGGTGATCGACGATAACGAATCCTGGTGCGACTTTGGGATCGGCTGCTGGTCCGAAATGAGCATCGGACTTTGATTTCGAGCCAACAGAATATTGGGCAGAAGAAAGTGGCCGGCGCGAAAGGCGCCGGCGCTAAAGATGTTGGGGCCCTACCTTTCAATCTCCGCGACGGGGCGCGGCGTTGATTGTGTTTCAGGTGGAAGGTTCGGCAACGTGATGTCCGGGAGCGTTCCTGTCAGGCTTTCCAGGAATGCGACCATGGCATCGGCTTCTTCGTCGCTCAATTCCTCACCCAACTGCGACTCGGCCATGATCTGGACCGCAACCTTCAGGCTCCACACTTTTCCGGAGTGGAAATAGGGCGCCGTTACCGCGACGTTACGCAGTGGTGATGCGCGGAACACATACTCGTCGTCGACGGTTTCCGTCACTGCAAAACGCCCCTTGTCATCCGGAGGCAGAATGTCGGCGCCGGGCTTTTCGATCAGGCCAAACGGATAATAACCGTGACCGCCGACATTCACGCCGCTGTGGCACGCCGCGCAGCCCTTGTCGATGAACAGTGCAAGGCCTGTCTTTTGTTGCTCGTTCAAAGCATTTTTATCACCGTTCAGATACGCATCGAACGGTGCCGGAGTGATCAGCGTTGCCTCAAAGGCCTCAATTGCCTTTGCCAGATTGTCGAAACTCACCGGTTCCGTCTCGCCTGGAAATGCATCGTCAAACCAGGCCTCGTATTGGGGCATGCTTTTCAATGTCGCGATGACGGTCTCGGGGGTGTTGGCCATTTCCACGCCGGCCTGAATCGGCCCCTTGGCCTGCGCCTTCAAATCCTCGGCGCGGCCATCCCAGAACTGGGCTTCGTTGAGAACCGCATTCAAGACTGTCGGGGAGTTTCGTGGCCCTTTCTGCCAGCCATGTCCGATTGATGTCTCCAGATTGTCGTCGCCGCCGGTCGTCAGATTATGACAGGAATAGCAACTGAACACGCCCGATGCGGAAAGCCGCGGATCAAAGAAAAGCGCCTTTCCAAGCTCTATTTTTTCCGGCGTTATCGGGTTGTCGGCAACGCTCGGAATGGTCGACGGCAATGGTTTGAACATGTCCGAAGCCGTCTCATGCAGATCGTCCGCCACGGCCGTACCTGCCAGCAGGGCGGTAGTCATCATAAGCAGTATAAATTGTCTCATTATGCTCTCCTATGAAACATAGGAAGCGTCTGTAATTAATGCATGAAGCTCATTGATTTAGATCAATTCTAAACTGCGGCCTGCTGCCGCAATGTGACAAAGTAGCGCCCTGCAGATCCCGTTTGCGGCACCGCAGGCAGCCTCGAAAGGCGGCTGCGGTGCCTGTCTTTTAGTGATGTCAGCTATTCGAAGAGCGCGCCCACAAATTAACGTTGCCATTGGCTGAATACCGGTCGATATCGTCCAGCTCATCCCTGCTGAATTCAAGGTTTGCGAGCGACGCAACACAGTCGGCGATCTGTTCGGGCCTCGAGGCGCCGATCAGAGCGGTCGTTATGCCGCCGCCGCGCAGGACCCATGCGAGCGCCATTTGCGCAAGCGATTGACCGCGCCGCTCAGCGATCTCGTTGAGCTTGCGGAGATTGTCGACAGCCTGCGCGGTCAAAAGGTCGGGATTGAGCGATTTCCCCTGGGATGCGCGGCTGTCCTCGGGCGTGCCTTTCAGATATTTGTCTGTCAGCATGCCCTGGGCGAGCGGAGTAAAGGCGATTGACCCGACACCCAGTTCCTTGAGCGTATCTTTCAGCCCGTCTTCCTCAACCCATCGGTTGATCATGTTGTAGCTTGGCTGATGAATGATGCAGGGCGTGCCAAGATCTTTCAGGATTGCGACGGCCTGGTGCGTGCGCTGGGAGTTGTAGGAGGAGATGCCGGCATAAAGGGCCTTGCCGGAACGCACAATCTGATCGAGCGCGCCCATGGTTTCTTCAAGTGGCGTATCCGGATCGAAGCGGTGCGAATAGAAGATATCCACATAGTCGAGGCCCATGCGCTTCAGGCTTTGGTCGCAGGAAGAGATCAGGTATTTGCGGCTGCCCCATTCTCCATAGGGGCCTGCCCACATCTCGTAACCGGCCTTGGAGGAAATCACCAGTTCATCACGGTATCCGGCAAAGTCGGTTTTGAGGATCTCGCCGAATGCCTCCTCGGCGCTGCCGGGGGGCGGGCCGTAATTGTTGGCTAGGTCGAAATGGGTGATGCCGAGGTCAAAGGCGGTGCGGCATAGGTCACGCTTGAGCTGATGCGGCCTGTCATGCCCGAAATTGTGCCACAGCCCCAGTGAAATGGCAGGCAGTTTCAGACCCGAATTGCCGCAGTGATTGTAGATCATGTCGCCGTAGCGGTCGGGATTGGGCACGTAGGAACTGGAGGTCATGGCTATGGTCCTGACTGAACAAATCTTTTGTGAGCGCTTTTGGGGTTCGGATGAACCGGGAGCGAAGGGGTACCTTGCAAACCGTCCGGCCGGTTTTGGAGGGACCGCATCCTTGGCAAGCTGTGGTGAGTACCATCAAGATTATATCGAAGGCGCAAACCGGCAGCAAATGACAATGATCGTGAACGCGAAGTTTGTCGCCTTCAATCGATACGGGCATCGAGTCAGCAAGGCGGCATCATGCCGCCCGTGGCCGTCGCCGGAGTGCTAAAGCGCCTCGGCTTTGACCAGCGTATGGACGTCCTCAACACGTGCGGCGTCGAGATCGTCTTCGCTGATCCCGAATTGCTGCCCGGTCAATTGCTCAATGCCTTCCACCAGAGCCAGTGCGTCGAGCTTGTAATAACGCATCAGATAGGGGCGTGAACCGCCATGGGCATAGGTATCCTTCAGGCCAAGCCGTATCAGCCGCTTGCCGACCCCCGCGTCCGCCATTGTCTCGGCGACCAGGCTGCCGACACCGCCTTCGGTCACATGGTTTTCCAACGTGATGACGCCGTGTCTAACCGACTCGATGTGATCGAGCAGAGCGGCGGGGTCGAAGGGTTTGATGGTGTGGATATGGAGATGGCGGATGGAAAGGCCGGCCTTTGCCAGCGCTGAGCGGGCCCGCAATGCCTCCTCGGTGCAGATACCCGTCGTGACGACGAGAACATCCTGTCCGGAAGCAAGTTCACGCATCTCGCCAACCTTGATCGGCGTATCGAACAATCTGGGTACCGATCCCCTGAGGATCCTGCACCAGACCGGTCCGTCGATCGAATCGGCCGCTTCACAGATTGATTCCACCTCGGTCGCATCGCCGGTTTCAAGGATCGTCATGTTCGGGATCGAGCGCATGACGGAAATGTCTTCGATGGATTGGTGAGTCATGCCGCCCGGGGTGGTGACGCCCGGCAGGAACCCCATCAGCCGAACCTTGCGACGCGGATAGGCGATGGACGCCATCAGCTGATCATAGGGGCGCCGGTACATGAACACGCCGAATGTGTGAATGAACGGACGGAAGCCGGCCAGGCCAAGCCCGCCGGCAAAGCTCATCATGTTCTGCTCCGCCATGCCCAACGAGATGAATTGATCGGGGTGGCGGTCGCGAAATCCGTCCACCTCACAAGAGGATGTCAAATCAGCAGAAAGACACAGGATGTCAGGATTGCCGGCTGCATATTTCTCGAAGGCGGAAGCGTAGGGGCGTGTCACCATCTCAACCATCTGAGTGCTCTCCTTAGTGTCCGTAATCGATGGGCTCAACGCCAAGGTCTTTGGCAATCGAGACATTCATACGTGCCCGCTCGTCCTCGGATTTGAACCGCACATAGTGAAGACGCGGGAACCGTTCCTCCAGGATAGGCATCGTGTTGAAAGGATTGGTGCGCGCGAGAATGATAAGCGGACGGCCTTCATGCGGCTCGTTCACCGCATCGCGCATCGCCTGAATATCGTGGCCGTCAATCTCGACGCAGGCTGCACCGAAGGTGATGAATTTCTGCTTGATGTCGCCAACCTCCATCACGGAAGACATTGCGCCGTCGCACTGTTGATCATTGACATCCATAATGGCGTAGAGGGTGTCGATTCCGTGAAACGCAGCTGCCTGGACTGCCTCCCAGGTCTGTCCCTCCTGGACCTCGCCATCGGACATGAACACCCAGGTTCGCCCCGGCTCACCGCGCCGTTTGCGGCCGTAGGCAAGGCCTGCCGCCGTGGACAGCCCGATCCCCAGCGTACCGTTGTGCACCTCCATGCCGGGAGAATGCTCCGCGCCGATCATCTCGACGCTCGAGCCGTCCTGGTTGAACATTTCAAGACCTTCAGGGGCCATCCGCCCGACCTCAATCAGCGTTGCATAGGCCACCAGCGCATAGTGGGCGGGGGCGATGAACAGCCGGTCGAACTGTGGCTCCATGGGGCCGTTATATCCGGCGCCGGTATGATAGTCCGGATTGTCGGCGGATGGCACGCCGGCAAAGGGCTTCGGAATTGGAGGCAGCGTCGGATCGCCCAGCTTGAGTTCTTCATTGTAAAGCCACGCCAGCTGCTCGCCGGCTGAGCAGGCCTGGCTCAGATATCCGCCATTGTTTTTCATGGCATGTTCGAAAACCCGCCTGCGAATGCCGAGTGCGACGTCCTGCGTGGATTTTTCGTTGCGCATACCGATGCTCCTTTGATTTTACAAATGTCATTATAGTAGTCATATGTAAATCTCAAGGTTCGAATTGATATTGTCCGGAGCATGTGCTGAAAAGTGTCTTTGATCGCAATCCGTGGAACAATCGCGAATTGAGCTGATTCTGGACTGAAAAGGACGAACAGACATGAAATACACGGCCGCGCACTGGGGTGTGTGCACGATAGACGGTCAGGGAAATCTGCATCCGCTCGAGGACGATCCCGAGCCCTCGCGGATTGCCAGGGGCTGGGCATCGGCGGCAAAGGATCCCCGCAGCCGGATTCTTGCACCGGCCGTGCGGAAAGGCTGGCTGGAGGGAGACAGGGGCGCCGACCGGTGCGACGACAGTTTCGTCGAAATCGGATGGGACCGTGCCGCTGATCTGGTTGCGCAAGAGATTTCCCGGGTTCGTGACAACCACGGAAACGGGGCGATTTTCGGTGGATCCTATGGTTGGGCGAGTGCTGGCAGGTTCCATCACGCTCAAAGCCAGCTCAAACGTTTCCTCAATCTTGCCGGCGGCTGCGTTTCATCCAGGGATACCTATTCTCATGCCGCTGCGGAGGTGTTGTTCCCGCATATGATGGGCCGAACCTACCGGCAGTTCCAGGATCGCACGACGGGCATCCAGCTTGTCGAAAAGCATTGCGAAGTGCTGCTGGCTGTGGGTGGATTGTCGAGCCGCACCGCGCAGATCGCCTCTGCCGGCACCTCCCATCATGAAATCGGCGGCTGGCTTGAAAGAATACTTGAAAAGGGCATGCGCGTTGTGAACGTCTCGCCCATGAAATCCGATCTCAAGGGTGGTGAATGGTTGTCCATCAGGCCGGGAACCGACACCGCATTTCTGCTTGCTCTTATTTATGAGATTATCGATGCCGGACTGGAAAATCGCGCCTTCATCGATCGCTACACCAGCGGCTGGGGTGCCTTTGAAGACTATGTAATGGGCCGCGCCGACAATCATCCGAAGACCGCGGAATGGGCCGCCGGTCTGTGTGATATACCGGCCGGGACCATTCGCTCTCTGGCGCATGTGCTCGCCACACGGCGCAGCATGATTGCAATGGCCTGGTCTCTTCAACGGGCCGATCATGGCGAGCAACCATTGTGGGCAGGGCTCGCACTTGCCTGCGCGATCGGCCAGATCGGCCAACCGGGAACCGGATATGCCTTCGGTTACGGAAGCGTCACGGCGACGGGCCGGTCGATAAAGCTCATTCCATGGCCGTCATTTCGTCAAGGCAGCAACCCGGTCGACGATTTCATACCGGTTGCGCGGATCGCCGACATGCTTCTCAGTCCCGGCAAACCCTACCGGTATAACCTTGAGGACAGAAAGTACCCGGACATTAAGCTCGTTTATTGGGCCGGTGGAAACCCGTTTCACCACCATCAGGACCTTCATCGACTTGAAGAGGCCTGGACACGGCCGGAGACGGTCATTGTGCACGATCACAGCTGGACTGCCACGGCAAGACGCGCCGATATCGTCTTGCCGGCGACCACACCGCTGGAGCGCAATGACATCATGATGAACCGCCGTGATCCGAGCCTTATCTATATGTCACCATCCATGCAGCCGATGGGTGAGGCGCTGGACGATTTTGAGATTTTTCGCCGGATTTCATCACGGCTTGGTTTTGAAGAGCAGTTCACCGAAGGCCTTGATGTGGAGGGTTGGTTGCGGCGTCTGTGGTCGCAGTCAGTGCAAATTGCCGAAGCACACGGAATTATGCTCCCGGAGTTCGACGAGTTCAGCAAGGCCGGCCGCTTTGAAATACCGGACTCCGTCCAGCATCACATCGGGTTGCAAGACTACATCGAAGATCCGGACGCCAATCCCCTGGATACCGAATCCGGCCGCCTCGTTGTTTTCAGCGAGCGTATAGACGCTCTCGGACTTGACGGCTGCCCGGGACACCCTGCCTGGTTCGAGCCGGCCGAGAGCCTGCTTGATGCTCAGGAGGATGAACTTCACCTGCTCTCCGGCCAGCCGGACACGCGCCTGCATTCCCAAAATGACAGGGGCAATGAATCGCGCGCCTCGAAGATTCGTGACCGGGAACCGGCCTATATGCATCCTCAGGCCGCTGAAAAGCGCGGTCTTTCAGAAGGAGATATTATCCGCATCTTCAATGAACGCGGAGCCTGTCTTGCCGGCTTGAAATTGGATGACGCCATGCGCGTGGACTGTCTCGCCCTGGCGACGGGGGCCTGGTACGACCCCCAGATTGTTGAGGGTGAAAGGCTCGAGGTGCACGGAAACCCGAATGTCCTGACCATCGACAAGGGCACCTCCGATCTTTCGCAGGGCAACATCGCCCACACGGCGTTGGTGCGGGTGGAGAAATGGCTCCGGGATCTGCCGCCGCTATCCGTGGACAGGCCGCCACAGTTGGACGCGGCCGGTTCGGGCTGAACGCGAAGTCTGCTTATCGGCGGTCTTTGGCCATCTGCTGAATGTACGTGGTGATACTTTACAAAAGTCAGAATTTGGGACATTTGTATAGTTTATAGATGGAAGGATGGCGCGTTCATGTGGATTGGTCTGGATGTAGGGACATCGGCAATCAAGGCGGCCGTCTACACGCCGCATGGTGAAACCCTCGCGTTAAGTGAGACAGGCGCCAATCTGAACCGTTTGCCGGGCGGCGGCGTCGAGCAGGACATGGACGATGTCTGGCAGGCCGTCGCCGGGGTGCTGAGCGATCTTTGCACAAAAACAGATGTCGAAGAGGTCCGCTCCCTCGGTGTATGCGCACAGGGTGATGGCCTCTGGGCCGTGGACAAAGATCTGCGGCCGGTCGGCCCGGCGATGCTGTGGAACGACACGCGTGCTGCAGACGACGTCTTGAAATTATCCGACTCAGGCGCTTTAGCGGCCATCGGGCGGGGGTGCGGCACGGCGCTTTGGTCGGGAACGTCGGCGCCACTGTGGCACTGGCTGAAGGAAAACCGGAAGGCGCAGGCCCAAAAGGTCAGATATGTCTTTACCTGTGCCGACTGGATTTGCGCACGGTTGACCGGCGAACTCGCCACCGATTTCTCAAATGCGTCCATACCGTTTCTGGATTTCTCCACCCGGTCTTATGGCCCCGCTCAGATCGAAGCGTTGGGTTGCGGCGACCTGTCGGAGCGACTGGTGCAGCCGAGTCCGGCCGACACGATGATCGGGCGTGTCACGGACGATGCGTCGCGGGCAACCGGATTGCCGACCGGGCTCCCGGTGTCGGTGGGGACAATGGACCTTTCGGCCATGACCGTAGGGCTTGGGCTCGACCGGCCTGGTCAGAGCTTCATGATTATCGGCACCACGGCGGTTGTCAGTATTTTGACGGATCGCATCAAACCGGTCGATACGCCAGTTGGCGCCAGTGCGCTGCACCCGACATCCGATGCGGTCATCAGGGTGCTTGCGCCGACAACCGGCACCGGCGCATTCGACTGGTTTGCAAGCCTTCATCCCGCGACCCTCGGCGCAGAAAACACGGCTCTCATTGCCGATAACATCAATCAGCTTGTCGAAAGTGTGCCGCCGGGTGCAAATGGCGTGACATTCCTGCCCTATCTCGACGGTGAACGAGCGCCGTTCGTGGCCCCGGATATCCGCGCAAGTTTTGCCGGCCTGTCAGCGGCGACGACAAAGGCCGAAATGGCACGGGCCGTCCTGGAGGGCACCGGTTTCAGCCTTCGCCATTGCATTGAGGAAGAGGGCGGCCTGCCACAGGGGCCGGTGCATTTGACCGGCGGAGGATCGAAAAATGCGCTCTGGTGCCAGATCGTTGCCGATATTATCGGCCGACCTATCCAGGTCAGCGAGGCCTCGGACCATGGCCTTTGGGGAGCGGCCTGCATTGGCGCTGCGGCTGCCGGTTTCGGCTCCGCCGTGGAATTGAGCCGGCGCGATGCGGATCTCACTGTCATGGAGCCCGATGCGCAGCGCCATGAGGCCTATGGAAGGCACTTTGCCCGTTACCGGGTTCTTTCCGATTCCAGCCGCTCGGCTCATCGGAAATTGCGGGAAATTGAAGGATAGATCCATGAAGGACATGATGACGGCTGCGGTGTATCACGCATTGGACGACATCCGCATTGAACAATGGCCGGTGCCAAAGGTCGGTGCCGGGGAAGTTCTGGTCAAGACATTGGCTTGCGGCCTGTGTGGCGGCGAGACCATGGCCTGGTACAAAAAGGCTGAACCCAAGGTTCTCGGCCATGAGCCGGTGGGCGAAATTGTCGAAATTGGCGCGGGCGTGACGGATTTCAGCGTTGGTGACCGCATCTTCGTCAATCATCATGTCGGACGCATAAACAGTCACTTGTCCCGGCGGGGCCATTTCACCCGTGATCCCTTCTACTCCTCAATGCGGATCGACCCAGGTGGAGTATGTGAGTATTTCCGCGCTCTGCCCCAGCATCTGGCAATGGATACGCACAAGCTGCCGGAAAGTATCTCCAACGAGGCTGCGGTCACCATTGAACCCTGGTCCTGCGTCCTTTCCGGCCTGAAGGTCTGCCACATCCAGCCGGGCGACACGATTGCCGTCGTCGGCGCCGGTTTCATGGGGCAGGGCTTTGTTCATCTCGCGCCTTTCTTCGGCGCCGGTAAGGTGATCGCGCTCGATTTTTCCGATTGGCGGCTGCAAAAGGCACGTGAATTCGGCGCCACCCACACCATCAATCCGAAATCGGAGGACGCGGTTGAGGCGCTTCGTGAGGCCAATAATGGCCGCCTTGCCGACACGGTGATTGTCATTGCGCCTTTCCCCGAGGCCTGGGATCAGGCGCTCAAACTGGTCGAGGTCGGCGGATGCCTCCATCTCGGCGCACCCCTGGCGCCTGGAGTTGACTGGGTTCGTGACGGCAATGCCGCCTATTTCGACCAGATCACGGTGACGTCGCGTTATTCATCCGACCATACCGACACCTACAGCTATATCAGGCTTCTGGAATCCGGCCGGATCGATGCCGATAAAGCGGTGACCCATCGTTTTGACATCGCAGACAGCGCCGAGGCGTTCCGTATGCTGGTGGAGGCGGAGCAGTCATTGAAAATAGCCGTTTATCCGCATGGAATTCCGGAAGGGAGCGCTGGCTGATGCTCGAAGGACTGAAACAGGAAGTCTGTGAACAGAACCATGAACTGCCAAACAACGGCCTTGTTGTCGGTTCCGGAGGCAATGTGTCGGGCCGCGATCCCCAGACCGGACTGATTGTCATCAAGCCCTCTGGCGTGAAGTTCTCCAGGCTGACGCCTGAAACGATGGTTGTCGTCGATGTCGACGGGAATGTGGTGGAAGGTGAGATGAAGCCGTCGGTCGATACCGGTATCCATCTCTATATCTACCGCCACCGGTCGGATGTGTTCGGCATTGCCCATACCCATTCGCCCTATGCCTCAAGCTTCGCAGCCAGGGGTGAACGCATCCCGGCGGTTTTGACCCCGATCACCCATATGCTCGGACGCGACGTTCCATGCTCGCGCTACGCAACGCCCGGTGAAGTGGATACCGGCGAAGCGATCATCGAGGCGGCGGACGGCGGATTGGCGGTTCTGGTCAAGGCCCACGGCGTTTTCACCATGGGCGGGTCTGCGACACAGGCAACCTCGATTGCGATGTATCTGGAAGAAGCGGCCATGACGACGCATCTGGCCATGCTTCGGGGTCCCGTTGAGGAACTGCCCGCTGAGGAGATCGACAGATGCTACAACTGGTTCCGCAAAAACTATGGGCAAGAAGGCACGAAACAAGTAAACCGTTGAGCTGATGTCAAGAAACGGTTCAAACCCACGCTCGGGCGGCGACAAGGATGCGCTGCTCTCCAATGTGGCGCTGCTTTACTATGGCGAAGGTCTCACCCAGGGTGAGATCGCCAAGCGGATGCAGGTCTCGCGTGCGACGATCGTCAACATGCTGCGCGAAAGCCGAGAGCGCGGCATCGTCGATATCAGGGTTGATGGCCGGCATCTGTCCAATTCGTCCCTGTCGCGGGAACTGAAAGAGAAGTTTGCACTGGAGGATGTTTATGTCTCCAGGAGCGTGAGCGCCGCCGGCAAACGTGGCCGCGCGGCAGACCTGCCGCTTCTGGCGCGCGTTGCAGCGTCCGCGGTGCGCGATATCGTCAAACCCGGTGACAGGATCGGTGTTGCCTGGGGCGAAACCATCATGGCGGTGTCCAACGTCATGGCATCCAGCCCGGTTGAAGGCGCGGAAGTCTGCCAGCTGATCGGGTCGATGATCTCGGAACGTGTGCCGGCTTCGGAGTTTTGTGCGATCCAGATTGCCAACCGGCTTGATGCGCGGTGCTTCACGCTTCATGCGCCCGGTATCGTATCGTCCGATGAGCTTGCCGGAATGATGAGGCAGGAGCCGACAATCAAAAGCCAGCTCGACCGCTTGACTTCACTCGATGTGACGATCGCCTCCGTCGGACACGTCGGGAATGACACGCATTTTCAGGTTGCCGGTATGGCGACACTGGAAGAGATCGAACTGGCGCGACAAGCCGGGGCGGTGGGCATCCTGTGCTGCAGATATCTTGACCGAGACGGGCGGCAAATGGATCTTGCGCCGAGTTCCCGGCTGATCGCCGCCGAACTGGAACAGATCCGCCATGCGCCGAAGAAACTCCTGGCGGTGTGCGGTCGGGACCGCGCCGAACCGACGCTGGCTGCCATCAGGGGCGGTCTTGTGACCCATCTTTGTGTCGACGAAGCCCTGGCCAACGAGCTGATGACAGCGGGCGATTGACCCCCGTCAAACTGCCGTTTGTATGCCGGCCCTCCAGCTTGCAAATTGCCGCGTCGATTCTTGCCAAGACGCGGGCCGCGATTTTCGCTACCATGATGTCTGCATAGAGCCGATTGGCAAAAAGACATGCGCGAGGAGGCCGCCCAAGGTGAATTAGGCACGAAGGGAGGCAGCAGATGGACAACGACCAAGGAGGACATGCAGGCGGCAGAGAAACCGGGCCCCGGTGCATCGCGATCGTAGGGCCTTTCGGAAGCGGTAAGACGACGCTTCTGGAGGCGATGCTGGCGCGCACGGGGGCCATCGCAAGGCAGGGAAGCGTCGATCAGGGCAGTACGGTTGGTGACAGCTCGCCCGAGGCGCGGGCCCATGCCATGAGTGTCGAGGCCAATGTCGCTTCGACCGACTATCTGGGCGACCGTTACACATTCATCGATTGTCCGGGATCCGTGGAGTTTCTGAGCGAGGCAAACGGAGCGCTTGCCGGGGCGGATCTGGCGATTGTTGTCGCTGAAGCCGACGAGAAAAAGCTTCCGGCTCTGCAGATCATATTGAAGTCGCTTGAGGACCGCTCGGTCCCGCACTTTCTGTTCATCAACAAGATCGACAAGTTCCATGGCAGCTTGCGCACGCTCTTGAAGGCCGTTCAACCGGCCTCGGGCGTGCCGCTGGTTGTCCGCCAGATACCCATCTGGAAGTCAGGTATTGCGACGGGTTTCATCGATCTCGCCCTCGAACGCGCTTATGTCTACAAGGAGCACGCCACCAGCGAGGTCATCGACATCCCGGATGAGGAACAGGCGCGCGAGGTGGAAGCCCGCTTTGAAATGCTGGAACAGATCGCCGATTATGACGACGTGCTGATGGAACAATTGCTCGAGGATATCAATCCGGAGCAGGACCTGGTCTTCACCGATCTGGTCCATGAGCTTCAGTTGGGCGAAATCTGTCCGGTTTTCATCGGCTCGGCGCAAAATGCCAATGGCATCTGGCGGCTCTTGAAAGCCTTGAGGCACGAGGCGCCCGGCATCGCCAGCACACGCCGGCGCCTGGGTCTTGGTGCGGATGCGCAGAACGGGTCCCGGCTGCAGGTCCTCAAAACCTATTATACCGCCCATGGCGGCAAGCTCTCCGTGGCGCGTGTCCTGTCCGGCCGGATTGCCGAGGGCGATACGGTCACCAAACCGGACGGATCGCAGGCGCGGATCTCCGGCATGTCCGATCTTCTCGGCATGCATGCGACCAAACGCGGTTCGGCCGGACCCGGCGAAACCGTGGCGCTCGCCAAGCTTGAGGGGGTGCTGACCGGCGAAACGGTCACGGCCGACACCAAGCCGGCGGAAAACCTGATCGCGCTTGACGCGGCGGAGCCCGTGATCGCACTCAAGGTTGCGCCGAGAGAGCGCAAGGACGAAGTCAAACTTTCGACGGCGTTGCAGAGGGCGGCTGAGGAAGACCCGTCGCTGCGTGTCGCGCATAGTCAGGACACCGGCGAGACGCTGCTGGAAGGACAGGGCGAAATGCATCTGCGCGTCGTGCTGGAGCGGCTTGAAGGAAAGTATGGCATATCGGCGGAGGCTGGCGCGCCGACCTTGCCCTACAAGGAGACGATCCGGCAGCAGACCAGTGTGCGGGGCCGCCATAAAAAACAGAGCGGTGGCCATGGGCAGTTCGGCGATGTTGTTGTCGAGATCAAGCCGCTATCGCGCGGCGAAGGCTTCGTCTTCACCGACACGATCACCGGCGGCGTGGTGCCCAAGCAATATATACCGTCGGTGCGTGAGGGCATTCGCGACTATCTGCGCGAAGGCCCTTTGGGATTTCCCGTGGTCGATGTCGCGGTCAACCTGTCTGACGGGTCCTTCCATTCGGTGGATTCGTCCGATCAGGCCTTCCGGACCGCCGGTCAGATTGCCATGCGCGAGGGAATGCCGGCCTGCAAGCCGGTTCTCCTGGAGCCCATGTGCCGGGTGGAAATCTTCTGCCCGAACGATACGACGGCAAGGATCAACGCCATCGTCTCCGGCCGGCGCGGACAGTTGCTTGGCTTTGACGCCCGTCCCGGCTGGGACGGCTGGGATGTCGTCAATGCCATCATGCCCGAGGCCGAGATGCAGGACCTCATTATCGAACTGCGCTCGGCGACTGCCGGCGTGGCGACCTTCAGCAAGGCCTTCGATCATCTGGCGGAAGTCACCGGCAAGCAGGCGGACATGGTGCTGCGCAAGCATGGCAACCAGGCGGCCTAGCCGGACCGGAACAAAGAGCAGGTTGGCGATTTGATGCCAGCCTGCATGAATCATCGCTTCAGGACATTAAGGGGCCGCGCCCACTGCTGCCCGTAAGGGCTTGAAGGGAATCGGCAATTCATGATTCAGCTCCATGACAACTCCATCGAGGCCCGGAGGCTCTCACCAGGAGTAAGGCTCTTCAATCCGGGGTTTCCCGGAAGGTTGAAGGCGTCGACCGGGTGTGAAACCGGTTCAAAGCAGAAGAAGCCGGATTGCCCATCCGGAGAAAAAACAATCGCTGTGCCAAGGTTCTGCGACGCGCGTATGGTCAGCGACACCGCGTCCTGCCCCTGATCGATACGGGCTTTTCCGTCCCAGCCGGTGAAACCGTTATTGATCCAGCTTGCGGGCAGGAGGCGTGGTTGCGAGAAATCCCAGTCCGGGTTGTCATCGATATCGAGATGCCTGTCGGGAAGGTACCGCGCATCCTCCAGCCAGACGCCGGCAGCGGCAAATGAAAGGCGCGTTGCGTCGCTGCGCGGAAACCAGGGATGAAAACCGCACCCGAAGGGCAAGGTCTCATCAGCTTTGTTCGTGACCTCAAGGTCAACCGCAAGGCCGGATGGCGAAAGCCTGAATGTCTGGGCAGCCGCATAGCGGTACGGACCGATATTGCCGTTGGACAGTTCCATCTTGAGAGCATCCGCCCCGGTGGATCTGACGGTCCACGGCTTTTGAAAGCCGTCACCATGGATGGGAAAGGCTTCGCCCGTGAGGTTCGGCTCTACCACATGAAAGTTGCCATTCCAGTTGAATCCGCCGCCCGATATGCGGTTGGAGAAGGGCACAAGGATGTTGGACGCCAGCGAGAACGGGTTGGTTTCATCGCTTGCCCAGGACCGCAGAACCGGCCGCTCCCGGTAATCAAGGCGGGCTATGCCGCCCCCCATATCAGGCGAAACCACCAGCCGTGCGGCTCCGGCAACGATCTCGATAGTGTCCTGCATGACTACCAGCCGCCATCGATGGCGAAATTCTGGCCGGTGATCATGTCGGAGGCGGGCGAAACGAGGAAATGCACGAGATCGGCAACATCCTCGGGTTGGATGCGTGTCTTCAGGCACTGCCGGTCGAGAACCCAGTCATTATATTCCTGCAGCCGGTCGCCGAAGACCCGCTCCTCGGCTTCCGACACGATCGCGCCGGGCGCGACGGCGTTGACATTGATGCCATGCGGCCCCAGTTCGCGGGCGAGCGATTTGGTCAGCCCGAGCATCGCGCCCTTTGAGGTAACGTAGGGGACATATCCATCCCATTGACCGGTCAGCGTGACCGAGGTGAAATTGACGATCTTGCCGTATTTGCGCTCTTTCATAGCCGGAGTACAGGCGCGCGTCAGGGCAAAGGCGGCCGAGGAATTGACCCGGATCTGATCCTCATATTCCTGCAGCGTGAAGTCCTCATGCGGCTTGTTGATGATCAGGGCCGCATTGTTGATCAGGATATCGACGCCGCCGGCGTCTTCGGCCAACTGCGCTACGGATTGTTCCGCGCCGGTCAGGTCGTTGAGATCAAAGCCGGAAAAACTTACGCCGTCACCCAGGGAAGCGGCGCGGGAGGCGCCGTTTTCGGAGTCCGGTCGGTCAAGCACGATCACTTTCGCGCCTTCGGCAGACAGTTTGCTGGCCTGCGCCCGCCCGAGCGTACCCAGCCCGCCGGTCAGAAGAACCGTTTTGTTCTCAAGATTGCCCATGGTTTTCTCCGTTCAAAGCACGTCCAGGACTTCGTCCATCGTGGTCTCTTCGGTTCGCTTGTCGAGCACCACTTCACCGCGCGCCATTGCAACGATGCGATCGCAGCAGTCGAAGACGTGATGGATATTGTGGCTGATAAAGATCCCGGTGATGTTGAGGGTCTTCAAACCGCTGACAAAGCTGATCACCTTTCCGGTTTCCTTGACCGCCAGATGGTTTGTCGGCTCGTCGAGGATCATTACCCGCGACTTGAAATGCATGGCCCTGGCAATGGCGACACCCTGCCTTTGCCCGCCCGACAACTCGCCTACAAGCGCATCGGGGGAGCGCAGATGCAGGTCGACATCGGCGATGGCCCGCACGCTTTCATCGGCCATTTTCTTCCGGTCCATAACACCGAGGCCGAAAAGCGAGAATTTCAGCGGCTCGCGGCCGATGAAAAGATTGCGGGCGATGCTCATGGTCGGGACCATGGAGTTGTACTGGTAAATCGTTTCGATCCCCAGATTCATTGCATCGCGCGGTGTCCTTATCTGGACCGGCTTGCCATCCATGGAAATTTCGCCGTCGGTTGCGGTCTGCGCGCCCGACAGGATGTTGATCAGGGTCGATTTGCCGGCGCCGTTGTCGCCGACCAGACCGACGGCCTCATTGGCCGCAAAGTCCAGCGACACGCCCTTGAGGGCGTGAACGCCTGAGTACCATTTATGGAGATCGCGGACCGAAATGACGGGAGTGGCCATATTCACGCCTCCACCTTGATCGACTTGGCGCGCTTGCGCAGCCAGGAGTTCACGACGACGGCAAAGATCGTCAGGAAGCCGATGGCGAATTTGAACCAGTTGGCATCCACCTGGCTGAGGACCAGGCCGTTGTCGATCACCCGGATCAAAACCGCGCCGATTACACCGCCGGCTACGGCCCCGATGCCGCCTGTGAGGGCGGTTCCGCCGATGACGGCTGCGGCGACGGCCTGCAGTTCCCAGCCTTCGCCGATGGACGGCAGCGGCGAGCCGAGGCGCAGCACCTGGATCATGCCGGCAAAGCCCGCCAGCATCGAACACAGCATGAAACAGGCGATTTTGACGCGCGCGGTGGGTATGCCCATCGATTTTGCGGCCGGCAGAAAGCCGCCCGTCGCGCGCACCCAGTTGCCGAAATTCGTCCGGCTCATTGTGAGCGACGCCAGAATTGCGATACCCACGAACCAGAGGAAGGACATGCGGAAAAGGTCGCCGGGGCCGACAAACACGGTAAAGAGCCAGTTCGGCAGATCGTTGGGAAGCAGTGGCGGGAAGCCGCCGGAAATCACGATGGTCAGCGAGCGGGCGATAAATAGCATGCCGAGCGTCGTGATAAAGCTTGGAATGTTAAAGCGGATGGTCAGGTAACCGTTGACGAAGCCGATTGCCGCGCACGCAAGCATTCCGGCTAAAAACGCCAGGATGAAAGGCGTGCCGTCGACCAGCAACACCGCCATCACCATGGGCATCAAGGCAAAGACCGAGCCGACGGAGAGATCGAATTCGCCGCAGATCATCAGGATCGTCACGCCGATAACCATCAGGCCGATTTCCGGCAGGATGCCAAAGATGCCACGCAGATTGTTGGCGCTCAAAAAGACGCCATCCGAGCGGATCTGAAATAGAATGATGAGAACGACGAGCAGAACGAGTGCCGCAAGCTCAGGTTTCTCCAGGGATATTTTGAGCAGACGTTTCAACTCGGTTTTCCTCCCGATGGAAAAAGGGGGCGGCTGACGTCGCCCCCGATTTTCGTAAGGTTTAAAGCCACCGCTACCTTAGACCTTTTGCCGAAAGTTCCATGATGCTGTCGGCCTGCTCGGGCCGCACAATGCCCTGGCCGGTATCGATATCAGCCGGCGTCAGACCAACTTTGTCGGCGAGGTAGACGGCCATAACGGGCATGAAGCCCTGCATGTATGGCTGCTGGTCGACCTGTACCTGGACGTAGCCCGCCTGCATCTGCTGGACGACTTCCGGAACGAGGTCAAAGCCACCGAGCAGGACTTCGCCGGGCTTGACGCCCCGATCCTTGAGGACACGCGCAACAGCCGCATGCCAGAAGCCGGTGTCGAAATAGGCCGTCGTATCCGGATTGGCATTCAGATAGGCGCCAACGCGGTCTGCCGTCACGGCAAGGTCGGTGCCGCTATCGATACGCTCCCAGGAAATCTCCCGGTTCGGATTGGCTTTCTTGTAGTCCTCAAGAAAGTCCATCACGCCGCCACCGCGCGCTTCGGACCAGTTTTGGCCGGGAGCCGAGATGCCGACCAGAACCTTGATCGGTCCTTCCGCAGGGAAGTGTTCCGACATGGCTTTGCCGAGCGAGTAACCGGCCGGCCGGAAGCCCTGACCGACAAAGGCTGCGCGGGCATTGCCTGCTGCGCCTTCGCTGTCGTCGACATTGACGCCGATAACGGTAACGCCATCATCGACGGCCTTCTGGATGACACCATCCAGCGCACGGTCATCGACGATGGATGTCAACAGCGCGTCGGGATTGGCGGCAAGGGCAGCTTGCATATTCGCAACCTGCTGCTCAATCGAGCCTTCGGTCTGCGTGAAGATCATCTGGCAGTTGGCGTCGATCTTCTCGCAGGCATCGTCAAAACCTTTCTTGACGGCCTGCCAGAAGGTATTCGAGGCGGATGAGTGATGGGTAAAGACAATGTTCAGCCCGTCGGCATGAACAGGTGCGGCCGTGCTCAGCAGCAGGGCCGCAACCGCGGCATATTTGGTCAGTTTGGTCATTTGGGTTTCCTCCTTTTGAATTTTGTTTGTCAGATGCTTTGCGCATCTGAACTGCGTCTGCTCGTTGTAAAGATGCGGTCGAGGTCGGGGTTGAGTTCCATACCGAGACCCGGCCCCGGCGGAACAGTAATCCTGCCTTTTTCGATGGGTGGCAGGGCCGTAACGAGATCGCGGTACCAGGTGCGGTGAAATGCCCGCACACTCTCTTGCACGACGGCGTTGGGCGCGTTCAGCGACAGATGCGTTGAGGCGCACAGCACCACCGGGCCGGTGCAGTCATGGGGTGCGATCGGCAGATGCCAGGTTTCCGCCATGGAAGCGATTTTTCGCGCCTCGGACAGGCCGCCGCACCAGCTTATGTCGAGGTTGAAAATACCGGCCGCTCCGGTTTCGATGAGATCGCGGAATGCCCAGCGTGAGCCGAGTGTTTCGGATGCGGCGATGGGCGCGGGCGAGGCGGCCTCATAGCGCTTCAGGCTGGACAGGCTGTCCATCTTGATCGGGTCTTCGTGCCAGAATGTGCCGAAGGGCTCCAGCGCACGGGCAATCTCGATGGCCGGAAGCAACTGCCACATCAGATGGAACTCGACCATGATATCCATGCGGTCGCCGACGGCCTTGCGGATTTTCTCAAATGGTTCAAGACCGGCTTTCAGGTCCGCCGAAGAAATGTACTGCCCTTGCGTCTTTTCCGCCGCCAGATCGAAGGGCCAGATTTTCATGGCGGTGATATCTTCATCGAGCAACGACTGGGCGAGTTCGTCCGCCGAGTTCATGAAGGCGTTAAGGTCGTCATATTGACCCGCAGGGTCTGCCTCAAGCGCGTAGTTGCTGGTGTTCTGGCCGCCGGTGGACTTGATATAATCGGTTCCGGCGCATGTGTTGTAGGTGCGGATGTCGCGCCGCGTGAAACCGCCGAGCATTTGCGCGATCGGCTGTCCGGCCGACTTGCCGAAAATATCCCACAGCGCGATGTCAAAGGCTGAATTGCCGCGCGCCTCCACTCCGGTCGAACGATAACCGAGATAGCCGACGAGATCGGCCGAAAGGCGATCGATTTCCATTGGGTCGCGTCCGATTACAATAGGCGCCACCGTTTCGTGGATATAGGCCTCGACCGCCTGGGCGCCGAAGAAGGTCTCACCGAGGCCGGTCAGCCCCTCATCCGTGTGAACCTCGATCCAAAGGAGGTTGGGCCGTTCAGCGATGCGGATTGTTTCAAGGCGCGTGATCTTCATGTCCCGCCTCAATTCAATCCCGCGTCAAGGAGAACCTTGACGCTGTCTTCGAAATGCGCGCTCATGAGTTCGCTCGCCCGCACGGGATCGCCGGCAGCAATCGAATCGGCAATATCGTTGTGGACCTGGATCATCCGTTCACGCTGACCCTTGCCGGTCCGGTTGCGCCAGCCAACGGGCCAGCTTTGCCGGGAAACACCCTGGAACGCGCCGACGATCATCGCGAAGATGGGATTGCGTGAGGCTTTGGCGATGGCCAGATGGAAGGCAAGGTCGTGGTCCATGACCTGTTCGGCATCATCGCTGTACTCTGCCATTTGCCGTGCATGCCCGATGATCGTCTTTGCCTCGGCGTCCGTCCGGCGCAGGGCCGCAAGTGTCACCGTGCGCATTTCGATCGTCCGGCGCACGTCGTAAATCTGCTGAACGCTGATCTGCTCGGTGAGGACACCATGCTCAATCATCAGCGACATCGCGCCGTGATCGAGATGGGCAACGGTCGCCCGCTTGCCGGCGGAAAGATTGATCAGCCGCATGGCGGCCAGCGAGCGGAAGGCTTCACGCACCACTGTCCGTGAGACGCTGAGTTCCCGTACAAGTGTCGATTCACTGGGGAGTTTATCGCCGGGTCCCAGCTCATGGGCGCGGATATGCCGGGTGATCTCACCGATCGTTTCACTGACCAGGCTGGGGTTGGACGTGTCTTCTCTCTTAAGGTTTGTCGACATTATGATCCGTAGTTATCAGCATAAAAGACAAAACCTGTATGACAGGTTTACATAAAATGATTGCTAGGATAAATTTTACGCAGAGTCAAATCGATGCGAAAGGAGAGGGCGGTGGTTGTGGAACTGGTAGTGCCGGCGCAGGACATCGTCGGCGAGAGCATCGTCTGGGACGATCGCGACGGCCGGCTGCTTTGGGTGGATATCGTTGGCAAGACAATCCATGCGCTCGATCCGGAAACCGGCAAGACACAGGACTGGCAAGCACCGGATTTTGTCACCTCGATCGGTTTGCGAGCGGATGGCGGCGCCGTCGTCGGTCTGACCAAATCCATCTGCCTGTGGGACCATGACGACCGGTTCGAGCCGTTGGTGCAGATCGAACCCGATATGCCGGGAAACCGCTTGAACGAGGGTGTTGTCGGTCCGGACGGCGCGTTCTGGGTCGGCACGATGCAAAACAACATTGCCCCCGACGGCGCGCCGATGGACCTGACGGCCGATACCGGGCGTCTCTATCGTTGCACATCGGACGGGCAGGTGGTCGCCTTGAGCAACGACCGGATGGGCATAACCAACACGCTGATCTGGACCGCGGACAACAGGCTCGTGACTGCTGACACGATTGCCAATGAGATCTATAGCTACCGGATAGACCGCACCGGACTGTTGTCCCACCGGAAGACGATTCTTGCAGGCTTTGAGCGTGGCTTGCCGGACGGATCGTGCATGGACGCGGAAGGCTTTATCTGGAATTGCAGGGTTGTCGGTGGCGCCTGCCTGCTCAGATTCGATCCTGACGGAAACATAGACAGGGTTGTTGATCTGCCCTGTTCATGGCCGACAAGCTGTACATTCGGCGGCGACAATCTGGATACACTTTACGTGACATCGGCACGCTTTACGATGGAGGCGGAGCACCTTGCTGAAAACCCTCAGGAAGGGGGCTTGTTTGCTTTACAGCCCGGGGTTCGGGGTGTCCCTAGCCACCGCTTCAGGTAGCGCGCCCGTTCATTCTGTGAACCGCTCCTCGGCGCGCCTGATCGGCGTTTAACACCAATTTAAGGCCGGTGCGGCATTATGTAGCCTGGTCTTGGCGCCGGATTGCAGCGCCGCTTTGAGGGGATGGATTGACCGCTATGAGCACGCCCGAAGGACAACCCGGGCCGGATGCGGGTGTCCGCCCGTTTGACCCAGCCGATATTCCGGCCGTCGCGGCCATGTTCCAGAAGATCATGCTGGGTTCGAAGAAGCCTGCGCCTGCCACGCTGGAGCGGTGTCTTCAGGAAACGTTTCTGGATCATCCGCGTTTTGATCCGGAACTGCCGTCGCGGGTCTATATCGATGCAGCCGGCACAATCGGCGGCTTTATCGGCGTTTTGCCGTCACCGATGACCTTTCGCGGTGAACCGCTGCGTGCCGCCATTGCCGGCTCCCTGATGGTCGAAAATCCTGCGCAAAACCCGCTTGCGGGCGCGCGGCTTCTGCGTTCGGTCCGCTCCGGTCCGCAGGATATTACGATCAGCGAGACCGCCAACGATGTGTCCATGGGCATGTGGGAGCGCATGGGAGACAGCGCGGTCGCCCAGTACAGCCTTCAATGGGTTCGGGTTTTCCGGCCTGCCGCTTTTGCGACGGCCATGGCTTCGGACCGGATCGCCGCCGCGCGCCTGCTGGGGCCGGTCGCGGCGGTCGCCGATCTGTCGGTAAAGCATTTGACCGGCAGGTCGTCGGAAGCCGGGGATGTAAAGCCTCTGCGCAGCAAGAGGGCGCAAGCCGGCCGCGGCGAGCTTGCCAGCTTGATCAAGGAACTGGCGCAGAATTATGCATTGCGTCCCGAATGGGATGATGAGGCGCTCGCATGGATGCTCTCGCAGGCGCAGGAGAAGTCGCGCTATGGAGACATGCGGAGCCATATTGTGCTCTCGCCGAGCGGTAAGGTGCTTGGTTGTTACGTCTATTACCTGCGTTCAGGCGGTATCGCATGGGTCCTTCAGGTGCTGGCCCATCCGAAAGCCCATGCGGCTGTTGTCGAAAGCCTGCTGGAAGACGCGCGTGCGGGCGGCGCTGCCGCCATCCGGGGGCGGGTTCAGCCAGAAACGATTGCCCCATTGATGCGGCGTAAGGCGTTTTTTGTCTGTAATGCATCGATGGTTGTCCATACCAGGCGATCTGAGCTGTTGGACACCGTCAATGCGGGCGATGCGCTGATTACCGGCCTTGCCGCTGAATCCTGGATTCGCCTGATCGGTAACCGCTTCACATAAATGCTGCGATCCGGATGAACAGATTGGCAACCTTTTTGTGCCATTATTTTTTACTGGTTTTGCCGTCGTGCCGTTCGTTTGTTCGATCGGCGGGTTGTATTGCGTTGTGCAGAGTTTGGAGGCGTATATGTGTGGCATAGCCGGGTATTTCGGTACCCCGGATGCGCCTGTACCCACCGAGGCGCTGCTCAATGACATGATTTCGGCGGTCGCGCACCGCGGCCCGGACGAATGTGCGGTTGTTGCAAGGCCCGGTTTCGGGTTCGCCCATGCGCGGCTGAGTATCATCGATATTTCCGGCGGCAGCCAGCCCATGTCAAACCCGGACGGCACGGTCTGGCTGATCTTCAACGGCGAGATATTCAATCATATTGAATTGCGGCAGGAGCTTGAAGAGCGTGGCCGCCGCTTCCGCACCAAATCGGATACGGAAGTCATCCTGCACCTTTATGACGAAAAGGGGCTTGACTGCGTTGAAGACCTGAACGGCGATTTCAGCTTTGCGATCTGGGATAGCCGTCGCAATCGTCTCATGCTCGCCCGTGACCGGATGGGTGTGCGACCGCTTTTTTACACCGAACACAATGGCTGTCTCTTCTTTGCCTCCGAGGTCAAATCGCTGCTGACGGTGCCCGGTATTCAGGCCGAGCTTGATCCCTATGCCCTCGATGAGATTTTCACACTGTGGTTTCCGCTTTCGCCACGCACGGCCTTCAAGAATGTGTTGGAACTGCCGCCCGGCCATGTGTTGACCGCAACACCTTCCGGGCAGTTGGTCAGACCGTATTGGCAGCTCAATTTCCCGGATGCCGAGGGCGACGGGCCGTTCAATGGCCGCACCGAGGCCGATATGGCCGAGGAGTTGCGGGCGCTGCTCTTTGATGCGTCGAAAATCCGCCTGCGCTCCGATGTGCCGGTCGGCGCATACCTGAGCGGCGGTCTCGATTCCTCGATCATCACGGCAGCGGTCAAGCAGATCACGCCCGACACGCTGCGTACCTTTTCCGTCACCTTCGAAAGCGATGAGTTCGACGAGCGTGACGAGCAACAGGAAATGGTGCGCGCGCTTGGAACGCAACACGAAGAGCTGACAAGCAGCCTTGCCGATATCGGCCGGGATTTTCCTGCCGTTATCGCCCATACCGAAACCCCGTTGCTGCGCACCGGGCCCGCGCCGCTCTTTGCCCTATCGGGGCTGGTCAACCGGGCAGGTTTCAAGGTGGTGCTGACCGGCGAGGGGGCTGACGAAGTCTTTGCCGGTTATGACATATTCAAGGAGGCCAAGCTGCGCCGTTTCTGCGCCGCGCAGCCGGACTCGCGTTTCCGTACGCTGCTTTACCGCCGGCTTTACCCCTACCTGCCGAAATTGCAGAACCAGTCGCAATCCTCGCTGGCGGCCTTTTTCAGCGCTGGAGGGGCGAGCCTTGACGATCCGCTCTATTCGCACCTTCCGCGCTTTCGCACGACGGCCGGAACCAAGCTCTTTTTGTCACGCGATATCCGGGAGCGGATAGGCGATTATGATGCGCTGGCGGCACTGCGCGACAGCCTGCCTGCCGACTTTACGCGCTGGCATCCGCTTTCCCAGGCACAATATCTTGAATCGTCCTACCTGCTGCCGGGCTACATCCTGTCATCGCAGGGAGACCGGATGTCGATGGCGCATTCGGTCGAGGGGCGCTATCCGTTCCTCGATCACCGGCTGGTCGAATTTGCGGCCAACATTCCGCCGAAGATGAAGATCCGTGCACTGCGTGAGAAACATATACTGCGCGAGGCGGTGCAGGACCTTCTGCCAAAATCCATCGCGGACCGGCCGAAACAGCCCTATCGGGCACCGGAAAGCCAGTCCTTCGCCGGCCCGTGTGCGCCGGCCTATGTGGACGAGCAATTGGGTCCGGAGGCGATTGAGAAAAACGGTTATTTCGATGCCGGCGCGGTTGGCAAGTTGCTTGCCAAATGCCGCAAGCGTCCAAGTGTCGGCACGCGCGACAACATGGCCCTGGTGGGCATCGTCTCAACACAGCTTTGGCACAAAGAGTTTGTCGACGGCGGTCAATCGGAGGTCAAACACGGCCTGCCTCATGCCGTTGCACAGCAACAGGAGCATTAACCATGCAAAGCGATGTCACATCCGCAATTCGCGAATTTGTCGTAGATAACTTCCTGTTTCGGGAAGATATGGACAGCGTATCGGATACAGATTCATTACTGGAAAACGGCCTTATGGACTCCACCGGAGTTCTGGAACTGGTCGCTTTTCTGGAAACGGATATCGGCATTGATATCCAGGATGATGAAATCGTACCGGACAATTTTGATTCCATCTCCAAAATTTCCCGATATGCAAACGCCAAACTGGCGAAAAACGGCGGATAACATAATCCGCAAAACGGAATGAAAACGCGATGATGCGTGTTGAGCAATATCTAAGATCGAGTGCCGAGCGCTACGGGCAAAAAGAGGCTCTTGTAGCCGGACCCGTGCGGCTGACCTATGGCGAGATCGATCGTGCCTCGGACCGGCTTGCCGCGGAAATGCTGCATGCCGGGGTGGAGCGGCACGACCGCGTCCTCGTTTTCATGGACAATTGCTGGGAAGCTGTTGTCTCGGTCTTTGCCGTGTTGAAGGCAGGTGCGGTTCTCTCGCCGATCAACCCGTCCACCAAGGCCGACAAGCTGGCCTATATCCTGAACAATTCCGGCGCGACGGCCATCATCACGCAAGGCCGGCTCATCCGCGTTGTGGACGAGGCGGCCAATCAGGCCCCTGCACTGGCCGTCAGGATCGCCGCCGGCTTTGAGGAGGCCTCTCCGGAAGGCTATTTCGGTTTTGAAGACATCCTGGCGGACGACTCTGGCATCGAACTGCCCTTTGCAGGCATCGAAACCGATCTCGCAATGCTGGTCTACACATCCGGATCGACCGGCTTTCCGAAGGGTGTGATGATGACCCATCAAAACGTCGATGCGGCTGCCCGCGCGATCACGACCTATCTGGAAAACACCAGCGACGACATTATCCTCAATGTCTTGCCGATCTCGTTTGATTACGGTCTCTATCAATTGCTGATGGCCTTCAGGACCGGTGCGACGCTGATACTGGAAAAATCATTCGCCTTCCCGCAGGTAATCCTCAACCGGTTGAACGAGGAAAAGGTGACCGGTTTTCCGATCGTGCCGACCATGGCAGCGCTGATCCTGCGGATGAAAAGCCTGAAGCCGGGCATGTTCCCGCATCTGCGCTACATCTCAAGCACGGGTGCCGCGCTCGCGCCAGCCGTGATTGAACAGCTTCGCACGCTATTTCCCGATGTGCGGATCTATTCCATGTACGGCCTGACCGAATGCAAGCGATGCACCTGGCTGCCGCCCGAGGAACTCGACCAGCGGACCGGCTCGGTCGGCATTGCCATTCCCGGAACCGAGGCTTTTATCGTCGATGATGACGGTGCGATGCTTCCCGCCGGAAAGGTGGGTGAACTGGTCATTCGCGGCCCGCATGTCATGAAGGGCTACTGGCAGGATCCGGAAGCCACGGCCAAGGCTCTGCGCCCCGGACGCTTTGAGTGGGAAAAGGTGCTGCATACCGGTGACCTCTTTCATGCGGACGAGGACGGTTTTCTCTATTTCGTCTCCCGCAAGGACGACATCATCAAGACGCGTGGCGAGAAGGTCAGTCCCAAGGAAGTGGAAAACGTTCTCTACGCCATGACAGAAATCAGCGAAGCGGCGGTGCTTGGCGTGTCCGATACGGTGCTTGGAAGTGCGCTGAAGGCGATTGTGGTGGCCGCGCCTGGAGCCAACCCGTCCGAAAAGGATGTCATTCGCCACTGTTCGCGGCATCTGGAGGACTTCATGGTGCCTAAGCAGGTTGAGTTCAGGGACGCGTTGCCGAAGACGGAGTCGGGCAAGATCAGCCGCCGGCTTCTTCAGCAAACGCTCGAGGCAGGGGAATAGAAATGGGGACGTCCAGCATGGAAACGCTGAAAGTGGAGAGCGGTGAGCAATGTGCGGGCGCTGAACTCTCCGCGGCGAGCCTCGAACTGGACGCGGCCGCCGAAACCGACCGCATTGCGGAAGCCATTCGTGAGCAGGTTCTGCGCCGGTTACGCCGGCGCGGCGCCGTTGTCGGCCTTTCGGGAGGGATCGACAGTTCGGTGACGGCCGCCCTTTGCGTCAGAGCGCTCGGCTCCAAAAAGGTTGTCGCCATTCTGATGCCGGAAAAGGATTCCGACGACGAAAGCCTGACGCTTGGCCGCCTCGTTGCCGAAGAACTCGGCATTGAGAGTGTCGTTGAGGACATCGAACCGAGCCTGACGGCCGCCGGCTGTTATCGCCGCCGCGATGAGTTCATCCGTCGTCTCGTGCCCGAATTCGGTCCCGGCTGGGGTTGCAAGATCGTGCTGGCGAATGCCCTGGAAAGCAAAGGCATCAACCTGTCCTCATTGGTGGTCCAGTCGCCGGACGGTGAGCAGCAGAAGCTGCGTATGCCCCTAGATGTCTATCAGGGCGTGGTCGCCGCCGCGAATATGAAGCAACGGACCCGCAAGCAGCTTGAATATTACCATGCCGACCGGCTGAATTATGCGGTCGCCGGAACGCCGAACCTCTTGGAGCTTGATCAGGGCTTTTTTGTCAAGAACGGCGATGGCGCGGCGGATTTCAAGCCGATCGCCCATCTTTATAAAAGTCAGGTCTATCAGCTTGCCGAATATCTCGCGATCCCGGAGACAATCCGCGAGCGCCCGCCAACGACGGACACCTGGTCGCTTCCGCAATCGCAGGAAGAGTTCTATTTCGCATTGCCTTACGCCAAGATGGACCTGTGCCTCTTCGGTCTGAACAACGGCGTTGCAAAGGAAGAGGTCGCGGCAGCGGTCGGCCTGTCTGCCGATCAGGTCGAGCAGGTCTGGCGCGATATCGCCGCCAAGCGGCGCGTCGCCGATTATCTGCACAAGCCGCCGTTGATGGTTCAAACCATGCCTGGGAGCGAGCAATGATCGACGGCAAGGAAAAATTGAGAAAGCTGGTCTTCAAAGGCCTCAGCCTCAGTCGCCTGCCGCAGCTCTTCAAACCCTTCCTCGGCGGACGTGGAGCCATTTTGATGCTCCATAGGGTGACAAGCGAACCCGGCACAAAATTCGGTTTTAACGACAATCTCGCCGTCGATCCGGAATTCCTCGACCGGTTGATCGCCGACATGAAGGCGGACGGCTTCGAATTCGTCTCCATCGATGAAGGCATCGAGCGGATGAACTATGAAGCCGACAGCGATCGATTTGCCGTTATCACGCTGGATGACGGATTTAAGGACAACCTGCTGGAGGCGCTTCCGGTCTTCGAAAAACACCAGACACCATTCGTCATCTACATTGCACCTGGTCTGACCGGCGGCGCCGTAGAGCCCTGGTGGGAGTTGGTCGAGGCCTCGGTCGCCGCGTGCACCGGCCACAAGTTGGAGATGACAACGCCGGACGGGGTCGTCTCTTTCGACTGTTCGTCTGACGACGCCAGGGTGCAGGCATTTACCGAGATCTGCACGCTGTTGTCTGAGGAAATCGCCGAACAGGATCAGGTTGCTGCCGTGCGCAGCCTCGCAGAGAGCGCCGGTTTCGACTATGAGCGCTTTCGCCGCGATCTGCTGATGGATTGGGATGACATCCGCACCATCGCAGCCAATCCGCTGTGCACGATCGGAGCCCACACCGTTCACCACTACAATCTGAAGCGTCTTTCCGAGGACGAGGCTCGCTGGGAAATGACCCAATCGGCGGACCTGCTGGAAGAAATATTGGGCGAACGGCCCCGGCATCTGGCCTACCCCTATGGCTTCAGGAGTGCCGCCGGCAAGCGCGAAGCGAAGCTTGCCAAGGAAGCCGGCTTCCTTTCCGCGCTGACAACCCGGCACGGCGTGATTCATGATCAGCATGTGAGCCACATGCATGCTCTGCCGCGGATTTCGGTCAATGGCCGCTTCCAGAACCTTGATTATCTGAAGACCATGCTCTCCGGCGTTACGACGCTGATGACCAATAGGTGCCGTAAAGTCGTCACTGTCTGACCGGACCCGTCTTTGTGCCATTTGGAATTTTCCGGCTTTTCGCTAGTCTGTGCTTCGGTGAAGACCGGAGGGAGCCGATGGGCTTGAGTCTTGACGACAGTGACAGGGCGTTTCTTGCCGGTGAAAACGGTGAGATCGGACGCTTTGCCATGCAGGTTGTCGTCAAGGCTGCCGAAATCCTCGGTGCACCTCATCTCATCGATGCAGCCTTTGCCCATGTGGACGCATGCCACTATTACGGGACCGCGCATCTGGATTTTGTGCGCCGTTTCGCCGAAGCCGGGGCCTGTTTCCAGATCCCTGTCTGGACCAACACGATCCCCGTCAGCCTTCGAAAAACCGACAGTCGCGCACACGCCGATCCGCGTTTCAACGATGAGGCAAGCCGCGTTGCCGAACTCTACCGCGATCTTGGTTGCAGACCGGTTTGGACTTGTGCACCCTACCAGATACCCGGCGGACCCGGCCTTGGTGATCAGATCATAGGTTCTGAATCCAACGCGGTGGCCTATTACAACTCTGTCGTCGGCGCGCGCACAAATAAATATGGCGATTTTCTCGATGTCTGCGCCGCCTATGTGGGCCGGGTGCCATTTGCGGGTCTGCACACGAACGAGGGCAGGCGCGGTCAGGTTGCTTTCGATATCTCGGCCTTGCCGGACGAGCTGCGCCGCACAGAGATGTTCTGCCATGTGCTCGGATATCTGCTCGGAATGCGCGCCGGATCCCGCGTTCCGGTGATTTTGGGACTGCCGCCCGAAACGACCGGGGACAGTCTCAAGGCGATCAGCGCCGCCGGTGCGGCCTCGGGCGGAGTGAGCATGTTTCATGCTGTGGGTGTCACGCCGGAAGCCGCCGATTTCGATCTGGCGTTTGACGGAGGAAAGCCGGAAGAGATCATATCCGTGACGACGGATATGGTGCGCGAGGCGCGGCAGTCGCTGTCAAGCGCCGGCAATGGACCCTTGAACATGGTGGCCGTCGGTACCCCGCACTTTTCGATCACGGAATTCGAGCGGTTGGCGAAACTGATCGATGGGCACCGTGTTCACCCGGATGTGACGTTCTATGTGTCCACGAGCCGTTTTGTTGAGGAGGCCGCTTCAAAGAAGGGGTTTTTGGAACCGCTTGCCGCGGCCGGGGTGGAAATTCTGGTGGATACCTGCACCTATTTTTCGCCTGCCGTGAAGGCCTGTCAGGGTCGTGTTATGACCAATTCGGCCAAATGGGCCTATTATGCGCCCGGCATGCTTCCCGTTGAGGTGGCGTTTGGCAGTCTGGCGGACTGCGTCCGCTCCGCCGTAGCGGGGCAGGTTGTACGGGCGGGGCAATCGGTGGCCGACATGTTTTGGGACGGGTAATGGGCGAGGCGGACATAACAACACGCAGGATCGAGGCGCGCGTGCTCCATGCGGGCAAGGCGCAGGGCGAAGTGCTTGTCCTGAGCGAGCCGTTGAGCTTTTGGGGCGGCTTCGATCCCGTCACCGGCAAGATACTCGACAAACATCACCCGGAGGCCGGAGTGTCCGTAACCGGAAAGATCGTCGTCATGCCCGCAAGCAGGGGCTCGGCCGGAACGCCGGCGGGCGTTGCTGAAAGCATCCGCCTCAACACCGGCCCCGGCGCGATCATTCTATACCGCCGTGATGTGAATATTGCAGTCGGCGCTATCGTTGCCTGTGAACTTTACGGTCATTGCATGCCGGTGCTGGTCGTTTCCGATGAAAATTACGGGCGATTCATCTCAGGACAGCCCGCACAAATTGATGCCGACGGGGCAATCAGTTTGAGCGAATAGGGCCGCCAGACGCCGCGGTCGTTTTGACGGGCATTCAAAACACCCATTGATTCATTTTGTGAACGATGTTGTGTCCTGATTGTGGATGACACAATAACTGTATGAAAATGAAAGAAAATTCATGGTCTTTTGAGATGAAATGAAAGGCCCGGCATCCGATGACGCAATGCCGGTCACAATCCTGACACGCACGATTTGTTGCATACGCAAAACCGGCTTCCGTTGGTTGCAAGGCATACGCCTTACACTTGAAATTTGCCATTAGGCAATGTATATTAAGCCATATGGCAAGGAATGGATGATGGCACTTCAACCCGTACAGCAGGAATTTGCAGGTCCCGGAGCGGGCCTGTCGGCCTATGATGACGACCGGGTCGCGAGTGTTGCGGCCAAGGCCTATAGCCGCATCGCCGGAGCTTGGAAGCTTAACAACAAAAGAGCCGCCGAATTGATCGCCGTCAGTCCGCGCACCTGGGCACGGATGAAGACGGGGGAGTGGACCGGAAAGCTCAACCGCGACCAACTTCTGCGCGTCAGTGCGATCAGCGGTCTTTACAAGGCCCTTCATCTCTATTTCGGCGATACGCTGGCGGACCGCTGGATCGGGTTGCGCAACACCGGTCCGCTCTTTGCCGGTCAGGCGCCGGTCGAGGCAATGATCGATGGCGGACTTCCGGCCATCATGGAAACACGCAACTATGTGGACGCCCTGCGGGGCGGCGCGTGACGCCGCCGCTGACGACGATCTGCCAGCAGGCGACCGTCCGCCTTGTTCCCACAGCCTACTACAAGCCGCCGGTGCTCGCCCCTCTGGTCGATGACGACGAGGAACTGGCGATCCTTGCCGAGATCGAGGGATTGACCAATCGCAGGCTGCGCGCACAGAGCACCGGCCTGCCGGGGCTCGACCCGCGCGAACTGGCGTTCAATGTCTGGGGCCAGTCCTACATCAATGCGGCCTTTGCCTATACAAGAAGCAGCGGCAACCGTTTCAACGATGCGAGCCGTGGAGCCTGGTATTGCGCCTTCGAGGATCTGACAGCGATTGAAGAGGTCGCTTTTCACAAGACCCGTGAACTTATCGCCATCAATGTCTTTGAGGAAGAAACGGTCTATCAGAGCCTGCTTGCCGGCTTTGTCGGCGACTTTCATGACCTGCGCGGATCGGGCGGCACGCCTGCCTGCCTTGGCGAAGAGCCGGAAACCGCCTATCCCGAGGGGCAGGCATTTGCCGAAGGTTTACGCAAGACCGGCTCGCGCGGCATTATCTATCCGTCCGTCAGGCGGGCGGGCGGAACCTGTCTCGTCGCTTTTCATCCTCATCTTGTGCAGAATGTGCGCCCCGGCGCTCGCTGGAAGTTGATCTGGGATGGCTCACCACTATACACCGCCGTGGCAGACTAAGGCTGGCTCAACGCCAACCAGGCTTTGTCGATCGCAACGCCCCGGCCGGATACTCCCAGTCATGATCGATGCCTTCTATGGTGAGCGGGAAGCGTATGCGTTTCGCGTCGCCCCAATGTGTGGCCTCGGTTCGCGGATCGATATCATCGCGCGTTTCGGGTTCAATCGAGCCGCTGATGGCCGGTCTCCTTGTCCGGCTCAGCAGATGCGCAACGCGCGCCAGTGACAGCCGGGCTGAACAGATCTCTCCTGATCTCGCCCGTGTGTCGAGCGCCTGAAGCACCGCGGCGGCCAGAAGATAGCCGGTCGCATGATCGAGCGCCTGGACCGGGAGCGGTATCGGCCTGTCGGCGCCACTGACAGTCATTCCATGATGGGCAATGCCGCAGCTCATTTGCACAAGACTGTCAAAGCCGCGCCGCGCCGACCAGGGGCCGGACCATCCATAGGCGCTGAGGCTCACATCGATAAGCGCCGGATTGATCCGCGTTAGCGTCCGTGAGTCATATCCGAGATTTGGGAGTGCGCCGGGCCTGTATCCGTGCAGCAGCACGTCTGCCTCGCCGAGCAGCCCCTCAAAAACCATCCGGCACGCGCGCGATTTCAGATCGAGCTCCGCGCACCGCTTGCCGAGGGTGACTTCGGGCACAACACCGGGCTCATCCCACTCTGGCGGATCGATCCGAAGCACGTCCGCACCATAGGCGGCAAGGAAGCGGCTTGCGACCGGCCCAGCAAGGACGCGTGTCAGATCAAGGATACGTAACCCGTCAAGCGGTCGCGCTGCAGGAATGGGCTGCCGGTTTGTTCTTTCACCATTTCGGCTTTGCCAGATAATCAGAGGCTCGTCTGCGATCGCCTTGCCCTGCGGATGCGCGCCCCAGTCTTCAAGGCTTCGCATTTCGGCAGCGCATCCACCGGCTTCAATGACTGCCGCTTCAAGATCGCCGGCGGTCCAGCTTTGGACAGCCCGTCCGACAGCTTCGCGGTCACTGCCTGTGCCGAGGATGTGCAGAGCCGCATTCCGGTGATGCGGCGCGTTCGTGTGCAGACGGATCCAACCGTCCTTTGCCCTGTAGTCGCCGGCAATCGGGTCCCACGGTGAGGGTATGGTCCAGCCCTGCGGTCTCAGGGTCATATCGAACCAGAAAGAGGCGAGGCGGCGGTCGACGGTAACCGCCGGCGCTGCAGTATCGCCCGCCGCGAACTGCGCCAGTTTCAGACCGGCCATTCCGACTGTGGCAACGGACAGATCGCTGACGGCGAAGCAGGACGGAAGCTCGCCTTCTGCGCTGGTTGTGATGTCCTGCAAATCCGTTTGAGGAAACGCGGCGCGGATTTCTTTGAGCAAGGGCAGGGTCATGAAAAACCTCTTCATTTGGGTGGAGCCAAATACAGGCCTCAATTGACACCGGGTCAATCTTGATCAAGATAATCAATATGAAAAATCTGTCTGATAGCGACTATTGCACGGTGACCGCACGGCAAGCCTGTGACCGGCTCGCTATCGCGCCCGACACGCTCTATGCCTATGTCAGCCGGGGGCTTGTGCGCACCATTGCCCACCCGGCGGACGCCCGCCGCAGCCTCTATGACAGGCGCGATATCGAGACGCTGTTGTTGCGCAAGGGGCGGGGGCGGTCGCGCCGCGCGGTGGCTGAATCCACAATCAACTGGGGCGAACCCGTTCTGACCTCGAGGATCACCCGCATCGCCGATGGCCGGTTTTTTTACAAGGGCCAAGACGCGATCGAACTGTCCCGTACACAAACGCTCGAAGAGGTCCTGTTTCTCCTTGCCGGCGTGCGGTGCAGGCCGGAGCCAGACACGCAGCCTCATCCTGAATATCTGCCCGAGCAGCCTTTCGAGCGTATCCTGCACATGATGGCGTCTGAAACCATTTCGGGCGGGGCAGGGGACGGACGGCCCCGAGCCGGCATTGTGATGCGCAAGACTGCAATGGCGGCGGCCGGTGCGGAAACACCAAACAACGTTGCGATCCATGAGCTGCTGGCCTTGGCCTGGTCGCAGGAAAAGGGCGTTGCCGATATTGTCAGGCGAGCACTGGTTCTATGCGCCGACCATGAACTCAATGCCTCGGCCTATGCCGCGCGTGTTGCCGCCTCGGCCGGTGCAAGCATTCCGGCGTCTCTTCTGGCCGGCCTTGCGACCCTGTCGGGCACAAGGCATGGCGGGCTGACTTTGCGCTGCCACGCCTGGATGGACCGCGTGGAAAAAGGCGGGGCCGGGTCTGCATCGGTTTTGATGCCGGAAGGAGAACCGCCGCCAGGCTTCGCGCATCCGCTTTATCCCGATGGCGATCCGCGCGCGGTAGAAATTCTGACCCACCTGCCGGTTTCACAGGAATGGCAAGGCCGGGTTGAGCGCATCGCAGAGGAACTGGGGGTTCACCCCAGTCTCGATTTTGCCCTGGCAATGCTCGAACGCCTGCTGCGGTTACCGGAGGGCGTCGCGCTGGCGATCTTCGCTGTCGGACGGACCGCGGGCTGGCTCGCGCATATTTTTGAGCAGCGCCGCAGCGGCCGGCTGATACGGCCGCGTGCGGCCCATGGCTAGCATCGGTTGCGGCCGGCTGCTTTACATAACTTTACGCAGAAGAAAAACAGGCGAAACGCAGGCCGCCTAATCTGCTTCCCGTGAACAATTTCAAGGATGTTCCGGCCCTTTCTCGGCCGCTTTCACGGGAGTGAAGATCATGAACCACAGACTGTCCCTAACCCAGATTCGCCTCATCTGCTTCGCCGGATACTGTCTCATCCTTCTTCTTCTCTATTCGACAGCGGCTCCGGCACAGGATCGGCTGAACAGGAGTGAAGGTTTTTCCCAAGAGAGGATTGTAATGATGGCACAAGAGCTAGACCTGACCGAAGACCAGCGCAAAGCGCTTTTGCCGATTATGCAGCGCTACGGTGAAGAAACCCGCGCAATGCTTGAAAACCACGGCGTCGATCTGAAGGCCGGTGAGCGTCCGCCGGTCAGAAAACTCATGGCCATGCGTTCGGATGCAAAGAAGAACCGGGCGGCATTTGAAAAGGATGTCGCAGGCGTCCTTTCACCGGTTCAGATGGAAGAATTCAAAAAATTGCAGGACAATCGCCGCGCCGACATGCGCGCCCGGTTGCGCGTAAGCCAGTAACGCGCTCGCCGAGATTTACGTTTCTTTACCTTCGGGAAACACCCCCGAAATCGTAGCAACCCACATATCACGAGAAGCCGACATTCACCTGACCGTCGGTCTCCACAAAGCAAGGAGCAAAACCATGTCTGACAACCAGCAAGCCCCGAACGACAAACGGACCAAAAAAGCCAACCGCATCGCGATCGCCGTCATCGTAGGCGCCGGTGTTGCAGCCGGTGGTATTTTCGGTGTCCAGGCCGTCGCCCAGACCAAGACCTATGGGCATATCAAATTGATGACGGCAGACCGTGGCGACATGCAGGAGATTTCCTGGGGCGGCCATCGCCGTGGGCGTTTCGCCAATATGACCAATGCCGAAATCGAGGAAAAAATCACCCGTGCGGTCAAGCATCTCGCAATCGAGATCGACGCAACCCAGGAACAGCAGGACAAGATCGTTGCTCTTGTCACACCCGCCGCCATTAATATGAAAACGGTCCGCACCGAAATGCGCGGAACCGGCTGGGAATTTGGCTCGCTTTTGACAGCCGATGACGTTGATCCGCAGGCAATCGAAGAACTGCGGGCCGAAAAACTTGCGGAAGCCGACGAGATCAGCAAAGAGTGGGTCAATGTCATAACCGAGGTCGCCATGGTGTTGACCCCGGAACAGCGTGAGACACTGCGCGATCATGTGGAGAATTTCCGCTCCAAGCGTGGCGGCTGGTGGCGTCACTGAGCGGGCCGTAAGAAGCAGAAGGCATGACACAGCAAATCCTTCTTATCGAAGACGACAGCCGGCTTGCCGAGATGGTCAGGGACTATCTCGGCGAGTCCGATTTTGACGTCACCATAGCCGGCTGCGGCGCGGACGGTCTGGAGCTTCAGCGTCAGCGTGGTTTCGACGCCGTCCTCCTCGACCTAATGCTGCCTGATATGGACGGGCTTGAAGTGTGCCGCGCGCTGCGCGCCAAGGACAAGGTGCCCATTCTCATGCTGACCGCAAAAGGCGAACCGATGGACCGGATCGTCGGTCTCGAACTGGGAGCCGACGATTACCTTCCCAAACCCTTCGAACCGCGCGAATTACTCGCCCGTCTGCGGGCAATTTTACGGCGCGGCCGGGGTGAGGAGGAAAATGGCGCCCTGCGGTTCGGCAAGCTGGAGATCGATCCGCAAGCCATGGAAGCGCGGGTCGACGGCAAGGTCTGCACCTTGACCCCGCATCAATTCAAGCTGCTGCATATTATGGCCCAAAGCGCAGGGCGAGTGCTTAGTCGCGATTACATCATGAACGCCCTGAAGGGTGAGGATTTGAGCGCCTTCGACCGGTCCATCGATGTGCACGTTTCGCGCATCAGGGCCGAAATCGAAGAAGATCAGAACCACCCGCGGCGGCTGATCACCGTCAGGGGCGCGGGCTATGTTTTCGCTCGTTCGCAGGACTGATGGCGGCGCACGGAAAGGATAGGGCGCGATGCTGATCCGACGACTCTATCTGCAAATCTATCTGACGCTGATTGCCAGTTTGGTGCTGATGGTGATCCTGTCGGCCGTCCTGTGGAAGGTCTTTGACGGCGATCGGGATGAGCAGAAGTTCCTCGACGTTGCCAGCGAACTGGTCGCTATGAGCCTGCCGCCTGCCGATGCGCCGACAGAGCAGCAACGCCAGGCCCTTGAGACGTTGGGCAAAGGGTTCAAGTTCGATGTGAGCCTGTTTGATGCTGACGGTCGCTTTATTGCCGCCTACGGGGAGCCGCGTGAGCTGTCGGAGGGTAGCCGGGAGAACCGCGGCTGGAGGCGTTCGCCGCACGGGCCGACGCTCACTTTAACCCTGCCTGATGGACGAATTCTGATAGCCGACCGGCAGGAAGAAGATGATTTCAATCCTTTGCTCAGTCTTTTGGCTCTGCTGGTCATGGTCGCGCTTTGCGTAGGCATCGCGGCCTTTCCGCTGGTACGACGCCTGACACGGCGGCTGGAAAAACTGCAGCGCGGTGTCGAACGTATCGGCCAGGGTGATCTGAGCGCCCGTGTCGATGTTCGCGGCCGCGATGAGGTCGCAAAACTCGCCTCCAGCTTTAATGAGGCGGCGGAAAAGATCGAGAAGCTGGTCAATGCACACAGGCTGCTTTTGGCCAATGCCTCGCACGAACTGCGCACGCCGCTTTCGCGCATTCGCCTCGGGCTGGAAATGTCGAAAGGCGAACAGGACCCCAAGCGCCGGGCAGCCCTGCAGCGTGATATTGCCGAGCTCGACAGTCTGATCGACGAGATCCTGCTCATGAGCCGTCTTGATGCGGGTGCGAATATCAATTTGACCCAGACAGTCGACCTGGTGGCGCTCGCAGCAGAGGAATGCGCGCGCTACGAAAACTGCGACCTGTCCGGGTCTGCGCCCGAAATACGGGGCGATCAACGCCTGCTGCACCGCCTGCTCGCCAACCTTCTGGAAAATGCGCACAAGCACGGCGCACCGCCGGTTTCTGTCGAGATCGGTTCGCACGACAACCTCGTGTTTTTGACGGTGCGCGACAATGGGTTGGGTATCGCCGAGGATGATCGCGAAAAGGTCTTCCAGCCCTTCTACCGCGGCGCGGACCGGCAGAATGTCAACGGCTATGGTCTCGGCCTGCCGCTGGTGCGCCAGATCGCGGTTGCCCATGGAGGCACGGTTGACGTGTTGCCGCGCTCACAAGAACGCTCGGCAATCCGTGTTTCCTTGCCGATCAAGGCTCCGGCAGGTCAGGCTGCATAAGAAAAAGGGCCGCTGGCGCGGCCCGATTTCAAACGCACGGAACCGACCTAATCAGCCCTTGCCGTATTCATCCCGCAGCCGCACCCAGTCCATAGGGTAGGGCAGTTCCTCCTCGTTGCGGCCCTTCGGCACAAGATCAAGGTAATGATAGGCGGCATTGAGCATGTCCAGCCCGCGCCCGTATGTCGAATAGGTGTGAAACACCCGCCCGTCGTCATCCTTGTAGAAAACGCTGATGCCCGGGGCCTCATCGGCCGGAAACTGGCTCGGGCGATAATTGTAGCGGATCGCATCATTCGCCCGGGCATCTTCGCTGAACGACACATCGAAATCATAGTTGAAATCGCTTCCGAGCGACGAGACCCAGTCGAAACTCCAGCCCATGCGCTGCTTGAAGGCGTTGAGTGTCTCCAGCGGTGCGCGCGATACGGCAACGAGCGTGACGTCGCGAGCGGCCAGATGAATGATGTTGCGGTCGAAATTGTCCGCCCAGAACGAACAGCTTTTGCATCCCGCCTGCCAGTCCGGGCCGTACATGAAGTGGTAGATCACCAATTGGCGACGGTCCCCGAACAGTTCCGAGAGCGCCTTCGGTCCGTTCCCGGTGATAAAGTCATAGGGCTTTGTCACTTCCACCCATGGCAGGTTCCGGCGTTCTGTGCTGAGTGCATCCCGTTCGCGGGTAAATGCCTTTTCGCGCTCGAGAAGGGCAATGCGGGCCTTCAGCCATTCGTCGCGGTCGACAATTGTGTGATCCTGCATGACGGTCTCCCTACGCAAAAAGCTTTTCCAGGCAGTTGAAGCTCGACTGCCAGCCCATGCCGTGGTTGTCGCGGGTAGAGGCGTCGGCAAAGCTGCGCTGGTCCAGCGTCATTTTGGTGCCGCCATCAATCGCCTCGAAGGTGACGGATATCTCCGTTTCCTCGCCGCGTGTTCCGTCCGGCTGGCGCCAGGCCCAGGTGAAAACGAGACGGTTCGGACGATCGATGGTCTTGTAAACCCCGGAAACGAAATGCTCGCCGCCCTCGGCATTGCGCATCGTCGTTTCCCATGCGCCGCCTTCACGCACGTCCAGCATGTGCTGAGGGATGGACATGCCTTCCGGTCCCCACCATTGCACCAGCAACTCCGGGTTCACCCAAGCATCGAAGACCTTTTCCGGCGGAGCGGCGATTGTGCGTTCGATTACCAGGACCTGATCGTCAATCACGGTTGTCATCGTTGCTTTCCTCTTCGTCTTGATTGTCTAGCAGCACCTTTTCCAGGCGATCGAAGGATGTTTCCCAGAATCTGCGGTAACGTCCGACCCAGTCGTCGACACTGCGCAGGCTCTGGGGGCGAACGCGGAACGAGCGGAATTGCCGATCGACGCGCCTCTCAATAATGCCTGCCTCTTCAAGCACCTTCAGATGCCGCGAGATGGCAGGTTTGGAAATATCGAACGGCTCCGCCAGCGTGCCGGCTGTCTGATCGCCTTTCTCAAGAAGGTGTTCGACGATCGCAAACCGGGTCGGGTCGGACAAGGCGGAAAATATGGTTTGCACGTTCATTATTTGCCTCATTAGTTAAATAACAATAATGTTAAATTATACCTGCTGTCAAGAGCGGCGTATGTGATCATTCAATGTAAAGATTCGTAAGAGCCGAGGCGCTTGGTCAGTGTGTCGCGCCGGTCTTGCGCCTTGAACAGCTCAGTGCCATAGGTCGCGCATGCATTCGAGCAATCAAAGCAAGCCGGCTGGCGGGACCGCACCGGGTAAGCGGCCCTCAATCATCTGGCTTGCAGCAGGCGGTCTCATCGCGATGGCGGCAGCCATGAGCTTTGGACGGTTCGCCTATACGCCATTGCTTCCCGATCTTATGAAGGGGCTCGGTCTGACACCGGCAGACGCTGGGCTGATTGCGTCGGCGAACTATACCGGTTACCTGCTTGGCGCCATTGTGGCCGGTTATGGCTGGGCCGCGGGCCGCGAGCGTGCTGTTTTCATTTTCGGTCTTTTTGCGACCACTATCCTGCTTGCCGCGGTGCCGTTTGCCTCTGATGTTTTTGTGATGTCGGCCATTCGGTTTGCTTCCGGCGTCGCCAGCGCCTTTGTGATGATCTTTGTCACGACAATCATCCTCAGTCACGTTGACGTGGCGGGACGACCGGAATTGTCGGCTGTTCATTTCAGCGGTGTCGGGCTTGGTATTGCCGTTTCGGCAGTGCTTTTGATGTTCCTGATTGCCTTTGAGGCCGACTGGCGCACCGGCTGGTATGCCACGGCGGTGCTTGCACTTACCGGATCGGTGGCTGCAATCCTCCTGGTCCGGGTCGATCCGGTCAGGGCTGCCGGTGAGACACGTGAGCCGCCGCTGAAATGGGACAGGCGCCTTGCGGCGATCTCACTGGCCTACGGCCTCTTCGGCGCTGGATACATTGTCACCGCGACATTCCTTGTGGCCATCGTGCGCGGTGGCGGTGAGCAGACGATGGTCGAAGGCTGGGTGTGGCTTGTCACCGGTCTTGCTGCCGCGCCCTCGGTGTTCTTGTGGGCGCCGCTCAGCCGGCGCATCGGCCTGGTCGCGACCTTTTCAGCCGGATGCCTCGTGGAGGCGTTCGGCGTTGGAGCCAGCGTCCTGATACCGGCGCCCGTCGGACCCTTTGTCGGCGGTCTGCTCCTCGGCGCGACCTTTGTGGCCGTCACCGCCTACGGGCTTCAGGTGGGCCGTATCCTGGCACCTCAATCACCGCGCCGTTCTCTTGCCATTATGACAGCGGCTTTTGGTACCGGTCAGATAATCGGCCCCGTCATTGCCGGCTATCTTGCCGATCTGTCGGGCAACTACACATCGGGAAGCCTCGTGGCCGCTGGCGCTCTTGTCGCAGCGGCATGTCTTGCCGTTTTTGCCGGATCACACAAACCGGGAACACAAAAGTGATATGCAATACACCGTGTTCAGACATAGGTATTCGTTTGGGTATTATTGCGATAGTGTTTCGCGGTGGGCGGCCCTATAAGAAACAAAAAAGCAAATAAAGGGATAGAATTTGTTTAAATCCTTTTTCCCCCGGCCCAAGATATTTTTCCTTTCCGCCGTTATATGGACGCTGGTGTGCGCGTTGGTATGGTACACCTATGGTACTGAAATCGGTACAGTTCTGGGGTTTGAGTTCCCGCCGCCTGATACACCGCCGGTTATCGGTATCCATTACTTCTGGACCCAGAGTTTCCTCTGGTTTTACGTCTATTACGTGGTAGCGGTCGGTCTTTTCGCAGCCTTCTGGTACCGGTTCTCACCCCATCCCTGGTTTCTCTGGTCGGTCCTTGGTTCGGCGGTGATTCTGTTTTCCACCTATTTTTCCGTTCAGGTATCCGTTGCTCTTAACAACTGGCGTCGCCCGTTTTTTGATTCCGTTCAGTCGGCCCTGGAAGGCGAAGGTACTGTTACGGCAGGCCAGCTCTACAGTCTTATCTTGATCTTTGCCTACATCGCCTTGATGGCAATCTTGGTTTTTGTCGCTACGCGCTTTCTGGTCAGTCACTACATCTTCCGCTGGCGCACGGCGATGAACAACTATTACATGGACCGCTGGAAGGAAGTGCGGCACATCGAAGGCGCATCACAGCGCGTTCAGGAAGACACAATGCGCTTTGCGGGCATCATGGAAGGTCTTGGGGTCAACATGGTTGATTCTGTCATGACGCTCTTTGCCTTTCTTCCCGTGCTTTGGAGCCTGTCGAGTTACGTAACTGAGTTGCCGATAATTGGCGTAATTCCCTCACCGTTGTTTACGGCGGCTCTATTCTGGTCGCTGTTTGGAACCGTTCTGCTTTCTGTGGTTGGCATCAAGTTGCCCGGGCTGGAATTCAAGAATCAGAGGGTTGAAGCCGCCTACCGCAAGGAGCTTGTCTATGGAGAAGACGATGAGGCTCGGGCTCAGCCACCGACGGTACAGGAGCTTTTCCACAATGTGCGGAAGAATTATTTCCGCCTGTACTTCCATTACATGTACTTCAATATCGCCAGAAGCCTCTACATAAACGCCGACAATATTTTCGCTTATCTAATTCTGATTCCGACAATCGTGGCCGGAAAAGTCACATTGGGCTTGATCCAGCAGATCCTGACGGCCTTCAGTCAGGTCAGCAATTCGTTGCAGTATCTGGTCAACTCCTGGACGACCATCGTGGAACTGTTGTCGATCTACAAAAGGCTGCGAGCATTTGAAGCCGCAATTCGCAATCAGCCGTTGCCCGATATCGATGCCGACTATCTGGCCCGTATCGATTCGTCATCCGATCCGCTTTCCTCCGTGGTCGAAGCCGAGCGGCCGTAACCTGTTTCACAAACCCGGCCATGCCTCATGGCCGGGTTTGAGGGCCTCCGGTTTTCCGCTAATCAGCGGGCCGATCCAGCCGGTACTCCTGAAAAAGATAGCCATTGTCATATGGCCTGGTTTCAAGACAAGTCAGCAAAGGCGCTGCCTTTGATGCGCCGAAAAGGCTGACGCCGCCACCGAGCAGGATGGGCGCGCGTTTGAGCCGCAGCACATCGATGAAACCCAGTTCCAGAAGCGCACCGGCAAATGCGCCGCCGCCGCACAGATAAATCGGCGTATCGCTGCGCTCAATGAGCTCCTGCAAAGCCGGTCCGACCGGCCCGTCGATGACGCGCACATCGCCATCCGCGGGAAGCGCAATCGATTGGGAAAAGACGATCGTGTCCATGTGGGGGTAGGGGTTCTGTCCGGGGGTAAGCCCGAAACGGTAGCCGAACTCGTAGGTGTGGCGCCCCATAATGGCGATACCGTATGTCGCCAGGCGCGCCTGATAATCGTCAACGACGGCCCCTTCATGGGCGAAGCCGGAAATATCACCGTCGGGACCACTGATATAGCCGTCGACCGAAACGGCGACGTCATAGATGATGGAAGGCATGAGATGCTCCGATGTAAAGTAAACCATTTGACCGGATCGGCCGTTGCGAGATGGCGATTACTTGTTCACTGTCGGAGCACTCCTCTTTTCATGTGTGTCTAGAGGCAAAGAGACGGAGAGACAAGTCCGTTGCAGGTCAAAGGGCGCTAGGCGCCGCCGCCTTTCTTGGCTTTGTCGAGCATGTCCAGCGCCATCTCGTATGAGACACAGGCAACATCCTCGCGCCCGCACACATCCGACAACAGCCTCTCGGTCGCGCGCCAATAGGCGCCGCCATTCATTTCAACGAAGTGAAGGCCGATCTGGAAGGGCTGGCGTGATCCGTCATATTCGCGGTCAAAAGCCGTCCGGAAAGCACTGTAGGCTCTTTCCTCGTAGTATTGGCTGTTCGAGGCGTCCTCGACACCGGCCGAATGGCGCACGAACATATTGTAGTCCATGGCGATGATGCGGCGGTTTTGGGGCCCCTCGGGAATAAGCGGCAGGTCGAAGGCGCTCAGCCCTTTGCCCCGGCGCGGTGCTTTCGGCCCCCTGGATATACCACTGGCATCATAGGTGTAGCCGGCGCTCTTCAAAGCGGGCGTCAGCCCGCTGCTGGTCGAAAGATAGGGTGCCCGGAAACCGTTAATGTCGGTGCGGACGAATTGCCGCCAGCCTTCCGGCTCCTCGCCTTTGGCGTCGGCATTGGCCCATGCATTCTCGAGCGTTGAGGAGAAGGCCGCGAGCTCGACCTTCCAGTCGTTTTCACTCCATTCGCCGCCGTCGAAATGGCCGCAGGCGTGGCTGGCGATCTCATGGCCCTCATTGCGTGCGCTCCAGATATGTCCGAGGCGTGCACGCACCTCCGCCGGGCTGTCTGCGAAGCCGACATTTGACCGGCCGGACTTGTTGTCCGGCGCGCGGTACGACCACCGCTGGCTCCGCGTCATCAAAAAGGTGCAGGACAGAAAATAGGTAAATGTAGCGCCGGTGCGCTCGCCGATCTCGCGGCTCTTTGCCCACAGCGCGTTGTCATGCGCGCCATCGAAAGACACGATGACGATTTGAGGCTGTTGCTGCTGGGTCGGCAGCGCCGGTGTGGCGATGAGAGCGGCAAAAACGGAAAGTGCGGTTGTTTTACAAAGACGCGGCATAACAATCCTTGAACGACTGGACACAGAGTACACGCACGCGCTCAATCAGAAGCTGACAATCGCGTGAAGACGCTACAACGCCAAACCCGTTCGGGCAAAATCCGGATGACACTGCATAGATGTGGCTTCGGCGAACGCACAATAAAACAGATTGAGATTAATCTTGCCTTATCGCCCGGCCTGCGAAGCGCAATGCACACATTTTTCAGCCATTGGGTCGATTTCAAGGCGGCCATCGGGAATTTCTGCATCGCATTCGATGCAATATCCATAATCCCCGTCCTTCAATCGCCGCTCCGCCATTTCGATTCGCAGAAGATCGCGCTGTCGCTGTCGTTCTTGCGCCTCCGCCATGGCTTGCTGCTGCATGGAGTCCATGCGCGAAAGCCGGCCAACGGCCTGCTGGTCCAGCATGACCGTCGAGCGGGCGTCTTCGGAGAGTTTCGAGACCGCCTCCAATTCATCCTTGCGTGTCGCCAGACGCTTTCTTGCAATTTCAAGATCAATCGCCATGTCATATGCTAGCGTGATAAGTGCTCAAACAGAAGGGCGGGGTAGGCCAGTACGCCCGCTGGGGCACGTGAACAGACGGGGGTTATTATGCTGATTTTGATATTGGGGCTCGTGCTTTTTCTCGGCGCGCATTCGACGCGGATATTCGTCCCGCAATTCCGTGACCGCGTCATTGCCGAGCGCGGAGAAAATGCCTGGAAAGGCCCCTATACCGTTGCATCACTTGCCGGCTTTGCGCTGATTATCTGGGGCTTCTCGATGGCCAGATATGAAGGACCGATCCTCTATACGCCGCCGGTCTGGATGAGCCATATCGCGCTGTTGGTCATGCTGTTGTCCTTTATCAGCCTGGCGGTTTTCGGCATGCCTGCCGGCAAGCTCAAGGCGGTCCTGAAACATCCGATGATTGTCTCGGTCAAATTGTGGGCATTTGCCCACCTCCTGGCCAATGGCGATCTTGCTTCGCTGCTGCTCTTTGGAAGTTTTCTCGTTTGGGGGATTGTCGACCGCATATCCTTGGCCCGCCGCGACAGGGCCGGCCAGACACAAGCAGTAGACACAGGACCGGTCAGGAATGACATCATGGCGGCGCTGGCCGGTTTCGTTCTTTACCTTGCCTTTGTCTGGAAACTTCACGAATGGCTGATCGGTGTTCCGCCGGTCGTGATCGCCTGATGCGGAAATTGATATTTCCCCTTACATGCGGCTGAAAATCGGCTACAAGGCCCGCCAGCACGAAAGAAAAATGATTGACGGGCCGTCGCCCGCATCAAGTTGAGGACCGGTTGATCCGGTACATATCATGTCCGACGACAGTTTTATCCGCGAGGTTGATGAGGAACTGCGCTCTGACCGGATGAAGTCCATCTGGAAGCGCTTCGGTAAATACATCATCGCGCTCGCCGTCCTTATTGTTCTGGGCACGGCTGCGGACCGTGGCTACGATTACTGGCAGGAAAACCAGGCGTCCAAATCCGGTGATACGTTCCTCGCCGCCCTCAACCTCGCCCGCGAGGGCCGGCAGGATGAGGCGCTTGAGGCGCTCCGCGGTCTGGAAAATGACGGTTACGGAGCCTATGCGGCGCTGGCACGCATGCGGGCCGCGACCGTGCTGGCAGACTCTGGCGACCACCAGGGCGCGATTTCGGATTTTTCAACGATCGGCAACGACCGTGGCATTCCAACAGCGATCCGCGACATCGCGCGTGTCCGCGCCGCCTATCTGCTGGTCGACCATGGATCCTATGAGGATGTGTCGGCCCAGGTCGAGGTTTTAACCGGAGCCGACAATCCCATGCGTCACTCCGCCCGCGAAGCGCTTGGTCTTGCCGCCTGGAACCAGGGTGACCTGATCCAGGCGAAGCAATGGTTTCAACAGATCGCCGACGATACCGGTGTGCCCGCCGGCATCACCCAGCGCGCGCAGCTTATGCTTGATGTCATCACCGCGAGCGGGCTGGGCGGCGGCCAGTCCTGATTGATAAGGCTCCGGCCGCGCAGGTAGCGAGACGCAAATGAGCTTTACGGTAGCGATTGTAGGCCGGCCCAATGTCGGCAAATCGACGCTGTTTAACCGGCTGGCCGGCCGCAAGCTGGCGCTTGTCGATGACACACCCGGCGTCACCCGCGACCGCCGCCCGGGCGATGCGAAGCTGGTCGATTTGAAATTCGGCATCATCGATACCGCAGGCCTTGAGGAAACCGGTCCCGACACGCTGGAAGGCCGCATGCGTGCGCAGACGGAAGCGGCGATCGACGAAGCTGATCTGGCGCTTTTTCTGATCGATGCGAAGCTCGGGCTGACGCCGGCGGATGAGACCCTGGCGACAATCCTGCGCAAACGCGGCAAACCGGTGGTCCTGGTGGCCAACAAGGCCGAGGCACGGGGTGCGCAGGACAGCCTGCTTGATGCCTATCGTCTTGGCCTCGGTGAGCCCTGCCCGATATCCGCAGAGCATGGGGAGGGCATGCTTGACCTGCGTGACGCGATTGTCGATGCGATCGGCGAAGACCGGGCGTTGCCCATTGATGAGGACGACGAGGCGGAAACCGATATCGACATCGCTCCGACGGGCGACGATGAAGAGGATGCGGACGCCGGCTATGATGAAAGCAAACCCTTAAGGGTTGCCATTGTCGGACGGCCGAATGCCGGCAAGTCCACACTCATCAACCGCTTCCTTGGCGAAGACAGATTGCTGACCGGGCCGGAGGCCGGCATTACGCGCGATTCCATTTCCGTCGAATGGGAATGGAAGGGCCGCCGCATCAAGATGTTCGATACGGCCGGCCTCAGGCGCAAGGCGAGGGTTCAGGAGAAGTTGGAAAAGCTCTCCGTTGCCGATGCCTTGCGCGCCATCCGCTTTGCCGAGGTTGTGGTGATTGTCCTTGATGCCGATGTGCCGTTTGAAAAACAGGATCTTCAGATCGCCGATCTTGTTATTCGCGAGGGCAGGGCTCCGGTCATCATTTTTAACAAATGGGACATGATCGAGGATCGCCAGGAAGCTTTGGCGGACCTTAGGGAAAAGACCGAGCGCCTGCTTCCGCAGGTACGCGGCATACAGGCAGTCCCGGTCTCCGGCCTGACGGGAGCCGGGCTTGATCGTCTGATGCAGGCCGTCGTGGACACACACAAGATCTGGAACCGCCGCATCGCCACGTCGAAACTCAATCGCTGGCTGGAATCCATGCAGGTGCAGCATCCGCCGCCGGCAGTGTCCGGCCGCAGGATCCGGCTCAAATACATGACCCAGATAAAGGCCCGCCCGCCGGGCTTCGTCATATCCTGCTCCCGGCCCGAAAAGCTGCCCGCCTCCTATACGAGATACCTCATCAACGGTCTGCGCGAGGACTTCGATCTGCCCGGAGTTCCCATCCGCATTTCCTTCCGCAAGGGGGACAATCCGTATGCGCCGCGCCGTAAGCGCCGATGACCGGAAACGGGCGCCCAGCAAATTGCTACACGCGTGAAATAATTCTTTATCGGACAATGTGTGAAAAACGCAGGGCTGCCCGATTAACGCTCCATAAAGGTTAATACTCCATCATCCGAACAATAGTGTTCAGTACGGGTGCGCGGAGTAGGGTAAGTGCGTCAGAGATTAGCCGTTGTGGGCCGGCTTGCGTCGTTCGACCGGAGCTGGTCAGCTCCTCTCGCTTTCGGGGCGTTGGCGTTTTTCGTTTCAACATCGACAACCGCGTATTCGGATATGGCAAGCGTCATCTCGGGTGCTGCCAGCGGCAAGGCCCGATGGCAGACCTATCTGGTTGATGCGCCCGCAGGCTCGATCCACAACGCCGAACTCGTTTTTACCGATCCGATCACCACCGGCTCAACCAGCTCCTCCGTTTCCATGAAGACGCCCGATGGCCGCACCATCGCCTTTCGTCACAAATCGGGGGCGGTGGATGCCGGACCCGATGAAGATCGTGTGACGCGTGATCAAAAGCGCGGGCGCGTGACGACCAGCGTACCGGTGGCTCCGCCGAAGAATTTTTCCGCGGGATCCATCCTTGAGCGCAGGAGCATGGTCATCAGCCCACCCGATTCCGGCTCGGTTCAAATGGCCTTCGTCGATCCGGACATCAAAGGCAGGGAAGTCCAGATTGCAACGGTCTTCCACCCACGGAAGGAACCCGGTCAGGCCAGCAAATTGCCGGTCATGATTGCGAACCTCGTAACCAATGACAAGCCGGATATCCTGGCAACCGCCTATGCTCCCGCAAAGCCTGACTACGCAAGGGTTTCGCCCTTTGCATCCGTGCTTGCGAACAGTGATGACAATGGACGTTTCTTCCCGCCGATCCCCAAGAACGATCATGCCTGGGCGGGCCACGCGCTTCCGGCGCACGTCTTTTCCAAGGAAGAGCAGCGCTGCCTGACAGCAGGTATTTATTTCGAGGCGCGGGGTGAGCCGGTCAAGGGTCAGGCCGCCGTTGCCCAGGTCATATTGAACCGGGTTCGCAACCCGGCCTATCCGGACACCGTCTGCGGCGTGGTTTATCAGAACAAGCGCTGGCGTAACCGCTGCCAGTTCTCCTTCGCCTGTGATGGCATCAAGGACCGCGTTCGCTCCAAGCGGCACTGGAGCATTGCCGGCGATGTCGCAATGGCCGTGACGGCCGGAAAGATCTGGTTGGATCAGGTCGGCTCCTCCACCCACTATCATGCCACCTATGTCCGCCCGAAATGGGCGCGCAAGATGAAGCGTGTCGGTCGCATCGGCCTGCACATCTTCTACCGCACACACGGTGGCGGCTGGAGCTAGAGCTCCCCTCAATTTCGTACACAAGTCTGTTTTTGGCGCTTGCTCCCGCGTTGGCGCGAGCCTATTTCATGGGCGCAAATCGGCAGTGAGCGGCATGAAGGAGTAAGCAATGGCCACCTGCAACATATGCGGCGGAACCCAGTTTCGGGCCGGGCCCTCCGGCAGGCTTGCAAGGAACGGCCAGAAACCGCGTTGCATCACCTGCACCTCGCTGGAGCGCCACCGGATCATAAGACAGGTCTATGACGCGCTGCCCGACGATATGCTTTCATCGGCCGAAGCCTTGCAGTTCTCCCGCGATATCGCCGCCCCCAGGGAACGGTTCAAGAGCATTGAGATCTCTGTGTTCGAGGAAGAAAACAGTCTCGATCTGAGCGCGATCGAGCGCGACGATGCAAGTTATGACTGGATTATTGCAAATCATGTGCTTGAACATGTCGAAAATGATTTTGCCGGCATGCGTGAACTGCTCCGCGTACTCAGGCCGGACGGCGTTTTGCAGGTGACAGTGCCGGTGACCGCCTTTTGTGTGGAAACCTTTGAGCTTGGCCGTGCCGCACCGGAGAGCCATTACCACTGGCGCGGCTATGGCAGCGATCTGCCGATGCGGTTTCGCTCTGAACTCGATGGAATCTATGGCCTGGCGGCAATCGGCAGCGATGCGATGACCGAGCGCTGGGACGTGGTTTACCTGTTTACGCCTGCCCATGCGCGCATGCTGGCCATGAGCGAGGCGCTCTTTGCCGCCAATATACCGGTACTGCGCTGTTGCTGAGTGCGGAGGTCGCGTAGCCGACGGCATGCATGGTGCGGTCAAAGTGCCGCAATGCAGTGTGATTCTATGGAACGAAAGTATCAGGAATCGGCGCCACCGACATAAGTATTTGTTTTAAAACAAAAAAATAGAGAAATGGATGCCTGGAAAGTCGCCTTGACTTGGCATGGGCGTAAAACTATGTTGCGCGCGACTTCGGAACGGTCCCGTTCCAAATTGTCAGGCACCTTGTGGAGCGCGACTTTCATGCGAAAACCAGCGCAAAACAAAGGAACAGATAACACTGCTCCTGACGATGAAGAACGGACTGATCAGGCCGATGACCTTGAGGAGCGTCGCAGGCAGTTGGAAGCAGAACTTGCTTCCCGCAGGCCGGAAGACAAGCAAGGCAAAGATGCTGAATGGGCGGGGAAATCGTCCTATGCCAAGGCATTTCAGCTCTCTACCGAGTTTGTTGCAGCGATTTTTGTGGGTACGCTTCTCGGTTATCTGATCGACCGTTTTCTGGGGACGACGCCCTGGGGGATGATTATCTTTCTTCTCCTTGGTTTCGTGGCCGGAGTATTGAATGTCATGCGTTCTGCGGGCCTTGTGGCGGAAAACCGTCTTGGCCCGAAGGACAAAGAGGTCAATAACCATAACGCCGATGGCTGAACCGGCCGGCGCAAAAAGAGAGGCATCCGGTGGCAAACGATCCGATCCACCAGTTCCAGATCAGCAAGCTCATCCCGATTGAGGTGGGCGGTCTCGACTTCTCGTTCACCAATTCGTCGTTGTTCATGGTTGCGACCGTCGCCGTTGCAGCCGGCTTTCTGTTCCTGACGACATCCAATCGCGGCATGGTTCCAAGCCGTATGCAGTCCGTCTCGGAGATGTGCTACGAGTTCGTGGCCTCGATGCTGAGAGACGGCGCGGGCTCCGCCGGCATGCGCTTCTTCCCGATGGTGTTCTCGCTCTTCATGTTCATTCTTGTGGCTAACCTGTTGGGAATGTTCCCATATTTCTTCACAGTAACGAGCCACATCATCGTAACTTTTGCCCTTGCCATCCTCGTGATCGGAACTGTGATTGTCTATGGTTTCTTGAAACACGGGCTGGGCTTTTTGAACCTCTTTGTTCCGAGCGGTGTGCCCGGTCTGTTGCTGCCGCTGGTGGTCGCCATTGAGGTCATCTCGTTTCTTTCGCGCCCGATCAGCCTGTCGGTTCGTCTCTTTGCGAACATGCTGGCCGGACACATCACGCTCAAGGTTTTCGCCGGGTTCGTCACCTCCCTGAGTGCGCTTGGCGCACTCGGTATCGGCGGCGCGATCCTCCCACTGATCATGACCATTGCTTTGACTGGTCTGGAATTTCTGGTGGCCTTCCTGCAGGCCTATGTCTTTGCGGTACTGACGTGCATGTACCTCAATGACGCCCTGCATCCCGGACACTAGGAGAAGAATCAGGCGGTTCTGCCGCCAATTATCAGCCGCAATTATCCCATTCGAAGGAGTTCATTATGGAAGCGGAAGCAGCAAAATACATCGGTGCAGGCATTGCATGTCTCGGCATGGGTGGCGCCGGTATCGGCCTCGGCACGATCTTCGGTAACTATCTGTCGGGCGCTCTGCGCAATCCGTCGGCTGCCGACGGCCAGTTCGGCCGCCTGATCTTCGGCTTCGCCGTGACGGAAGCCCTGGGCATCTTCTCGCTGCTCGTGGCACTGCTCCTCCTGTTTGCCGTCTGATTTAAAGACCGGCACACCGGCCGCGCTTCTGGCGCGGCCATGGAACGGCCCGTCCTCTGGTGGCGGGCAAACACGTTCCGGCAGTTGAGCCGCGGTGCCCGGACCGTCCGACGGTCGGGGCTGACGCGGACCTATCTTGGAGGCAACAATGTTCGTCACAGCGGCCTATGCAGCCACTGCTGAAACCGCAGAACATGCGGCGGAGGGTTCTTTTCCGCCCTTTGACAGCTCCACATTCGCATCCCAGCTTCTGTGGCTCGTCATTACGTTCGGCCTTTTCTACCTTTTCATGTCGCGTGTCGTGCTGCCGAGGATCGGCAGCATCCTGGAAACGCGCCGCGACCGGATTGCTCAGGATCTCAATGAGGCAAACCGGCTGAAGGAAGAGGCGGATCAGGCATTTGCAGCCTATGAGCAGGAACTGGCGGACGCCAAGTCGAAGGCTCATGAGATTGCTCAGGCGGCCCGTGATGCGGCCAAGGCCGATGCCGATGCCGAACGCGCAAAGGTCGAAGCCGAGGTGACCAAGAAGCTGGAGAAGGCTGAAGCCGAGATCGCCGGCGTGAAAGACAAGGCGCTTGCCGAGGTCGACGCGATTGCCGCCGACACGACAGCCGCCATCGTCAATCAGCTCATCGGCGGAACCGTGGCCAAGGCCAAGCTGAGTGCCGCGGTCAAGGCCGCAGCCGAGGGGAGGGAATAATGGACGCTTCATTCTGGGCTCTCGTCTCCCTCATCCTGTTTCTGGCCCTGCTTGCCTATCTGAAGGTTCCGGGCATGTTGACCAAGTCGCTTGACGACCGGGCCGACAAGATCCGCAACGAGCTCGACGAAGCCAGGCGCCTGCGCGAAGAGGCGCAGCAATTGCTCGCCGAGTACCAGCGCAAGCGCAAGGACGCCGAGAAGGAAGCCAGCGAAGTCATCGCAGCGGCTGAACATGAAGCGGCCGGCCTTGTGGCTGAAGCACGGCAGAAGACGGATGATTACGTCAAGCGCCGCACGGCGATGGCCGAGCAGAAGATAGCGCTCGCCGAAGCTGAGGCTGTCAACGAGGTCAGGCAGTCGGCGATCGATATCGCTGTTTCGGCCGCACAGACCATCATTGCCGACAAGGCAGACGAGAAGACGACCGGCGAGTTGTTCAAATCCTCCGTTGCGGAGCTGAAGGAACGGCTGAACTAAGCCGAAAAAGCAGACAGAGATTTCAAAGGCCGGGTATTTCCCGGCCTTTTGTTTTTTCCGCAACTGGTTTATCCATAGCCGTGCAGCCGGTGTCTGACGGCACCGATGCATTCGTTCTCAGGGCGGGGTGAAACTCCCCACCGGCGGTAACGAAACCCGGTGCGCAAGTGCCGCTTTCGAAGCCCGCGAGCGCCCGGTCTTATGGACCGGGGTCAGCAGATTCGGTGTGAATCCGAAGCCGACGGTTATAGTCCGGATGGAAGAGAACGGGTGGAGGCGCTGGTCATTCCACGCGTGGAATGCCTGCGTTCATGCCTGTTGCCCTGATTCCTCAAAGGTTCTGAAAGGACCACATGATGAATCAGACAAGACTTCATTCAAACCTCTTTGCGGTCTCGAATGGCGGCGCCCTTGCCGGGGCTGCATTCATGATTGCGGCCGGCGCTGCCTTCGCAGTCGTCAACACATCGCTCCAGGCGGTGACAATGAGCATGGGTATGGCGCCGACGGCCGCGGCCTTCTGGCAATATCTCGTCGCCATGTTGTGCTGTTTGCCATGGGTGATGCGCACCGGCTTCGGTGTTCTGAAAACCGAAAACGCCGGAGCCCACATATTGCGGGTCGTTATGGCGGCGATCGGCGTCCAGTTCTGGGTTGCCGGTCTTGCGCATGTGCCCATTTGGCAGGCAATCGCGCTGATCATGACATCGCCCTTTTTTGTCACGCTCGGCGCGGGACTTTTCCTTGGTGAGCGGGTCGGGATCGCGCGCTGGACGGCAACCGCTTTGGGTTTTGCCGGCGGCATGATTATCCTCGCGCCCTGGTCGGACGCCTTTACTGCGGCTACCATGCTTCCCGTCGCCGCAGCCGTTTTCTGGGCCGCGACGTCGCTCATGACCAAACGCCTGACAAAGTTCGAATCGACACGAACCATTACGCTCTACATGCTGGTGTTGCTGACCCCCATCAATGCCGGCCTTGCGGCGGGCTCTGGCGGATTTGCGGTGCCTGACCTTTCCGCTGCCGCTCTCGTGGTTCTTGCCGGAGCCATGACGATGGCGGCCCAATGGCTGATCGTTCGTGCCTATGCAAGCGCCGATGCGGCCTATGTCCAGCCTTTCGATCATGTGAAGCTGCCGCTCAATATCATGGCGGGCTGGATCGTCTTCGGCTTTGTGCCGGGCGGAAATCTCTGGTTGGGGTCGCTGCTGATTGTCTCGGCGTCGATCTTCATTGCACATCGTGAAACGCGCCAGGCGTCCCTCGCCAGGGCCTGAAAACCGGTCGGTCCCATAATCATATGGGGCCGGTCGCCATTTACCTCATGTTGAAGCGGCATTTGCAAGGAAGCCGGAACAGCCTGATAATTACGGCCAGCAGGCTGGCGTCTTTGCATCGTGACCATGCTTGTAACGTCGTGGGGGGATAGCGATGAACAAGGATTTGGAACAGCCGCAAAAGGGCGGGATGCCGGGCGGGGAAGGCCGCTCGGCGGCTGGTAAACCGGCCGCGGAACCCGAACCAGTGGCGGCTCGCGAAAACACGCTCTCAAGCCATGTGCCGCTCTTGCTGGCAATTCTTATCGGCCTGTCCTTGTGGATTTATCTCTACACCGAGTTCTTTCCGGTCTTCGGCAGCATCGTCGGGCTGGGCGGCGTTCTGGTGGTCGTACCCGCCATGAAAGGGCTGATGGCGAAGGAACGCCAGGAGGCCTACGCAAGCTATTTTGACCAGATGCTGTTTCAATCGCACCTGACCGCCAAAATCTACGTTGCCTGTCTGCTGGTCATCGTCTTTGTCGGTTTCGTCATGCTGCAGCCGGCACGGTTTTACAACGCCTCACTCGATCGGCCGATTGAGGTCAGCTACCGTTCGGTGTCGTCGAATGGTGAGGGTGGTGAATGGGCTTCTGTTTATCTGCAGCCGCGTCAGACCAAGCCGATGCCGCTTCTGCGGCCCGTGTTTGGCGGCCCGGCTGCTCTTGATGTCAAGGCATCCGGCTTGCCGCGCTTCAGGCGTCAGGTCAGTGGCCTGAGCTGGCCGACAATCACACTGCCGTCGGCGGCATGGCGCGAACCTGTCATCATTCTGCGTCCCGACGCCGACCTGATGGCACAGCTTAACGTGCGTCTGCCGCGCCTGACGCTTGAACTGCGGCGCGCCGGCGAGGATGCACTTGTATGCGAGGAAAGCGAGCCCTGGTTCGGATCACCCATCTGGATCGGGGGAGGCGAGGACACGCTGGCGGTTCCTTCACGGCTGGCGACGCTCTGGCGTAACGAACATGCGCTCGCCTCGCTGCGCGGAACCGAACGCGGCCTGTCGCTTCTGACAAGCGGGATCAGCCGCCGCCTGGCCTGCGCCGACATAGCGGAGCGGCCAGTGCGTCTGTTGCCAAGTGATGAGCTGCATTTTAGGATCGTGGCCGGCAACGGTGATGCCGTGAGTGAAGGGACCATCACGATCAATGGCGATGAGCCGTTCCCGATGGAAGTGGTCGCGCAGGTGAGGTCGCCACAATGAACCACCCCTTAAGCCTTATGATCGCATCTGCGTTTCTCTGGATGGCTGCAGCCGCGCCGTCATCGGCGGAAAAGCTTCCGATCAACATAAAAATATCCTTCGATGCGTATGATCTGATTGATGATTTTCCCGGCGGGCGTGAAGTGTTGCGGGGTAAGCTACATCCGGAATTGTCCGCCTACGTCATAAAGAAACTCGGCAGGGTCTGGGTTCTTGCGGATCAGCCGGTGGAGAACGTTCTTCTTCTCAGTGTTGAGGGCAGCGCTTACGAAGAATCGCCCTATATCGAGATGCGCTTCAACGACGGCAACCATGAACTGCTCGAATATCAGGGCGCTTTGGAAGTCGGCGTCCCCGCGCTCGGCGATCGCTTCGCCGATAAGCTTGGCTCTGTCTTGAAGCGGGCAGTTCGCAGCAATGTGGGCCGTATGCGCTCGATTTCCGAGGGTATCCGCTCACGCTGGGATTTTGGCGACCCGACCGATCTGCACATCGAGCGCCTGATGGATGCAGCTGCGAGGCGCACCTATTCCCCGCGCATGGCGGTGCTGGCGCTTGACGGTCAATCACCGGGCCGTGTTGCCGCGAGCGATGACGGGTTGATCAAGCAGACCCTCTACCTCGGACCGGGCGACGAGGTCCGCGGCACACTGAGGCCGATCCGCTATGATTCAGTGCAGACCGACGTGGCAATGTCAGCGAGATTTTGCCTGCAGCGCCGTGATCTCACGGAACATGACCGCGACTCCGCGCAGGTCGGCTATCACTGTCCCATCGATGGCGACTGTAATACGAATGTCGTCGCGCCGGAGGGGTGGGCGATCACCCAATGCGAACAGCAGGGCGGTTTTCTCGACCGTCTGCGACAGGAGTTTACGTCCACAGCCTTTGCAGCCGAGCAGACGGAACTGCACTGGTCCGTTCCGCCTCTCGAAATGCTCTACCAACAATCTGACGATGAGCGCCAGGCCAATACCGGCTTTACGGATTTCACCATTGAAACAGACACGCCACTCGGCGTTGAAGCCGATGCTGTGGTTCTGGAGGTTTCGAGCAATGGCGTGCCGATCTGGCTGAACTCGGTCCCGCCGGCTTCAAATCAGATCCCGATTGACCCGGGAGACGGCTTGCTTCTTCGTTTTGGTCTTCAGAACCTTCAGCTTGCCGACAGGCGTGACGGCTGTGAAGAGCTGGATGCGCGTTTGGTCTTCTATCAACAGGGCGAACCAACCGGTGATGCCGTGGAATTGACGCGGCTTTACGCGCCTTTGCGCCATCCGGCAGAACGTACCATGCAAACAGGTGTGGGGCCGATCAAATGGTGGGGCCGGTATCGCCAGCCTGCAGGCCAAAAGGAATCCGGAATTTTCCTGTTGTCGAGCCTGTTCCATCCAGATGAACCGGGCGCGCAAGAGGCGGCGCTCGACCGGCTGAACAGCATCAGGGCCGACTTTGAGGCCGCCAATCTGTCGATCTCCGCGCAGGATCTGGGCGGTGTTGTCGGTCTCGTTGGCAAACCTGATATCAGGGAAAACGCTGAAACGACGCAATTACAGCTTGTCGGCAAGATCCGCCCGCCGCGCACCGTGCGGACCAATGGCTCCATTGCCTATGGTTTGCAGCTGGGCCTGCGTGCACCCAACGGGCTTTTGCAGTTCACCTATGATTGGGGGCAGGCCCAAAAGCTTCTGGATATTCTGGTCGAGGCGCGAAGCGGCAATTCTGACTTGAGGCGGATCATCCCGGCTCGGAAAAAGGACTTCTACGTCTACACCTACACACCAAAAAGGCAGATCGGGCCCGACTGGGCCTGTGATGTGAGCCGGGCCGGTTGAGCGCCGCCGATGCAATCGTCGTCTTCGGTGCCGCGGTCTGGGCAAAGGGCAAGCCGAGCCCGACCTTGAGGCGGCGCACGCTGCACGCCATTGCTCTTCATAAGGATGAGGCCGCGCCATTGATTGTGCTTTCCGGCGGTCTGGGAAAACACCCGCCAAGCGAGGCGCAGGTCATGGCGTCCTTGTGTATCGATGCGGGTCTCAAGCCATCGGATCTGATATTGGAAGACCGCTCCACATCGACATTCGAAAATGTTGCTCATAGCGCCAAATTGTTGAGTGAGCGCGGGCTTAAAAAGATCATCGTCGTCTCGGATGCCTATCATCTGCCCCGTATCAGGATGTGTTTTCGCTATCTGGGCTTTGAGACGACGGCCAGTTCACCGCCGGAGGGCCTGGTTCCGACGCGCAGACGCCGGGTTCTGTTGTCGTGGCTGCGCGAGCTTGCAGCGCTTCCCTGGTACTGGATCACCATGCACAAACGGCTCGGCGCCACACGTTCAGCGCTCCGAATCGAAAGGGCATAAACAGCCCTTACTCTGTCCTGAAAGTCAGACGTCTTCGCGCAAGGGTTTGAAACTCATGCGGTGAAGCGGGCAGGGGCCGTGTTCGGCAAGAGCCTTGCGGTGCTCGGCGGTTCCGTAGCCTGCATGCCGTTCGAAGCCGAAGACCGGGAAGAGTTTTGCAGATTGGCGCATCATCCGGTCGCGCATGACCTTGGCGACGATCGACGCTGCGGCGATCGATAGCGAACGGGCATCACCCTTGATGACAGCTTGCGCTCGGCAGCACAGACCGGGCGGGACGTCCCGTCCGTCGATCAGGGCGCTGTGCGGCCGGCTGGGCAATGTGTTGATCGCCCTGCGCATCGCGTCGAGACTTGCCCGCAAAATGTTGGTGCGGTCGATCCGGGCGGGCCCGGACGAGGCGATGGAAACGTCGGCGTTCGCCAGGATCAACTCAAAGAGCGCATCGCGCTTGCAGGATGTCAGTTTCTTGGAGTCATTAAGGCCCGGCGGAATATTCTGAGGATCAAGGATAACGGCAGCGGCAACGACCGGCCCGGCCAGCGGGCCGCGCCCGGCCTCATCCGCCCCCGCCACCAGCTGTTCGGGTGAGCCCGCGGCCGTCTCAAAACTGAAATCCGGACCGTCTCCCACCGATCCGAACAGCTCGGTCTGTCCGGGCTTTGCCCGGCGCGAACGGGGCGTTTCTGAGCGAGAATCAGGTGGGGTGCGAGACATTGTGCGGCAAACTCGCACGCCCACCCAATCCCCTGCAAGTCCCTCCATTCAGAGCGTGTCTCCGGACGGCAGAGGCCGGAGGTCATTGCTCGGGGAATGCCGGTTCCAGTGTGAGGCACAGGTGGCAGGAAACCGGCTGCGGCTTGGTGGAGGGATCCACCGCCATGATCGCAGTCGGGGTAGGCGATCATGGCGAAGCTTCATCAAAGCAGGTTGAGCTGTACCCCCGTTCCATGGGGAGGCGTAAACAGGTCCGTGCGCAAGGAGCGCCATCTGTTGTCGAGCCCCAGTCTCTTTGCCGTGATTTCGAAACGCCGGGCCAACTGCCAGGCATAGGGGCCGCTGCCCTTCATGCGTTTGTTGAACTCGGCGTCATAATCCTTGCCGCCGCGCATCGAGCGCACCAGCGACATGACATGGCGATACCGGTCCGGATAGTGGCGCAGCAGCCAGTCGCGGAAAAGCGGGCTGACTTCGAGCGGCAGGCGTAACAGAATATAGCTTGCCGTGCACGCGCCGGCTGCCTTGGCCGAATCCAGAATGCGTTCGATTTCATGGTCGTTCAGGCCCGGTATGACCGGCGAAGCCATGACCGCGACCGGTATGCCGGCTTCCGACAGGCCCCGGATCGCCTCCAGCCGCCGCACCGGCGTCGAAGCCCGTGGCTCCATGGCGCGGGCAAGCTTGCCGTCCAGTGTCGTGACCGAGAGAGCCACTTTGGCAAGGCCCTTTTCGGCCATCTGGGACAGAATATCGGCATCGCGCAGAACGTTTGCCGATTTTGTCACAATGCCGACCGGATGATTGCAGGCGTTCAACACCTCGAGTATCTGCCGCACGATCCGCCATTTCCTCTCGATCGGCTGATAGGGGTCCGTATTGGTGCCAATGGCAATCACACGCGGCTTGTAGCCGGGCTTTGCCAGTTCCCTTTCGAGCAGTTTCGGAGCATCGGGCTTGGCAAAAAGGCGTGATTCAAAATCCAGACCCGGTGAAAGCCCCATAAAGGCGTGGGTCGGCCGCGCGAAGCAGTAGATACAGCCGTGTTCGCAGCCGCGATAAGGGTTGATCGACCGGTCGAAGGAAATATCCGGCGACTGATTGCGGGTAATGATGGTGCGGGGCTTTTCCACCTGTACATCCGTTTTGAAAGCCGGAAGATCTTCCAGGCTTTCCCAACCATCATCAAAGACGTGGCGGGAGTGCTGTTCGAAACGGCCGCTCGGATTGATGCCCGCGCCGCGCCCGCGGCGCCGGTTCTTGTCAACGCGCATGCCTGAGCGTGCGGCAAGCGCTTCAGCAATGTCCGGCTTGTTTGCCGGGTTGAGGCTGTTTTGCCTGAAATGATCCAGCTCGCTCATTGAAGCACCCTTACGTCTGCGTTTGTTTTTATGAATTTATTCCTAGCAAATGGATTAGAACATATCAAGAACAAAATCACGAGAACCGGATCTGAGACGGTGCTGGGAAAATCCTCTGAATATCCGGGAGGTTGCACGGTGCAAGCGACATTGACCGGGCCGGCCGGTGATGTCAGCATCTCAGTTCAGCGATCTGAAAAGGGCAGGAGACGGATCATGGACGAATCGCAGGACAAGGTTCTGGTGGAGCGACGGGACGCGGTGACGATTGTGTCCATCAATCGTCCTGACAGCCGCAATGCCGTGGATCCGGAGACGGCCGGCCTGCTTCTGACGGCTTTCGACGCCTTCGAGAAGGACGACAGCCAACTGGCGGCCGTGCTTTATGGACGCGGCGGGACATTCTGTGCCGGTTTCGATCTGAAAACGGTCTCGGAAGGATCATTTGAGTATGAGCCTTTGGGCGAGGGGCCCATGGGGCCGACGCGCAGGTTGCTGACCAAGCCGGTGATTGCGGCTGTAGAAGGACACGCGGTGGCCGGCGGGCTTGAACTTGCCCTGTGGTGCGACATGCGGGTGGCCTCTGAAAACGCGGTCTTTGGGGTGTTCTGCCGCCGTTGGGGCGTTCCCTTGATCGATGGCGGCAATGTGCGCCTGCCGCGCCTGATCGGGCACAGCCGGGCAATGGACATGATCCTGACAGGCCGCCCTGTCGCTGCTGGCGAGGCGCTGAGTTTCGGGCTCGCCAACCGGCTGGTTCCGCAGGGCAAGGCGCTTGAGGAAGCTGTCTCCATCGCCACGGACATGGCACGTTTCCCGCAGACATGCCTGCGGACCGACCGCATGACAGCTTATCAGCAATGGGGTCTGGATGTTGCCGAAGCGCTCAAGCTGGAGGGGGTCGAGGGGCAGGTGCCCATACGCGAGGAGGCCGAAAAGGGCGCGTCACGTTTTGCATCCGGCCTCGGGCGCTCGGGCCGGTTTGATGCAATCTGAAGGAGGCGCTTTCGAATTACTTGCCGCGCTTCAGATGCTCGTCGAGCCGCGGCATGATCTCGATGAAATTGCACGGCATGTGGCGGTAGTCGAGCTGATATTTCAGAATCCCGTCCCAGGCATCCTTGCAGGCTCCGGGTGAGCCGGGAAGCACAAAAACATAGGTCGCATCGATAACGCCGCCGGTCGCCCGCGACTGGATGGTGGATGTACCGATCTTGTCGTAGGAAATGCGGTGAAACACCTCGGAAAACCCATCCATCTGTTTGTCGAACAGCGGCATGACGGCTTCCGGCGTGACGTCCCGGCCGGTAAACCCCGTGCCGCCTGTTGTGATCACAACGTCGATGTCAGGGTCTTCGGCCCATGATTTGACACGTCCGGCAATCTTCTCAACATCGTCCGTAACGATATCGCGGGCGGCCAGAACATGACCTGATTCTTCGATCCGTCCAGCAAGCGTAGAACCCGATTTGTCATCCTCCAGGCTGCGCGTATCGGAAACCGTCAGAACAGCGATCTTCACCGGCACGAATGGACGCGATTCATCAATTCGGGACATGAAAAACTCCTGCATCTAACCTCACGGTGCACCGCTCGTCATCGCAGTTTGCACCCACCAATGAGGATACTGATCGCGAAGCCTGTCGCCAGCAAGCCTGGCGGCGACCGGATCACGGAATATGCCGTAGCAGGTCGCGCCGGATCCCGACATGCGCCAGAACAGCGCATCGGATGTGCAAAGCGCAGCGCAGATCTCGTCCACTGCTGGAACAAACCGCCTGGCCGGAGCCTCAAGATCGTTGCGCGTCTTTTTTAACGCCGCTGCCACCGTCTCAATGTCCTCAAGCGGTTCCGAAAGCTGCAGAGCGGCGTTGTTTTTTGATTCAAGGGCGTCGAATGCGGCCGGGGTCGAAACCGCCTCCAGCGGATTGACAAGAAGCATCGGCAAGGTCGCAAGAGAATCCAGCAGGTCCAGCTGATCGCCGATTCCGCGCGCCAGCAACGGTTTTGACACAAGGCACATGGGAACATCCGCCCCCAGGCTGAGCGCCATCGCCGAAAGATCCGGTTCGCCAATGTCTATCGACCAGAACCGGGCAAGGCCCCTTAACGTTGCCGCTGCATCTGCCGATCCGCCGCCGATACCGGAGGCGACGGGGAGGTTCTTTTCCAGGTGAATTGCGACCGGCGGTGCATCCCGGCCATGACTGACGGTAAAGTCCCGAACCAGCGCCCGTGCCCGAGCGACCAGATTGTCGTCATCGGCATTCAGGCTGCCGGAGAACGGACCGGCAAGCGTGAGGACATCACGCGCGCCCGGTGTAAATGTCAGGCGGTCGCCCATGTCGGCAAATGCGACCAGGCTGTCGATCAGGTGATAGCCATCATCCCGTTGTCCGGTGATGTGCAAAGCAAGATTGATCTTGGCCCAGGCGGTTTCAGTAATCTCGCCCATGATGTCACGCGATTACGGAATGAGAATAATCTGCCCGGGGTGGATCGTCTCCTTGCCGTTCCGCAAGGACGGGTTGAGCAGAATGATCTCGCGGTAGCGCTCCCCGTCTCCCAGAACTTCGTCGGCGATCGTCCAAAGCGTTTGCCCCGGCTTGACCTCGTATTCGGTTGTCTGGGTCGCCGGAACATCCTCAATCATGCCGTTCTTCTTCGACTCATCCAGTTTCAGCGAGCCGTCTATGTCGTTTTTCTGGCCATCCGAATTGGACGCCGAAGGGGCTTTCGCAGGCAAATCTGGCAAACCCTTTGCGATCTTGGATTTGATTTTCGGGATCTCGGTAAGCTCCGGCTCCATGGTCAGCGACCGTTCCCACTGATAGCGGGCCTCGGTTTTGCGACCGGCCCGCCAATAGGCGTCACCGAGATGATCGTTGATGGTTGGATCGCCGGGGCGGATTTCAACGGCCCGCTCAAGCTCCTCCACAGCGTTTTCGTAATCGCCGAGACGGTAATAGGCCCATCCCAGTGAATCGACGATATAGCCGTCATTCGGTCTCAGCCGCACCGCCTCGCGGATCAGTTCCATGCCCTCATCCAGATGGATGTTCATGTCGATCCAGGAATAGCCCAGATAGTTCATGACCTGCGGCTGGTTCGGATTGAGTTCGAGAGCTCGCTCGAAATTGGGTTCAGCCTTTTCCCATTCCTTCAGGCGTTCATAGGCGATGCCACGCTGATAGAAGATATTCCAGTGCGACTGATCGGGGAGGACGCCAATGGCCTGGACCGCGCGGTCGTAATTGTCAGCCATCTCCCGGTACGATTTTGCCTGTGACAGGACACTGCCGTAAGCCAGATAAGCGCGCATGTCTGTTGGATCGATTTCAATCAGGTCCCGAAGGTGCTGCTTGGCCTCATCAAGCCGGTCGAGATCGGAAAGGTTGAGGCCGAGCTGAAGCTCCGAGACACGGTGGAAGATCGAACCCTCCGGCACAGCCTCGTAAAGCGCAATTGCGGCTTCGGGTTTTCCCTGATTCTCCAGAAGGGCGCCCAGCATGATCAGCGTTCCGGCATTCTTGGGATCGAGCGCCCGGGCAAAATTCAGATAGATTGCGACAAAATCCTCCGCGCCGCTGCGGTTAAGCGCGCTTCCGATTGTATAAAGGACGGCCGATGCGCCTTGCGCGGAATTGCGGATCGAAGCCTTTGGCGTTTCGCCTGCCTCGATGCGCTCTTGCAGGGCGCGCAGCGGCGCATAACCGGGCGCAAAGGCGGTCCCCGTTGCCAGCGCATCCTTGGCCCGCTGTTCGTTGCCAAGCCGCTTTTCCATGCCGGCGAGCGACATGGAAGCGGCAATATAGGTATCGGGCGCCATGCCGGCGCTGTTTTGGTCGGTGATCACCGCCGTGTAGAGGCGGCGTGCTCCGTCCGTGTTGCCGAGTGCTTCCTGCAGGGCGGCGCTGTGGAAGGTCTTGAAGATGCCGTACCATTCCGGCCCTTCAAGAGCATCGATCGTTTCCTGGGCCTGGTCGCCCTTCCTGTCGCCGAAATAGGCCCATGATTGCAGCAGGCCGTGCAACAGGCGTTCCAGATCGTTGACCCCTGCGTAATCCAGAAGGTTTTGTGCATTCTTGAACTCACGCTGGCGCACGGCATTGATGCCCAGGGCAAGCCTCGCGGTGCTTTCAATCGTGGGATCGCCCTTGAGCTTTTCCGCAAGCGCAACGCCCTCGTCGAAATTTCCGTTGTTGAAAAGCAGCACCATCAACCGCTGCTGAAGATCCGTGTTGTCCGCGTCGAACCGCAGGGCTGTGCGATAAAGGTCAATGGCGGTTTCGGCATCGCGATCCGCTTCGGCGGTGCGTCCGGCGAGCAGCGCTCCGGCGAAACTGGCAACCCTGCCTGAATCGAACGTGTCAACGCTTGCGTCATCGTTCGCCGATACAGGCTGTGTCGCCAGCATGCCCGCCATGACGATGCTCGCCGCCAGGGTAAAGAGTTTAGGCCGCATCTTGCCCGCTCCCATGTCTATTCTCATCGATAGCGAATCCACACTATTCTCCCAAAGCATGGCCTTTTTCAGCCAGCACGGCAAGCAAGAGGGAAGCTGGGCAACGCGCGTCAATTGATTCGGTCGATGCAGAAGTCGATGACTTCCAGCATCGCCGCCTTGGCCGGCGTGTCTGCCAGAGGCGCAAGTGCATCGCGCGCAATCGCGCCGTAATGCTCGGCACGCGTGATCGTATCGTTCAAAGCATTGGACTTTGCGATCAGCGCAAGTGCCGTTTCAAGCGCGGCCTCGTCGTTGTTTCCCTCTTCGATTGCCGAGCGCCAGAAGGCCCGGTCATTATCGTCGCCGCGGCGATAAGAAAGCACCACGGGCAGCGTTATTTTTCCTTCGCGGAAATCGTCGCCGACATTCTTTCCAAGGTCCTGCGCCTTTCCGCCGTAATCGAGGACATCGTCCACGAGCTGGAATGCGAGGCCCAGATTGGTTCCGTAGGATCGCAGCGCGTCCCGGTCGGCCTTGCTGGCGCCCGCGATGATCGGCCCGACTTCCGCCGCTGCGGAAAACAGCGCGGCGGTCTTCGCGCGGATCACGGCCAGATAATCGTCCTCTGTCGTTTCCATATTCCCGGCGACCGAAAGCTGCAGCACCTCGCCTTCGGCAATGATCGAGGCGGCGGTGGACAGGACGTCCAGCGCATCAAGGGAGCCGACATCGACCATCATCTTGAAGGCCTGTCCGAGCAGGAAATCCCCGACCAGCACACTGGCCTGATTGCCCCAGATCATCCGCGCGGTCGATTTGCCCCGGCGCAGATCGCTCTCATCGACGACATCGTCATGAAGCAGCGTGGCCGTATGCATGAACTCCACACTGGTCGCCAGCTTTACATGGCCGTCGCCCTCATAACCGAACATGGATGCCGCGGCGAGGGTCAGCATGGGACGAAGTCGCTTGCCGCCCGACGATATCAGGTGGTTTGCAACCTCCGGGATCATTTCGACATCGGAGCCTGCCTTTTCAAGGATCAACTGGTTGACCCGTCCCATGTCGGGTTTTGTAAGATCCACCAGCGGTTTGATAGACGCGGTGTTTCTGTTTTTATCCTCAAGCGGAATGACAACGCCCAAAATGCAGACTCCTTGATACACTGCAAAAGACAATAGAAACTGGCCGGTTGCGGGACAAGTGAAGAATCGACGCACTTAACCCCATTGTTGAGTGACAACACCTCAATTTATCGTGCAGTCCCGTGACTGTGATGACAAAACCACTTCCAGTTCGCATATATGGCAAACAGCGCTCGACCAAACTGTAAATTGTCACCGAAATGGTGATTGCAAGTCTGAAAGGTGTTTGAGTTTATGGAGGAACTGATCCGAACGAACAACGTTGTCACGCTTTCCTTCGTCGGTACGCTTCTTAAGGAGGCCGGAATTCAGTACTTCATCGCCGACGAGAATATGAGCGTGCTTGACGGATCAATCAACGCCCTGTCGCGCCGCCTCCTGGTGGATGCCGACCGGGTGAACGAAGCGCGCCAACTCGTCGAAGGGGCGGGTCTTGGCGATGAGCTGCGCGAGAGATGAGCAGCGGGCCCGGTGAAAACCGGTTGCCCGAGGCAACTGTCGATGCGTTCCACCGTGGCCGTTTCTTTTTGGCGCAACCCAGGGGCAAGGGCCATCGGGCCGGTATCGACGCTATGCTCCTGGCATCGCTTGTGCCGCCGGAAGCCAAAGGCCGGCTGGCCGATTTCGGCGCCGGCTGCGGTGCCGCAGGCATCGCCGTTGCAAGCAGGACGCCGGATCTTGAGGTCATTCTTGTCGAACGGTCGCGGGAAATGGCCCAGTTTGCCCGGCAGTCGGCACAATTGCCGCAAAATGCTGAATTTGCAAAAAAAATCAGTATTGTAGAAGCCGATGTCACACTGAGTGGGCGCGAACGTATCGCAGCCGGGCTGGCCGATGCGGGTTTTGATCATATTATCATGAACCCGCCCTTCAACGATGCGGCCGACCGTGTCACGCCTGATCGCCTCAAGGCCGAAGCTCACGCCATGCCGAAGGATATGTGGGCGCAGTGGATACGCACGGCAGGTGCGGTGTGCAAGCCGGGCGGGCAGTTGTCCCTGATTGCCAGACCGCAATCGCTGGAACAGATCCTAGCCGCCTGTACCGGCCGCTTCGGCGGTTTGCATATCGTCCCGGTCCATCCAAGGCCGGGCGAGGAGGCGATCCGGATACTGGCGAGCGCCATTGCCGGGAGCCGCGCCCGCCTGTCGATCCGGCCGCCGCTTTTCGTTCACGATGACAAGGCGGGCGGCTATTCACCGTTTGTTGATGACCTGATCAATGGCCGGGCGTTCCTGGCACGCCGATAGCCGGCGCATAGGCGGCATTGTGTTTTGACGGAAAATACATACATCAGGGGTCATTCGATATCGGATACGGGCTCTATTGATGGCTTTCTATAAATCTCTTCTACCGCGTTTCCTCAGGTCCAGTGACACAACGATCCCCGTGGTACGGCTTCAGGGCGTGATCATGGCGGGCGGATCGCAGTTTCGGCCGGCGCTCAACATCGCCACCGCTGCTCCTTTGCTGGAAAAAGCCTTTGCCGACAAGAAAGCGCCGGCGGTCGCTATACTGGTCAATTCGCCCGGAGGCTCGCCTGTCCAGTCGCGGCTTATTTTCAGGCGCATCCGCGACCTGGCACAGGAAAAGGAAAAGAAAGTCTACGTCTTTGTCGAGGATCTGGCCGCATCCGGCGGGTATATGATTGCGCTTGCCGGAGATGAAATTGTCGCCGATCCGTCATCCATTGTCGGATCCATCGGTGTCGTTTCGTCAGGTTTCGGTTTCGATGAGATGATCAAGAAGATCGGCGTCGACCGCCGTGTTTACACCGCCGGCAAGAACAAGGTCACGCTCGACCCGTTCCAGCCGGAGAAAAAAGCCGATATCGATCACCTTAAATCGCTGCAGCTCGAAGTCCATCAGGTCTTTATCGACATGGTCAAGGAACGCCGCGGCGAAAGACTCGCCGACAATGACGATCTGTTCAGCGGACTGTTCTGGTCCGGGCTCAAGGGCAAGGAGCTTGGTCTCGTCGATTCGCTTGGCGACATGCGGTCCGTGCTGAAGGACCGTTACGGCGAGAAGACAAGGTTCAGACTGATAACCATGCCGCGCGGCCTGTTCGGGCGCCGGGTGACCGGTGCCGGAACCGGAGAGCTTTCGACGCGTATTGCGGGTGCAGCGGCGTCGGGACTGGTCGAAGCCGTGGAGGATCGCGCCCTATGGTCGCGCTACGGGCTTTGACGTTGCGATGCGCTTGCGCGACCAAGGTTCGCTGACGATAATCGGCAATCGTCGCGGGGAGGCGAATAATGGTCCAGATACTACTCTTTATAGCCGTGCTGATTGTCGGCTGGATGGGTTACAAGCGCTTCCTGAAGGAAGCCGAGCGCGTCAGCAAATCGGTGCGCAGGCAGGAAAAGGAATCGGAAACCGGTGCGCAAGGCACGCTCGTAAAGGACCCAAAGACCGGCGAGTACCGGCTCGAACGCGACGAGGACGAGCAGTAAGATCGCGCATCTTGCGCTAAACCCTTGACCGCGCTGGGCGTGCGTGGCACCTGTCGCGCACTTCAATTCGAACCGGACCGAACCGATGACCACGTCCGCGCGCGCGCAATCAACAAACCTTGATCCAACCAACTCGTTCCAGGGTCTCATCCTGGCGCTGCATAATTACTGGGCCGAATATGGCTGCGTGATCCTGCAGCCCTACGATATGGAGGTGGGGGCCGGCACCTTTCATCCGGCAACGACGTTGCGCTCCCTGGGGCCGCGTCCCTGGAATGCCGCCTATGTTCAGCCGTCAAGACGGCCGACGGACGGCCGCTATGGTGAAAACCCGAACCGGCTTCAGCACTATTACCAGTATCAGGTGCTGCTCAAGCCATCGCCGCCTAATCTGCAGGAGCTTTATCTGGGTTCGCTTGAGGCGATCGGCATTGATCCGAAGCTGCATGATCTGCGCTTCGTCGAGGATGACTGGGAAAGCCCGACGCTGGGCGCCTGGGGTCTTGGCTGGGAATGCTGGTGCGATGGCATGGAGGTTTCGCAGTTCACATATTTCCAGCAGGTCTGCGGTATAGAATGCTCTCCGGTTGCCGGTGAACTGACCTACGGCCTTGAGCGGCTCGCCATGTATGTGCAGAGCGTCGACAATGTCTATGACCTGAACTTCAATGGTGGAAGCGGCGAGGACAAGGTTACCTACGGCGAAGTGTTCCTGCAGGCCGAACAAGAGTATTCGCGCTATAATTTCGAGTTTGCCGATACGGCGATTTTGCTGCGGCATTTCGACGATGCGGAGGCCGAGTGCCGCGCGCTTCTTGAACGCGGCGCAACCAATCCGGAGCGGCATGACTGCGTGCTCCCGGCCTATGATCAGTGCATCAAGGCGTCCCATGTCTTCAACCTCTTGGATGCACGTGGTGTCATCTCGGTAACGGAACGCCAGAGTTACATCTTGCGGGTGCGCGATCTCTCAAAAATGTGCGGGGAGGCGTTCCTCAAAACCGAGGCCGGCGGTCTTGGTGCCGGCTTAGAATGACAAAGATGCCAATCGGTTCCTGAAAACGACGTAAAGACGATGCCCGATCTACTCTTAGAACTTCGATCCGAAGAAATTCCCGCCCGCATGCAGCGCAAGGCTGCGGGTGATCTGAAAAAACTGGTGACCGACGGGCTTGTCGATGCCGGATTGACCTATGAAGCGGCCCGCGAATACTGGACGCCGCGCCGGTTGACCCTCGATGTGCGCGGCGTCACCGCTCGCTCTGCGGACATACGTGAGGAACGCAAAGGGCCGCGAACCGATGCGCCTGAAAAGGCAATAGCCGGCTTTCTTCGTGGTGTCGGACTGGCCTCTGCCGATGAGGCGACGGTCAAATCCGACCCCAAGAAGGGAGATTTCTACGTCGCAATCATTGAGAAACCAGGTCGCGACGCGGAAACCATCATTGCTGAACTGATGCCGGGGATCATCCGCAATTTCCCGTGGCCGAAATCCATGCGCTGGGGGAAAGCATCGGCTCAGCCGGGTGCGCTGCGCTGGGTCAGGCCGTTGCAATCGATCCTGTGCACCTTTGGACCGGAAACGGAAGAACCGGTCGTGGTTGATTTCGAGATCGATGGCCTGAAGGCCGGCAATGTCACCTATGGTCATCGCTTTCACGCGCCCGAACCCATCACCGTGCGGCGCTTCTCCGACTATGTCGACCAGCTCGAAAAGGCGAAGGTCGTGCTTGATGCCGGCCGCCGGCGCGAAATCATTCTGTCGGACGCCCGCAATCTGGCCTTTGCGCAAGGTTTCGAGCTGGTCGAAGACGATGCGCTTCTCGACGAAGTCTCGGGACTGGTGGAGTGGCCGGTGATCCTGATGGGAGAGTTTGAAGAGGAATTCCTTTCGATTCCGCCCGAGGTCATACGCCTGACCATCCGGGAAAACCAGAAATGCTTCGTTCTGCGTCCCCAGGCTCAGAAGGATACGCTGAGCAACAGGTTCATCATCACCGCCAATATCGAAGCAAGTGACGGCGGCAGGGAGATCGCTCACGGAAACGGCAAGGTGGTGCGGGCGCGGCTCGCCGATGCGCTGCATTTCTGGAAAACCGATCAGGTGGACCTGCCGGATCTCGAGACGCTCGCCCGTTCGGCGGAGCATTTTGCTCTCGACCTGTCCAAGCCCCTCGATCAGCGCATGGCGAAGCTCGACGCGCTTGATGTGACATTCCACGCCAAGCTCGGAACACAGGGCCAGCGCGTTGCGCGTATCCGCAAGCTGGCGGAAAGGCTCGGCACCTTCCTCGGCGGCGATGCGGCACAGGCAGAAAAGATCGATCGTGCCGTACTGCTGGCAAAGGCGGATCTGACAACCGAAGCGGTGTTCGAATTCCCCGAGTTGCAGGGCACGATGGGCCGTAAATATGCGCTGCTGCAGGGTGAAGCAGAGGATATCGCCGCTGCGATAGAGGATCATTATAAGCCGCAGGGACCATCCGACGATGTGCCGACGGACCCGGTTGCCGTAACGGTCGCCCTGGCTGACAAACTGGATACGCTGACCGGTTTCTGGTCAATCGACGAAAAGCCGACAGGCTCCAAGGATCCCTATGCGCTGCGCCGCGCGGCCCTGGGTGTCATTCGACTGATTCTGGAAAACGATATCCGCCTGCCATTGGCGAAAATCGGCGTCAGCGATGACCTTCTTTCCTTTTTCCATGATCGCCTGAAGGTCTATCTGCGTGACAATGGAGCCCGTCACGATCTCATTGACGCTGTGATTTCGCCGCAGACCGATGACCTGTTGATGGTGTGCAAGCGGGTAGAGGCGCTCGGACAGTTACTGGAGACAGACGACGGGCAAAATCTGCTCGCCGGCACCAAGCGGGCCGCCAACATTCTTTCGGCGGAGGAAAAGAAGAACACGCCGATTGCCGATGCCGTCGATCCTGATCTTTTGACCGAAACGGCTGAAAAGGAGTTGTCCGCAGCCGTCGACACGGCCGAGGGCGGTGCTGCTTCTGCGGTTGCGGGTGAGGATTTTGCCGCCGCAATGCGGGCGCTGGGCGACCTGCGCAAGCCGGTGGATGCCTTTTTCGACGAAGTGCTCGTCAACGCGCAGGACGGTGCCGTACGCGCCAACCGCCTGGCGTTGTTGCGCCGCATCCGCACAGCCACCGAAAAAGTCGCGGATTTCTCGAAGATATCCGGATAACCATCTGTATCAAAAGAAAAAGAGGTGACTGAACGTCACCCCTTTTTGATTGTCTGCAAGTGCTGTGGAAGCTAGTGGGTCGGACGAAGATCGATGATTTCGGGGCCCGGATTATGCGGCTCTTCACCGCCTTCCACCGTTTCCGCACCAGCATTGTCGTGCTGGGCGTCGTTCATGTTGACCGAAGAGGTCTGCGATGCGCCGTCCACGCCGTCGCGGCGCTCATTGGCATTGCCGACTTCTTCAACGTTGAATTCACCGCCGCCACTGAAAGTGGTTCCGCCATCGGCAACAATAGGCGTCACACCGCGCTCAATATGGATCGTGCCGTGGCTGTTGCCGCCGGTAACGGATGTGCCTCCGGCAGTCTGCGTGACCGCTTCACCGGAATAACTGCCCTCGGGGGTAGCTGCCCGGACATAGCGCACGGCGCTGCCGCCCATCATGTTGTCGGTCTGCACGACCTTTCGTGTACCGCCGATTTCGGTTTCGACGAGTTCGACGCCATGGACATCGGGGCCGGTGTCTTTTTCCTTCAGCGGCGGACAGTGCGAGCAATCCACCGTGATGACATTGCCGGCTCCGACACTCTTGGTCTTGATGTCAAGCACCGCGTCGCCGGCAAGCGCCGGGCCTGCTGTCAGTGCAAAAAAAGAAGTCAATACGATAAGGCGCTGCATGTCGCTCTCCAGGTTTGTTGACCGGAAATTAGCACACAAGCCTTTTCAAGCAGTTTTCAGGAATGGTTAACGTTTTGCCAATGAAAGCAGTGTAAAAGCGCCTATTTTTCGCGTTCAATGGCCCGCCAGCCAATGTCTCGTCGGCAAAATCCGTCATCCCATCCAATGAGGTCAACGGCCATATAGGCCTGGTCGTGCGCGGCTTTGACAGTTGAGCCGAGCGCGGTCACACCGAGAACACGTCCGCCATTGGCGACAAGATCCTCACCGTCAAGCGCCGTTCCGGCATGGAAAATCTCGACGTCGTGCAGGGCGGAGGCTGCTTCCAGATTGCTGATTTTCGACCCTTTCTTGTAAGGGCCGGGATATCCGTTGGTTGCCATGACGACACAAAGCGCGGCCTCATCGACCCAGCGCGCGCTCATGGTCCACAGAAGTTCGTCGGCAGCCGCTTTCATCAGCATCAGGATATCGTCCTTGAGGCGCATCATCAGAACCTGGCATTCCGGGTCGCCGAAGCGGACATTGTATTCAATAAGCTGCGGCCCGCTTTCGGTGATCATGAGCCCGGCATAAAGTACGCCCGTAAAGGGTGTGCCGCGATCCGCCATGCCGTCGAGGGTTGGCTTGATGATGCGTTCCATCGTCTCTTCGACAAGCGCATCCGTCATGACAGGGGCGGGCGAGTAGGCACCCATCCCACCGGTATTCGGGCCGGTGTCGCCATCGCCGACGGGCTTATGGTCCTGCGCCGTTGTCAGCGGCAGGGCATTGGCGCCGTCGCAAATACAAAAGAAACTCGCCTCTTCGCCCTTCAGAAACTCTTCAACAATGACTTCCGCGCCGGCGTCACCGAATGCACCTTCGAAACAGTCATCGATCGCGGCAAACGCCTCCGGCATGGTTTGAGCAACCGTCACACCCTTGCCGGCCGCGAGGCCGTCGGCCTTGATGACGATCGGCGCGCCCATCTCGCGGGCGTATGCCTTGGCCTTCGGTGCATTGTTGAACCGCATATAGGCCCCGGTTGGGATATTGTAGTGGGCACAAAGGTCCTTGGTGAAACCCTTGGAGCCTTCAAGCTGCGCCGCCGCCGCCGTTGGGCCGAAAACCGGGATCCCGGCTTCCTGCAGCGCATCGGCGATACCCGCCACAAGCGGTGCTTCCGGGCCGACGACAACAAGGCCGATTTCCCTTTGAGCGCAAAAATCAACGACGGCTCCGTGATCCGACACGTTTAGGTCAACACATTCGGCTTCCTTCGCGATGCCCGGATTGCCCGGCGCGCAGTAAAGTCTGTCCAGCACCGGCGAGGCCGAGATTTTCCAGGCGAGTGCATGTTCCCGCCCGCCGGACCCGATCAATAGAACATTCATTGCCGCAATCCCTTTCCGCTGGCCTGCCCGCCGTCTTTTGGGGGTAGCATGGTTTTGCCTGACGTCAAGGTTTTGCGCGGACTGTGATCGTAAACAGCCGACTTATCCAATGTGCGCTTGACTCACGCCGTTTGGAACTGTCACCAAGGCACCATGCAACAAACGCATACAGATACCGGCCGCGTGGTCGATGCGCCCTCCGGCAACTGGGTCTACCGGGCATTGCCGAGGCGGCTGTGGCCCTATGCGCAGCTCGCCCGGTGGGACCGGCCCATCGGCTGGCAGCTTTTGATGTGGCCGTGCTGGTGGTCGGCAATGCTGGCGGCCAATGCACAGACGATCGACGGGGCACTGCGGCCCGGTCAGCTTGTGGCCCATCTCCTGCTCTTTACAATCGGTGCCATCGCCATGCGCGGGGCCGGATGCACCTATAACGATCTGGTCGATCATGAGATCGACATGCAGGTCGAACGGACCCGGTCGCGCCCATTGCCCTCCGGACGCGTCAGCCGCAGCCAGGCGAAGTTTTTCATGATCATCCAATCGCTGATCGGTCTTCTGGTTCTCCTGCAGTTCAACCTCTTTTCGATTGTTCTGGGCGTTTGCTCGCTTGCGATTGTCGCCATCTATCCCTTTGCCAAAAGGTTTACCGACTGGCCTCAGTTTTTCCTCGGGCTGGCCTTTTCCTGGGGCGCGCTGATGGGTTGGGCCGGTGCGTTTGGAAGCCTCGCGGCTGCGCCCGTGGTCCTTTATGTCGGCGCAGTGCTTTGGACTATCGGCTATGACACGATTTATGCCCACCAGGACAAGGAAGACGATGCCCTTGTCGGGGTGCGTTCAACCGCGCGGCTGTTCGGCGAAAAGACCAAGATCTGGCTGTCGGGTATCTATGCAGCCGCGATTGCGCTCATGGCGGTTTCTGTCTGGCTGGCTGGTGGTGCATGGCCTGTCTACGTGGGACTGTTGGCGGCCGGGATCATGCTTGCAAGGCAAATCGCCGTCGTCAACATCGACGACGGCGATCAGTGTCTTGCATTGTTCAGGTCTAACAACCTGGTCGGCTGGATCGTCTTTGCCGGCCTTGCGGCGGGCGTTGCAGCCAACCTCCTTTAGGGTGCTGTTTACTAGACGGCTGTCACGGCTGTCGCGTGCGGCCCTCCTTCACCCTCCATTTCAGTAAAGCGCACTTCGGAACCGACATCGAGGCCGCGCCAGCCGTCACCGGTGACATTGTCCCGCTGGAAGAACAGTTCGCGACCGTCCGGTGTCGTGACAAACCCGTATCCTTCGTCGGAAAACAGCCGCGCGATCGTCCCGTGGCCCTTGGGCGCATGCTCCTTTATGCGAATGCCGCCACGCTTGTCGGAATGGTCCTCCAATTGTCTCATGGCCGCATTGAATGCGTCGCGAAGGGCGATGTACACATCCTCATGAGCGTGATCGCGGCCCGGTTCCCGGTTCACGATGATCTCGCGTCCCGGTACGCTGATATCGATGCGGACCTCAAAAATCTTGCCCTTCCGGCTGTGCCTGTGAGGGGCCGAAACCGTAACCCGGCAAGAGACAATCCTGCTGTGGAATTCCTCAAGCTTTTCAATACGCTCCATGATTTTGGCCTCAACAGCCGGGGAAGGGTCCATGCCATGGAAAACGATTTTCGGGGTAACTTGCATTCTTTTAACTCCGCATATCAATGCTCACAAAAACGATCCTGCTCAATTGCCCGCTTTGCCGCTTTGATTTGGGTCAAGATCGCCGCCCGACAAAGCCTGGGGGATTCCGCTCAATCGTTTGACTCAGCTCAAATCGCCGCCACTCGCGCCATGCAAGTCTGATATCCGCCGCTACAGGAAGACGGCGCGCATGTTTGATCTAACGGAAAGGAGACGGTTGCCATGGACATTTCGTTGGAGAAAGTCTGCTTCGTAATCGTCAAGGCGCGGGAGTTCGACGTCAAAGACGCTGTCACCGACCCTGATCCGGCTTCAAATGCGTCCGACGATGCCATGCTTGCGGTGCTGGAAGGGCACGGCAACGACCCGGTGGAAGAAGAACTCACCTCGTTCATTTCGTCGCTGACCGTTGATGAGCAGATTGATCTCGTGACGCTCACCTGGCTAGGCCGGGACGATTATGACCGCTCCGACTGGTCCGATCTCAGATCCCAGGCATCGGATGCCAGCAATGAACGGACGGCGCAATACCTTCTGGGTATCCCATTGCTGCCTGATTATCTTGAGGAAGGTCTCTCGCAACTCGGTCACAGTTGCGAAGAGTATGAGATGAACAGGCTTTAGCCGCCAGCAAACAAATTCGCCGGCCTTCCGTCTGGAAAACCGGCGAACAGGTGAAAGGCTACATCTGTCTTAGCGGCGGGCAATAATCTCTTCGCCCTTGATCGTCATGCGCACACCAAGCTTTCCGGTTCTACGGCGGACCAGGAAACGCGGTCTGCGTGAGGTCAGGGAAGCGTGCCGCCTGCGCGGCTTGACGGATTTGGTCGCGATCGGCCCAAGCCTGTCATCCAGCGGTTTGGCCTCTCCGTCACCTTCGATCATCAGCATTGGCAGATTGTAAATCTCGGACCAGGCATTCCAGTCCGCGGCGATGTCCTGGAGATCGTGGGCGACAAGAAGCGGAACGCATAGTTCATTGTCTTCGTGATGCAGCTCAAGCGTCACGGTTACCGTTCCGTCCTCATGCTCCATGGCGCGGGCCGCGATGCCCTTGAAGGCACGGGCAGGCAGGGCAATGGAAAGCGGCAGTCCGCTTTGAGGAAGGGTCTTGCGCAGGACGGCGCCGCGCCGGTCCAGCGTAAACGTCATGCAGTCGCTGTCTGAGCGCGATGCATAGGTGACCTGCTGGGGAAATCGTCCCGGGTCCAGTCGCAGTTCGTCACCGGCCCAGGCCGGCTTGCGCAATGAATTCGTCATGTTTGCCTCTGTCTCTTCTGAGAGCCGGATGATCCGGTGCGGGACTTTTGTCCTCTTGCAACAGGCAAACTACGCCAAATGCCTTCGAGCGGGCTTAATATCTAGGGTTAAGAAAATCCTGTTTTGGCAAATGGTTAGCGAAATCAAACAGGCCGCAATCCATTTTTAAGAAACAGGGCGCCGCTTAACCTTGGAGATCGATGACCTTGCCGGGATTCATGATGTTTGCAGGATCGAACGCAGTCTTGATCCGGCGCATGAGATCGATTTCGATCGGTTGCCGGATGGCGGCGAGGCGGTCCCGTTTCATCTGGCCTATCCCGTGTTCTGCCGAGATCGATCCCCCCATCTGTGTAGCGACGGCGTAGACCAGATCACTGATTTCATGCCGACGCGCCATGTGGGCATCGCTCTCGCCGCCCACCGGCTGCGAGATGTTGTAGTGAATATTGCCGTCGCCCATATGTCCGAATGCACAAATGCGGGCGTCGGGCATGGCATTGAGCACAGCGCGGTCGGCTTGCGCCATGAATTCCGGAATTGCCGCAATGGGTACGGAGACATCTTGCTTGATCGACGCGCCTTCGGGTTTCTGTGCTGCGGACATCGTTTCACGCAATTGCCAGAATGCTGTGCGCTGGGCCTCGGACTGAGCAAGGACGGCATCCTTGATCAGTCCCTTTTCGAAGGCACCCTCCATGATGGTCTGCATCATTCTGTCGGCATCGTCTTCCGACTGACTGGAGGAGATGTCGATCAGGATGTACCAATCGTAGTCATTCGCAAGCGGCTTGCGGTTTCCCGGTATGTTGCGTGTCGAAAACTCCATGGCGATGCCCTGCATCAACTCAAAGCCGGTCAGCGCGCCGCCGCACGCCTCCTGCGCCATTCTGAAAACCGAAAGGGCGTCGTTGACACTTTCAAGGCCGGCAATGGCGACCTGATTGCCGGCCGGAATCGGGTGCAGCTTGATAACGGCGGCGGTGATGACGCCAAGCGTTCCTTCTGCGCCGATAAAGAGATCGCGCAGATCATAGCCCGTATTGTCCTTCTTTAACCGGCGCAGCCCGTTCCATATCTCGCCGGTCGGCAAAACCACTTCAAGACCCAGACACAATTGCCGTGTGTTGCCATAGGCAAGCACCGCCGTGCCGCCGGCATTGGTCGACAGGTTCCCGCCAATCTCGCAACTGCCCTGCGAACCGAGGGTGAGTGGAAACATGCGATTGATATCAGCGGCAGCCTGGTGGATTGTCTCAAGCACACATCCGGCTTCCACCGTCATGGTATTGCCCGCAGCGTCTGTCTCCCGAACGCGATTGAGCCGCGACATGGAAAGGATGATCTGTCCATGCGGACCGTCGACCAGCGGAACCTGACCGCCCACATGCCCGGTATTGCCGGCTTGCGGCACAATGGGCGTGCCGGTCTTCGTGGCCAGCGAAAGGATCTCTGACACCTCTTCGGTAGAACCGGGTTTCAGAACCATGGGCGAGTTTTCATTGTAGAGACCGCGCGGCTCCTTGAGATAGGGAGCAAGATCATTTTCATCGCGGATGGTGTACTGGGCGCCGACGATCGCGGCGAACTGGTCAAGAATATCTTCGGTCATGGGGCAATAGTAACGGCGCGCCCGTCCACGGTCTATCGGCTTTGGTCTTTTGGCGCCGCCGCTCGCTCCAACCGGTCGTTGATGGCTTCCCCCAGGCCCGACCGGGGCACGGAGGCCACCACGATGTCACGGTGTGTCGCCTGATCGGCGCGCTTCATATAGTCGAAAAGGTTAGTGGCGGCTTCATTCAGGTCGCCGGACGGGCTGAGATCGAGCACCAGGCTGGCCGATTGCGCGCCTTCTAAGGTCTGACCGGCAAACGTGATCACCGCATCGCCTTGTCGGGCACTTTGCGCATTGATGCGCAAATTGTTGCCGGGCGCATAATGCGAGCGCAGCATGCCAGGCGCCTCGACGGCAGCATCCGCCTTGGCCTTGCGCAGCAGAGGCGCGCCGATGGCGCTTTCGATATCATTGGCGGCAAGGCCCCCGGGGCGCAGCAACTCGATGCCCTTGTTGGTGGGCTTGAGGATCGTCGATTCCAGTCCGATCTGTGCCGGACCCGCATCAAGGATCAGCCCGACCTTGTCCCCGAGATCCGCCTCGACATGGGCCGCCGATGTAGAACTGATCCGGCCTGACATGTTGGCGCTCGGTGCCGCAAGCGGGTGGCCGTAGCTGGCAATCAGCCGGTTTGCAAAGCCGGTCGGAACCCGCACGGCGAGTGTATCGAGCCCGGCTGTTGTCAGCGGATGGATGCCGGCGTCCGGTTTCAGCGGCAGGACCAGGGTGAGGGGGCCGGGCCAGAACGCGTCGGCGAGACGGAAGGCTTCACCATCGAACGAGACATAGCGTCGGGCCATGTCGATATCGGCCATATGGCAGATGAGCGGATTGAAGCGGGGACGGCCCTTGGCTTCGAAGATGCGCGCGACGGCTTCGCCCTGCGTTGCATCGGCCGCAAGCCCGTAGACCGTTTCGGTCGGCAGGGCGACAAGTCCGCCCGTGGCAAGAACCGCGCTGGCCCGTCGCAATGCCGCATTTTCATCATGTGATATGTCGAGGATCGTCATCTCATCCACCGGATATGCACCGCAGATAGCAGGCCCGGCGCAATAGCTCAACGGCGGCGTCAGATGCCGCGTTCTGATTGTTCAACCTTGACGAATTAAATTGACGTTTACGTAAAAATAACCTAGGCGATTTCACTCGACCGCATGGACATGACAGGCTGATCCTGCTGTTGTAGCAGCGGCGCCAGCTTCGATGACCAGCTTCGACGAAAAGGGAGGATTGATCGGCATGTATCGCGCACCTGTCGACGAGATCGCATTCACGCTTAAACATGTTGCCGGCCTTCAGGAGGCTCTCGATGCCGAACAGCTCGGAGATCTCTCCGGCGACCTGGTGGATGCGATACTGACCGAGGCCGGTCGGTTTGCCTCAGAAGAAATCGCGCCGCTTTCCGGGGAGGGTGAAAAGGGCACGCCGCTTGCCGACGCTGTGGTGACAACACCTGCTGGATGGGCCGGTCTTTACCGAAACTGGATTGCGGGCGGCTGGAACAGCCTGACCGGCGCGCCGGATTATGGCGGCCAGGGCCTTCCGACCATGCTCTCGGTCGCAGCCAACGAAATGTGGAACGCCAGTTGCATGGCGTTCAGTCTGTGTTCGCTTTTGACCATGGGCGCTGTTGAAGCCATTGAGGCGCATGCCGACGAGGCCCTCAAGGACATGTATCTGGCAAAACTGATCTCCGGAGAATGGACCGGCACAATGAACCTGACGGAGCCGCACGCCGGCTCTGACCTCGGTGTCCTCAAGACGCGCGCCGAACGGGCCGGTGACGGGAGCTACCGGATCTTCGGACAGAAGATCTATATTACCTATGGCGAACATGATTTTTCGGACAATATTGTCCATCTCGTGCTGGCCCGCCTGCCGGATGCACCGCCCGGAACCCGCGGCATATCCCTCTTTCTGGTGCCGAAATTCATTCCGGATGAAGACGGCAATCCCGGGGTTCGCAACGACCTCTTCTGCCATAGCGTTGAACACAAGCTCGGCATTCACGGCTCGCCCACTTGCACCATGATCTATGGTGACGGACGTTTTGGCGACACGCCGGGCGCCGTCGGCTGGCTTGTCGGAGAGGAAAACCGCGGTCTGGCCTGCATGTTCACGATGATGAACAATGCGCGTCTCAATGTCGGCATTCAGGGCGTTGCGGTGGCCGATGCTGCCTATCAAAAGGCGCTGGACTACGCGAATGAACGCACACAGGGCAAGGCTCCCGGCTGGCAGGGCAAGGGCATGAGCCCGATTATCGAGCATCCCGATATCCAGCGCAGCCTTGTGACTATGAAGTCGCTGACCCAGGCGAGCCGGGCCATCTCCTATTGCTGCGCCCATGCCATCGATATGGCCAACAGTGCACAGCAGCGCGGCGCGGAAGAGGAAACGGTCTTCTGGCGAGAGCGCGCCAATCTCCTCACACCGATTGCCAAGGCCTTTTCCACCGATATCGGTGTCGAGGCCGCATCGATGGGCGTTCAGATTCATGGCGGCATGGGCTTCATCGAGGAGACGGGAGCCGCGCGCCTTTTGCGCGATGCGCGCATCGCTCCGATCTATGAGGGGACCAACGGCATCCAGGCCATTGATCTGGTCACGCGCAAGCTGCCGCAGTCCGGAGGCGAACACGTCAAGGGCTACATCGCCGAGCTCAAGGAAGTCGCCGCGGAAGTTAGCGGCAAGAACAATCCCGATTTCGGCATGACGGCCGATCGGCTGGACGCCGCGCTCGAAGACCTTGAAGCGGCCACCAACTGGCTGCTGCAAGCGCTGCAGGATGGGCGGGTAAAGGCAGCACTTGCAGGCGCGACACCCTATCTGCGCCTCTTCGGGCTTGCTTCGGGCACTGTCTATCTTGCCAAGGGCGCGCTGGTTGAAACAGTGGAAGGCAATGCCGCCCGCATTGCGCTGTGTCGTTTCTGCGCGGAAAACCTGCTTGCCGAAACCTCGGCGCTTAAGGAGGCCGTAACCGAAGGCGCTTATAGCCTTGAGCAGGCGCGCAGCGCCCTTGGTTGAGCCACACAGCGAATCCGACTGACGCATCAGCCGGCCAGAGAACAGGAGAGTGCTTTGAGCGAACATATTATCGTCGAGCGGCCGGAGAACCTGGCCGCAGTTCAGGTCATCCGTTTCAACCGCCCGGACAAGAAGAACGCCATCACGCAGGATATGTACCGGCTGATGGTCGAGGCCATGCGCGCCGGTGATGAGGACGATGCGGTTCGCGCCCATGTATTCCTTGGAACGGAAGGTTGTTTCACCGCCGGAAACGACATGCAGGATTTTCTCTCCTACGCCGTCAATGGCCGGATCGGAGAGGGACATGTCGGCCAGTTCCTGAAGGCGCTTGCCACGGTAAAGAAGCCCATGATCTCGGGTGTCGACGGCCTTGCCATCGGAATCGGCACGACTGTGCATTTCCATTGTGACCTGACCTTTGCTTCGCCCCGCTCCGAGTTCCGCACGCCCTTCGTTGATCTCGCCCTGCTTCCGGAGGCTGGCTCAAGCCTGCTCGGCCCCATGACCATGGGTCATCAGCGCGCCTTTGCGATGCTGGCTGCCGGTGTCGGTTTTTCCGCAGAGGAAGCCCGCGACGCCGGCCTGATCTACAAGGTGGTTCCAGAGGCGGAGCTTGAGAGCGCGACGCTGGCCGCCGCGGCCGAAATCGCATCCAAGCCCCCACAGGCCATGCAGATCGCCCGTGATCTTCTGCGCCGGGGCGACCGCGCGGATATCGTCGCGCGTATAGAAGAGGAATCGGCGCTCTTCGGCGAACGTTTGGCATCGCCGGAGGCGAAGGCGGCCTTCGAGGCCTTCCTCGCACGCAAGAAAAGCGCTTGAGGCGCTAACGCTCCAGCAGCGCGATCGCCTCGACATGCGGCGACCATAAGAACTGGTCTATCGGCGTGACCGATGTCAGCCGGAAGCCGCCATCTATGAGGATGCGCAGATCGCGCGCCAGCGTTGCCGGATTGCAGGAGACAGCGGCAATTTTCTGAACATTTGAAGCGGCGAGTTCCGTCGCCTGCGCCTGCGCTCCCGCCCTCGGCGGATCGAAAACGACAGCATCGGTCTTCTTCAACTCATTTGCCATCATCGGACGGCGAAAAAGGTCGCGGCGCTCGGTCCGCAGGGGTTTCAGGCCCTGGGTGTGACGCGCCGCATGGTCGAGCGCGGCGAGAGCCGGAGCGCTGCTTTCCACCGCAAGGACTGCCGATTGCCGCGCCAGTGCCAAGGCGAATGTGCCGCAACCGCAAAAGAGGTCCGCGGCCGATTTTGACCCTTGCAGATAGCCAGTGACAATGGCGATCATCCGCTCCTGCGCATGGGCGCTTGCCTGAACGAAGCTGCCGGGCGGCGGCTCGACGTTTGTGCCCGCAAACTGCAGCACCGGCCTGCGTGCCTCGACCAGGGTTTCGCTTCCAAGGCAAAGGCGCGCGAAGCCGTGATTCAGCGTCAGATCAACGGCCTGCCGTTGGCGTTTTTCAGGCAGTTTCGAGATGCCGTCGACTGAAATGTCCAGACCTGTCAGGCTTTCAAGCACGGTCATGCGAACTGGCTTGCCGCCACGGGCGAAAAGTCCGGCAATGGCTCTGAGCTTAGCCAGTTCACTGACAATTCCGTCGCTCAACACGGTGCATGAGCCGATATCGACAATGCGATGTGTTCCGGACTCATGGAAGCCGAAGAGAGTACGGTCCTTGATGGCTCGCGCCGTGAAAACGGCGCGCCTCCGCTGTCCCGGCGCACAGGGTATCATGTCGGCAATTGCAGTCTCGATGCCACGAGCCGCCAGAGCGTTTGCGACAAGCCCGGCCTTCCAGCTGTGATAGGCTCCGATCTCCAAATGCTGCAATGCGCAGCCGCCGCAACGGTTGCCATCCGGACCGAAATGGGGACAGGGTGGTTTCGCGCGGTCTGGCGATGGTGTGTCTATGGCGACGAGCCGCGACTTGGAGCCATCCTGCTCGATTTTTGCGGTTTCTCCCGGCAGGCCATAACCCACATAGACGGGATTGCCATCAACAGTCGCAACTCCGTCGCCCTGAGCGCCGATGCTCTCGATCGTCACCGTCCGCGCCGTCATGCCCGCAGGCCTCCCAACAAGAACTCCCGGTTGCCATCGCCGCCGGAAATGGGCGAAGGGCAGGTGCCGAGGCTTTTCCAGCCTGGCTGTGCGTCAAGCCAGGCCGACAGGTCTTCTGCAATATGATTTGCCAATTCGGGGTCCCTGAGTATCCCGCCTTTGCCAAGCGCGCCTTTTCCCGCCTCGAATTGCGGCTTGACCAGAAGCACGCAGAAACTTCCGGGTTCAGCCATGGCAAGGGCTGGCGGCAGCGCCAGTTTCAGCGAGATGAAGCTGACATCGCTGACCACTGCCTCCGCGGGTCTGTCTCCCACCGTCTCGCGGGTCAGGTGGCGTGCGTTGATACCTTCAAGGTTGGAAACGCGCTCATCGGAGGCAAGGGATGGGTGAAGTTGGCCGTGCCCCACATCGATGGCCGTGACATGGGCCGCGCCACGTTCAAGCAGGACCTGCGAAAAGCCGCCGGTCGATGCGCCGATATCAAGCGCGTTACGCCCGGCTGGGTCAAATCCGAAATGTTCAAGGCCGGTGATCAGCTTTAGGGCCGCGCGCGAGACGTAACCATCGGCCGGGTCTGTGATGCGGATCGCGGCGTCGCGGCTGAGCCGTATGCCGGGTTTCTTGCAGACTGTCCCATCCACCTCAACTGTCCCGCGCACCACGGCATCGCGTGCGCGTGCCCGCGTCTCGAACCGTCCACTCTCACATAAGAGGACGTCGAGCCGGACCTTTTGCGGGATGGTGTCTTCTGCGGTGGCCATGGCCTGTCATGAAGGCTGAACCGGCGCGAGGCAAGCCATTTGTAATGCTCGGCGTCAGGAATGGCCGAAGTGAACTACTGAAGGATCACCCGCACCCGGCGCTCCTGTATCAGCGTCCCGTCCTGGACGCTGCGCGCCTTGGCCGGCGGATAGAGACTGAAGGGCTCGTTGATCTCATGGGTGCCGCGTATCGGTCCAAGCTTGCGCATCACGATCTTGATCGCTGCCTGCTCTATGGTGGAGTCATATTCCTGGTCGGCATAAGCATTGCTGCCCATGCAAAGGCCGACGCCCAGCGCAATTGCGCTGCACTTTATTGTTTTTAGCCACATCTTCCGCACTCCCTGTAAAAGTGGGTGGCGGGGAATTTAGCAAATTTTGCAATAGGATGGGCGTAATGGTGCCGATAGGGTTAACCGGATCTCGCCAAGATGGGCCGGCGATTACGACAGGATACTGTTGGTTGTCGCGAGCGGTTCAGGCGGTTCACGGCCCAGCGCTTCTGCGACGGAAATGTCGATGACTCGGCACAGCGCATTGAGCGCAAGGCCGTTTTGCACATTGGCGAAAGGTCGCTCAAGTTCGTTGGTAACCGCCTGAAGTCCAAAGAACACATAGGCCACAACCGCAGCAAAAACCGGTGTGAACCAGCCGGTCGATTCAATCAGCGCGAAGGGCAAAAGGAAGCAATAGAGATAGGTCGTCCGTCGCACCAGCAACGAATAGACAAAGGGCAGGGGCGTCGTCGCAATACGCTCGCAGCCGGCCTGAGCGTTGCCGAGAGCCGCCAGTGTCTGCGCGATTGTCATCTGGCCGAAACCGGCTGCCGCGCCGTCTTTTTCGGTTTCACCAATTCGAGCCGAAATCGACCTCAGGGCGGCATCGGGCGGGTTCCTTTTTGATGCAAATTCAGCCGCCGGTTCATGACCGACCCAATCCCTGACGTCACGGCTGACATCATCGCCGCGAAGGCTGCCGCGAAGCAGATGGGCAAACGCTGCTGTTTCGGAAAGGATGTTTTCACGCGCCGCATCCGGCAGGCCAAATATCTTCGTGTGCCTGGCGAGATTGCGTACATCCCCGACAATCGCGCCCCACAGCAGGCGGGCCTCCCACCAGCGGTCATAGGCGGCATTGTTGCGAAACCCCAAAAACAACGAAAGCGCAATGCCGAAGACACCCATGGCGGAAATCGAAACATGCGGCAGGGATACAAGATGCAGATCGATAAGCAGTATCAGGGCCGACAACAGCGCCACACCAATGATCTTGCCGATGATGCGCGGCACGACCGATCCCTGCATGACGACAAACAATCGCAATGCGGATGGCTGTTCCATAACGATCATTGGGGTATTCCTTCGGGCTTTCTTGATAATGCTGGCTGCGTTGTGCGCCGCACACCCTTATCCGCAAGCTGCCGCCTTACACAATGACAATCAGCCCGTGTTCGAACAAACGGGCCGTAGCGTGACGTCCTTTATGGTCAACAAGTTTGACATAAGAAAATAAGTACGTACTTTATTCGAATGATCAGACTTGCGGTGGACATTGGCGGGACCTTTACGGACATCGTTCTTGAAACCGATGGCGCGTTTTCCACCTATAAATTGCTGACCACGCCGGAGCGGCCCGAAATGGCGTCTATGGAGGGCATCCTCCACCTCTTGTCACGCGAAGGCAGGGAGCTTTCCGAGGTTGGAACGATCATTCATGGAACAACACTGGCCACCAATGCGCTGATTGAACGCAAGGGCGCGAAAACGGCCTTGGTCACGACCGAGGGCTTTCGTGATGTCCTTGAAATGCGTTACGAAAAACGCTTTGACCAATACGATCTGAACCTGCGTATGCCCGAGCCTCTGGTGCCGCGTGATCTCAGATTTACGCTTGGCGAGCGGGTGCTTGCGGACGGTTCGGTTCTCAAGGCGCTCGACGTTTCCGACATCAAAAAACTGGCTGGCAAGCTGATCGAAGCCGGGGTCGGGGCCGTCGCCGTGGGTTTCCTTCACGCCTACGCCAATGCATCGCATGAGAAGCTGGTCGCTGAAGAACTCGCGAAGCGATTGCCGCCCGATGTCACGATCTGCACCAGCTCTGACGTCTCCGCAGAGGCGCGCGAGTATGACAGGTTTTCCACAGTTTGTGCCAACGCCTATGTCCGGCCTCTGATGTCGAGCTATCTGCAACGCTTCAATGCGGCCTTGCGTGATCATGGTTTTGGCGGATCCTTCATGCTGATGCTGTCCGGAGGTGGCCTGACCACTCTTGAGCAGGCTTGCCGGACGCCCATACGTCTTGTTGAATCGGGACCGGCAGGCGGCGTGTCCCTTGCCGCCCATATTGCCGCACAGGTCAATTCCAGGCGCACGCTTGCCTTCGATCTTGGTGGGACCACAGCAAAGATCTGTTTTTTGAAGGATTGCGCACCACAGACCACACGCAGGTTCGAGGTGGCTCGTGCCTGGCGGGATCGAAAGGGCAGCGGTCTGCCAGTGCGTGTCCCGACCATCGAACTGGTTGAGATCGGTGCCGGCGGCGGCTCGATTGCACGGCTGGACAATCTTAAACGCATCTCGGTCGGCCCCGAAAGCGCGGGAGCTTCTCCCGGGCCTCGCGCTTACGGGCTGGGCGGGGAGGATGCAACGCTTACCGATGCCAATGTTACATTGGGGAGGATTGCGCCGGAGGGGTTTGCCGGCGGCACGATCCAAATTGATCCCGAACTGGCAAGGACGGCGATTGACGGCCAACTGGCCCGCCCGCTGGGCTTATCCTCCCCGCAGGCCGCGGCAATGGGGGTGGTCGAGGTCGCTGATGAGGTCATGGCCAACGCCGCCAGGATCCATGGTCTCGAACTTGGTCTGGTTGTGGCGGATTTTGATCTCGTCGTTTCAGGCGGGGGTGGCCCGCTTCATGCCACGCGCTTGGCCGAAAAACTCTCAATCCAGCGTATCTTTGTTCCCGAAAATGCCGGTGTCGGATCAGCCGTCGGATTTCTACATGCACCCGTGGCGTTTGAATCCGCACGCTCGGTTATGCGCCTGACCTCCGACATTGACGTGTCGGCGCTCTCGCAGTCGATCGCTGATGTCAGGCAAAGTGCGGTCGAAGTGGTGTCCTCTTGTGCACCGGGCGGCAGTTATCAGGTCAGTGCCTATGCTGAATTTCGTTATCTCGGCCAGGGCCAGGAAATCCGCCTGTCGATGGATACATCTGCACCGTTGGGCGAAGAAATCGAGCGGCTTGAAAAGGCCTTTCACGTCGAATTCAAGCGCCTGTACGGCTTCTCCATGCCCGAGGTGGAACTGGAACTCGTAAGCTTCTCGGTGACGGCATCGCTGGAAGCCTCGCCGCAGGAGACTGATACAACACCGAAAACACCGGTCGGCGAGGGTGTCTGCGCCGGGCGCATGATCTACGATCGCGACGCAGAGGAGTTCGTGGCCTTTCGGAGTGTGCCGCGCGACGCGCTGCATGTCGGCGAAAAATTCAGCGGTCCGGCCGTCGTTACCGAGGCCCAAACGACAACCGTCATCGGCAAGGGCTGGACCGGAACCAAACTTGAAAGCGGCCATCTGCTGGTCGAGAGGGATGCGGCATGAATGCAGCCCATCACCGCAGGCGCTTTTCTGACAGCGAGATCATCGCACTCAACGTGGTCTGGAACCGGTTGATCTCGGTTTGCGAGGAGCAGGCAAGTGTCCTTATGCGTCTCGCCTTCGGGCCGATTGTGCGCGAGGCGGGGGACTTGTCTGCCGGTGTGTTCAACGCTGATGGCGAGATGCTGGCGCAGGCCGTGACGGGAACACCCGGTCATGTCAACACAATGGCCGAATCCGTTCGTCTCATGCTGGACAGAATACCTGCTGCCTCCCTGCAGCCGGGCGATGTTCTGATGACCAACGACCCTTGGCTGGGCGCTGGCCATGTCTTTGACTTCGTCGTTGTCACGCCGGCGTTCTTTGAAGGAAACCTTGTCGGGTTTCTGGCCTCCACCAGCCATGTGGTCGATGTGGGCGGCCTCGGATGGTCTGCGGAAGCACGGTCGGTCTTCGAAGAAGGCGTCGTTGTCCCGGTGTCGAAACTGCGCCGGGGAACCGAGCTTAATGAAGATATCCTTGGCATCGTCACGGCGAACTCCCGTGTGCCGAAGGAGGCGCGGGGCGATATCCTGTCGCTCCTGAGTTGCAACGACACCGGCGCGGCAAGGCTGTGCGAGCTGATGCAGGAGTTCGGCTACCGGTCGCTGGAAACCATCACGGATTTCATCTTCGACAAATCAAGTCGCGGCATGCGCGAAGCCATAGCGCGGGTTCCCGATGGGCACTATGAAAATGTCCTGACGCTGGATGGCTACGACAGCCCGATTGTGCTGCGCGCCTCCTTGCAGGTCGACGGAGACCGGATTTCCGTGGACCTTGGCGGGTCGTCGCCAGCCGTCGAACGCGGCATCAACTGTCCGCTGAACTATTCGATTGCCTATGCGTCTTTTGGCATCCGTGCTTTGCTTGCCGGCGATATCCCGAACAATGCGGCCTCGCTCAAACCGGTGACGGTGACTGCCCCGCCAGGGCTCGTGGTCAGCGCCGAAAGGCCGGCGCCGGTAACCGCACGGCACGTAATTGGCCAGGCTTTGCCCGATCTTGTGCTCGGCTGTCTGGCAGAAGCCTTGCCGCAGAACGTTCTGGCCGAAAGTTCCGGTGCGCTGTGGACCATGTCGATCTCGGGAAACAATGAGCAACCGTTTTCTTCGCTCAACGTTGCACTTGGCGGCATGGGCGCGCGGCCGGGATGCGACGGCCTGTCGACGACGGCATTTCCCTCCGGAGTCGGCTCCGTTCCCGTCGAGATTGCCGAGACGTCGGCACCGCTCGTCTATCATCGCAAGGAACTGACCACAGACAGCGGCGGAGCCGGGCAATATCGCGGCGGCCTCGGGCAAACCATGGAGATATCGGCGCGGCATCGCGAGGCTCTGACCCTTTCTGCCGCGGCATTTGAGCGTCTCACCACGTCACCCTCAGGTCGATCGGGCGGTCTCGGCGGGGCAAAGGGGCGCGTTGAAATCAGCGACGGCACGGTGGTCGTCGACAAGGGTCTTTATCAGATCCCGCCGGGTGCGCGGCTGATCCTGCACACCCCCGGCGGTGGCGGGTTTGGCAACCCGGAAAACCGGGACAGAGAGGCGCTCAAACGCGATCTCGCCCACGATTTGGTCAGCGAGGAGATGGCCCAAAAACTCTATCAATTCAAGAATCCAACTGGAGGAACTGAACCATGAAAACCATGACAAAACTTGCTGCGGCCGGCCTCGGTCTGGCCCTGAGCACATCAATGGCCTTTGCAGAAACCAAATGGGACCTGTCGACGGCATGGCCGGCGTCGAACTTCCATGCCAAGAATGCCATGGCCTTTGCCGACGCGGTGCGTGAAGCAACCGACGGGTCAGTGGACATTACGGTCCATGTGGGCGGTGAAATCGGCGTCAAGATTACCGAGAAGATGTCGGCCGTTGAGAACGGTATTGTCCAGATGGCCGATATGCTGCTTTTCCTGCAGGCCGGTGCGAGCGGCGAGCCGCTTCTGTCTATGGATACCTTACCCTATCTCATTCAGGGACAGGATGAGATGAAAGCGTTTCTGGAGGTGGCCGGCCCGACCTTTGACGAGATTGCCGCCAAGCACAATCAGAAGATCCTCTACTACGTTCCCTGGCCAAGCCCGGGCGTCTACACCAAGCAGGCGGTCGTCAGTGCCGATGACATGTCCGGCCAGCGCATTCGTGCGTTCAATGCGGCAAGCTTCGAATTCCTTGATAAACTCGGTGCTGCGCCGCTCGAAATGCCCTGGGGCGATGTCGCCGCTGCTGCGGCGGCCGGCACGATTGACGGCGCGGCGACCTCATCCTCTTCAGGTGTGGACGGAAAGCTCTGGCAGTTTACCAGCCACTTCAATCCGCTGAACTGGAGCACGTCATCGGATGCGGTGACCGTGAACCTTGACGCCTGGAACGCGTTGAGCGATCAGGAACGGGAAATCATCGAGGGACTGGCCGACAAGATGGAAGCCGAGTTCTGGGCTGTCTCTGCCGCTGAAGACAGTGGCAAAATCGCGATCCTTGAGGAAAATGGCATGACGGTGAATGAGGCCGATGCGTCGTTGAAGGCCAAGATGGCCGAGGCAGGCAAGGCCATGTGGGCCGACTACATCGCCAAGAACCCGGATGCGCAGGCCATCATCGACTCCTATTCCGCCAAACTCGGCAAATAGCCGACACTGCCGGGGCCGGCAATCTGTCCGGCCCCGGAAGGCTCGCCATGGACCGTTTCCTAAAAACAGTAGACGCCAGTTCCCGCCTGCTTGAAGGGTGCGCCGTCTTTCTCATTTACGGCTTCGGCGCCTTGATGCTGGCGGAGGTGTTTGCCCGCGGCTTTCTTGCGCAAAGCCTTCCCTATTCGTGGGAATACAGCACCTTTGCCATGGCCTCCGTCTTCATGCTGGCCTCCGGCAGGGCGATCAGGACCGCGACCCATGTGCGCGTCTCTCTGGTTCTGGAAGCCGTTTCCCCAAAGGCAGCACGCATGATTGACGCCTTTGCCAATGTGATCGCCTTGATCGTCGTTGCGGCCATCGGCGTCTCCCTAGCTGACGCATTCTGGTCTTCCTATTCACGCGGTCTTGTCTCGGCCACCGTCGTCAGAACGCCGCTGGCGGTGCCGCAGGTCATTCTTCTTATCGGTGCTATTCAACTCTGGTTTGATCTGCTGGCGCGTCTGATCCGCCGATGGACCGGGCGCGACTATGAGGACCGTGACGCGGACGCCCTTGCGCAGGAGACAGCTGATGCTTGAGATCGGACTTGTCGCAGCACTGCTGTTTGTCGGCCTTCTCGGATCGTCGGTCTGGATCGGCCTGTCTCTGTTTGCCACCGGATACATCCTGCTGTCGGTGTTCAAACCCAACATCCCGATGGACATCTTTGCCGGCAAGGTGATCTGGGGTTCGGTCACGGCGCTCGAACTTCTGTCCCTGCCTCTCTTCATCCTGATGAGCGAGATATTGGTGTCCGCCCGCCTCGGCCGCTCCCTCTTTTCAGGCCTCGCGCCCTGGGTGGGCCGTCTGCCGGGTGGCCTGCTGCATGTCAATGTCGCCGGTTCAACGCTCTTTGCAGCCGTTTCCGGGTCTTCTGCCGCCACCACGGCCATTGTCGGGCGCGTGACGTTGCCCGAGCTTGCAGCGCATGGATATGATCGCCGCCTGGCGATGGGATCGCTCGCGGGCGCCGGCACGCTCGGATTCCTTATTCCGCCCTCGATCATCATGATCATCTACGGGGTTGTCGCCGAGCAATCCATTCTCGAACTCTTTGTGGCCGGGGTTGTTCCGGGCTTCTGCCTCGCAGTGCTCTACATGGCCTATATCGCCGCACATCAGACAATCACCCGTTCCCAGCCGCAGATCGATCGGCCGACCTGGTCGGACCGGCTCATGGCGCTCAAGCAGATCGGCCCGCTGGTCGGGCTGATTGCCGGAATCATGGGCTCACTCTATCTCGGCCTTGCCAGCCCGACGGAGCTCGCTGCCGTCGGTGTTCTCGGCGCGCTCATCATTGCAATATTGATGCGGCGGTTTTCCTTGTCCGCAATGATCAGCGCGGGGCGCCGCGCGGTCCGCACCAGTGCGATGATCGGCTTGATTATTATGGGCGCCGCGCTGCTCAACGCCGCCTTTGGCTTTCTGGGAATCCCCAAGGCGATTGCGGAGCAGATCGCCGCTTTCGGCCTGTCGCCCATGGCGCTTATTGCCGTCCTGCTCGTTTTTTACGTGATCATCGGCATGTTCCTTGATGGAACCTCGATCATCGTCATGACGCTGCCGATCACCCTGCCTTTGGTTACGGCAGCGGGTTACGATCCCATTTGGTTTGGCGTTTTTGTTGTGGTCGCGGTCGAGATATCGCAGATCACGCCGCCGATCGGCTTCAACCTCTTTGTCATCCAGTCCCAGACGGGCGAAAGCATTGGCGCAATCGCCCGCGCCGCCATACCGTTTTTCTTCATTCTTCTTGCATTTGCGTTGCTTCTGGCGCTTGTTCCTCAGATCGCTTTGTGGCTCCCGGGAACCATGCAATGAGCAATTCGCTTTATGTGCGTGTCGAGCACGACATCCTCCAGCGCATCCAGACGGGTATCTGGCCGGTCGGTACGCAACTGCCCAAGGAGGATGAAATGGCAAGCCAGCTTGGCATAAGCCGGTCGACCTTGCGGCTTGCCTATGCCAGCCTGCATGAAAAGGGCATCCTTGAGCGCAAGAAACGTTCCGGCACCCGCGTTATCGCCGACAAGCCCGCAAACCGCTTCCGCATGGTCACCGGTGGCCTTAACGATGTCCTCAGCCTCGGGCGCGATACCAAGCTGCGTATCAGCGGGACCCGGAACGTGAAGACAAGGGATGTGGCGCTGCTTGAAGGCCAGGAAAGTGTTACCGGTTTCTGGCTGGAGATCACCGGAACCCGGCATCTGGACGAAAAGGACCTGCCGTTTAACTGGTCGCAGATCTACGTGACGGGACAATATGCCGGGATCGAGCCGGCCCTCGGTACTGAGGTCGGTTCAGTGTTCAGCGTTATTGAGGAGACCTTCGATATCAAGGTGGCCCGGGTCGACCAGCGCGTCTTCGCCATCGGCTGTCCGGAAGAGCCAGCCAAGGCGATGGGTCTCAAGGCAGGCGATCCGGCAATCCACATTCGCGCGGGTCTTTATGACGCCGACGACAACTTGCTGGAAGTATCGTCCGCGATCTTCGATCCGCAGCGTTTTCACATCCGCACGGATGTCAGGATACAGTAGATTTTGCAGCCTGTTCCCAATCGGTCAGGAAACGCATGATCTCCAGCGAATCCGTCCAGCGGGGTGAGGGGCGGTCCGCCTGCTTTGCGCCGCGCTTGAGGCAGTCTTCAACCATCATGATTTGGTAGTAAAAAGCATCGTGTTCAGCGGGCAGTTCAATGCGCTCGGGCGATGCACCGTGTTCCTTGATCTCCAGGATATTATCGCCCGCAACCGGCAGCCAAGGGTTCGTCCTGAATGTGAGCGTCCCGTTCTCACCGATCACCTCGAAACCATGATGCATACCGTAGCTGTCGGTTGACTGGAGCGTTGCGTGAACCCCGTTCTCGAACCGCGCCGACACCGCGGCATCACAAATATTGCCGTCTGTGTCACGGTTTCCGACCGCGGTGATCCGCCGCCTTGAAAAAGCCTCTTCTCCAAAGGCTCGCTGGACCACGAATTGCAGCAGGGAAGCGGGATAACAGCCGAGATTGTAGAGCGTTCCACCACCTGCCGGGTTGGCGACATCCTTGATATTGGCCGCATAAAAGCCGTTGACGGAGCGGATTGCACCAAGACGCTCGTCTCCCAAGAGCCGCTCGACCTGCGGATAGAGCGGATGGCTGAGATACATCAGACCCTCGACGAAGAACGTATCGTGGGCCTTAACGCAGGCGATAAGCTCCTCGGCGTCCTCATAGGTCGTGGTCAGTGATTTTTCCGACAGGATCGCCTTGCCGGCGGCTGCCGCCAGTTTGACCATCGGCAGATGTGCATGGTTCGGCAGGCCGATGTAAACGGCGTCAATATCATTATCCGCAAGCGCGTCGTCATAGTTGAAATAGGCCTTCGGAATGCCTTGCTCGGCGGCAAAGGCCTCGACTCTTTCCCGCGAGCGCCCGGCAACTGCGGCTAGGTTGGAACCGCTGCTTTGGCGGATAGCTTCGGCAACCGTGTTCGAGATGAAGCCGGTTCCCAATATTGCCCAGTTGATCACGACAACATCCTTGATCAGTCAATCGGAGGATCGACTGAATACAGAAACGTTTCCGCTACGGCAAAGCTTATTACGGATTTTCTAAGTCTTACATATCCAGCAGAACCGGTTCCTCCGAAGCCGGTTTGGAACAGCAAATCAGCACCGAACCATCCGCTGGCTCGACGGCCGGTGTCTGCGTATAGACCACGTCACCGGACACAAGGCGTGTCGAACAGGTTCCGCATCTGCCGGATCGGCAGTTATAGCTCGGCTGGAGGCCGGCCATTTCAGCCGTTTCCAGTAGAGTCCCGTCCTGTGGTGCCCACGTGACGCTTTTATCCGAGGCGGCAAATGTGACCGTCGAGCGCGCAGGAAGGGCTTGGTCGCTATTGTCGACGGCGTCATCCAAGGTCCCCGAGCCGAAAAACTCGTAGTGAATACTGTCCGGGTTCAATCCGAACTCTATAAGCCCCTTATGGACCCCCCGCATGAACCCGTCCGGTCCGCACAGGTAGAACTGATAACGTCCAAAGGGCAGCCATTGAGTCAGCATGTCAGGGTCGAAGCGACCTTCGGCCTGACAGGCGCTTCCTGTCCGGTCAACGTCCAGCGGACGCGAGTACAAGGTTATAACGCGCAGCCAAGAGTGTTTTGCGCTGACATCTCTCAGATAGTCCGCGAAGGCGTGCGTTGCTGAATTCTGCGTATTGTGGATGAACCAGATGTCTCTGGGGCGCGCTCCGGCCTCAACGGCGCGGATCTGTCCGTCCAGCATGGCGATCATCGGCGTGATCCCGACACCGGCAGACAGCATGACGATGGCATCTTCGCTGTCGTCAAGAACGAAATCGCCCGATGGCGCGCCAACCTCAAGCGTATCGCCCGGCTTCGTGGCATCGTGCAGGAGCCGTGAGAAAAAACCATACTCCTCACGTTTTACGGAGATCCGGTAGGTCTTTGAACCGGGAGCCTTTGAGATCGTGTAGGAACGGGAAATTAGGCTACCCGTTTCCGGATCGTCATAACGCATGGGAAGGAACTGACCGGCCGTGTGGGGCGCGATCGGCCTGCCGTCCGTCGGCTCCAGCTCAAAAGAGGTTATGGTCTGGCTTTCACGATTTATGCCGGCGAGCCGGTAGGAGCGGAACCCGTCGCTTTGTTCGCGGGTCTGTTGTTGTTCCCATATTCCCGTTTCCGCAAGGACGGGCCATTGCTGGATCAGCATGGCGCCGGAGGGAATGGCATTTTCGACATGCACGATCCTGTCAGGCCTGACATCGATGATGCGCTCGGCCCCACGGAAGCTCGCAACCCGCGTCGAGGACCAGTCCAACTCGGCGCGTCCGGTCAGGAAGACCGCTTCGCCTGAGGCAAAATCAGGCAAGAACAATCCAACCCGGCCATCGTCCTCGATATTGCCGAGTGTGTTGAAGAACCGGTTGCCCGAAAAATCAGGAAAGGAGAGGGAGTCGTCGGCATTGATTCGGACAAAGCCGGGCCGCCCGCCCCTATGTGAAGCATCAACCCCGTCGCGCGGATCGTTCGACAGGCGCGATGATCGGGACGCGATAAAAAACGTATCGGCGCGCCCGATCAGCGCCTTTGCCTCGTCCGTGAAAGCCTCGCCATTGGAAATCGGATTTGGTGTGGAAGCCTTGCTCAAATCCCAATCAAGCTGGCGCGACTGGATCCACTGCGGGCAATTGCCGTAGCTCTGATCGACGGCGATTGTCATGCCTGCCGCGTCGGCCGAGGCTATCGTCCCGTTCATGCGGTTGCGCCGCCTCGTGTGCAGCTCCACACCGACAAGGCCGACCTTAGACCCCGGTTCCGTTTGAAGGCCGATGGAACCGGAACCGGCAATCGCCGGTATATGATCAAGGACCAGATGCCGTGGGTCGGGCGAGCGGGCAAAGCCGGGTTCGCCGAAAGCGGGAATGGCCCACGGCCTGCCTTGTTCGTCGAGCAGACCAAGAAACAGGACCGCCAGGTTTTCGAAAAATTCGCGATGCTGGTCCGGCATGGCCTTACGGACAAACGGGGTGGCGTGTTCCGCCCATTCCTTCGTCACGCCTGCACGTGCCTGAACAGCAGATTCCCCCCGGTGAAAGGCTGTACCGTCATGTGACATCGCATCGATCCTCAGACGGCTTCCGGCAACGGAGATTTTTCCATACCGACGAAACGCGGATGCGCTTCGATGCGGGCGAGCCACGCGCGGATGGCGGGGTAGGGCTCAAGGCTGACGCCGCCTTCCGGCGCGTGGGCGATGTAGCTGTACCCGGCCACATCGGCGATAGTCAGTCGTTCACCGACAAGATAGGTCCGGTTGCCCAGCGCTTCGTTCATGACTTCAAAAAGCGCGTTTGACTTGGCTTTTGCAGCCTCGTGGTCGATCGGCGCGCCAAACAGCGTAACCAGCCGCGCGGCGCAGGGCCCCGAGGCGATCTCGCTCGCAGCGATGGAAAGCCAACGCTGGATTTCGGCCGCCTCGACCGGCGATTGCGCCGTCCATGGGTGATCATCCCCATAGGCTTCGACCAGATAGGCGACGATCCCGTTGGAATCCGAAAGCGTCGTGCCGTTATCGTCAATCGCGGGGACCTGACCGAGAGGGTTGATTTTCAGATAGTCGGGCGCCTTGTGCGCGCCGTTCATCATGTCGAGATCGACGGGCTCATAGGGTACGTCCAAGAGCGACATCATCAGTTCAACACGGTGGCAATGTCCGGATTTGGGATTTCTGAAGAGTTTGATGGGCGCAGCATCGGGCGGAAATTTCGGGTTCACGGTTCAAGTCTCCTGATTGGCAATGGGGTCGGCATTGTTAAGCGGCTCGTTGATCCGCTCCGGGACGCCGAAAGGCTGTTGCCTATGCGAGGAACCTAATGGGGCTTGAATGATAAAATAATATTCTGTTATCAAAAATCATTGTTTTGAATTTCGATAATAATCCGGAGTTAGAATGGATCGCCTGCAGACCCTCGAAGTCTTCGTTGCTGTCGCCGAGGCTGAGAGTTTCATTGGCGGCGCACGCGCTGTCGGTCTGAGCGCGCCCTCGGCGACAAGGGGCATCAACGCCCTTGAGGCGCGGCTCGGAGCGCGGCTCTTTACGCGAACGACCCGACGTGTGCGCCTGACTGATATCGGCCAGGCCTATCTGGAGGATGCAAGGCGTGTCCTGGCAGATCTGAAAATGGCCGAGGATGCGGCCATGGGCGCGGCGGCAAGCCCGGTTGGCGAAATCAGGCTCACATGCCCCAATGAATTCGGCCGCATGCATGTGATGCCGGTGTTGACCGCGTTTCTGGACGCCTACCCGGACATGACGGCGCATGTCCTGACCGTCGACCGCATCGTCAATCTGGTCGAGGAGGGGTTTGATGTGGCGGTCAGGATCGGCTCGCTGCCCTCATCAGGCCTTTCGGCTGTGCGGGTCGGCCATGTCCGCCGCGTTCTGTGCGGCGCACCGGCCTATTTCGAGACCTACGGCATGCCGCGCAGCCCGGCGGACCTGCAGAACCACCGGCTCGTCTCCGTTTCTGCCGACGCGCCCGTCAATGAATGGCGTTTCGGCAGACGGATGGACAAGCCGGTCAAGATCCGGTCGCGTCTGACGGTCAACAGCATTGCCGCCGCTCTTGCCGTTGCGCGCAACGGCTGGGGACTGACGCGGGCGCTGTCCTATCAGGTCAGTCCTGACCTTGCCTCTGGTGAACTAAAAACCGTTTTGACGGAATTTGAACCTGAGGAACTGCCGATCCACCTGGTTCACATCGAAGGCCGCCGGGCGGTTGCCAAGGTGCGCACATTCATTGATTTCGCTGCCGAAAGGCTGCGGGCAAATCCCGTCTTCAACTGACAGGGGCATTCTGCCCCTGCAATTTCGACGCAGCTTGCCTATGCGCGAATGGTGGCGATGAGGTCTTCGGCGCCAAGCGCTCTGAAGGCTGTTTCGACAATGCCGCGCCGGTCGAGCCCCGCATGGGCGTACATGGCCTCGGGCTTGGCCTGCTCCATGAAATAATCGGGCAGGATCAGCGGCCTGAACTTCAGACCGGCGTCAAGCAGACCTTCATGCGACAGAAACTGCATCACATGCGATCCGAAGCCGCCGACAGATCCTTCCTCCACGGTGATCAGCACCTCGTGGTGCCGGGCCAGCTGCCGGATGAGGTCGTGATCAAGCGGCTTTGCAAACCGCGCATCCGCCACGGTGGCAGGCAGCCCGGCCGCATCGAGATCCTCAGCGGCCAGCATGCACTCCGCAAGGCGTGTTCCAAACGACAGGATCGCAATCTTGCCGCCTTCCTTGATCATCCGGCCCTTGCCGATCTCAAGCACGGTGCCGCGCTCGGGCAGGTCCACCCCGACGCCTTCGCCGCGCGGATAGCGGAACGATATGGGTCCTTCGCCATAGGCGGCGGCGGTGCAGACCATGTGTTTGAGCTCCGCCTCGTCGGCTGCGGCCATGACAACGAAACCGGGCAGGGTGGCAAGATAGGTCGTATCGAATGAACCGGCATGCGTCGGACCGTCGGCACCCACATAGCCGGCCCGGTCAATCGGGAAGCGGACTGGCAGTCCCTGAATGGCGACATCATGGACGACCTGATCGTAGGCACGCTGCAGGAAGGTCGAATAAATGGCGGCAAAGGGTTTGTAACCCTCTGAGGCCATGCCCGCGGCAAAGGTGACGGCATGCTGCTCGGCGATGCCGACATCGAAGCAGCGATCCGGATAAACCTCGAGGAATTTGTCGAGGCCAGTTCCGGAAGGCATGGCGGCTGTTATGCCGACAATCTTGTCGTCATGTGCGGCTTCCGTAATCAGCGCGTCGGCAAAGACCTTCGTGTAGCTCGGTGCGTTCGGCGGCGCCTTGGCCTGCGCGCCGGTGATGACATCGAACTTGGAAACGCCGTGATACTTGTCCGCAGCCGCTTCGGCCGGCGCGTAACCCTTACCCTTTTGCGTGACCACGTGGATCAGCACAGGGCCTTGCGCATTGTCGCGCACATTGCGCAGCACCGGCAGCAGGTGGTCGAAACTGTGACCGTCGATGGGGCCGATATGATAAAAGCCCATCTCCTCGAACAGTGTGCCGCCCGTCACGTAGCCGCGCGCATGTTCGACTGCGCGGGTAATGGCACGGTCAACGGCTTTGCCGAGATAGGCGGTCAGCTTCTTGCCGAATTCACGCATGCCCATATAGGTCCGCCCAGAGGCCAGCCGCGCCAGATAGGCGCTCATTGCACCGGTCGGCGGCGCAATGGACATGTCGTTATCGTTGAGGATGACGATCAGGCGGGCATCCAGCGCCCCTGCATTGTTCAGCGCCTCATAGGCCATACCCGCGGACATTGCGCCATCGCCGATGACCGAGATCACATTGCGGTCGCCGTCTTCCAAAGCATTGGCGACAGCCATGCCGAGACCGGCGGAAATCGATGTGGAGGAATGGGCCGCGCCGAACGGGTCATATTCGCTTTCCGCGCGCCGTGTGAAGCCCGACAGCCCGTCCTCCTGGCGCAAGGTACGGATGCGGTCGCGCCGTCCGGTGAGAATCTTGTGCGGATAGCATTGATGGCCGACATCGAAGATCAGCCTGTCTTTCGGTGTATCGAAGACCTTATGAATAGCAAGGGTCAGTTCAACCACGCCGAGACCAGCCCCGAGGTGACCGCCGGTCACCGATACCGCGTCGATCATTTCGTCGCGCAACTCGCTGGCGAGCCGCGGCATGTCCCGGTCTTCAATGTCTTTCAGATCCGCCGGAAGCCTGACGCGATCGAGGAGGGGAGTTTCAGGCTTGTGGTTCACTGGTGTCATCCCGTGTGTTTTGTCGGTTAACTAGAGCGTTCCGGCAGTTTGTTAACCCGTCAGGCTACAGCAAGTGCACAAAGCTCGCGAACGGTCCAGCCCGGACGTTGAAAGATTGGCCCTGCTTGAGCGACTAATTCACCGAATTTCGCCCTTATTATGTTTATTCGGCATCCAGGGGCTCAGTACCGGCCACGCCTCCGTTGCGGTCGAGCCGGATCTTTTCAATGCGGTCTTCCGCGGCCTTCAAGAGCTTCTCGCAATGGGTCTTCAAAGCCTCGCCGCGCTCATAAATCTCGATGGAGCGGTTGAGCGGTACATCGCCGGTCTCCAGGCTGGCAACGATCTTTTCGAGTTGATCGAGCGCCTGCTCGAAGCTCATTGCCGCAATGTCGTCATTGCCCTTCTGATTGTCGCTCATTTTTATCCTCTCATCAGACGCCGCACATGCGCCGCTGTCGACTCGGCCAGACCGACGAGATCATAGCCGCCTTCCAGTATGCTGACGAGACGATTGTCACAAAAACGACCGGCCATATCCATCAGCTTGCCTGTCGCCCAGTCGAAATCCTCTTCGGTGAGATTAATCTCTGCAAGTGGATCGCGATGGTGCGCGTCAAATCCCGCCGAGATGATGATGAGGTCCGGGCGCATGTTTTCCAGTGCCGGCAAGACCCGGGTTCCAAAGGCCTCCCGAAACCGTCCGCTACCGGTTTGCGGCGAAAGCGGTGCATTGAAAATATTGCCGGCGCCGGCTTCATCCTTTGCGCCCGATCCGGGAAAAAGCGGCATTTGATGGGTTGAGCAGTAAACGACGCTCGGGTCGTCCCAGAACACATCCTGCGTGCCGTTGCCGTGGTGGACATCCCAGTCGACGATTGCCACGCGCTCGGCCCCGTGTGCACGCTGTGCATGCCGGGCGGCGATGGCGGCCTGGTTGAACAGGCAAAATCCCATCGCCCGGTCTTTTTCGGCATGGTGTCCGGGCGGGCGGGCTGCAAGAAATCCATTGTCCGATGCGCCATGAAAGACATCGTCGACGGCCAAGACCGCCCCACCCACCGCCGTCAGTGCCGCTTCAAGGCTCTTCGGGCTGACAGTGGTGTCCGCGTCTATCGGGGCAAGGCCTTCCTCGGGTATCGCTGCTTTGACGCCGATCAGATGATCTTCGGGATGAACAAGCAACACCATGGCTTCATCCGCGGCGTCCGGCTCAATCCGCTCAAGACCATCGAAGTCCGATGCCTCAAGAATCTTTTCAATTGCACGAAGCCGGTCGGGCCGTTCAGGATGCCCGGCGGGCATCAGATGTTCCAGGTAGATCGGATGGGTGTAAAACCGCGTTGTCATGGTGCCCTGAGGGTCAGCTTCTGTTTCGTTTCAATGCGTTATGGCCAGCAATGGAATTACCGCATCACCCATCGATGACCGTCGTCCTGGTGATGGCGATGCCGAAACCTTCCAGCCCGACATAGTGGCGCTCGCGGGACGCGAAGAGTTCGATGGACGAGATCCCCAGATCTTTCAGAATCTGCGCACCAAGTCCGATTTCCAGCCACTCGTTTTCGCGCGCCATGGCTTCTTCATGCTCTTCACGTTCGCCGGCGGCCGTGCGGCCATTACCGAAATTTCCGACACCGACCGAGCCTTCACGCAGATAGACGATCACGCCGCGGCCGTGTTCGGCAATATGGTTCATATACTGATTGATGGGCGGAACTTTGCCGAAGACGTCGTCAACGACGGATTCAAGGTGAAGGCGCACCGGAATATCGACACCGTCGCGAATGTCGCCGAAAACCACCGCCACATGCTGCATCGGATCCCAGGGCAGGGCGTAGGTATGGGCGGTTGCCGGACCGAACGGTGTCTCGACGTTGAAAACGTCGCCCTTTTCAATCAGCGTCTCCTGGCGCTGCCGGTAGGCGATAAGATCGGCAACGGATACCTGTTTGAGACCATGCTTTTCGGCGAAGGCCACAACCTCGGGGCCGCGCGTCACGGTGCCGTCATCATTGACCAGTTCGCAGATCACGCCGACCGGCGGGAGGCCGGCAAGCTTGCACAGATCGACCGCCGCTTCCGTATGGCCGGAACGCATCAGCACGCCGCCTTCGCGCGCAACCAGCGGAAAGATATGGCCAGGCCGGACGAAATCATCGGATCCCGCATTGGGATTTGCCAGATTGCGGACGGTCAGGGTGCGGTCATCTGCCGAGATGCCGGTTGTTGTGCCGTGTTTGTAATCCACCGAAACCGTAAAGGCCGTCGCGTGGGGGGCATCGTTTTCTGCGACCATAGCAGTCAGATTGAGCCGCTTTGCCTCGCTGCGCGGCATCGGCGCGCAAACAATGCCCGATGTGTGGCGCACAATAAAAGCCATATTCTCAGGAGAGCAGTGGACGGCGGCGACGATCAGGTCGCCCTCGTTCTCGCGGCCGTCATCATCCGTGACAACGACGATTTCACCCGCCTCGAATGCGCGCAGCGCTTCCACGACTCGAGCTTGATCATAGGACATTGGGCGTTCCGTCATCATGAATTTCAGATCCGGCCGGTCTGGCCCCTGTGCCGCAGATAATGGTCGGCAAGGGTGCAGGCAAGCATGGCTTCGCCAATCGGCACCGCCCTTATGCCAACGCAGGGGTCGTGGCGGCCCTTGGTGCGTACATCGACCTCGTTGCCATCCGCATCGATACTGCGGCGCTCGGTCAGGATCGAGGAGGTGGGCTTGACGGCAAAACGCGCAACGATGGGCTGGCCGCTGGAAATGCCGCCGAGCACGCCGCCGGCATTGTTGGACAGGAACATCGGCTGTCCGTCATTGCCGATGCGCATCTCGTCGGCATTTTCTTCGCCGGTGATTTCCGCCGCACCGAAACCATTGCCGATTTCCACGCCCTTTACTGCGTTGATCGACATCAGGTTGGAGGCGATATCCTGATCGAGCTTGGCATAGACCGGTGCGCCAAGACCGGCCGGCACGCCCTCAGCGACAACTTCAACGACCGCGCCGACGGATGAGCCGGCTTTTCTAACCTCGTCGAGATAGGCCTCCCATTTCGGCACGGTTTCGGCATCAGGGCAGAAGAAGGCATTGTCGTCGGTGGAGTCCCAGTTCCAATTGTCACGATTGATGGGGATATTGCCGATCTGAACCAGAGCGCCGCGTATCGTTGCCTGAGGGATGACCTTGCGTGCCAGCCCTCCGGCAGCAACCCGCGCGGCAGTCTCGCGGGCTGAGGAGCGTCCACCGCCGCGGTAATCGCGAATGCCGTATTTCACGTCATAGGAGAAATCGGCATGGCCCGGCCGGTATCTGCGGGCGATCTCCGAGTAATCCTTCGAGCGTTGATCGGTATTCTCGATCATCATCGAAACCGGAGTGCCGGTTGTGATCAGCGTTTCGCCGTCTTCCTGTGGCATAAAGCCGGAAAGGACCTGCACCGCATCGGCTTCGCGCCGTTGGGTGACAAAACGTGACTGACCCGGTTTGCGCTTGTCCAGCCATTGCTGCAGTTCGGCAACCGTGAATTCTATCCCCGGCGGGCAGCCGTCGATCACACAGCCGAGGGCAGGGCCGTGGCTCTCGCCCCAGGTCGTGACGCGAAACAGGTGACCGAACGTATTGTGTGACATGCAATGTGCCTGCGGTTGGTTCAGGTCGTCACGAATAAAAAGACAACCGGGATTACCCGTTTCGTCTAGGCAGTTTTCACCAGCGGGTCAAATGAATCAGTTTCTTTACGAAAGCGATCAGCCCATTGAAATGTCGGCAGAACCTCAGATTTGCGCTGATTTTACTGGTCCGCGGGCAGCCAGTGCATATGACGGCCTTCAATTTTGAGAACCCGGTCCTGCGGAATAATCAATTCGGCGGCATCCTCACCGCTCATGCCCGCAATCCTGCGAAACAGGGAGCGGATGACGCCGCCATGGCTGACGCACACTGTCGGACGTTGGATTTCCTTGAACCAGGCGGCAACGCGCCAGCTCAAAATCTCGTAGCTCTCGGAACTGGCGCCTGGAGGCTGAAAGTTCCACTTGTCCTCGGACCGTTCCCTGAAGCGGTCCGGTTCGCTCCGGCTTAGTTCCTCAATTGTCGAACCTTCCCAGTCGCCGAAACAAACCTCGATGAGCCGGTCGTCCGTGCGGTATTCCTTTGCTTCAAGCCCCATCGCGGCGCGTACCCGTTCCATGGTCTCGCGCGTTCGGCTGAGGGGGCTTGCAACAAAATCGAAAGTGCTGGCCGAAGCGCCCAGCTCCTGCCTCAGCAGCAAACCGTTGCTGTCGGCCTGCGCCCGTCCCTGCGCGTTAATGGGTATGTCTTGAGCGCCCTGAAAGCGCATCGCCATATTCCAGTCGGTGATGCCGTGACGAACGACGTAGACCACCGGTGCCGTTGGCGCCATGGCCATAACTCCCGTCGATTTCTCGCAACGCTATCAGTCTTTGATGACAGAAATATCCGGCGCATCCACCGCCTTCATGCCAACCGTGTGATAGCCCGAATCAACATGGTGCACCTCACCCGTGACGGCAAGCGACAGGTCCGACAACAGATAGAGCGCTGAGGCGCCGACTTCGTCGGTTGTCACCGTGCGTTTCAACGGGGCGTTGTATTCGTTCCACTTCAGAATATAGCGGAAATCCCCGATACCGGAAGCGGCAAGGGTCTTGATAGGCCCGGCCGAAATGGCGTTGACGCGTATTCCGCGGCCGCCAAGGTCCACGGCGAGATAACGCACGCTGGCCTCCAGCGCCGCCTTTGCCACGCCCATGACGTTGTAGTGGGGCATAACCTTTTCTGCGCCGTAATAGGTCAGTGTCAGGATGGACCCGCCTTCGACCATAATGGCTTCGGCCCGTCTTGCGAGTGCGGCAAGCGAAAATACCGAGATCTCCATGGTTCTGGAGAAATTGTCCCGCGTCGTGTCGACGAATCGGCCCGTCAGCTCTTCCTTGTCCGAGAAGGCGATGGCATGGACGAGGAAATCGATTTTTCCCCACTTTTGCTCGATCGCCGCAAAGACGGCATCCATGCTGTCCGGGTCGGTCACGTCGCAATGACCGGCGACAAACGCGCCAAGCTCCGAGGCGAGCGGTTCCACCCGCTTTTTCAGGGCCTCGCCCTGATAGGTCAAGGCAAGCTCGGCTCCTGCATCCGCGCAGGCCTTGGCGATGCCCCAGGCTATCGACCTGTTGTTGGCGACACCCAAGATCACCCCGCGTTTGCCTTTCATCAGACCTGCAGCCAGAACCATATCCCACTCCATGCTATTTGCTAAAATGGCTATGGCACAGCCGACAGACGCGTTCAAGACGCAAGCGGCCTCAGTCGTCGCACGCACGCTGCCGTTGTGCCGATTTCAGCCGGTCCGGCCAATGGCCGTTATCGGCTGCCTACAATGAAGATTTGGCAAAGGCGGTCAGATCGTCGTCTTTGGCATCGGGAAGCATCAGTCGCACATGGACATAAAGGTCACCGCGGCCTTTGCCGCCGTTTGGCAGCCCCTTGCCGCGCACACGCAGCACACGGTCGGAACCGGACCATGACGGCACTTTGACCAGAAAACGCCCATCCAGACCGTCGACCGGCAGCTTCGCGCCGAGAATACCGCCCTTCAAGGGCACGGCAAGGTCCGTGATGAGATCGGCGCCATCGGTGCGCAAATACTTATGCGCCTTGTAACGTATTGTGATGACGGCATCACCGCACTGACCGTCGGATGCCTGCACGCCTTTTCCATGCAGGCGCAGCACCCGGCCATCTTCAACCGCGGCAGGCACATTGACCTTTACGATCCGCCCGTCCGGAAGTTCCGCGTCCTGGCAGGACGCGGACAGAACCTCCTCCAGTGACACCTCGATTTCAGCATGAAGGTCAAGATCGGCTTTGTCGGGTTCGGGATGTTCATCCAGTCCGGGCGCATCTTCCGCTTTGCTACGGACAAAGGACTCGCCGAAGATACGCTCCATGATCTCTTCATGCGATTCCTGTTCGCGCGTTTCGGGCTTTTCTTCCGTGGTTGTGGACCCGGTCTCTTCGAAGCCTTGCGGCTTGGCGCGTTTGAAATTGAACCCGGCCCAGGAATTCATACCGGTAAAGCCGGAGAAGACGGATTTGCGGGTGAGGGGGCGGCCCTGTGCATCGATATGGCCATTGTCGAAAAGTCGGCGCTTCTCGCTGTTGCCGATTATCTCATAGGCGCTGTTGATCGCGTTGAACCGGGCAGCGGCATCCGGGTTGTCGTGGTTTCTGTCCGGGTGACTGGCCTTGGCCTTCCGGCGGAAAGCGGCCTTGATTTCCTCCCCCGTGGCGGATCTGGGAACGCCGAGAACCATATAGGGATTACGCATAGGAACACCCAATCGACACGCATCGCACACGGCGCAGGCAAAACCGCCTTGCGCCAACGTTGCAATTTTATTTTGAACTTATGAAGAAAGCCTTGATTCCGCCCGGCGAAATGGGGCCGGGCGTCAATGTCAGCCTTGCTCGCTCAGCGAATTCAGGGTCCAGGATTTGGTCAGGCGCGTACGGCAGATTTCGCCGGTGTACTGGCTGATGCCGTCATAGCTGTGCTTGGACACGATGAAGTCGCGGCAGACCTTGCCGACCGATTTGTTTTCGCGAATGAAGCTGACTGATCCGAAATTTCCGGTCGCAATGTTGCTCCATGGCACATCCTGCACAAGCCCCGGCTCAATTTTCGCCGTTGCGACGGCATCTGCGATAACGGCGTCATCGGTGGCGCTTCCGAGTGCGGGATCGACCGAGCCGGACTGGATTGTCGTATCGGGCTCGTCGCTCAGTCCCAGATCGAACCCTGAACTCACGCAACCTGAAACCGGGATGAGCACCAACGCAAAAAGGGCCAGACGCCAGGTGATATTCAACGTGCCGCGACGCAACAGGGCGTTGACATTTATGTTTGAAACATGCTGCGTCACACGAACGAACCACTCACACATAGTCGGACAGGTTGAAACAAGATGAGTACCAATTCGGGGTTAACGAATGATGATTTTACCCTTCGCGATGAACCGCTCAAGCTGTTCTCCGAATGGCTGGCCGACGCGAAAGAAAGCGAGCTGAACGACCCGACAGCCCTGTCGCTTGCAACGGTGGATGCGGACGGCATGCCGAACGTGCGTATGGTGCTCCTCAAGGGCTTTGACGAGAACGGCTTCACAATCTACACCAATTTCGAAAGTCAGAAGGGACAGGAACTTTTGGCGTCAAAAAAGGCGGCAATGTGTTTCCATTGGAAATCCTTGCGCAGGCAGGTGCGATTGCGCGGCCCTGTGAGCGTCGTGAGCGATGAAGAAGCCGACGCCTATTTCGAAACACGGCCACGCGGCAGCCGCATCGGTGCCTGGGCATCGAAACAGTCTCGCCCGCTGGAAAGCCGTTTTGCCCTTGAAAAGTCCGTTGCCGAATACACCGCGAAATACCCGGTCGGGGCGATTCCGCGCCCGCAATACTGGTCCGGATTCCGTCTTGTGCCGGTAGCCATCGAATTCTGGCATGACCGCAAGTTTCGTCTGCACGACCGTATGACATTCAATCGGCAGGCCGATGGAAGCTGGGACAAAGTAAGGCTTTATCCTTAAGCGGCAAATGCGGCGTGTTCAGTCAGGCCTGCGTGCCGCCGACGGTCATCTGATCCATGCGCAGATGTGGCTGGCCGACGCCGACGGGAACACCCTGGCCGGCCTTGCCGCACATGCCGATGCCGTCATCGAGCTTTGAATCATTGCCGACCATCGAAACCCTGTGCATCGCATCCGGTCCATTGCCGATCAGCATGGCGCCCTTGATCGGCGCACCGACCTTGCCGTCCTCGATCAGATAGGCCTCTGTGCATCCGAAAACGAACTTGCCGGATGTGATGTCTACCTGACCGCCGCCGAAGGAGACCGCGTAAACACCCTTGTCGACCGAAGCGATGATTTCGTCGGGCGTCTTGTCGCCGCCGAGCATATAGGTGTTGGTCATGCGCGGCATCGGCTGATGAGCGTGCGATTGACGCCGTCCATTGCCGGTCGGTTTCATGCCCATAAGGCGTGCGTTTTGCCGGTCCTGCATGTAGCCGACGAGTTTGCCGTCCTCGATCAGGACGTTATAGCCAGATGGCGTGCCTTCATCGTCGATCGTCAACGAGCCGCGCCGTTCGGCGATCGTGCCGTCATCGACAACGGTCACACCCTTGGCCGCGACCTGTTCGCCCATCAAGCCGGCAAAAGCGGAGGTCTTCTTCCGGTTAAAATCGCCTTCAAGCCCGTGACCGACCGCTTCGTGCAGCATCACACCAGGCCAGCCTGATGCCAGCACGACGTCGAACGTGCCAGCGGGAGCGGGGATTGCCTCCAGGTTAATGAGCGCCTGCCGCAACGCATTGTCTGCGGCGCTCTGCCAGCTTTGTTCCGTCAGAAAATCCCCGAAACTGTGGCGTCCGCCGAGGCCCTGCGAGCCGCTTTCCTGCCGGTCGCCGTCGCCGACGACGACGCTCACATTGAAACGCGTCAGCGGGCGGATATCCCTGAGCACCTGGCCGTCCGCACGTAGTATATTCACAACCTGCCAGCCCGCGGCCAGAGAAGCGGTGACCTGCCGCACTTTCGGATCCTTCTTCCTCAGATAATCGTCGACCTCCTGAAGCAGCGTCACCTTTTCGGCAAAAGATGGCGAACCGATGGGGTTGATGTCGCTGTAAAGGCGCTTGTTGGTTCTCGCCGGTGCATCCGCATAGGTGCCGCTATAGCCGTGCGTCACGGCCGAGACAGCATCGCTGGCGCGAAGCAGCGCCGCTTCCGACAACTCGCCCGAATGCGCGTAACCAACGGCATCTTCGGCCACCGACCGCAGCCCGAAGCCCTGATCGCAGGAAAAGTTTCCGGATTTCAGCCGCCCGTCATCGAAGGTCAGCGATTCGACCAGCGCATATTCCACGAAGAGCTCGCCGTCATCGGCGCTCTTCAGACTGTCGGCGACAATGCGCGATATGCGGTCCTCCGCACAATCAAAGGTCTTGAGAAGGTCGGTGTTCATCATGTCATCCAGATTGGGTTGGGCAGGCCGGTGTTAACGGCGGTCGCTCAATCATATAAGTTATCCGTTGTGCATATCCACCGCGCAATGTCACTCAGGCTTTGGACAGGGCAAATGGCTTCCGTAAAATTCCGTGATGCAAAGACGGTTGAGGTTAAGACGAAACCTGGATTGGCTGATGTGGGAGCGTTTATCGGCGCCATCGACGACGTTGAAAAACGCAGCGATGCCGAGGTGCTGATTGCGATGATGAAGAAGATCAGCGGTGAGGAGCCGGTGATGTGGGGAAGCTCCATCATCGGCTTTGGCCGCTACACTTACACCTATGCCAGCGGGAAAACCGGCGAATGGATGATAACCGGATTCTCGCCGCGAAAATCGGCCATCAGCATCTACATCATGCCGGGTTTTTCCCAATATGGAGAGCTTTTGGCCGAGCTAGGCAAATACAAGACCGGCAAATCCTGCCTCTATGTGAAGCGGCTGGAAGAGATCGACATGAATGTCCTGCGCACGCTCGTCGCACACTCTTACCGGTTCATGCAGGACAAATACTCAGCCTAGGGCAGTTTTGTGCGATCCGTCAGGGCAGGGCGGCGAACCCGTCTGTAAAGCCGGAAAGGTCCACGGGAATGCCGATGCCTTCTTCCGGTGTCTGAAAGACGATGAAGGTCGCGGTGCCGCCGGATTTCAGCGTATTGAGAAGCGCCTCTTCCAAAATGACCTCGGCATAACAGCCATCCGTGAAGCAACGCACGAAATAGGCTCTGCCAATATCCTTGCCATCGACATTAAGACCGAGCCCGTTGGGCAGCAGAACGCCAAGCGGTGCGAGAACCCGAAGCACCTTGGCCTTCTGGTCGGCGGTTTTCAGAACAACGACGGAAAGGCCGATCTCCGGCCGGTCCTCCGCAATGACGTTCTGCATGAGAGCGCATTGCTCGCCAGTTGCGCCCGGCGGCTGATCGCAGACGATGGACCAGGCCCCGTGATTGGCTTTCACGGTTCCAGGCTGCTGCGCGCTCGCCGGCACGGTTGCAGCAAGCGTTGCCGCTCCGACGGCGAGTGCCGTAAGTATCTTCGTCACAAAATGCAGCATATCGGCTCCAGCGCTACCCGAATCAGTCAGTCTATCTTGCAGGCACAGACCATTCATTGAAAAGTCTTCAATATCATCGGCCGCCCGGGCAGGCGTCCCTAGGCGCAAATTGCGGCGACAATCGCGCCGTGTTTGCTTATTTTTTCAGGGACATCCACGGTAAACCGAACAAAATTGCGGGATTTTTTTGCATGTGTATGCGACATTTAGCAAGGCCGCATTGTTCCTTAGCCGGTTCAATAGCCTAAATTGTCGCACTTTCAGACCTGTCAGCCAGTTGCGATTGCCTCTAATTTATGATTTTAAGCGCAGTCAATTAAAGGGATATTGCGCCCGGCAAAAAAAGTTTCGGGCGTTGGTGAGGGAGAATAGTCGTGAGAAATCCGCTCCTCGCAGTTTGGGCGCTGATCGCCCCGCTGCTTCTGGCAACGCAAGTCAATGCCGCGCAGCCGGTTGATTGGCAACTGGGCTTCCAGCCCGGCGTAACCGATATCATGCGGGAAATTAACTGGTTCAACAATTACACGCTTTGGTTCATCGTGCCGATCACGCTTCTGGTTCTGGCGCTGCTGGTGATTGTGATTGTGCGTTTCCGGGCGGGAGCCAATCCGACACCGTCAAAGACCAGCCACAACACGACGATCGAGGTTATCTGGACTGCCGGACCGGTGATCATCTTGCTGTGCCTGGCGATCCCCTCATTCCAGCTTCTCAATGCCCAGTACTCACCACCGGAAGAGCCGCAGCTCACGATCAAGGCGACCGGATACCAGTGGTATTGGGGTTACGAATACCAGGTGGAAGAAGAGGTATCCTTCGATTCCATCATGCTGGCTGAAACCGACCGTGCGGAATACGGCAAGGAAAACGTTTCGGAATATCCCCGCCTTCTCGCCGTGGACAATGAAGTGGTCGTGCCGGTCGGCATGACCGTCCGGCTGCTCGTTACCGCCGGTGATGTTATCCACTCCTTCGCCATGCCTGCCTTTGGCGTGAAGATGGACGCCATCCCCGGACGGCTGAACGAGACGTGGTTCAAGGCCGACAAGGAAGGCCTCTATTACGGACAGTGTTCGGAGCTTTGCGGCAAGGATCATGCTTATATGCCGATCGGCGTACGCGTGGTTTCGGTTGAACAGTACGGCACCTGGCTGGCAGCCGCCGCCGATGATGTCGAAGCTGCCAACGCACAATTGATGGCTTCGCTTGAGGAAGCCGATAAGACCGTTGAGCTTGCTGCCAACGAAGCAAAGAAGATCAAGGAGTAACCCGATGGCCGGCGCTACAGCAGCACATGACGCTCACGATCACAAACCGGTGGGTTTTGTCCGCCGTTGGCTCTTTTCAACGAACCACAAGGACATCGGCACACTCTACCTGATCTTCGCCATTATCGCCGGGATCATCGGTGGTGCTTTGTCGGTTTTCATGCGCTGGGAACTGCAGGAACCGGGCATCCAGATCTTCCATGGTCTGGCCGCCATGGTCTACGGCTTTGACGGAGACGCGGCGATTGATGGTGGCAAGCACATGTACAATGTGTTCACCACCGCTCACGGCCTGATCATGATCTTTTTCATGGTCATGCCGGCGTTGATCGGCGGATTTGCCAACTGGATGGTGCCGATCATGATCGGCGCGCCCGACATGGCGTTCCCGCGGATGAACAATATCTCCTTCTGGCTGCTGCCGCCTGCCTTCATCCTGCTCCTGCTTTCCATGTTCGTGGAAGGGCCTGCAGGTGCCTACGGCGTTGGCGGGGGCTGGACGATCTACCCGCCCTTATCGACGACCGGACAGCCGGGGCCGGCGATGGATTTCGCGATCCTGTCGCTTCACATAGCCGGTGCGTCGTCGATCCTCGGTGCGATCAACTTCATCACGACGATCTTCAACATGCGTGCGCCGGGCATGACGCTGCACAAGATGCCGCTGTTTGCGTGGTCCGTGCTGATCACCGCATTCCTGCTGCTTTTGTCACTGCCTGTTCTGGCGGGCGGTATCACCATGCTGTTGACCGACCGCAATTTCGGCACGTCGTTCTTCTCGCCTGAAGGCGGGGGTGACCCGATCCTCTTCCAGCATCTGTTCTGGTTCTTCGGACACCCTGAGGTGTATATCCTCATCCTTCCGGCGTTCGGCATTGTCAGCCATATCGTTGCGACCTTCTCGCGCAAGCCCGTCTTCGGCTATCTCGGCATGGCCTATGCCATGGTGGCAATCGGCGCCGTCGGCTTCATCGTTTGGGCGCACCACATGTACACGGTCGGCCTGTCGCTCGACGCGCAGCGTTATTTCGTCTTCGCAACGATGGTGATCGCGGTGCCCACCGGCGTCAAGATCTTCTCGTGGATCGCCACCATGTGGGGCGGATCAATGACCTTCCGCACACCGATGTTATGGGCGCTCGGCTTCATCTTCCTGTTCACCGTCGGCGGTGTCACAGGCGTGCAACTGGCGAATGCCGGTCTCGACCGCGCCATGCACGACACCTACTATGTCGTTGCGCACTTCCACTATGTGCTGTCGCTCGGCGCCGTCTTCGGCATCTTTGCAGCCTGGTACTACTGGTTCCCGAAGATGACCGGCTACATGTACAATTCGTTTGTCGCCAAGGCACATTTCTGGGTGATGTTTGTCGGCGTGAACCTGGTGTTCTTCCCGCAGCACTTCCTCGGCCTCGCCGGAATGCCGCGCCGCTACATCGACTATCCCGATGCCTATGCCGGCTGGAATGCGGTGTCTTCCTACGGTTCCTATCTGTCCGCGATCGGTGTTTTGATCTTCCTTTACGGTGTATGGGAAGCCTTCGCCAAAAAGCGTGAAGCAGGTGACAATCCATGGGGCGAGGGCGCAACCACTCTGGAATGGAAGCTGAGCTCTCCGCCTCCGTTCCACCAGTGGGAACAGCTTCCCCGCATTAAGTAGACGAAAGCAGGCCGGAGCCGCTGTGGCGGCTTCCGGCGGTATTTTGAACGGACGTTTGAACGCGAAATGGCAATAACCGGTGAACATGAAGCGCTGAACGCGGGCGAGATCGGTCTCTCCGAGGCAGGTCCTGGCGATTATTTTGCGTTGCTCAAGCCGCGCGTCATGTCGCTTGTCGTGTTCACAGCCCTTGTCGGCCTGCTGATTGCGCCCGGAGATGTTCATCCCTTCATCGGCGCGGTGGCTATTTTATGCATCGCCGTCGGGGCGGGTGCTTCCGGTGCCCTGAACATGTGGTTCGATGCCGATATCGATGCGGTCATGTCGCGCACCGCGTCGCGGCCGATCCCGTCCGGACGCATCCTGCCAGGCGAGGCGTTGACGTTCGGTCTTGTCCTGTCCGCCTTCTCGATCTTCACGCTCGGATTGCTCGTGAACTGGCTGTCGGCCGGGCTCTTGGCTTTCACCATATTTTTCTACGTCGCCATCTACACGATGTGGCTGAAGCGTTCGACGCCCCAGAATATCGTGATCGGCGGTGCCGCGGGCGCCTTGCCGCCGATGATCGGCTGGGCCTGTGTCACCGGCACCGTTTCATGGGAAAGCTTTGTGCTCTTCCTCATGATCTTCCTTTGGACGCCGCCGCATTTTTGGGCCCTGGCTCTTTTCAAGCAGGGAGACTATGGCAAAGCGGGCGTGCCGATGATGCCGAATGTTGCGGGTGTCGAGTCCACCAAGCGGCAGGTATTCATCTATGCCATTGCGACCGCGCTGGTCGGTGTGCTGCCATACTGGATGGGCTTTGCCGGACTCGTATACGGTGTTCTGGCGATGGGGCTCGGACTTGGCTTCGTGTGGTACGCATTCAGGGTATTGCGCATGCCGCCTGAGGACACATCGATGAAGGCGGCAAAGTCGATGTTCGGCTTTTCGCTGATCTATCTCTTCGGTCTGTTCGCGACCCTTCTGGTCGACGGCTTCATTGTGAGCATTGGAGCATGAGCATGGTCGAGCGGATAGAACTGACGGACAGACAGAAACGCGCGCGTCGGCTTCGCTCTATCGCACTTGCTTTTGCCCTCGCGGCACTGGTGGTGATTTTTTATATCGCGACGATCGTCAAATTCGGTCCGGCGATCCTGGACCGGGCATTTTGAGGAGGCGATTTTGAGCGAGCAGCCAAAAAGCAAGAAGAAGCCCGTAAGCAATACACGCGTAGTCGGCATTTGCCTGGGCGTGGTACTGGGCATGGCCGGCATGTCCTATGCCGCCGTTCCGCTTTATGAACTCTTCTGCCAGGTGACCGGATATGGCGGAACCATTCAGCGCGCCGAGCAGTATTCCGATGAGATCCTCGACCGCAAGATCACGGTGCGCTTTGATGCAAACACATCCGGCGATCTGAACTGGGATTTCAAGCCGCTTCAGCGCGAAGTGGAACTGCGTATCGGTGAGACGAAACAGGCGTCATATCTGGCCATCAATACCGGCATGTCGACATCTTCTGGTCAGGCGACCTTCAATGTCACACCGCAATCGGCCGGCGCCTATTTCAACAAGATCGAGTGTTTCTGCTTTACCGAGACCGAGTTGGCATCCGGCGACAGCCTGGAGATGCCTGTCATGTTTTTTGTCGATCCCGAGATCGTCAACGCGCCGGAGACGCGCAACATCACCGCTATAACGCTGTCCTATACATTCTTCCCCCTCGACAAGGAGGAGCCGGTGGCGAGCGCCACGGTGCTTGAGGACGAGGAAAAAGGCAGCTAATTGAAACTTTGCTGTGGAGACGCAGCCGCGAAAAAAAGGCAAACCGGGGATTTTAAATGGCTGACGCGCATCAAAAGAACCACGATTATCACATAATCGATCCCAGTCCTTGGCCGTTCATCGGTTCGATCGGTGCATTGATCATGGCGATCGGCGGCATCATTTACATGCGTGATCTGGCCGGCGGTTCACTCGACATATTCGGTATGGAGCTGGCCAGTCCCTGGCTTTTCTTTATCGGCCTGCTCATTGTGCTCTATACCATGTTCGGCTGGTGGTCGGACTGCATCAAGGAGAGCCATGAAGGCCACCATACGCCGGTGGTTTCGCTGCATCTGCGCTACGGCATGATCATGTTCATCGCCTCCGAGGTGATGTTCTTTGTTGCCTGGTTCTGGGCTTTCTTCGATGCCGCCATCTATGCCGGCGAGGCGGCGCAGGTGGCGCGTGTCGAGCACACGGGCGGGCAGTGGCCTCCGGTCGGCATCGAGGTGCTCGATCCGATGCACCTGCCGCTTTACAACACCATCATCCTGCTCTTGTCCGGAACCACGGTGACCTGGGCGCACCATGCGCTGCTCCACGGCAACCGGAAGGGCTTGATCCAGGGCCTGGTGCTGACGGTACTGCTCGGCGTGTTGTTCACCTGCGTGCAGGCCTACGAATACGCCGTGGCGCCATTCGCTTTCAAGGAATCGATCTACGGTGCGACCTTCTTCATGGCGACCGGTTTCCACGGTTTCCACGTTCTGGTCGGAACGATCTTCCTGATTGTCTGCCTGATCAGGGCAGCCTCGGGCGACTTCACGCCGAAGAAGCATTTCGGCTTTGAGGCAGCGGCCTGGTATTGGCACTTCGTCGACGTTGTCTGGCTGTTCCTTTTCTTCAGCATCTATGTGTGGGCTTCTTGGGGCGCGGCAATCTACGCGCACTGACGAGACACAAAAACCGATTGAGGAAAGGGGGCGCGAACCGGTTGGCACGCGCCCCCGTTTCATTGGAGCCTGGTTAATGAGTGACAAGGACGAGGCGCATTATCCGCCGGTCGATCCCTACGCATCGGGTTTTAACGGGCGCTGTCCGCGCTGCGGCGAAGGCCGGCTGTTTTCAGGTTATCTTCAATTGGCGCAGTCCTGCAGCGTTTGCGGTCTGGACTACGACTTTGCCGATGCCGGAGATGGTCCGGCCGTTTTTGTGATCCTCCTGATCGGCTTCCTGGTCGTCGGACTGGCGCTGTGGCTGGAGGTTAGCTATGGCCCGCCGCTCTGGCTGCATCTGTTGGTTTGGATACCGTTGAGCCTTGCGCTGTGCCTTTGGCTATTGCGTGCGCTCAAGGGCGTCTTGATCAATCTTCAGTTCAAGCACAATGCCCATGAGGGCGAGTTGGATAATGGCTGAACAGTCCCGTCAGCCAGGCATGTCGCGCCGCAGTCTCGTGCTGTTGCTGGCCTTCGTACTGCCGGCATTGGCGTTCCTCCTCATGCTCGGCAACTGGCAGGTTAACCGGCTTCAATGGAAAGAGAGCCTTATCGCGACGATAGAAAACCGGATGAACGAAGCGCCGGCGCCGGTGGACGATATCATTTCCGAATGGCGGGCATCCGGTGATGTTGCTTACATGCCCGTGCGCTTTGAGGGTGTCTTCGACCATGCCGCCGAGCAACATTATCTGGCGACCCATGAGGGACAGTCCGGCTGGTATCTTTATACGCCTGTCGAACTGGCCGACGGACGTGTTCTCATCGTCAATCGCGGGTTTGTGCCCTACGATTTCAAGGATCCGTCGAACCGGCCCTGGACCGCGCCGGATGGAATGGTGGAACTGATCGGCGTCGCGCGTAATCCGCTGGCGCAGAAACCGGGATCGCTGGTGCCGGACAATGAGCCGCAAAACAGCACCTGGTATTGGAAAGACCATTCGGCTATGGCGGCGAATATGGACCTGGACGAGGCGGCGCTTATTCCGTTCTTTGTGGACGTTTCCGGCGGAAGCGGGGCCGTCACACCGGGACCGGTCCCCGGCGTCACGCGCGTGTCTCTGCCCAACAATCACCTTCAATATGCGGTCACATGGTTCGGGCTGGCAGCGGCCCTGGCGGTCGTTGCGGGATATTTCATCTGGCGTTCGCGCCGCACCCCCTAAAGTCACCGGTCATAGGGTTTCAATGCACAGGCACTTGTTCTACACAATCGGCGAGCTATTTCGGTGGAAGTCATGACAGCTTCGGACAAACCATCCCTGACCATTCGTCTTTGCGGCCCGCGCGGGTTTTGCGCCGGCGTAGACCGCGCAATCCAGATCGTTGTGCTTGCGCTCAAGAAATACGGTGCGCCGGTCTATGTACGCCATGAGATCGTCCACAATCGTTACGTCGTGGAGGGGTTGCGCGAACGTGGTGCGATCTTCGTCGAGGAACTCGATGAGATTCCGCCCGAACATCACAAGCAGCCAGTCATCTTCTCGGCCCATGGCGTGCCCAAATCCGTTCCGCAGGACGCTGCGGCTCGTAACCTCTTTTATCTCGACGCGACATGCCCGCTGGTATCGAAGGTCCACAAACAGGCGATGCTTCATCAGCGCCGTGGCCGGCATGTTATCCTCGTTGGACATGCCGGACATCCCGAAGTCATCGGAACCATGGGACAGCTGCCGCCGGACGCAGTAAGCCTTGTCGAAACCGTGGAAGGCGCACAATCCTTCAGCCCGGAAGATCCGGACAATCTCGGATTTGTTACCCAGACAACGCTGTCGGTTGAAGACACGGCGGACATCATTAAGACGCTGAAGGACCGGTTCCCCAATCTGACGGCGCCGGCGGCTGAATCCATCTGCTATGCCACGACCAACCGGCAAGAGTCGGTACGGGCCGCCGCGCCCGGCTGTGATTTCTTCCTCGTCGTCGGAGCGCCGAACTCCTCCAACTCCAAGCGCCTTGTCGAGGTGGCACTCAAGGCCGGTGCCGACAAGTCGCTGCTGGTTCAACGGGCCGGTGAAATTCCGTGGTCCGACATCGACGCCGAACCACCGCAAATCCTCGGCCTGTCCGCCGGCGCGTCCGCACCGGAGATCATCGTGGACGAAATCATCGATGCGTTCGGCGAGCGGTTCGACGTCACCATCGAACTGGCCGAAACAACGGTTGAAGACGAGAATTTCCTGGTGATGCGGGACCTTCGTGAGGTTGAGCTGACGCCTGCCGATATGGCATTTGTCAACGGCGAGACGGGTCGTTAGAAGCAAGCGACGCAAGAGCGAACCTGAGAGGCTGGAAATTGGCCGTCTATACCGATATCACCGAGACGGAACTGCGCGATTTCCTCGAGCCATACGATATTGGTGAATTGCTGTCCTACAAGGGCATTGCCGAAGGTGTCGAGAATTCCAACTTCCTCGTGCACACATCGGCGGGTTCTTACATTCTCACGCTCTACGAGAAACGTGTTGACCGCAACGACCTGCCTTTTTTTCTGGGGCTGATGGAGCATCTGGCTCAAAACGGCCTGACATGCCCTTTGCCGGTGCACCGCCGCGACGGGATCGTCCTTGGCACGCTGGCCGGCCGGCCAGCGGCGGTCATATCATTTCTTGAAGGCATGTGGCCACGCAAGCCGACACCGATGCATTGCCGCGAAGTCGGCAAGGCCGCCGCCGTTTTGCACGTCAGCGGCAGGGGATTCCAGCGCAACCGCGCCAACGCGTTGTCGGTCGGAGCCTGGCGCGCGCTATGGGACCAGTCCGCATCACGCGCCGACGAGGTGGAAGCGGGCCTTGGCGCCGAGATCCAGACCGACCTTGACCACCTGGAGGGAAACTGGCCGCAGGGTCTGCCTTCCGGCGTCATTCATGCGGATCTGTTTCCGGATAATGTCTTCTTCCTGGGCGAGGAGCTTTCCGGCGTCATCGATTTCTATTTCGCCTGCAACGATCTGTTTGCCTATGACATCGCCATTTGCCTCAACGCCTGGTGCTTCGAGCGCGATGGCGCGTTCAACGTGACCAAGGGCATGGCGCTTCTGGACGGCTATCAGTCGGTGCGGCCCTTAAGCGGAGCGGAAGCCGACGCGCTGCCCTTGCTCGCCCACGGCGCTGCCTTGCGGTTTTTCCTCACCCGCCTCTACGACTGGCTGACCGTTCCCGACGGCGCCATGGTGGTGAAGAAAGACCCGCGGGAATATCTGCGCTATCTGCGCTTTCATCGCAAAATCGGTTCGGCCGGCGAATACGGCCTTCGAATGGGCGAGGCTGGCTGAATTGAAACATGTGGAGATTTTCACCGACGGTGCCTGCTCGGGCAATCCCGGTCCGGGTGGCTGGGGGGCCATTCTTCGCTTTAAGGGGCTGGAGAAGGAAATGTCCGGCGGTGAAGCCGATACAACCAACAATCGGATGGAGCTCAAGGCTGCCATCGAAGCGCTCAACGCCCTGAAAGAACCTTGTCGGGTCGACCTCTATACGGACTCCTCCTACGTCAAGGACGGAATCGGCGGCTGGATCGAGGGTTGGAAGCGCAACGGCTGGAAGACCGCCGCAAAAAAGCCGGTTAAGAACGTTGAACTATGGCAGGCGCTGGAAGAGGCCCGTAATCGGCACAAGGTCACCTGGCATTGGGTCAAGGGTCACGCCGGCCATCCTGAGAACGAGCGGGCGGACGAACTCGCCCGCCGCGCCATGGAACCCTACAAATCCTGATCCTTTACAGATTATCCAGGATGGCCTCCGCACCGGACGTCGTGACTTCGCCGGGCGACGGCTCGACATAGAGCGCTGATACTGTGCCGTCTTCAACAATCATGGCATAACGCTTTGATCGGACCCCAAGCGTTCCGGCGGAAAGATCGATGTCCTGTCCGACAGCCTTCGTAAAGGCACCGTCCCAGTCGGCAAGGAAGCGAATCTTGCCTTCCCCGCCGGTGGCTTTTGCCCAGGCGTCCATGACAAACCCGTCATTGACGGAAAGCACGGCGATCTCATCGACCCCCTTTGCCAACAAGGCATCGCGGTTCTGCAGATATCCGGGTACATGGACAGTGCTGCATGTGCCGGTAAATGCGCCCGGCACGGCAAACAGCACCACCTTCTTGCCGGAGAAGATATCACCGGTCGAAACCTCGTTCATGCCGTCCGAAGTTGCTTCCTTGATTGCAATTTCTGGTAGTTTGTCGCCGACTGAGATCGTCACGTCCATATCCCTTATAATACTGGCGTTGCGCCTGATTGAAATTCGTCCCGCCTCTATCGTTTGACCGGCACGGTGCCGGACGTGTCGGGACAGACGGAAAGATAGTCGAGCGCGGTTTGATGTCCAGTGCGTTTTACCGCAGGCCGCCCGTGTCGATCTTCGGATTTGCTCTAGTCAATGACGATGTCGGTTGTCATTGCCCGGCCGGCCGACTTGACGACGACATGGATTGTCTCTCCGGAAAGCCCGGCCTCGTTGGGTCCGGAATGGGGCACCTCGAACGTGGCCGTATTGCCCGAAACGCCTTTGCTGCGTGGCGTTTCGAAGCGCCAGCCGGGCGGTCCGGTCACAAAGATTTCCCCGCCATCGGCGTCCTCGGGCAAGGCAACGGCGAGAGTTAATGTGTCGCCGCTGTCGACGGTTTCGTGCACCTTGAAGTCGTCTCCCGGCACTTCCGGCAATGACCGGAACGCTCGCGCAACCATCCGTTTTTCGAACGCGTTGGCTGGCTCGTCCGGATCAAGGGTCAAGGTGAAGCTGGTTTGAAGGGGGATGCAGACCGATTCACAAATTCCGAGGAAGATGTCGGCCTCCAGTACGCTCGTCGTGCCGGGGGTTTCCTGCTTCAAGGTGATCGGCAGAACCACAGGATAGTCGTAGCCCGCCCATATCGAATAGGCATCTTCAATGCGCTCGGGTGCTGGAAAGTGGATTTCCGCAGATTGAACATTGCTGCTGCGGTCGACGCGAAAAGACGGTGGCACACCGGCTTCACCCGGATCGCGCCAATAGGTTTTCCATCCCGGCAGGAGTTCGATGTCGAGTGCCGCCTTGATGGTGCCGTCTGCGGCCGGTTCAAGCGCGGATACGCGGATACGCCCGCCTTCCGTCTCGACCCAGTTGCTGGATGCAGCCTCCGCAGTCAAAGACAATGCAAGAAGAACGATGAGCGCGCCAAAAGCAGCTCCGAGGCCTGCCGTCCGCGTCTTGAGATAATGCGTGTTCATATCGGCAATTTAGACAGGGCGGCTTGCCGAAACCAGTCACGAGCGTGGTTCAAATGTTCATTTTAAGGTGATCGGCAGGGATGCGCGCAATGGCCCCCCGCATGATCACTGCGCTGGACGCAAGCAACAGGTTCCGGCGATCGGCAATCGCTGTCCAAGATGTGACACAAAGGATCAATGCCGCGGTTTCATTTTACATCACAATTGCGGTAAGCTGTCCGCATGGACATTCTTCACGAAAGTCTCCTGGGTGATGCAGAACGCGGCTGTTTCGACGGACAGTTCCTGCTCGCCATGCCGGGTCTGTCAGACAGCAATTTCTCCCGTACGGTCATTTATATTTGTGCACACAACAGCAACGGCGCGGTCGGCTTTATTCTTAACCGGCCTCAGTCCATCAGTTTCGGTGAACTCATGGTTCAGCTGGAACTGATCGACGACGACGATACGGCCGTCCTGCCGCAATCGGCCATGGAGTTGAGTGTGCAGGCCGGTGGTCCGGTGGAGACGGGCAGGGGCTTTGTCCTTCATTCTGACGACTATCACAGTGAGGCAACACTCCCCATCTCCGAAGATCTGTCACTGACGGCAACGGTCGATATCCTGCGCGCCATCACAAAGGGCAAGGGCCCGGATAAGGCGACCATGATGCTCGGCTATTCCGGCTGGGGCGCTGGTCAGCTGGAAAACGAGGTCAGCGCCAATGGCTGGCTGACATGCCCGGCCGTCAATGACATTATTTTCGGCGAGGATCTGGACACAAAATACGAACGCGCCTTCGCTTCCATCGGTATTGATCCGGCCATGCTGTCGAGTGAGTGCGGACAGGCTTAGATCGCCTGTGACCCGGTCCATCCATTACAAGCTGGCCGACCGCTTCAACAGAACGTCATCAAAGTTTACGCTTGACCATGTCGGCTGACGGCGCATCTTTTCTATATGGAACGGGGAGTTGTGAACCGCCCAATCGTGGAGATGTCCCTTGAGCGTAAAACTGGTCGGCATATCCACCGCTGTTCCTGGCGAAAAAATACCGCAAACCATCGTCCTGGACTGGGCACGCCGCACCCTCGGTTCCAAATTCAGCCAGTTCGAACGCATGTCGAAAGCATTTGAAAATGCAGGGATCGATACACGTTACACGGTGGCGGATACAACTTGGTTCGAGACACCGAAGTCCATGTCCGAGCGAAACGACGCCTATCTGACCGGCAGCACGGCACTTTTCGTCAAAGCGGCAAAAGCGGCGCTGGACGATGCGCAGTGGACGGCCGAGGACGTCGATGTCGTGGTAACGGTTTCCTCGACCGGCATCGCAACGCCGTCATTGGAAGCACGAGCGCTTTCAAAGATGGGTTTTCGTGATGATGTCATGCGCGTCCCGGTCTTTGGTCTTGGATGTGCGGGCGGGGTTTCCGGCATGGCAATCGCGCGCGATCTGGCAGCTGCGCGTGAGGCTGCGAAAGTCCTGATGGTCGCCGTTGAAGCCTGCTCGGTTTCCTTCTGTAGCGGCGTCCCGAGGAAGGCGGACATTATCGGTGCGGCGCTGTTCGGCGACGGTGCTGCCGCAGTGTGTCTGACCACGGGGAAGGAGAGCCGAAACGCGCGCAATGTCGTCATCGGCACCGGGACGCAGAAGATCTGGCCCGACACGCTGTCCATCATGGGGTGGGAGGTCGACGACAATTCTCTTGGTGTCGTCTTCGACAAGGCCATCCCGGACTTCACCAGAACCCATCTCCAGGCCGCCGTGACCGGCGCTTTGGCAGATATCGGCAAGGATGCCGATCAGATCGACCGCTTCGTCTTCCATCCGGGCGGCACAAAAGTGTTGCAGGCGATTGAGCAGTCACTGGATTTGCAGCCGGACAGCCTCGGGATCGAGCGTCAGGTCCTGCGTGATTTCGGCAACATGTCGGCTCCGACGGTGCTGTTTGTCCTCAAGCAGGTGCTGGAAACAGATCATAAGGGGGATATGTTGATGGGAGCCTTCGGTCCCGGCTTTACCGCTTCTTTCCTTCCGGTCGCGCATGTTTGATATTTCGGTGTCCATTCCCGCCTTGGTCCTGCTGGCCTTTCTGGTGGTTCAGCGCCTGAGCGAACTGGCCCTGTCGAGGCGAAACACCGGGCGTTTGCTCGCCAAAGGGGCAAGCGAGTACGGCGCAGGGCACTATCCCTTTATGGTCGCGCTTCACAGCGCGTGGCTCGTCACGCTGATCTGGTTCGGGATAGGACAATCGCTTTCACTGCCTTGGTTGACGGCTTTCATCGTGCTGCAGATGCTGCGCGTTTGGATTATCTACAGCCTGGGCGAACGGTGGACGACCCGGATCATCGTCCTGCCTGAACCGCTGGTAACCAGGGGGCCTTTCGCCTGGATAAGGCACCCGAACTACCTGCTGGTTGTCGCCGAGGTCCTTGTCGTGCCGATGATCCTTGGCCTGCCGACGGTCGCTGCCGTCTTTTCGGCTTTGAATGCGGCAATGCTGGTTGTGCGTATCGGCGAGGAAGAAGCCGCGCTGGCGAAGTACCGGTGAGCAGACGCGCACCGGCGCGCGTCCTACATGACCGGGAAATGCTCTCTGAGCAGTTTGAGCACCGAATTGGCGCTGATCGGCGGGCCGAACAGGAAGCTCTGTGCATAGTCACAGCCCAGCTCCGCGAGTTCCTCCGCATCCTCCTCTGTCTCGATGCCTTCGGCAACGATATCCATTTCAAGGTCACGGGCCATGGCGATGATCGAGCGCAGGAGAACCACCTGCTTGTCATTTGTGGCGCGTACCAGCGACTGATCGATCTTGATCGTGTCGAACGGAAAGCGGGTGAGGTAGGAGAGGGAAGAATGCCCCGTTCCGAAATCGTCCAGAGCGAGCTGTAGCCCCAGATCCTTCAGCCGTGCCAGAACACGCGCAGCTTGTTCCGGATTGTGCATGACCACCGATTCCGTCAGCTCCAGCTTGAGCATGGGCGGTTTGCATCCGGTCTTGGTCAGCACCGAACGGATCTCGTTGTAAAGGTCGTTGCGCAGGAGCTGCGCGCTTGAAAGATTGACCGACATGAAGATGGGGATCTGGCCGAGCGCCCGGTACCAGGATGCGATGTCCTCGCATGACTGCTGCAGCGCATACATGCCCAGTTCCATGATCAGGTCGGAGCTTTCGGCAACCGGTATGAACTCGGACGGCGCGATGTTGCCCTTGCGCGGATGGTCCCAGCGCATGAGGGCCTCGAAGCCTGCAATTTCGGCGCTCTCGATGTCGACAATCGGCTGGTAGACCATCGTCAGCTCGTGGCGCTCCAGGGCCCGGCGCAAATCCGATTCGATCTGCAGCTTGTCCGCACCGACGGAGCGGAAGGCCGGCCTGTACGGTTCGATCCGGTTTCCGCCGACACGCTTGGCCTGGTACATGGCCAGTTCCGCATCCTTGACCAGTTCCAGAGGCGAGGCCATCTCGTCGACCCAGGTTACGAGCCCGATCGACCCGGTCAGGATGATTTCCTTCTGACCGAAATTGATCGGCACCATGATCGCCTTGCTGATGCTTTCGGAAAAGGCCGCGACTTTCTGCGGTTCCTGTTCGGAAAGCAGGATCAGCCCAAACTGATCACCGCTGATGCGCGCCAGCGTGTCCTGTGGCTTTAACAGCCGCTTCAGACGCCGGGCGATGGTCAAGAGGATGGTGTCGCCCGCCGAGATGCCGAGCTCGTCATTGACCTGCTTGAACCGGTCTATGTCGATGGCAAAGATCGTCGGACGGACCGTGTCCTCGGCGCTGGCAAGCGCGATAATTGCATCCAGCCGGTCGATAAAAAGTTCGCGGTTGGGCAGGCCCGTCAGATTGTCGTGCACGGCGTCGTGCAGCAGCCGCTCCTCGGAACTCTTTTGCTCGGTCACGTCGATCAACGTGCCGACACAGCGAATAACCTCGCCGTCGGAGCCGACAACCGGCCGGGCACGCAGGGCCAGCCAGTGGTAGTGGCCATCCTCGGCCCGGATGCGGAACTGGTGGTTCAGCCTGCCGCGGCGGTGCTCCAGAACCACGTCAAGTGTCGAGCGGAACCGGTCCCTGTCGTCGGGATGAATGCGCGGCAGCCAGTTGCGGGCAGGACCGAAAAGGCTGCCGGGCGAGAGTCCGAGTTGCCGGCTGACATCGGGCATCGTCACGATACGGTCGCGCGAGACGTCCCAGTCCCAGACGATATCGCCCGATCCCGTCAGCGCCAGCGACTGGCGCTCCAGATCGCTGAACAGGCCCTGCTGTGCGCCGCCGCCCGCAAAGGCGTGTTGCATGACGGTAAAGCCGATCAGCAGCACGATCAGGACAAGACCGCCGCCGAGCGCCGGTTGTACGATGTCGTTGGAAACCTGGCCGGTAACTGTGAGCCATGCGCCGAACAGCCAGCAGATGATCAGCACCCAGGTTGGAATGAGCATGATCGCACGGTCGAAGCGGCTGAGCCCGAGATAGGCAATCAGGCCGGTTCCGGCGATGACCGTTGCTGCAAACGAAAAGCGTGCAATGCCGGTCGCTATCACCGGATCATAGACCGCAAAGGCCGAGAGGATGCCAAGGCCGACGATCCATGCAAGCGTCGCAAAACTCAAATTGGTGTGCCAGCGATTGAGGTTGAGATAGGTGAACAGGAAGATCACCAGACCCGCCGCAAGCGTGATCTCGGTTCCTGCTCGCCAGATGCGTTCATCCGTCGGGGTTGTTTGTACGAGCTGCGACAAAAACCCGAAATCAACGCAGATATAGGCCAGCACCGCCCAGGCGAGAGCCGCCGTTGCCGGCAGGACGGAGGTTCCCTTGACCACGAAAAGAATAGTCAGGAACACCGCCAGCAGCCCGGCAATGCCGAGCACAATGCCCTTGTAGAGCGTGAAGGAGTTGACGGTGTCCTTGTAGGCTTCCGGTTCCCACAGATAAAGCTGCGGCAGATCAGGCGAAGAAAGCTCGGCAACAAAGGTGATGATCGATCCGGGGTTCAGCGTGATATGAAACACATCCGCCTCGTCGCTAGGGACGCGATCAAGCGCAAATCCCTCGCTCGGCGTGATGGAGACGATGCGCTCCGAACCGAGGTCAGGCCAGAACAGGCCGGAATTGGCCAGCCTGAAATGCGGCGCGACGATCAGCCGGTCAAGCTGCTCGTCTGATACGTTGGCGAGCGAGAACTCGGCCCAGTCACCGCTGTGCCCGTCGGAACTGGCGCGCACCTCGATACGTCGGACGATCCCGTCCGCGTCGGGCGCGGTGGATGTCTGGAAGGCGCTGCCACGCTGGGCATGAAAGTCGGTCGTTGCGGTCAGGTCCAGGGCGGTGTCGTCGCGGGAAATCTTGACTGTTTCAGCCGTAAACCCCGGTGCGAGGGCCAGCAACAACACCATCAGCGAACCGATCGCAAGAATTGCGAGCCGCAGGTTTGGTGTTATCCGGTGTGGCTGAGCGTCCATGAATTCAACTAAGACCCGGAGTTTTCTTGTGACGTTGCAGAAGGTCCATCTGCAGAACGATCGCTGGCCAGCAACGCGTAGAGATGGTGGTCGCGCCACATGCCGTTGATCTTGAGATAACCGCGCAGATAGCCTTCATACCGAAAATTGGCCTTTTCAAGGAGCCTGACCGAACGTTTGTTATCCGGAATACAAGCAGCTTCTATCCGGTGCAACTGCAACTGATCAAAGATATAGGGAATTGCCGCGTTAAGGCCGTCCAGCATCAGGCCTTTTCCGGCGTTCTCCTCGGACATCCAGTAGCCGATCATGCAGGTCTGTGCCGCTGCGCGGCGGATGTTGCCGATATTGAGCCCGCCGACCAGCCGATCGTCTTTCTTGAGGAACAGGAAAAACGAAACCGAGCGTTTCTCGCGGAAGTCCTGTTCATAGCGGTTGACCCGTTGATGGAATGCAGCTTTCGTCAGATCGTTGCGTGGCCATGTGGGCTCCCACGGTTCGAGGAACCCACGGCTTGCCCCGCGCACATCCGCCCATATGGAATAGTCGCGCCGCTCGGGAAACCGCAGATAGACGCTATCGCCGTCAATGCGCGGCGCGGTTTCGCGCCTGGACAGGAGACGGAGCGGTGACATGTGTTTTATCCGATTGCCGCCTGGCGCTCACGCCCGGTCGTCAGTTTCGACGCGATGTCCTCGACGGCCATCAGCGTATCCACCGGCCCGACAGCCGAAAGCGTAATGGGCGTGTCGAAAAACAGCCTGCCCGAAAGATCGGTCAGTCGTTCCGGTGTGATGCCGGCAAGACGGTCCATTAGCTCTTCATTCGGAATTGTGCGGCCATAGAGCAGCATCTGGCGGGCAATCTGGCTGGCCCGCGCGGCGGGGCTTTCATGGGCCATCAGGAGACCGGCACGGAACTGCGCCCGCGCCCGCTCGATCTCGGACACATCAACGCGTTCGGCAACCTTGTGCAGCTCATTGAGGATGACGGGAATGAGTTCAGGGACATCCTCCTGACCGGTTGCAGCGTGAATGCCGAAAATACCGGTATCGGAAAAGCCCCAATGCAGGGCGTAGACCGAGTAGCAGAGCCCGCGGTGTTCGCGAACCTCCTGAAAGAGCCGCGATGACATGCCGCCGCCCAGGACATTTGCCAGGATCTGCGAGGCATAGAAGTCGCGCGCATGATAGGCGCGGCCCTCGAATCCGATCAGCAACTGAACGTCCATCAGGTCACGCTTTTCGCGGTATTCGCCGCCGGTATAGGTGGCCGTCGTCTCGACCTCGCTGCCATCGGGCGTGTGGAGAATATCGGAAAACCGATCGTCGACGAGACGCACGAGCGTGTCATGGTCGACCGCGCCGGCGGCAACGATTGTCATCTTCTCGGCGGTGTAATTGCGCTGGAGATAGCTGCGGATCTGGTCCGGCGTAAAGGATTGCACCGTTTCGGGCGTTCCCAGGATCGATCGACCGATGGTCTGATCGCGAAAGGCGGTCGACGAAAACTTGTCGAAGACGACGTCGTCGGGCGTATCAATGGCCGCGCCGATCTCCTGAAGAATGACGTGCTTTTCCCGCAGCAGCTCGTTTTCATCGAGCACGGAGTGCGTGAGGATATCGGCGAGAATATCGATCGCCAGTGGAACATGATCCTTCAGGATACGCGCGTAATAAGAGGTTGTTTCCACAGATGTCGCGGCGTTGACTTCACCGCCGACATTTTCGATTTCCTCGGCGATCTGCCGTGCAGTGCGCTTGGCCGTTCCCTTGAACGCCATGTGCTCCAGAAGATGCGCTATGCCGTGCTCGGAGGCCGTTTCGTCTCTCGATCCTGATTTGATCCAGACACCGAGAGCAACGCTCTCAAGGTGCGGCATCGTTTCCGTGACAACCGTCAACCCGCTTTCAAGGCGGGTACACTCAACACTCATATTTCAGTCCGGTCTCATCCTGCAGCGCGTGCATTTCGGGCAATGTAGGCCTCGACCGTGTCGAGATCCGGCTGCAATGTCTCATAGATCTCCTCCCGATGCATCAGATCAGAGAGCCACGACGGAAGGGCGGGGTCAATACCGCTGGCCGATTTTACCGCGTCGGGAAATTTCGCCGGATGGGCCGTTGCAAGCGTTATCATGGGCGCGCGCGGCCGTTCAAAGCTGCGTGATGCATGAACGCCGCACGCGGTGTGGGGGTCAAGAAGGTAGCCTGTCTCCTCGTAAACGGACTTGATCGTGGCTGCCGCCTGTTTCTGATTTGCTTTGCCCGACCGGAACTCTTTCTTGATACCCTTGAGCGCGCGCTCCTCGATCGTGAACGAGCCGGACTGCGACAGGCTCGACATGCAGCGCCGAAGACTGTCGCTATCGCGCCCGAAGGCATCGAACAGCAGTCGCTCGAAATTCGAGGAGATTTGGATATCCATCGACGGCGATGTCGTGGCGACGACGTCCCGCATTTCATAGCGTCCATTTCGCAGCGCACGGGCAAGAATGTCATTGTCATTCGTCGCAATGATCAGCTTGTCGATGGGCAGGCCCATGCGCATGGCGCAGTATCCAGCAAAAATATCACCGAAATTGCCGGTCGGAACACTGAACGAAACCCTGCGCTCCGGCGCGCCGAGCGAAAGTGCGCTGGTAAAGTAGTAGACGATCTGGGCCATGATCCGGCCCCAGTTGATCGAGTTGACGCCGGAAAGCTGAACCCGGTCGCGAAAGCCGATATCGTTGAACATGGCTTTAACCAGGTTCTGGCAGTCATCGAAATTGCCATCGATCGCCAGGGCGCGGACATTCGATGCACCGGAGGTTGTCATCTGGCGCCGCTGAACCGGAGATACGCGGCCATTGGGAAACAGGATGAAAATATCCGTCCGGTCGCGTTCGGCGAAGGCTTCGATTGCGGCGCCGCCCGTATCGCCTGATGTCGCGCCGACAATGGTCGCCCGCTGCCCGCGCTCGGCAAGGACATGGTCCATCATTCTGGCCAGCAACTGCATTGCAACGTCCTTGAAGGCCAGCGTCGGGCCGTGGAACAGCTCAAGGACAAAACTGTTGGCGCCCGTCTGAACGAGCGGCACGACCGCCGGGTGACGGAACGTCGCATAGGCCTCGTCGATCATGCGCCGGAAATCGTCATTGGCGATTTCGCCGTCGACAAAGGGCTGCAGAACCGAAAAGGCAATATCCTGATAGGATTTTCCACGCAGTGCACGAATGTCTTTTTTGGAGAAATGCGGCCAGTTTTCAGGCACATAGAGCCCACCATCGCGGGCAAGCCCGGTCAACAGAGCATCATTGAAGCCCAGTGTCGGGGCTTCACCTCTTGTCGAGATGTATTGCAATGGCCAAATCCTGTCCGCTTTTGTCCGCGACCTTGCGGTTCGTGTTGTGATGGAATAATTCGCTGGTATAGAACATTGAAAAGACTCGTTAAAGACCGCAATTTATAAGACCATAATATGGTCCAGCTTGGTCTTTAGCCTGTAATGCCGGATAGATACGAGGGACGGGGAGTCGGTGCGGTGAACAAGATTCGTATTGTGATGTTTGCAGGGATTGCAGCCCTTGTCGCCGGGTGTAATTCCGGCGGTGTGGGCGGCCTTAAACTGGGCCAGAACTCTCAAGGAGCCGGCAGCGAACAGGGCGGCAGTGTCGACCAGACGCTTGGTAAACGTGTCGTCCAGGGAACCTGTCCCAAAATCGAATTGCGCGATGGAACCGCCTATTTCCGCAAATATGAGCGCGGCGGCGAAGACGATCCGACGAAAATACAGTATCAGGCGGCCATCGCCGATACGACACGCCAGTGCAGTATCACCGGCGACCAGATGACCATCAATGTTGTTGCTGCGGGACGTGCGGCGGCCGGGCCCGCCGGCAAGGCCGGGCCGATCAAGATGCCCATCCGCGTTGCCGTCGTGGAGAAGGGCACCAACAAGGTGCTTTATTCGGAACTGACGGAATTTGAGACGGCGCTGCCGCAGGGAACCCCGACAACACAGTTCCTGTTCTCAAAGCCCGATGTCAGCATTCCGATCACTGCATCGCGTTCGGTCCGGGTGTTTATCGGCTTCGATGAAGGGCCGCAGGGCAGGGGCTAAAGCCGCCAGACCCGGCCTAGGACAACGGCGACCATTCGGCCAGAGCTTCAACCACAGCCGGCAGATCGCTGAAACGGTTGATTGCCGTCTCGGCGCCTGCGTCCGTCAGCCTGTCGGAGTGAGCCGGATAGGTGTGGGACGCGCCGGTAAAACCGACAACCCGCATTCCGGCCGCGCGTGCTCCGGTTACCCCGTGAACGGAATCCTCAAGCACCAATGTCTTTGCCGGGTCGGCATTCATTTGTTCGGCGGCATGTTCGAACACATCGGGTGCAGGCTTCGGCCGGCCATCGCCGACCATCAGCGCGGAAAAGATGTGCGGAGCAAACAGATCGAGCGTACCGGCCCGTTTGAGCATGGCCTCGATGCGGTGCGGTTTCGAGTTTGAACACACGCAGCGGGCAATATCGATGCTGGCCACCGCCGGAAGCACGCCGGCAATGCCTTTAACGTCCCGTGCGAGTTTTGCGTCGAGTATCTTTTCGGGTTTTTCCAGAAGATTTGCCTGCAGCGGCAACCCGGCCTCTTTCTCGACACTGAGCAGGATTTCCTTCCAGGTCATGCCGGCAAAGCGCTCGGCAAACTCCCCGGCATCGATCGGGTATCCCGCCTCGCTCAAAAGCTTTGCTTCCTGCTGCGCCGCGATGATTTCGGAATCGACCAGAACGCCGTCGCAATCAAAAATGATGAGGTCAAAGCCCGCCATGAAAAAGTCCTGCAATGTGGGGAGTGGCCCCGCTGATACATCATCGGCCGCGACGGCACAATGGCGTCTTTCCGGCAGTCGTTGTCAATTTGATAACCATATTGGGTGACCATGGCCCGAGTTTTTCGAGTAAGCGTATTCGGGTATCCCATGTCAGTACTTTCCCTCGCCGAGATCCAGCGGGCGCCTGGTTCAAAATCCGGACCGGTCATCGACACCATCGTAAAGGGCGACTGCGTTGCCGCGCTTGAAGCGCTGCCGGAAAAATCCGTCGATGCGATTTTCGCCGACCCACCCTACAATCTGCAGCTTGCGGGCGATCTTCACCGGCCCGACCAGTCGAAGGTGGACGCCGTCGACAATGACTGGGACCAGTTCGCTTCCTTCAAGGCCTATGACGCCTTTACCCGCGCCTGGCTGCTTGCCTGCCGGCGCGTTCTCAAGCCTGCCGGAACCATCTGGGTCATCGGCTCCTATCACAACATCTATCGTGTCGGAGCGATTCTGCAGGATCTGAACTTCTGGATCCTCAACGATATTGTCTGGCGAAAAACCAACCCGATGCCCAACTTTCGTGGTCGGCGGTTTCAGAACGCCCACGAAACCATGATCTGGGCGAGCCTTGGCCAGAAAGCAAAAGGCTATACGTTCAACTACGAGGCGATGAAGGCGGCCAATGACGATGTGCAGATGCGCTCAGACTGGCTCTTCCCGATTTGCGCCGGCTCCGAACGGCTGAAAGGGGAAGATGGCAAGAAGGCTCATCCCACCCAGAAGCCCGAGGCGCTTTTGTCCCGGATCATCCTGTCGTCGACAAAGCCCGGCGATGTCGTGCTCGATCCGTTCTTCGGCTCCGGAACCACCGGCGCCGTCGCCAAGCGCCTGGGTCGCCACTATGTGGGCATCGAGCGCGAACAGGCGTATATCGACGCCGCCGAAGCGCGCATTGCGGACATAAAAACACTGGGCAAGGCCGAATTGACGGTCATGACCGGCAAAAAGGCCGAGCCGCGCGTCGCGTTCAATGTGCTGATCGACTCGGGCCTGCTGAAGCCCGGAGCACGTCTTCAATGCGCCAAGGGCCGCCACAACGCGGTGGTGCGCGCCGACGGCACTTTGTCTAGCGGCGAGGAATCCGGTTCAATCCACCGCCTGGGCGCAAAGCTTCAGGGCCTTGATGCGTGCAATGGCTGGACGTTCTGGCATTTCGAGGATGCCGGCGAGCTCAAGCCGATTGATGCTCTGCGCCGCATTGTGCGCGACGAGATGGCGCGCAGCGGCGCATAGCCGTCAGGCAACGATCCCGTAGGTCTTAAGATCCGATCGCAGCTTGTCGGCACCGGTGAAGTGCACCGCGTGCCACCCGGCTGCCTGCGCGCCGTCCACATTGGCCGGACTGTCGTCGATGAACAGGGTTGCGCCGGGCTCCAGTCCGAAAGCAGCGACATGGGTATCGAAAATCTCCCGGTCCGGCTTGATCGCCCCGATATCGGCTGAAACGGTAACGCCGCGGGTCTCGTTGAGAAAATCGAAGCGCTTTTGCACCTCCCGGAACGTGTCCGAGGCGAAATTCGTCAGCATCGTCACATCATGACCATCTTCGATCAGGCCGCGCATGATTGCGACGCTGTCTTCATAGGCGTGCGGCACCATATCGTGCCAGTTCGACCGGAAGGCCCTGATATGCGTTTCATGGTCCGGATGCTGCTCGATCAGCAGGGCCTCGGCATCATCCCAGCTTCGGCCACGGTCCTGTTCGACGTTCCATTCATGGGTACAGATATTTTCAAAAAACCACAGCCTGGCGTCGTCATCGGGAATGATCCGGCTGAAGGGAAGCTCGGGATCGTAGTGCAGGAGTACGCGGCCGATGTCGAAGACCACATGTTTTATGGGAGACTGCGTCAAATCATAGTTCCTTTTTGGGGGCGGGCTGTTTGTCTGTTCGGATCAATAGCAATCGCAATTGCCTTTTTCATGACAGTCGGCAGGGCTTCGTTGTCGAGGTCACCGCGCGGCGACCACCAACTCCCGTCCGACGCCGGTCGCTCCGGGAAGTTCCCCCGATAGACATCGAGGTGCAGCTCGAAATGGGTGAAGATGTGCCGGACGGTTCCGCTGAGGGTCCAGTCTCCTGCAAACGGCGCGGCCTCGGTGCCCAATGCGCCATCGGCCGATGCAGTCCACCCGGTTGTCGGAACTTCCGCCATGCCGCCGAGCAACCCGCTTTCGATCCGCCGGCGCAAAAGGACGGCGCCGTCCTGTCCAATCGCAACAAATGCGGCTCCGCGCCTGACCGGGCGTTTTTTCTTCGGCGGCTTGAACGGAAAAGCCTCGGCATCGTCACGCCCGGCGCTCAGGCATGTCTCGCGTACCGGGCACACGCCGCAGGCAGGGCGCTTCGGCGAACACACCATCGCGCCAAGATCCATCATGGCCTGGGCGAAATCGCCGGGTCGTTCAACCGGTGTGAGGTCCGACATGCGTGTTTTGATATCGCGCTTGAGTGCCGGCAGCGGCGTTGTCAGACGGAAAAGCCGCGAGACAACGCGTTCGATATTGCCGTCCACCACCGCTGCGTGACGGTCGAATGCAATCGTTGCGACGGCGGCGGCGGTGTAGTCGCCGATACCGGGGAGCTTTTTCAGCTCGATCACATCATCGGGAAAACGTCCGTCATGGTGTGCGACCACAATCTCGGCGCATTTTTTCAGATTGCGGGCGCGCGAATAATAGCCAAGGCCGGCCCAGGCACTCATCACGTCATCATTTTTGGCCGCAGCCAGCGCCGCCACATCCGGCCAGCGCTCGAGGAAAGAGGTAAAATAGGGCCGTACTGCCTGCACGGTCGTCTGTTGCAGCATGATTTCCGAAAGCCACACGCGATAGGGGGAGGGTTTTACCCCGCGGCTTCGCTCGGCTGGTGAAACACGCCACGGCAGATCGCGGTGGTGCTTGTCATACCAGGAGAGTATCGGCTTGGTGATCGTTTGTTCGATGTGGTTCATGAAATCGCTGTCGTTGCAGCCCGCGATGTCGAGTTGTAAGCTTCGTAACGTGCTTGGCAATACGCAGCCCGGTACGAATGAGATCAATTCACAGGACAGGTGCCGATGAGCGGGCGCAAGGGCATTCAGCAGATCAGCGAGATCGCCAACGGCGTCCTCGATCCGGTATTGGCCAAGCGGGCCGGGATCAACACCATGCTTCTTGGCATGTGGGACGAGATTGCGGGGCCGGATTTCGCCGAGTGTACACGGCCCGAGAAGATCAAATGGCCCCGGCGTGACGCTCAGAACGACAGTTTTGTTCCGGGTACGCTGACCATCGCTTGCGAAGGCGCGCGGGCCCTTTTTCTGGTCCATTCGCAGGATCAGCTCATCCAGCGCCTCAACAGCGTCTTCGGCTTTCCGGCCGTCGAACGGATCAAGATTGTTCAAAAGCCGGTTTCCAGCAGCTCAGGCAGGCACAAACGCCCGCGGGCCTTGTCGCCGGATCGTCAGGAGAAGCTCGATGACATGATCACCGGCATCGAGAGTGAAAACCTGCGCCAGGCACTCAGGCGTCTGGGTACCGGTGTCATGGGGCGCCCCAGCAAAGGCCGATAACGCTGTTGTGAACCTTAAAACTCCAAATATGTTGTCCTGCCACAATTCAGGCGGTAACTATCCGACGATAGTCGCTCAACCGATCAGGATGTCGAGAAAGGTCGATTCAATGCCGTCTTCTTCAATCACCCGACGCAGGTTTTCCATGCTGGCCACCGGCGCGGCCCTGTCCGTGTTCGTCGCCGCATGCAGCGATAGCGGGGAGGCAAGCAAGGTGTCGCAGGCTCAGGATACGCCGGCGGTTGATCCGGTAACGACCGCCTCCGTCGACCTGCCGCCGCCCTCGGGCGATGTGGATATGGAAGAGGTTTTAAAACCTGGCCCGATGCAAGAGATGGCCATGGGCGATCCGAATGCACCGGTACAGATCGTTGAATATATGTCCATGACCTGTCCCCATTGTGCCGACTTCCACAACGATACCTTCAAGAAAATCGTTGCGGACTATGTCGACACCGGCAAGGTTTATTTCGTCGTCAGGGAGTTCCCGTTCGACCCGCGCGCCACGGCTGCCATCATGCTTGCCCGCTGTGCCCCGGAAGACAAGTTCTTCCCTATGATCGACGTTTTGATGCAGCAGCAGGCCCAGTGGGCGCGCGCGCAGGATGCCGCCAGCGCCTTGTTTGACATCTCCAAGCTTGCCGGTTTTACACAAGAGTCCTTTGAGGCATGCTTGACGAACCAGAGCCTTGTGGACGATGTGAATGCAGTCAGAAAAAAGGCGGCTGAGGAATTTGGGGTAAACTCGACGCCGACATTTCTGATCAACGGAAAGCGGTATCCGGGGAACATGTCGGTTGAAACCATGTCGGCACTTATCGATAGCCTGCTTTAAGCGCACCGAGCTGCTCGATGCGGCAGGGGCGCGTTGCGCCCCGTTGCGTGCAATGTGCGATCGTGCGATGCGCGAGCCGGAGTGAACTGACATGGAGTTCACTAAACTGCGGCTTTTGGGCTTCAAGTCATTCGTTGAACCCACTGAATTTGTTATCGAAAGAGGCCTGACGGGCATCGTCGGTCCGAATGGCTGCGGCAAGTCCAACCTGGTCGAGGCCATGCGCTGGGTTATGGGCGAAAACTCCTATAAGAACATGCGCGCATCGGGGATGGATGACGTGATTTTCTCCGGATCGGGGAACCGTCCGGCGCGCAATACGGCGGAAGTCGGCCTGTTTCTCGACAACCACGACCGGTCGGCTCCGGCGGCCTTCAACGATAGCGATGAAGTACAGGTTTCGCGGCGAATCGAACGCGAATCAGGCTCTGTTTACCGCATCAACGGCAAGGAAGCGCGTGCCAAGGACGTGCAATTGCTGTTCGCGGACGCCTCAACCGGCGCCCGCTCTCCATCCATGGTTGGACAGGGACGCATCGGCGAACTGATCCAGGCAAAACCACAGGCGCGGCGGCAATTGCTTGAAGAGGCGGCCGGCATATCCGGCCTGCATTCGCGTCGCCATGAGGCAGAATTGCGCCTGCGCGCCGCCGAGACCAATCTTGAACGGCTCGACGATGTCACCTCGGAGCTGGAAAGCCAGATAGAGAGCCTGAAACGTCAGTCGCGTCAGGCCAACCGTTTCAAGATGCTCTCCTCTGAAATCCGCGAGGCCGAGGCAACGCTGCTGCATATACGCTGGACCGAGGCCAAGACAGCCGAAGGGGAGGCGGAATCCTCCCTGTCCAAGGCGACGAGCGAAGTCGCCGAATTGGCGCAGGCACAGATGGAGGCCGCCAAGCACCAGGCCATTTCGGCTCAGAAACTGCCGGCGTTGCGTGAACTGGAAGCAAAGGCCGCCGCGGCCCTTCAGCGGTTGCAGATCGCACGGGCGCAGATTGAGGAAGAGGCCGAACGCGTCGCCGGTCGCAAGGCCGAAGTGGAACGGCGCCTGACGCAATTGCGCGAGGACATGGAACGCGAAAAGCGGATGATCGCAGATAATGCGGGCATTCTCGAACGTCTTGACGCGGAAGAAAAAGAACTCGGCGAAGCGCTCGCCGACTCCGGCGCGGCTTCGCTCGGCGCGGAGACGGCGTTTAAGGAAGCCGGCGCCAAGCTCGAGGAGAGCGAAGCAGCGCTTGGAGCGGTCACGGCCGAACGTGCCGAGGCGTCCGCGTCCCGCAGCCAGTTGGAGCGGTCCATCCGCGATGCTGATGAACGCATTGGCCGGTTGGAACGGCAATTGGCGCAGGGCGAGGAAGAGCTTGCTGGTATTGCCGAAAAAATATCGGGTCTGCCCGATCCGGCGGAGAAGAAAGCCGCCGTCGACGCCGCGCAGGATGGCGTTTCAAGGCTGGAGACCGCGCTTGTCGAGATCGAGGAGGCGATTGAGGCCGAACGGCGCAACGAGGTGACGTTGCGCCAGCCCGTGCAGGAAGCCCGCTCCAACCTGAACCGCGTCGAGACGGAAGCGCGCACCATTTCGGAGATCCTCAATGCCGGCACCGGCAATGATCTCTTCCCGCCTGTGGTGGAGCGTATGCAGGTCGATCGCGGGTTCGAGGCGGCTCTTGGGGCTGCTCTCGGCGACGATCTTGACCAGCCGGATGACAGATCCGCACCGGCGCACTGGCGAGTGGTTGGTTCCGAGGGCGACCCGCAGCTTCCACCCGGCGTGATTGCCCTTTCGGAACATGTCACGGCTCCGCCGGCTCTGGCGCGGCGTCTCGCCCAGGTGGGGATCGTCGCCAATGCACAGGAAGGCGAAGCGCTGTGCGGCGAACTCCTGCCGGGTCAGCGCCTTGTCGACCGGGAAGGCGCCCTTTGGCGCTGGGATGGTTTCACCGCCGGTGCCGATGCGCCAACGGCCGCCGCGCAACGCCTGGCGCAGAAAAACCGCCTGGCGGAACTGGATGCGGAAGCCGTGGAGGCGACCAAAGCACTGCGCCGTGCCGAAGAGGCGCTGAAGGCCGCTGAAACGGAACTCAAATCGCGTGAGACCTTGCAACGCGAGACCCGAGACACGTTGCGTGAAGCGCAAAGAAGCCTTGTTCTGGCGCGCGAGGCCCATGCCGACGCCGAGAAGGCGGCCGGTCAGTTTTCCAGCCGGCGGGCTGTCCTGACGGAATCGGCAAAACAGCTTTCCGCCCAGTTGCAGGAAGCTGCTGAGCAGAAGAACGAGGCCGGGGTCGCTCTGGCATCGGCGCCGGAAATAGGCGATCTCGACAAGCGGCTCGAAAGCCTGACGTCCGAGGTTGCCACGGATCGAGGCAGGCTTGCCGAGGCACGGGCTGCATTTGAAGGCCTGCGCCGGGACAATGAGGCACGCGAGCGGCGCCTGACGGCGATCGGGCAGGAGCGGCAGAGCTGGCTTGAACGCGCCAGCAGCGCAGAAGGCCATATCGCGACCCTGACCCAACGGTTGGACGAGACCGCCGCCGAAGCGGAGAAAATTGCCGACGCACCGGACGAGATCGACGCACAGCGGCGCAAGCTGATGAATGAATTGTCCAAGGCTGAAGAGCAGCGCAAGGAAGCGGCCGATATCCTTGTGGAGGCCGAAACGCGCCAGCGCGAAGCAGATCAGGCGGCCGCGAAGGCCATCGAGGTATTGTCGCAATGCCGCGAACAGCGTGGCCGCGCCGAGGAGCGCCTGAACGCCGCCAGGGAACGGCGCACGGATTCGGAGGGGCGCATCCGCGAAACGCTCAAATGCGCACCCCATGAGGCGATCAAGCAAAGTGGCCTGCAGTCCGATGATGCACTGCCCGATCCCGAACAGGTCGACCGCAGGCTTGAGCGGCTGAAAATCGAGCGCGAGCGGCTCGGCGCCGTCAACCTTCGGGCCGAGGAAGAGCAGAAGGAGCTTGCCGAGCGACTTGAAACCATCGTTGTCGAGCGTGAGGACGTGATCGAGGCGATCAGCAAGCTGCGCCAGGCGATCCAGAACCTGAACCGCGAGGGCCGCGAGCGCCTTCTCAAGGCGTTTGACGTGGTCAACGAGCAGTTCCGGCGCCTCTTCACCCACCTTTTCGGGGGCGGCACGGCCGAACTGCAGCTCATCGAGTCCGACGATCCACTCAATGCCGGTCTGGAAATCCTCGCCCGTCCGCCGGGCAAGAAGCCGCAGACGATGACCCTGCTTTCAGGCGGCGAGCAGGCGCTGACCGCGATGGCGCTGATCTTTGCCGTGTTCCTGACAAACCCGGCTCCGATCTGTGTGCTTGACGAGGTAGATGCGCCGCTCGACGATCACAATGTCGAACGGTTCTGCAATCTGATGGATGAAATGGCGGCTTCAACCAACACCCGTTTCGTTATCATCACTCACAACCCGATCACCATGGCCCGCATGAACCGGCTGTTCGGCGTGACCATGGCGGAGCAGGGCGTATCGCAGCTGGTTTCCGTCGATCTTGAAACCGCCGAACAGATGCGCGACGCAAGCTGAAAACCGGCAGCCTCCGATGCGGGCTGTTCGACACTGTGCAGGTGGCCCGCTCATTCCCGTTAAGGAAGTCTCGGAATTCAATCGATAAAATACTGCAATTGCCATATCCGCCTATAGCGCTTTGCATATCTGTTCGGCTATGTGGTGCCGTTACCCAAATCCCGGCTGGAGGGAAGCATGACCAAGTGGGTCTACACATATGGCGACGGACAGGCCGAAGGCGGAGCCGAAGACAAGAATCTGCTCGGCGGCAAGGGCGCCAATCTGGCTGAGATGTGCAATCTCGGCCTTCCGGTTCCTCCGGGCATGACAATCACCACCGAGGTGTGCACCTGGTTCTACAAACACGACCGGACCTTTCCCGATGAACTGCCGCAACAGCTGGAAAAGGCGCTTGATTATATTGGCCGGCTGACAGGCCGGACCTTTGGCGACACGCAAAACCCTCTGCTTTTGTCCATCCGTTCGGGCGCCCGTGCGTCCATGCCGGGCATGATGGACACGGTGCTCAATCTCGGCCTGAACGATGATGCCGTCAAAGCCATGGCGGTGGACGCCGGTGACGAGCGTTTCGCCTATGACAGCTACCGCCGGTTCATCCAGATGTATGCAGACGTCGTCATGGGGCTCGACCATGAGGTGTTCGAGGACATTCTGGAAGACGAAAAGGCGCGGTTCGGCCACGAGCTCGATACCGATCTGACGGCACAGGAATGGCAGCAGGTCATCCTGCGCTACAAGCAGATCATCATCGACGAACTGGGTGAGCCGTTCCCGCAGGATCCGGTCAAACAGCTTTGGGGCGCGGTCGGCGCTGTTTTTTCAAGCTGGATGAACGCGCGGGCAATCACCTACAGGCAATTGCACAATATACCCGTCGATTGGGGCACCGCCGTCAATGTCCAGGCGATGGTCTTCGGCAATCTCGGCGAGAATTCGGCGACCGGCGTTGCCTTTACCCGAAACCCGTCAACGGGTGAAAACCAGCTCTATGGCGAGTTCCTGGTCAACGCACAGGGCGAAGATGTCGTCGCCGGTATCCGCACCCCGCAGAGCCTGACCGAAGTCGCGCGCCTCGAAGCAGGTTCCGACAAGCCGTCGCTGGAAAAGCTGATGCCGGATGCTTTCGGTGAATTCAGCGCCATCTGCGGGCGGCTGGAAAATCACTACCGCGACATGCAGGATCTCGAATTCACGGTCGAGCGCGGCAAATTGTGGATGCTGCAGACACGATCGGGCAAGCGCACCGCCAAGGCAGCGCTGAAAATTGCCGTCGAACTGGCCGAAAACGGTGTGATCACGCGTGAGGAGGCGGTCAAGCGTATCGATCCGGCTTCGCTTGACCAATTGCTGCATCCGACCATCGACCCGCGCGCGGCGCGCGATGTCATCGGCAGCGGGCTTCCGGCGTCACCCGGTGCGGCAACGGGTGAGATTGTCTTTACCTCTGAGGATGCCGTGGCGCTTGCCGAGGCAGGCCGCAAGGCGATCCTCGTGCGCGTCGAGACGAGCCCGGAGGATATTCACGGCATGCACGCGGCGGAAGGGATATTGACGACGCGCGGTGGCATGACCAGCCACGCCGCCGTGGTCGCCCGCGGCATGGGAACGCCCTGTGTCTCTGGTGCCGGAAGCCTGCGCGTGGATATGCGCACCGGAACGCTGCTCACGGTTGCCGGACCACTCGGGAAGGGTGACGTCATCACCGTTGATGGCTCGTCCGGGCAGGTTCTGAAGGGCTCGGTAGCGATGCTCCAGCCGGAACTTTCGGGCGATTTCGGCAAGATCATGGAATGGGCCGATGCTGCCCGGCGGATGAAAATCCGCACCAATGCCGAAACACCCGCCGATGCGCGCGCGGCCAGCAGTTTCGGTGCCGAGGGTATCGGGCTGTGCCGGACCGAGCATATGTTCTTTGAGGGTGACCGTATTGTCGCCATGCGTGAGATGATCCTCGCGGAGAACGAGGAGGGGAGACGCGCCGCGCTCGACAAGCTCTTGCCGATGCAACGTTCGGATTTCACCGAACTGTTTGAGATCATGAAGGGAACGCCCGTCACGATCCGGTTGCTCGATCCGCCGCTGCACGAGTTTCTGCCGAAGAGCGATGACGAAATCGCCGAGGTTGCACAGGTCATGAATGTGCCCGTTGACCGGTTGCGCGAGCGCACCGACGCCCTTCACGAATTCAACCCGATGCTGGGCCACCGTGGCTGCCGCCTGGCGGTGTCCTATCCCGAGATTGCCGAGATGCAGGCCCGCGCGATTTTTGAGGCTGCCATCCAGGCCGGGGCCGATACCGGCGAGCACGTTGTGCCCGAAGTCATGGTGCCACTGGTCGGCATGGTCGAGGAGCTGCGTTTCGTCAAGGCGCGCATTGATGCGGTCGCCGAAGCCGTCATGAAGGAGGCGGGACAGCAGATCGACTATCTGGTTGGCACGATGATCGAACTGCCGCGCGCCGCGATCCGCGCCCATCGCATTGCCGAGCAGGCCGAATTCTTTTCCTTCGGCACCAATGATCTGACGCAAACCACGTTCGGCATCTCACGCGACGATGCCTCGGCTTTTCTTGACACCTATCAGAAAAAGGGCGTGATCGACGAAGACCCGTTTATCTCGCTGGATATTGAGGGCGTCGGCGAACTGATCGGGATTGCCGCCGACAAGGGCCGCAAGACGCGGCCGGACATCAAGCTTGGCATCTGCGGCGAACATGGCGGCGATCCGCTGTCGATCCATTTCTGCGAGAAGCTCGGCCTTGATTACGTCTCCTGCTCGCCGTTTCGCGTGCCCATCGCACGCCTCGCAGCAGCACAGGCGGCGCTTGAAAAGCAGCGCGAGGCTTAAACGGTCGGCTTGAAGCTCGCCAGTTTGAGGCCGAACGCGATGAAGACTGCGCCGGTAACGCCCTTGAGCCATCGCTGGAAGCTGCCTTGCCGGGCCATTGCAGTCAGTCTGGCCAGCAGCAGCACCATCGCGCCAAACCATATGGCATTCATCACGGAGTGAATGAAAACCAGTATGAAGGCCGAGGCTGCGGACGTTTCCCCTGCGGTGATGAATTGTGGAAACGCCGCAAGATAAAACATTGAAACCTTTGGATTAAGCGCATTTGTCAGCAAGCCTTCAAGGAAGGCATGCGAGAGATTGCGTTTCCGTTTGGCGGGGGCGATCTCGCTGGCTGTCTCAATGCCGCGATAGGCGGAAAGCAGCGCCTTGATGCCGATCCAGCACAGATAGAGCGCGCCGAGATATTTCACGATGGCAAAGGCGATCGCGGATTGCACGAGCAGGATCGAGATGCCCAAAATCGACAGGGCGCCGTGGATATAGAAGGCGGTGACGAACCCGGCAATATTGGCAAAACCGGCGCTGCGGCCGGAAGTCGGCACGGTTTTGGCGATGAGAACGCCATTGGGCCCTGGCGACATGACGAGCAAAAGAGCAACGAGCGAAAACGCAAGCAGGTCCGAAAAGGTCATGGGAGATCACTTTCACTCTGTTTTTGACATAAATGCTTGTTGGGACCTGCTAAAGCAAGTGTCTCGCGCTCCAAACCAACTATATCTACCGGCTCAATTGTGATTGACTGTAAAATTCAACGAACATAAAAATATCCAACATTTTTATTGGTGGTTGAATGATCTTTCCGCTCAAGCGTCGAGACGACGAAACAATCGTCCATATGCTGGCCTCCGCGCTCCGGCGTGATATTTCCTTCGGTACCCTCGCGCCCGACCAGAAGCTGAAAATCGAAACATTGCGCCAGCGTTACGGCGGCTCGAACCATTCGATGCGCGAGACCCTGAGGCTCCTGAGCGCAGAAGGTCTGGTGGAAGCCACGGCGCAGCGCGGTTTCAGGGTCACTTCGGCCACGGCGGATGATCTCAAAGATATCCTGTTGGTGCGCGCCGAGATCGAAAGAGTTGCCCTGGCGCTGGCGATCGAACACGGAGATGTCGCCTGGGAGGGCAGGGTGATTGCCGCCCATCATGCACTGCGCAAGGCGGAGGACGCTGTTGCCGCAACTCCGGACGATCTGATTGCGCTGCAGTGGGACGAGGCATGCAGCGGGTTTTCCCAGGCGCTGATTGATGCCTGTGGCAGCCCCCGCATGATCGACCTGCAAAGAAAGTTCTTTGACCAGAGCAGGCGTTTTCGTTTGGCGCTGCTGCGCGAAGACCGGCTTGATTTTGAACGTAGAAAACTCAGGCAGGAAAGATTGCTGCAGGCGGTTTTGGCAAGGGATGCCGAGACAGCCGTAGCTGCGCTGATCGAAGATATCAGCGCCGAACTTAAATCAGAAAACACAAAGTGATCACTCGGGAGGATACCATGATCAAACTGAACCGTCGTAAGACCCTTGCCCTGATGGGAGGAGCGGCCGCCGCGACCGCGCTTGCCACACCGGCACTGGCCATGAAAAAGAAAGTGAAGGTGGGCGCGTTGCGCTTTACCTCCCACTCGGGAAGCTTCATCGCCTTTGAGCGGGGCTATTTCGATGAGGCCGGTCTGGATGTGGAGTTCGAGTTCTTTCAGGCGGCGCAGCCCATGGCCGTTGCCATCGCAAGCGGTGACGTCGACTACGCCGTGACTGCCATGTCAGGCGGACTTGTCTCGCTTGCTCAAAAGGGCGCTGTAAAAGTCATCGGCGGCGCACTCAGCGAGGAAGACGGGATCGACGGGCAGAAATTCCTGGTCTCCGATGCGGCCTTCCAGGCCGGCGTAAAGACACCAAAGGATCTTGACGGCAAGAAGTTTGCAGTTACCCAGGCAGGGTCGTCCTTCCACTACATGGGTTCAAAAATGGCTGAAGCGGAGGGGATTGAGTTGTCTTTCACGCCCCTTCAGAAAGTCGGGGCAATCATCGGTGCCATGAAGTCCGGGCAGGTGGACGGCTGGTCGATCGTTCCGCATATCGCCAAACCTCTGGCTGGCTCCGGTGCGGTTCACATCATCGGCAATGTTTCAGATTACCTGCCGAACTATCAGGTGACGACCGTCTTCACATCGGCTGACAAAGCCGCCAATGAGCGGGCTTTGACCGAAAGTTTCCTGGCCGGCTTCTCCAGGGGTGTCGATGACTATGCGGCCGCGATGATCGATAAGACCGGTGGCGATGAGGGTGTGAACCAGATGGTCGATCTGATCCACAAATATGTCTATGTGGACCGCCCCCGCGAAAAGGCCGCGCCATCCATCATCAATGGCACCATGCGTCTCAACAAGGGCGCAGCACTCAATCTTGCGTCAATCGAGGATCAGCTCACCTGGTTCAAGTCGGAAGGGCACGTCAAGGACGATGTCACCGTCGACATGGTGGTTGATCAGTCCTACGTGAATATCATCAGCTAGCCATGGCCTGTGCCCGGTGCTGAGAGCGTTCCAGACGGCGCTTCACGCCGGGCAGGCTATCGGGGTTTCCAATGGATATTCTTCTGGATGGCATCAGCCATTCCTATGACGATTTCGAGGTGATGCGGAACATCACCCTGAAGATCCCCGACGGCAAGATCGTTTGCATCGTCGGTCCGTCCGGCTGCGGAAAGTCGACGCTTCTGCGGTTCATCGGCGGCCTTGAGCGCCCTTCGAGCGGCAGCGTCCTGCAGATCGGCGAGCCACCCGAAGGCTGTCTCAATCCCTTGACCTATATCTTCCAGGACTTCGCACTGCTGCCCTGGCGAACCGTGTCAGGAAATATCTCATTGGTTTTGGAGGATCACGGTATTCGCCGTGCAAAGGCGCAAAGCATCATTGATGACGTGCTTGAGCGGACAAATCTGAGCGATTTTGCCAACGCCCTTCCCAAACAGCTATCCGGGGGCATGAAGCAAAGGGTCGCTATCGCCCGGGCGCTCGCGGTCAACCCCGCCGTCATGCTCATGGACGAGCCGCTTTCGGCGCTGGACAGCCAGACCCGTGAATTGCTGATGGACGATCTTGTCGGTCTTTGGACGCGGCAACCCTTCACGGCCGTCTATGTGACCCACAATCTGGCCGAGGCGGTCCGTCTCGGTCATTCGATCGTAGTCCTGTCACGGCGTCCGGGGCAAATCCGTGAAGTTGTCCACATCAACAAGCCGCTCGCAGAGCGGCATTTCGGCGACCCCGATCTCGACAAGACACAAAAGCACCTGTGGCAGCTCATGCGCGACGAAGCGCGCGCCGCAGATGCGGAGCTGCTCAATGCCTGAAGCAGCGCCAAAGGATACAAATCAGAAAACGGTGGATTTTCGCGGTGGAGGATTTGCCCCAAGGCCGCGCCGCTGGGTCGGATTTGTCGCCTTTGCCGCGCTGATTGCTGTCGCCGAATGGGGCACCCGGCAGGGCTGGATCTCAGCGCTGACGCTTCCAAAGCCATCCGATGTGCTGGCGACATTCGAACAGCTCTACTCCTCCGGCTTGCTGTTCAAACACCTCCTGCCGTCCTTGAGCCGATTGGCCGTTGGCGCTGCGATCGGCGCCAGCCTCGGCATCAGCGTCGGCATCCTGATCGGCCTGTTTTCCTATATCCGCTCAGGCATGGTGCCGCTGGTCGCAGCCATCTTTCCGATCCCGAAGATCGCGCTGCTACCTCTATTTGTCATCTGGTTCGGCATCGGCGAGGGGTCGAAATATGCGCTCATTGCTTTTGGCACTTTCACCCCGACGGTCGTGGCAACCTATGGCGCAGTCGATAATGTGGACCGGACGTTGATCCGCATGGGGCAGAGTTTCGGGCTTTCCTGGCTGTCGATTGTCAGAAAGATCGTGCTGCCCGGCGCGATGCCCGGCATCCTGTCGGGATTGCGCATCTCGCTTGCCATCGCCATTATCCTGCTCGTCGCAGCCGAGATGCTGGGTGCGGAATACGGGATCGGGGCCTATATCCTCGAGGCCGGTTCCCTTTACGATCTCGAACGCCTGTTTGTCGGCGTCGTCATCCTGTCTCTGCTCGGCGTGTTGGTCAGCGCCGCGATCGGCCTGATCGAACGGCGGCTGCTGGGGTGGCGGGTCTAGGCCCCGTGGTATCACCGGGCTGTCGCCGCTCCCCTTGATGGACGCGGGGCGGGTTCTAAAGTGCGCTGCCCGGCTGCGGTGGCGCATCATATGCGCCCCAGACAGATTGGTCGAAATTCACCATCGATCCCGTCATCAGGCCGGATTCCGGGCCGGCGAGAAAGGCCACCGCGCGCGCCACCTCAGCGGGTTCAATGAGGCGTCCAAACGGTTGTTCGGCCGCTGCTTTCTCCAGCCAGCCGTCTGTGGCGCCGTGATAGGTTTTCTGCATGACATCTTCACCGTCGGATGCCATCCAGCCGATATTGAGGCCGTTGACCCGGATCCGGTCCGGCAGCAGCCCGTAGGCTGTGTTCTTTGTCAGTGTTGCAAGTCCGCCCTTGGATGCACAATAGGCCGCAACAAAGGACTGACCCGCCATGGAGGACATGGAGACAATGTTGACGATCGATCCCTCGATGCGTTCCCGGCGCATGATTGCCGCGACATCCTGCATCAGAAAGAACGGCGCCCTCAGATTGGTTGCGATGATGCTGTCAAAGAGTTCCGGTGAGGTATCCAGTATGGTTCCGCGATCCGTTATGGCGGCCGCATTCACCAGAACATCGATCCGGCCAAATTGTTCATCCGCCATCTTGACCACTTTGCGGCAGTCCTCGATTTTGGCGAGGTCGGCCTGCACAAAATGGACCGGGCAACCGAATTCGGCGGTGATCTCCGATGCAATTTTTTGACCCTTATCGCTGCTGCGCCCGCATGTGACGAGACCGCTTGCGCCGCGTTCGGCAAACAGCCTGGCAATCGCCGCTCCGAGGCCCTGTGTGCTACCGGTGACAATTGCAACCTTACCAGCCAGATCGGCCATGCATCTCTCCCTCAACAAGTCTTGCAAGTATGACGTTCTTTTCGCCCGCACATTGGCTCATGGTGGTCGCTGTAGTAAGTATCGAATTGTTCATATTGAACTATTTCATGGTCTGATGAGCAGTCGAAAAGCGTTTTAAGACAAGCCATGAGCTTCTGGAGGTGAAGCCAGGCCGGTAATTCCTGGCAGACACAAATAGTTCAATTTGAACATCTCGTGCCTTGTGATGATCCGGTCGAATATGCGGATTTAAGGGCAACTGGTTCGTGCCGAATAGCATATCGAGCCAGATCACATATCGGAGGAGATGCGCCCATGGACGCCCAACTGGAAAATCTCGGCTGGAACGAGTCGGTACCGCCAAACGGTTTTATCAACAGACCGAAATCCATCGTCAACAATGACAATCCCGCTGGTCTTTCATCCGCTGCGGCGGAGATTGAAATCGAGACGACGCCGGAACACATGAACCTCGTGTCAGGCGATCCGTCCTGCGCGGGCTGGACACGCTCCTATGACGATCCGGGTGTTGTTGCGCTGCGAGAAAAACTGCGCAAGGAAAACGGCATCAAGGGCCTGGAGCTCGTCTCGCCGGATGATCCCAAACGCGCCGCGGAACTTTTACATCGCGATGGCTTTGTCGCAGTGCGCGACGTCCTGGAACCCGATCTTCTTGCGCGGATGCAGCGGGCTGCCAGCGAAGCCATTCTCGATCTGATGGCGGATGATCCTGACTGCTCGGCCGGAGGCGGGGCAGGAGGGCTGCCGCACCGCTATTCCTTTGGCGGTGGTTCGGCCTCGCGCCAGATGCTCCACAAGGACGAATGGTGTGAACTCATCGATTTGCCCACCACAACCCCGATTCTCACCGAGATTTTCGGATCTCCCGACTATATTGTCGGCGGGGCGGGCGGCGATATCGCCATGCCGGGTGCGATCGAGTATCAGGGCCTGCATTCAGACAATATGTGGTCGGAAATTCCCGATCCATACGGCAATGTCACCATGCGCGATCTGCCGGTTCCGGTCCTGACCATCAACTTCCCGATGATCGATCTGACATTCGAGAACGGGCCGATCCGTCAAATTCCCGGCACGCAAAGGTCGCGGGCGCCTATTCCCAGCCTTGCCGACGAGCCGGATTGGATGAAACTCAGCACGGTCTGCCCGGCACCTGCCGGAACCGCCGTCTTCCGCGATATTCGCGCCTGGCACGCCGGCACGCCGAACCTTTCGCGCGATGTGCGTGCAATGCCGAATGTCGAATACTACGCACCCTGGTTCCGCAGCGAGGGCATCATGCGGTCCATGCCCTACGAACAGTGGGAAAAACTTTCACCGCATGCGCAGCGTATCAGCCGTTTCGTGGTCTGCGACAAGGGCGAGACGGTCGTCGGCGCCGGCTATATGGATCCGCGCCGCAAGAAACGCGAAGCTTTCAAGCAAAAGCAGTTCGATGAAATGGGCGAGAAGGCTGCGAGGGAGTACTTGGCCAGACTTTAAACCGGCATGTCCTGACGACAGAAGGCCCGCTGCATTCATGCGGCGGGCCTTGTTTTTCCGAGCCGTCTGTGCCGTTCGGCCTGGCCCGGCAAAGCGTCCTTTCGCACCATCGCCCCGGTGTCATCGAGCGCGCCCGTTTCCCGCAGCTTGTGCTGAGGCGCATAGGGATGAAGGACGGCATCGATGTCGCGCCGCTGGACATTGCTCAAGACAGCGTTCGAGCACATGGCTTTCTCCTGTGGAAGGTCAGGCCGTCGTACGGCTGCTTGCCGAGTTTCATACGTACTCTGCGCTGTGCTGTAATATTGCCTCAGTGCCCCGGCATGGCTGAGCGAAGCACTGTTTCGCTCCGTGGCAAGTTGCGCTATTCCTGTGCGCGATTATGCAGATGTAACGGCCAAAGATGAAGATTCGCTACGAACGTCCAGTGTGTTATACGGCCTTCTGGTCCTATCGGCTGGGCTTGTTCGCCCTGGCGCTTTTCGCCATCTCCGCCGGCCTTCACCGCTTCGCCATCATGGAGAGTGATATTTTCGCGGTGCTGTTTGCGATCAGCACCGGGCTGGCGCTGCTTGCATTCATCTTCGCATGTTACGGGATCTTGCGCCTGTGGATGGTCGGTGCAGAAGGGGGACGCGCGTCCGCCAAGGGCTGCATATGTGCCCTGATTGTGCTTGTTCCGGCCGGGCTTGTCGGATACCGGGCCTATACGTTGCCGCCGCTCTACGACATCGCGACGGATACCGCGAGTGTTCCCGAATTCATTGAGCCTGTGACGCACGGTCCGGACTGGATGCCGCACGTCAAGCTGTTTGAAAGCGCACCCTATGCGGGGCAGGCCGAAGCCTATCCGCAGGTCACGGGAAGGCGGTATGAGGGCGCGCTCGACCGGGTATTGGAAGCTGTACGGCTGGTGGCGGAGAACCGCGGGATCAAGATTTCCTCGACCCGCATGCCACAGCCGCCGGAGGATGTCGCCGAGCCGGATGCGCAGGAGCCGGCGCAACCCGGTGACGCAGCGGCTATTGTCTCGGAAGCGGACGATACGGACAGCATCATCAGCCTGCGCGAGATCCTTGCGGAAGAAAGCGCGCCGCAAGACCCCGTTGTTCTCAAACAGGCGCAAATCGTCCTTCAGGGCGAGGCGCGCACACTCGTTTTCGGCTTCGGTTCGGATGTCAGTATCCGGCTGAGCGAAGAGGCTGAAACAACCTTCGTCGATATGCGTGCCGTCTCACGTTTCGGCCCGCACGATCTGGGCGCAAATGCCTGGATCATTTCCGAATTCCTGCGTGAGCTCGACATGGAGCTTGTCGGAATCTCGGTTCGCTGACCCATTAGTTCGGCATGTAGACGCCGTCAATTGATGGAGCACCGTCGGTTTCGACGCGGCCCCTGGCGACAAGGTCTTCAAGATGTGCCAGCAGCGAAAGGGCTGCAGCGCGATGCAATCTCGGATCGGTATCGCGGTAAATCGCCTTGACCATCTCGTCAATGTGCCGATCACCCTTTTGCAGCCGGTCGAGAACGGCTGCCTCGCGCATCTTCCTGTGAGTACGCAGGGCACGCACGAATTTCGTCGGCTCTTTCACCGGTCCGCCATGGCCGGGAAGGTACATCCTGTCGTCGCGTTCGAGCATCTTGTCGAGTGACCGCATGTAATCGGCCATGGAGCCGTCTGGCGGAGCAACGATTGAGGTGGCCCACACCATCACATGATCGGCTGAAAAGACGATGTCGCGGTCTTCAAGGCCGAAGACCGCGTGATTGGCCGTATGTCCCGGTGTGTTGATGACCCGCAGCGCCCATCCGTCACCCTGGAAAATGTCGCCGTCCCCGGCCTTGACATCGGGTTGAAATTCCGTATCCGCGCTTTCCTTTAACGGATTGATTTCTCCGGTAAAAAGCGGACGTGCTGACCTGTGCTCGCCTTCCGCGACGATTGTCGCGCCCGTCTCGGATGCCAGGCGGCGGGCGAGCGGTGAATGGTCCCGGTGCGTGTGGCTGACCATGATGTGCGTGACCTCACGGCCGGTCAGCGTCTCTTTAAGCGCCTGGTAGTGGCTCTCGATCTCCGGACCCGGATCGATGACCGCAACGGACCCCTTGCCGACGATGTAGCTGTTCGTGCCGTGGAAGGTCAAAGGGCCGCTATTGGGTGCGGTAATGCGCTGAATGTCCGGCGCGAGCTGCACGGTTGAGCCGTGTGCCGGTTCGAAATCTGTTTCAAAATCTGGTGATGCCATAGTGACGGCCCCTCAGGCTACAGCCGCTGGTGGGTTCAGGCAGCGCCAATGCGCAGCATGTCAAGCACGTGGATAACACCGACAGCCTGCCCGTCATCTTCCACCACAAGCGCGCCGACTTTGTGGTCCTGGATCATCTTCAGCGCGGAGGCAAGCAGCATATCGGGTTCGACAGTCAGACCTCCAACCGTCATGATATCGTCGACCCGGGCCGCGACAGCGTCGACATGGGCATTGCGCCGCAGGTCGCCGTCGGTGATGACGCCGCGCATCCGCTCGGCCTCGTCGACAACGATCACGAGGCCAAAGCCCTTTTCGTTTATCGTTCCGATGGCCTCGATCAGTGGTGTCCCGGTACGCACGATGGGCATCGCATCTCCCGCATGCATCGCATCGCGCACCAGCGTGAGGCTCGCGCCGAGCGTGCCGCCCGGATGAAAATGCTTGAAATCGCTCTCTGAGAAACCCCGGCGCACCAAAAGCCCGATCGCCATCGTATCGCAGAGCATCAGCTGCATCATGGAGGATGTGGTTGGCGCGAGCCCCAGAGGACAGGCTTCTTCCGCTTGGGGTAAAACGACGGTTACCGTCGCATTCTGCGCCAGGGTGCTGTCGGATTTGGAGGTGAGGGCGATCAACGGGATATCGGCCCTGCGTGCATGGTAGAGCACGTCCGATAGCTCGCGGGTTTCGCCGGAATTCGAAATTGCAAGAACACAATCGTCAGGCGTGATCATGCCGAGATCGCCGTGGCTTGCTTCTGCCGAATGAACGAACTGGGCTGGCGTTCCTGTAGATGCGAAGGTGGCGGCGGCCTTTGCTCCGATGTGCCCGCTCTTGCCGACGCCGGTAATGATCAGCCGGCCGCTTTTGGCTGCGATGACATCAATGGCTTCCAGCACGCTGTCACCGAGTTTTGCGTTGAGGCCTTCGACAATCGTATCGATGCCCTGCAGCGAGGTGCGTGCGGCTTTTAGGATTTCCTGCCTGATATTGCGTTCCGGAGACATATGGCTTCAGCCATCCTGTTTTTTGGTGATTGCGTCGATCGCCATGAAGCCGGCAAGCATGGGCTTCATTTGATCGATCGGTATCATGTTCGGCCCATCGGATGGCGCGGTGTCCGGGTTGTCATGGGTCTCGATAAACAGCGCTGCGCACCCGACCGCCAAGGCCGCGCGGGCAAGGACGGGCGCAAATTCCCGCTGCCCGCCGGATGAGCCGCCAAGCCCGCCGGGTTGCTGAACGGAGTGGGTTGCATCGAACACGATCGGATAACCGGTGGCGGCCATGGTGGGCAGGCCGCGAAAATCGGTCACCAGCGTGTTGTAGCCAAAGCTCGTCCCGCGTTCGCAAAGAAGGATGTTCTCATTCCCGGTGGAGGCGACCTTCTCGGCTACATGGGCCATGTCCCATGGCGCAAGGAACTGCCCCTTTTTGACATTGATGGCCTTGCCCGTATTCCCGGCGGCCAGCAGCAGGTCTGTCTGCCGGCACAGATAGGCCGGTATCTGCAATATATCCGCCGCTTCGGCGACCACCGCGGCCTGATGGCTTTCGTGAATATCGGTAATCACCGGACAGCCGAAGGTTTCGCGGATATCGGCCAGGATTTGCAGTCCCGCCTCCATGCCGATGCCACGCCTGCCGGAAACCGAGGAACGGTTGGCCTTGTCGTAGGATGATTTGTAAACCAGCGGAATGTTCAGGTCTGTGGTGATCGAAACCAGTTCCTGGGCGATGGCGAATGCGTGGTCGCGGCTTTCAATCGCGCAAGGGCCAGCAATCAGGACAAAGGGCCGGTCGTTTGAAAATGACACAGATCCGACTTGGACGGTTTTGCTGTTCGCCACGCTCGCTCTCCAGTGTCGCCCGATCGCCGTCAGCCCATCATGGTGCGGCGGCAGGGTGCGAGACATGCCGTATTCCAAAAAGGCCGCTGGTTCAAGCATACCGACCGGTTCTGTCCGGCTGTCAACGGAAATCCTTCAGCGCCATGTCGGCGACGTATTCGCCGATGACGAGGCAGCCGGTCAATCCGGGCGACTCCATCCCGAAAAGCTGGACCAGGCCATTGAAGCCGTTTTGCTTTGGTGAACGGATCACAAAGTCGGCCGCCGGCTGGCCCGAGCCGACCATCTTTGGCCGAATGCCACAATAGGATGGCGCAAGCGCGTTGTCCGGAAGCGCTGGCCAATAGGTGCGGATGGCCTCGGCAAAATCATCTGCCCTGTCATCGAGCACGGTATAGTCGAGCTCTTCGCCGTCCATCCAGAAGACGTCTGGTCCGAAGCGCGCCTGTCCGGCGAGATCGCGGGTGAAATGAATGCCGAGCGAACCGTCACCGGGCACCGGATAGATCAATTGCCGGAAAGGGCAGGGGTGGCCGCTCAGAGAATAATAATTGCCCTTGGAGAGCAGATGCGGCGGGACGATGCCGGCAGGCAGTCTGGGAATGGAGCGGGCTATGTCCCAGGCCCCATGACCTGCCGCGTTGATGAATATATCGCAGGATACGGCGTCCGCGTCGTCGCCCTCAAATGCGACGATGAAGCGTCGGCCGTCAGGGCGAACCGAGGCGACCTTTGTGCCAAAGGCAACCATTGTGCCCCGATCCTCCGCCTCGCCGAGCATGGAAAGGATGAGGGCATGGCTATCCACAATGCCGGTTGACGGTGAGTGAAGCGCGGCGATGCAGGAAAGTTCCGGTTCGGATTCCACTGCCTCCTCGGCGGATATCTGCCGGATGTCGTCGACACCGTTGGCGAGCGCGTGTCGATGGATAGATGCGAGTGTGTCCAAATCTTCGTTGCGTGTCGCAACAATCAGTTTTCCGGTTTGCTCATGCGGGATCGCCCTGTCGCGGCAATAGTCGTATAGCGCCATTTTGCCCGAGACGCAGAAGCTGGCCTTCAACGAGTTTTCGGCATAGTAGATACCGGCGTGGATGACCTCGGAGTTACGCGAACTGGTGTGCGAGCCGATGATGTCCTCAGCCTCGATGATGACAACGTCGCGGCCGGCGAGTGCGAGCGCGCGTGCGGTGGCGATGCCGATCACGCCGGCGCCTGCCACGATGCAGTTCACATGATCCATTCAACGCACCTTCTTTGCAGCCGGTGTTTTCGAACCGGTAGCTTAAGGCAGCCGGGCAGGCAAGCCTGGTCCTATTTGCCATAGACCGGAAGCAACTGTCTGAGACAATCGAGCTTTCGCGATCGATAGTCAGCGCGCGACACCAGCATTGTCGTGATTGCCGACATCCGGCCGGGCAGGGGATAGCACCGCATTTTTCCGCCCACCGACACCATATCCAGCACCGCTTGGGGTGCGACGGCAAAACCGGTTCCGGCGGAAACGCTGGCAAAGATGGCCAGATAGGAACTGACGGCCATGACGGAGCCCGGCACAACGGCGTTGTCGAGCAACCATTGCTCCAGATAGCGCCGGTAGGCGCAGCCCTCTTCAAAGGCGATGACGGTCCTGCCATTGATCCCGGCGGCATCGTCCGGACCGGGAAATCCCGCCGGCGTGACCAGAACGAGTTCTTCCTTAAAAACCGGAGCCGCGCGCACCCAATCGGCGGTGACAGGCTCGGCGGTAAAGGCGATTTCGACGTCGTGGTTACGCAGCCTCTCCATAAGTCCGCCTGCCGTATCCGTCTTCAGCACGATCTCGACATCGGGATAGAGCGCGGCAAATCGCGACAGAATGGGCGGCAGGCGAGCGGCGGCCGTGCTCTCCATCGCGCCGATGCGGAATGTCCCGCTCGGCTCGCCATCTTCAAGCGCCTCGGTCGTTTCCGCCGACAGTTGGCGAAACCGCTCGGCATAGGACAGCAGCAACTCGCCGTCCGGCGTTAGCGTGAGCCCGCGATTGCCACGCAGAAACAAGGTTTTTTGCAACCGGTCCTCCAACTGCTTGATGCGCGTGCTGACATTCGATTGCACCCGGTTCAACTTCAGCGCCGCCGCGGAGATGCTGCCCTCATTCGCGACCGTTCTGAATATCTCCAGAGCATTCAGATCATAGGGGCTCATTGGTTTCTCCAATTGAGATAGCTAACTTCTCAAGAATTCACTTTTTTAAATATATGCCTCTGACTAGGTTGGCGGCAAGAAGACGTGATCGGTTTCGTGGTCAAAGGTGTGGCTGTGTCTGATTTTCCGCTGCGTATTACACTCATCGGTTTCGGTTGCCTGGCGCTGGCCATGGGTATTGGGCGGTTTGCCTTCACGCCTTTGCTGCCGATGATGCAGACGGACGGCTTGCTGGGGTTGACGAGCGGGGGCGCACTCGCGTCGATCCATTTCCTCGGATACTGGCTCGGCGCCATGTGGGCGGCCGGGCGCCGGCTGCCGCCTAAGCGGGCCCTGCGGCTGTCGCTGTTCGCGATTGCTGCGTCCACCTTGGGGATGGGGCTGACGGGCGACATCATAGTGTGGTCGGTCCTGCGCTTTCTTGCCGGTTTTTTCAGCGCGCTGACGCTCGTGCTCGTCAGCAGCTATTACGTAAAACGCCTCGCTGAAACCGGCAGGCTAAAAGCGCAGGGGTGGATCTTTTCTGGTGTCGGTGCGGGTATTGCACTGGCCGGGCTTGCAGCGATGGCATTCATGGTCGGCGGTGTTGAAAGTGCCCCGGCCTGGGTTGTTCTCGGCGCCTTTAGCGTGACCGCCGCCGTGGCTCTGTCCTTGGGCCTCGGGAGCGAGATTGAACCTGCACCGCATTCGCAAGCTGAGGGCGGGAAGGGCCGGGCGCCCTTGCAGTGGGCGGCAATCACGGCCTACGGCGCGGCCGGCCTCGGTTATATTGTTCCAGCCACATATCTTCCGGTCATGGCGCGGGAGATCATAGCTTCGCCTTTGGTGTTCGGTTGGGCCTGGCCGGTCTTTGGCGCGTCGGCCTTTTTGTCCACCTTGCTGGCCGCGCGCCTGCAGGCCCGTTACACCAACCGCCAGATCTGGATACTCAGTCAGCTTGTTATGGCGTTCGGTCTGATCTTGCCGGTTGCCTACTCCGGTCTCGCCAGTATCATCATCGCAGGGATCTGCGTCGGTGGCACATTCATGATCATCACCATGATGGGCATGAAGGAAGCGCACCGGGTGGCGCCGCCCGCCGATGTCATGCGGCATATCGGGGTTCTGACCGCCGCATTTGCCTTTGGCCAGATGGTCGGTCCCGTCCTCGCCGGTGCTGTCAGCGCACTGACCGGCAGTTTTGCCGTAGCCCTTGCTTTGACCTGCGCTCTCCTTGTCGTAACGGCCTGCGCGCTTGCTCTGGCAGCAGGATCCGAAGGAAAAGAGCCGGTCTCGGTCTGACGGGCGGGTGCAGGAGCGCCAAGGGAGGCATCACTGTTCGGCGAGCAGGCGATCAAGAGCGGCTCTGACCTCTTCAGGTGGAATGGTCGACCGGCGGGTCTCCGGATCGAAGAACACGTTGACGGATTCGGATACAACACAGCAGGTGTCGCCGTGGAATGCGGCGTAATGCGTGATGACCGAACGCTCTCCGATGGAGGATAACCTGCCGCCCACCTCGACAGTGCCCGGATAGGTGATCTCATTGAGATAGTCGACGGTCAGTCTTGCAAGGACCAGACCCCTTGCCAATATCTCCGGGCTGTCTAGCACCTGATTGAAAAATCCGACGCGGCCCGATTCCAGAAAGGCGGTTATCGCAACATTGTTGACATGCGCTAGCGGATCCTGGTCCGAAAATCGGATGGAAACAGGTGTCCAGATGGAATAGGAGTTTCGGCTACGGGGAATTGTCTTGTCGGTCGGCATGTTTGCAGATTTCCTTTTTTAAGAACTGGCGGGGACATGCCGGCTGAATATCTATCCAATACAACCAAGGGGAACAACGTGGATTTTGAGCATCCATTCTACTTTTTGCGACATGGTGAAACAGAGTGGAACCGCACCCGGCGCACGCAGGGCCAACTGGATTCACAGCTCAATGACACGGGCCGCGAACAGGCAAAACAGGCCGCCGAGCACCTCAAGGATGCAGCAATCGCACGTATCGTCTCCAGCCCTCTGTCACGGGCAAGACACACGGCGGAAGCTGTCGCCGCACATCATGGCCTGGAAGTGCAGTTCGACAACGATCTGATGGAATGTCACTTGGGCGATCATCAGGGTGAGCCCCATGGCCCGTGGCTGGCGCGCTACTGGACCGGCGAGTACGACCCTCCCAACGGTGAACCGTTCAGCGAGTTTTGTGCTCGCGTCTGGACGGCCATGGCGCGGGCCGTTGCCCTTGGTCCCGACACGCTCATCGTTGCCCATGGCGGGCTCTGGAAGGCGGCATCCGAATATGTGGTGATGGAGCCGAACCTTATACCTTTGCCCAACGCAATGCCCATTCATGTCAGTCCGGAAAAAGGGGTGTGGTCGCAACGTGTCATCGGCCGCTAGAACTCCGAGTCGGTGTTTCAACTGGCCGGAATGGCGCAACGCTTTCCGCTTGTAATTAACACGTTAAACATAATTTCAACACTTGGCAGTGCGAATCATGGAGGTCGGTAATGAACGTGGCCGGAAACCGACGGCGGGCGAGAGCGGGCGGAACACGTGGAACGCGACAGGGACACCACGGTCAAAGGAAAACTGTGCTCATCTTCTTGGGCACTGCCGATAGCATTGTTGCGGGCGCGGGAAGTCGTCCTGACGCGCATCCGGCCGATGCTTGCAGATGCAGGGGTGACGGAGCAGCAATGGCGCGTACTGCGTGTCCTGGCAGAAGAGGGGCCGCTTGATCCCACCGACATTGCCGAGAAATCATCGCTTCTATTGCCCAGCCTGACGCGAATCCTCAAATATCTGGAGGAGCAAGCGCTGGTCAAACGCGCGGCACACGAAACGGACGGCCGGCGTTGTGTTATTTACATTACCGAAGAGGGGCGCCAGCTTATCGAGGATAATATTCAGATCAACAACAGTATCTATGTCGATTTGGAAAATGCTTTTGGAAAGAAGAAGTTGAGCGAACTGCTTGATCTTCTGAACGATCTCGCGCGCCTCAAATCATAAAGATGTGTCCTGCCCGCTCTCAGCGGGCGACGGCACAACGAGCCGCCCACCCCGTTGACGCAAATCAACCCTGATCCAGGCCGTTTGGACTATGCTCAATGATCATTGTCATTATCTAATGGTGAGGCTCATGGTTGAAAAGTCGCATACAGCCGGATGGCTGCCCAGCATTTATGATCCGCTGCGCAATTTCGGCAGCCGGGTGGCTGACTGGTTCGCTCCAAGGTCAGACGCATCCGCAATGGATGATTTCTACGAGATAACCGTGGAACTGCCCGGGGTCAGGGCGGAAGATGTGGACGTGTCCATCGATGGCGACAATCTTGTCGTTCGCGGCGAAAAGAAGTCGGAGCGCGAGGAGAGCGGGCGGACTTATTTCTTTTCCGAACGCGAATATGGATCGTTCCAGCGCACATTCAGGCTGCCGCCGGATGCCGATGGCGATCAAATCGATGCGCAGTACAGCGACGGTCTTTTGCAATTGAAGATCGCCAAACACAAGGCGCAAAAGCCCGAGGAAAAGAAGATCTCCATTCGCAAGGTTTAGAGCAATCTAACCTGGCGGCATGGCCGCATCGTCGAGTTCGGTGGCGCGCTTGAGCGCCGGTCGATCAGCCAATTGGCCGGCATAGGCTTCAAAGGCAGGCCGGCGCTCAAGGGTCTCGAACTGAAGACCCCAGATGATATGCGATCCAACATAGACATCGGCCGCTGAAAATCTGTCGCCGGCAATAAAACCCGGCCCTGATACCGCTTGTTCGAGCGTATCCATCACATGCGCGAAATTACCGTAGCCGACGGTCCTTTCCCGCTCGGCCGGGACCTCCCAGCCCATGGTCTTGTCGGCGATTGCTGCTTCCAGCGGCCCGGCGGCAAAAAACATCCATCGGTAATAGGCGCCTCGATCGTCAGCCGGCGGGGCGAGGCCGGCATCGGGAAAGGCATCGGCGAGATAGGCGCAGATGGCCGCGCATTCCGTCACGACCGAGCCACCGTGAACAATTGCGGGAACCTTGCCCATCGGGTTGATCTTAAGATAATCGTCGGCCTTCATGGTCGTTCCGTAGTCGAGAAGGCGCGTCTCGTAGGTGGCGCCTGTTTCCTCGAGCATCCAGCGGGCAATGCGCCCGCGTGACATGGGGTTCGTGTAAAGGATCAGCTTTTCGGCCATCGTCATCTCCCTGGTTTCGTCGGATCATAATAGGACCAAGCGGCCGAGTCATGACGACACTGAAACCCCCCATAGCCCATCATCCGGTCGCCTACATCAGAGCCTGATATTTTGAACGTCCCATGTCTTAGGCGAGTAGATTTTGTCTATCCCCAGGACTTCAAGGTCCCTTCGGTTCGGGTAGCGTCCGTTTTCAAGCGCATTGGCAATGCGTGACGCGGAGCGGACCGAGTCGACGATGTCGAAAATGGTCCGGGCGGTCCTGAATGTATGGTGAGCCATGACAGTTCTCCTTATCCGCATTGGACTCTAATCAATCAAATGCGGCAAAGAACGGTGATTTGCGTATGGCACCCTTACCCGATGCGCATAGGTCGGGTGTTGCGTTGGAACAGGCCGATCCTAATTGCAGGCGATACGCATGGTCCCATGGCGAAACGCGGCGGCATCGCCCCGGGTTTCGATGAGTGAGGCACTGATTTTCGCGCGGTAGAAGGGAATGCCCCTGATATCCGTGTGCGAGGGCTCTATAGCAACCATTTCACCGGCGTTGAACGCTGCTTCCTGCAATGAGCCGTCCGACAGCTCACCGATGAAAACACCACCTTTCACACAGGACCGGCGGTCATTGGCAACCATATGAAAGACATATTGCGCATTGCCGTAGGTATGCAGCTCGCTCAGCGCCTCGCCGATAGAATGATCGAGCTTCGCAGACGCGGTACGCACGATTTCATTGCGCAATTCATCAGCGGTTTCCGCCAGTTGCTCAATCGTACGCGCTTCCGTCGAAGCAACTGCTTCCTGGAGCTGGGCGGTCTGCTGCGTCGCGGCGTCAAGCGCGCTATTCAGGGAAGAGACTTCCTCCTGGAGTTTGATAACCTGAGCACGGCTTTGCAGGTGGAGGATGACCGCCGAAAGCGCAACGACAACGATGGCGGCCCACAGGAAATTGATCTGGTTAAACAGTCTCGCCGGCGCTTCGGTCGGATTTTGCTGTGTGAACGATGCGTTGCGCATGTCGAGTTCCCTGATGCATGTCCGGCAACGGCTATACACCATTTACGCCGGCTCGTCCGCATGTGTCCTTTTGATATCCCATTGGACCGACACAGGCCGGCCCACTGTTATTTAAGACGTCAATTGCGCAGCGCAACCGTTGCCGGAATTTGAGGTGCGACCGACGTTGACGTTCAAACCGTTATAATATAACTAATAAGTTATGGAACAAAGAGGTTATATAAATCAAAACCCGGATCTTGACGCAGTGTTCGCCGCGTTGGCCGATCCGACCAGACGCGCGATCCTGTCACGCCTTGCGGCCGGGGAGGCGCCCGTCAACGAGATAGCGGCGCCTTTTGCCATGACGCAGCCGGCAGTCTCAAAACATCTCAAGGTGCTGGAAAGGGCAGGCCTCGTCGAGCGCGACATCGACAAGCAGCGCAGACCGGCGCGACTGAAGGCCGAACCTCTGGCGGCAGCCGTTGGCTGGCTTGAGGAGTTCAGTCGCTTCTGGTCTTCGAGCTTTGATGAATTGGACGGCTTGCTTGAAGAGCTCAAAACAACAAAAGAGAAGGGAACCCAGGATGGATGAATTGCCGACCTATGTGCTGGAGCGCGAGTTTGATGCGCCGCGTGAACTCGTTTGGAGGACATGGACCGAGCCGGAGCTTCTCAAGCGCTGGTACGGGCCAAATGTCGAGACGATCATCCATGACCTCGATGTGAGGCCCGGCGGGCTTTGGCTCAACGAGATGAAATGGGGTGACAACTCGCATTTCCAGAGAGTTGAATACACCGAGGTCACCGAGCCTGAGCGGTTGGTCTGGCTGCATTCCGTTTCCGATGCGTCCTGGAATGTGGTCGCCAATCCAATGATGGAAAACTGGCCGCGCGTGCTGCTGACGACGGTCACATTCGACGAGGTTGGCGGCCGTACGCATATGCGCCTGACATGGGTGCCGCACGAAGCCAGTGAGGCGGAAATCGCAAGCTTCCATCAGGCATTGCAGGGTCTCGACAAGGGTTGGGGCGCCGGTATGGACCTGCTCACACAGCTTCTCGCGGAGCTCCAAACCTGAACGCCGCGTACGACCTCTGATTGCCTGCGTGCCTTTGGCATGGGCGCGTTTTGCTGCATTTCAGGCGAGCATGATGCAGCCGCGGCTCCGGATTCTTGTTCAGCCCCGTGACATGAACGTCCACGTCACGGGTTCCGTTTGTCTGGCCGCCCATACGGATCGCCACCCATCTTTTTTGCGAATGCTTCGCAATTTCATTGACAGTTGCGAATGCTTCGCAGTATTAATCTTAAAAGCAAGCGAGATATTCACCAGTTTTGGACAGGAAACCGACGGGATGCATCTATCAAAAAGGACGTTTCTGGCAGCAATCACCGCACTAGCAATGGCGTTGCCGGCAGGGTGGGCTGTGGCTGAAGAGCGGATCGATATCGTTGCCACCACCGGTATGATTGCCGATGCGGCGCGCCAGGTCGGCGGTGACCTTGTCGAGGTGAGGGCGCTGATGGGGCCGGGCGTCGATCCTCACGCCTATCGCCAAACCCGCACGGATATCGTGGCGATGGCCAATGCTGACCTTGTCCTTTGGCACGGCCTTTATCTTGAAGCGCAGATGGAAGATTTCATGCGTGGACTTGAGGAAGGCGGCAATGTCGTTGCCGTTGCCGAAAGCCTGCCGCGTAACCTGCTTTTGGGCCATGATGATTATGACGGTAAATTCGATCCGCACGTCTGGATGAATCCGAACCTTTGGGCGCGCGTGGTGTTGAACGTGCGCGATGCGCTGATCGAGCTTTCGCCGCAGAATGAAGAAGCCTTCCGCGCCAATGCGGAGGCCCATCAGGCCGAGCTGCAGGAGCTTGCGCAATATACGACAAAAGTACTCTCATCCGTACCGGCGGAGAGCAGGGTTCTCCTGTCCGCCCATGACGCCTTCAACTATTTCGGCTCGGCTTACGGATTTGAAGTGATGGGTATTCAGGGCATCTCGACCGAAAGCGAGGCGGGTCTGCAGCGCATTTCCGAACTGGTGGACATGCTCGTGGAGCGGGATATCGGTGCGGTGTTCGTAGAAAGTTCAGTTTCCGACCGTAATATCCGGGCGCTGATAGAAGGCGCGGCGGCGCAGGGGCATGAGGTTGTCATCGGCGGTGAGCTCTTCTCCGACGCCATGGGCGAGGACGGGACCTATGAAGGAACCTATCTTGGTATGATCGATCACAACGCCACCGTGATTTCAGGTGCGCTTGGCGGCGAAGTGCCCGACAGCGGAATGCAAGGGTTGCTGAACTGATGGTGACATCCAATACCGATACGCCGGTGGCGATTGCCACGCAGATGGGCGAGGTGGTCAAAAGGGCTGATCCGGAAACGGACAGCCCGCTTGCCGTGAGTGGTCTGACCGTTTCCTACGGAGAAAAGCCGGCGGTGTTTTCGGTTGATGCGTGTTTTCCTTCACGATCGATGTCGGCAATCATCGGACCCAACGGGGCTGGTAAATCCACTTTGTTGAAAGCCGCCCTTGGCGTGATTCCGCCCTTGTCGGGCGAAGTGTTGATCTATGGTGCGCCGATCGAAAAGGCGCGTGACCGCATTGCATATGTTCCGCAGCGCGCCAGCGTCGACTGGGATTTCCCCACGACGGTGATCGATGTTGTCCGGATGGGCCTTTATCGTAAAGTCGGTCTGCTTGGCAGGCTTTCCGGACATATGACAGCCAAGGCCCGCGAGTGCCTTGAGCGCGTCGGCATGGCAGATTTTATCAACCGGCAGATCGGGCAATTGTCCGGCGGGCAGCAGCAGAGGGTGTTCCTGGCCCGCGCACTGGCGCAGGACGCGGATCTCTATCTTCTCGATGAGCCTTTCGCAGGCGTCGATGCGGCGACGGAGCGGGCCATTATCGATGTGCTGAAGCTGCTGAAATCGGAAGGCAAATCCGTCGTCTGCGTGCACCACGATCTTTCGACTGTGCGCGACTATTTTGATCATGTCTTCCTCATCAATGTGCGTCGCATTGCCGAAGGCCCGGTCGGGACGACCTTTACCGCCGAAAACCTCAACGCGACCTATGGCGGACGGCTGGCGGCGACACATATCGATGAACTTGCAATCGCGGATTCTGTTTCGTGAACTCCTTTTTCAGCGCCCTTCTGCTGCAGGCCGGCTACAACGCCGCCCTTGTCGCGATCGGCGCTGCGCTGTTGGGTTTTGCTGCTGGCGCCTCGGGCACCTTTCTCTTTCTGCGCAAGCGCGCGCTCGTTTCCGATGCCGTGGCGCATGCCACGCTGCCGGGTGTCGGTCTTGCCTTCATCCTCATGGTGGCGCTCGGCGGAGACGGGCGCAATCTGGTCGGGCTGCTGATTGGCTCCGCGATAACGGCCTGGTTGGGACTGCTCCTGATCGAATGGATGACCCGCCGCACCCGGCTGGCCGAGGATGCCGCGATTGGAGCGGTGCTCGGCGTGTTCTTCGGTCTCGGCATTGTCTTGCTCACCGTCATCCAGACAATGAGTTCGGGACGTCAGGCCGGCCTTGAGAGTTTCCTGCTCGGCTCAACCGCAGGAATGCTGTTCCAGGATGCGTTGGTGATTGCAGTCGGCGGCACGCTCGCCGTGCTGTCAACCTGGCTTTTGAGACGGCCCATGACGCTTGTGGCCTTCGATGCCGACTATGCGGCCGCGATGGGCTACAATGTGCGCCGCATTGATCTGCTCATGATGGGGCTGGTGATGGCGGTGACGGTCATCGGGCTGAAGCTCGTCGGTCTCATCCTTATTGTGGCCATGCTCATCATCCCGCCGGTGACGGCGCGGTTCTGGACGGAGCGCTCGCACAAGGTGGTCTGGATCGCCGGCGCCGTCGGCGCCGTGTCCGGCTATGTCGGCGCGGCGATCTCTGCATCGGTCCCGGCGGCGCCGACCGGGCCGATCATCGTCCTGATGACTGCCGCGCTTTTTGCGCTCTCGCTGCTCTTTGCGCCGGTTCGCGGTGTTGCGGCGGCGATCCTGCGTCACCGTAGCTTTCAGCGCCGCGTGCATATGCGCCAGGGCCTGCTCGCACTGTCCCGGCAGGAGCCCATCCGCGAGCCCTATACGCTGCGGCTTTTAACGCGCGAGGGCCTGATCCGCCCAGACGGCGTGCCGACCGACACGGGAAGGGCGCAGGCGGCCAAGGTATCGCGCGACGAGCGGCGCTGGGACATTGCCCGCCAGGTGCATCAGGACGCTGGCCTGACCGGACGCTATGACGGGCTGACGCCCATTGAAGAGGTCTTTACGCCGGACGAGATAGACGAATTCGACCGTCGCATTGGCAAACCCTTTGCCGTGGGAGGTCCGGCGTGATGGGTGCGGAATTTGTCCAGTTTTCACTCACGCCTATCCTGATCGGCAGCCTTGCGGCGATTGCCTGCGCGCTGCCCGGCAATTTCCTGATCCTGCGGCGTCAGGCCCTGATCGGGGATGCCATCAGCCATGTGGTTCTGCCGGGGATCGTCGTTGCCTTTCTGATCACCGGCATTGTCTCAGCCATTCCGATGTTGATTGGCGCTGCAGGCGCCGCGATCGTCTCCGTCATTCTGATTGAGGCAGTCAAGCGCCTCGGCCGGATCGAACCCGGCGCGGCGATGGGTGTTGTTTTCACGACGCTCTTTGCCGGCGGTGTCCTGTTGCTCGAACAATCCGATACGTCGTCTGTTCACTTGGACGTCGAGCATGCATTGATGGGCAATCTGGAATCGCTCATCTGGTTTCGCGCCGAAGGCTGGCACTCGCTGCTTGACCCCGCGGCACTGGCAACACTCCCGCCGGAGCTTGGCCGCATCGCCATAGCCTGCGCCCTGGTGGCGCTTTTAACAATGGTCTTCTGGCGCTGGCTCAAGATCGCAACCTTCGATGAGGGCTTCGCGCAGGCGCTCGGCATTCCGGCAACCGCGCTTGGCTTCGGACTGGTGATCACCGCCGCCATCGCAGCCGTGGCGGCCTTTGACGCGGTCGGCTCGATCATCGTGATCGCCATGTTCATCTGCCCGCCCGCGGCTGCCCGGCTGATGACCAATCGCCTCGAGACGCAAATCTGGTGGTCCATCGCCTTCGCGATCCTCTCCGCAGTCCTCGGTTACGTATTCGCCGGCTACGGCCCCCTATGGTTCGGAGCCCAGAACGCCGTCAGCGCCGCCGGCATGATCGCCGCCGTCTCCGGCGTCATCCTCGGCCTCGCCTGCCTCTACGGCCCCCACCGCTCCCGCATCGGTGTCGGCCGCGAGGATGCGGCGGTGTAGCGCGTAGTCGGCGGGCTTTCAAAGTGGGATTGTCGTTGGAGGTACGGCCACCGGTGGGCTTGGCTGTTCAAATAGATCAGAGGTTTGAGTTCGGTAGCCGGTAGCTTCTCATGGAAAGAATTGGACCTTGTGATGCCGGAAGTCCCGATACGCGCCTTTATTGCGTCCCTTGTTGCCCTGTGTGAAACAGGCATTGGCTATGAGGTCTTGCTCCTGCAACGGGCGCAGACACTTGCGGGTGAGTGGTGCCAGATCGCGGGTAAATTCGAAGACGGCGAAACTGCCTGGCAGGCTGCCTTGCACAAATTACGGGAGGAGACCGGCCTCAAGCCTGACAGGTTTTATTCCGCCGATATCTGTGAACAATTCTATGAGCCCGATCGAGACGCCATTACGATGGCTCCGGTATTTGTTGCCTTTGTCGATGCAAAGGCCGCCGTGGTCCTCAACGACGAAAACACCGCATACCGGTGGGTAAGCTTCGACGAAGCGCCTGACATGGTCGCCTTTGGCGGGCAATGGCGCATCCTTCGTTGGATAAGAGAGGAATTTATCGAGAGAAAACCCAGCGGACACATGCTTATCGAGTTTCAATAGTTTTTGATTGCTGCATTGCCGGTCTCACCTGATTGCATATCAGCTTGCTGCAACCCAAAGCTTTGCGAATTGTTAAAGCAGTTGGCTCACAATCCGACGGGCACATATCCAACCGTGGGCGGGCACCATGTCAGAGGCGGAAACGGCAGAAATCAAAGGCGACGAAATCCAACTGATATTCGATGCCATGAATGCGATGGCTCAAGGTGTCCTGGTACACACCCATGAGGAAATCCTTTATTCCAATCCGCAACTTGCCGATATCCTGGAAATTCCTCCTGAGTTGGTTCGCAAAGGCGCGTCTTTCGAGAAATTCATACAATTCGGTATCGATCGCGGCGATGAGCGCAAGGCGCCGCAATCCGAAATTTTTGATCAGGCGACCACCGAACAGGTTCCCGATGAGGGTGAACTCCTGGAGCGCTCCACACCCGGCGGAAAAATCATCCAGATATCGGTCAAGCCGGGCAGGGGCGGGAAGCGGGTCACCACCTACAGCGATGTGACGCAAGACCGGGCAAGAGAGAGGGATCTGGCCGAAGCCAGGTCAGATGCGCTGAAGGCCGAGCAGGCGAAGTCCGAGTTTCTTGCCAATATGAGCCACGAAATCCGCACGCCGATGAACGGCGTCATGGGCATGGCCGAATTGCTCGCCAAGACGGATCTTGATGCCAAGCAGGCGATGTTTACGGACGTGATCATCAAATCCGGAGCCTCCTTGCTGACGATCATCAACGACATCCTGGATTTCTCGAAAATCGATGCAGGCCGGATGGAACTTGATCCGGCGCCGTTCAATCTGGCAGAGGCCATTGAAGACGTCGCAACGCTGGTTTCCTCGCGGGTGGCGGAGAAAGATCTTGAACTGATCGTTCGAGTGGATCCTGAGCTGCCGCAAATGCTGGTCGGCGATGTCGGCCGTATACGCCAGATCATCACCAATCTGGTGGGCAACGCCGTCAAGTTCACCGATGAGGGACATGTCTATGTCAATGCCACGGCGTTGAAGCCGGCTGAACGCTCAACCCATATGCAAGGTTTGCGTATTGCCGTTCTGGATACGGGCATCGGGCTTCCCAAGGAAGACCTCGACAGGATTTTTGACAAGTTCAGCCAGGTGGATGCTTCGGCAACCAGAAAGCATGAGGGCACCGGCCTTGGCCTTTCGATCGCATCTTCGCTGGTGCGGCTTTTGGGCGGCACATTGAATGTTGAGAGTGTTGTTGGCGAGGGCTCGACGTTCTGGTTTGAAATCGACCTGCCGGTTCATCGCGAAGAAAAAGCAACAAGAGTTCCCGTTGACGTGACCGGTTCCCGGGTGCTGATCATAGACGACAATCCGGTAAATCGGTCCATCCTGACCGAACAGATTGGCTCCTGGAAGTTTGACTGCGCCGCGGCCAGCGGCGGCCAGAAAGGCATCGCGCTGATGCATGCCGCCATCCATCGGGGTCTGTCGATCGATTGTGTCGTGCTTGATTATCAAATGCCGGATATGTGCGGCAGTGACGTTGTCCACGCCATGCGCACGGATCCTGACCTGTCGGATATTCCGATCATCATGCTGACATCTGTCGACGAAACAAAGGAAGGCAGGTCATTCTCTTCCCTGGACATCCAGGCTCATCTGACAAAACCGGCAAGGTCGTCTTTGCTTCTGGAGACAATTGTCCAGGTTCTGCAGGACAATCAGAGCGGCGACTGTCGATCCTTGCAATCGCCCATCGATCCAACTGCTGAAATGGCTGCGGCCGAAATCGAGGTGCAACGACCGGTTCCACAGCAAAACCCGGTCACCCTGATTTCTGATGGAAATCTCGACGTGCTGGTGTGCGAGGACAACGACGTCAATCAGATGGTCTTCACGCAGATATTGAATGGCATGGATTACAGCTTCAAAATTGCCGGCAATGGCAAGGAAGGCTTGTCGCTCTACAAAAACCTTTCGCCGGCCCTGATTTTGATGGATGTTTCAATGCCGGTCATGAACGGCCATGAAGCGACCAGAGCCATTCGGCAGATCGAAGCCGAGACAGGCGGACATACACCGATCATCGGCGTCACCGCCCACGCCATCAAGGGCGACATGGAACAGTGCATCGAGGCCGGCATGGATGACTATTTGTCAAAACCGATTTCACCGGATGCGCTCGCAGAAAAAATCGAACACTGGATGATTGAACGAGAGAACCGCCGGCAAGCCTAGCCGATATTGGCTAATCCACCGCCTTCAAGGAACCGCGTTGTCGGCTTTTATTGACGGCATGAGTATTCAAGACAACGCGCCGAAGGTGGAAAGGGGTTCGGACTTCGAAATGCCACGCAGATCATGACTGCCGATAGAGCGGACATCCATTTGATCGGACACTGCCAGGGCGAATTTGGCATCCATCAACACTTTGAGTTTCATCTCTTTGCAAAGCGCCTCGCAACGCGCCGCCCGATTGACTGCTGCACCATAAACGGTGAAGGCCATACGGTTTTTCGAACCGACACTTCCGGAGGTCAGTTCGCCGGCGGCGAGACCGATCCTGATATTGAAGTGGTGCGCCCGGGCTGTCTCGATTAAAGCAAACGCGGTTTCGGCGGCAGCCAGTTCAGGTCTGGCGTTTTCCAGCGGCGCGTTGAAGGAGGCCAGGATGCCGTCACCGGTATAGCTGATCACCGTTCCGTTGTGTTTGCCGATTTCATCGGCGGCATCGGACAGGAATGCGTCGATCTGCCGGATTGCGACTTCAGGGGCGCCCCCGGCAAGCCTCTTGGAGAATCCTTCAATATCCAGGACCAGAACGGCTCCGTGGGCCTGCCGGTAGGGGAGTTTGCCTTTGGCGTTGACCAGTTGCTTGACAACCACCTCTGGCACATATTGCCCGAACGTGTCGGTGATCCGCTGCCGTTCCAGGCGCTCCTTCTGTCGTTTCTCATCGGCTTCGATCTGCGCGAAGAACAGGCGGCGCGCCCGGTAGACAGCAACCGAAAGCGTGGCTGCGGCCACAAGCAGCAAGCCGCTTTCCTCCAGCCTGTTGCCGCGTCCAATGAAGTCTATCGACAAAAAGATGGTTTCATAGTCGGTCCGTGTCGCGTCAGCCGGCATGTCGGCCCAGGAGAGCGTGTTGTCCATTCCCGCAACCACCCAAAGGAATGCTGCCCACCAGCCGGCGACCGCCACCAGACCGGACCACAGCACCAGCCGCCAGGAAAGCGATAGAGCCGCAAGTGCAATGACCGGGAAAAGGTAGTAGATTCCGTATGCGCGGAAGGCGATGATCTGCGGGATATCTTCGGCACTGCTGATGGGGATCGTTACAAACAGGGCGCAGACGGCCAGGATATCAAAAGTGTAGAGGACGTATTTCATCCACCATCGGTTCGCCCTGGTGCCGATGACGGACAGATGGGCGATGCTGATCAGAATGTAGATGGCAAATGCAAAAAGGGGCCAGCCACGCAGTTCCTGATCGGTGAGAAAAACAGAAGACGAATACCAGATGAAACCTGCGGCGGCCGCGATCGATCGGCAAAAAATCGCGATCCGCAATCCGGTATCTTCCGCAAGCTGCAAGCGGCGCTGCCCGCTTGCGCACCTCCCATACTCGCTGCCGGTGGATCGTGATTCCGAGTTCATTGATCGTCGCTTCTCCGCCTTATGCTCTGGTGTCCTTGCCTCAGTCGGATTGCGCCGCCCGTTCGCCTGCCCGGGCGACCAATCCGCGATCTCCGGTTTCCCAGAGCGCCGTCATTTTCATGAAGGTGACCAGCCAACGCTCACCGGATTGCTCAAGCTCATAGGTGTAACGTCCGCCAAGGGTCCACAGATCATCTTCAATCCGGTGTGTCGCGATGAAATCCGCCTCGGCGGACATGCTGGAACTACTGATCGATGTGATCGTATGATTGGCGACCATATGTTGCGTGACATCGAAGCCGGGAAGGAAACTCTTCCAGCCGGCAACCAGCTCGTCTGCGGATTGCGTGACAGAATCACCGCCCCAGAGGCTGGTATAGTCTGTTGTCACGGTCTGTGAGAAAGCGCCGCGAACGCGCTCCCAGTCGTGCCGGTCCGCGCCGGCAGCGATGTCGGTGATGGAACGGCTGATTTTAGCCTGATCCGCCATGGCGATACTGCTCAGAAGCGTTGTTGCAGTAACGGTTGCGATGAGTTTGGGCATCATCATAACGACTCCTTATTTGGTCAGGGTTTTCGGGGCGCCGCGTAACATCGCGCAGCGCCCAACCAAGGTGTTCAGTTCTTGGATTGCGTAGCGGCGCGAAAATGATCCGCCACCGTATCGGCTGACCGCTCAACATCCTCGGGGTTGTCGTAGAAGTCGAACTGGCTGACGCCCTCAAGCCACTGTGTTGTGGCATCGCCGGCAAAACCTTGCAGGAATGCACGCACGCCTTGCGGGATAGCCGCCGCCTCCGAATGCACGACGGCGAGTGGTTTATCGAGGCGTTGAGGATTGTCCGCGGGATGATAGGTCAGCCAGCCTTCCCAGCCGGCATTGTTCCATTTGTCATCATATTCGGGGATCGCACCACGATCAGCTTCGTAGTAGTAGCCGCCGATCGGCATCAAGACGCCTTGCGCACCTTCGGGGCCGGCCGCACGAATGATCTCTCCGCCCTTGGCTGCGGCTGCGCGTGAAACATCGATCAGTCCGGCGACACCTTCGGCGCCTCCGTAAACGGCCTCGACGATTTCACTGTTTTGCAGCCAGGGTGCGACCAGACCGATTCGCCGAACCAGCGGGTTGCCGGCAACAGCGTCGACCATGTAGCCGGAGGACGCGCATATGCCAAGACCGTGGATTTGTGCGCTGTCGATCTCCGGAAGGGTTGCGACAAACGCGAATGCCTCGCGGATATCGGAGGTTTTGGCATCCGGGCTTTCGACAAAGCGAACGCTTTTCGGCAGGTCACCGGATTTGCCCCAGCCGCGGAAATCGAAGGTGAAGGCCGCAAAACCACGTTCAACCATTTTGCGGGCATAGGTTTCCGGCATTTGTTCCTGGACTGATGTCCATGCGCCGGTCACCACCACAACGGGGAGTTTATCGCCGGACTGACGCTCCGATGGGAGGTACAATGTGCCCGAGAGTGTCACACCTTCGTTCTCGAAGGACACTTTGCGGGTCTCGATGTCTGAGGAAAGCGCGGATGTTGCCATAAGGCCGGTTGCCAGCGCCGCTAGGACGAGTGTTTTCATCTTTAGTCTCCACATTTGCACCGGGAGGTCGTTAGGCTGCGGAATTGCCCGGTGCGTGAAGTCAGGATGCTGGAAATGGCGTTACGGCAAACGCGCGAAAACTGCGCTTTGTTATGCGAATCCTGCTCTATTGGTCTTGATATCTACTGCGCGCGGAAATTTGCGGGGGTCGTACCCGTGGCGCGTTTGAAATGCTGTCCAAAGCGGGACAGGTCGTTGTAGCCGGTTCTGAAGCAGATTTCTGAAACGGAGAGGCCGGTGGTCTTCAAAAGCACCTTTGCAAGGGCGATCCTCTCCGCAATCACATATTGCAGCGGGCTTTTGCCGGTTGCCGCCTTGAAGGCCCGGCTGAAATGAAAGCCGCTCATGGCCGCCAGATTGGACATCGATTCCAAAGTGAGATCTTCAGCCAAATTATCGTGAATATATTCCACCACGCGGCGCAGGCGGATGTCCTCGATCGACCTTGCGGCATCGTTGATCGTGCGGAGCGTTTGCGAAAGCTGAACAGCGAGCGCACGATGCATCGTCTCCCGGTAGAGCGTACCGCCCCTGTTGAAGTTTTCCGCCCCCAACGCCAGCTCGAGGGTGAGAGTGTCTAGACTGCCGACCACAGGTGCAATCATTGTGGGGTCGTCCATACCAACCTCAGCCAGCACCCGGGGCGCAACCTCGACCATCATGACCTCCAGCGGGGCGTCATAGGTGCAGATTCCCGTTGCTCCAGGCGGCAGAATCCAGCCCTGGTTGGCTGTCAGTGGAATGTTTTCAGCCTTGTCCTTGCCCAGACTGAACCGATGCGTGGGTTGATCATTGCTGAACACGCCAATCGTCAGCCGATCCAGCTTGAACTCGCCGCCGCCTGCGGGAAGGACAGTCGATGTCGCCTTAAGGTCAGCCATTCAGCGGCCCGATTACGATCCTCTGTTGGTCAATCGCCCGGCGCGAGCCTTTCAAGCCGAACATACAAGCTGAACGATGTCATGTCTTCCTCGTCCTGCCTGAACGTCATCGCCGGCGGTCAGACGGCGCCACAATCAGCCATTGGCCGGCAAGTCATCCAACGCCTTCAAGGAACCGCGCAGCCGCAAGGAGCTTTGCAGCTGTGATGACTCGCCGATGCTGTCCTTTTCCACCATCCGGATGAGTTCATCGGCGGCGAGGCGGCCCATTTGTCTGTGGGGGACATGGACTGTGGTCAGTTGCGGTGTGACGATGGTTGCGAGTTCTATATCGTCAAAGCCGGTAATTGAGACATCGTCCGGCACATCCATGCCCATCTCCCGCGCGCGCTGCATAGCGCCCACGGCCAGAACATCGTTGCCGCACATGACAGCGGTTGGGCGCGCCGGCGCCTGCATCAGTTTTTCAAACGCCTTTGCGCCGTTCTCAATCTCGTAGGAGGTTTCGATGACAGGAGCACGGTCAGGATCAATGCCATGTGCCCGCAGGCTGTCCCTGATGCCCTCGAGCCTCTTTGCCGCCCTGTCATTGCCTTCCACAATGCCGGATATGACGGCAATCTCGGTATGGCCCATGGCAAGCACCGTGTTGCAGAGTTCCAGCATGGAGGCTTGGTTATCGAAGCCCACTGACGGCAACGGGCTGTCATCGGAAAACGCCCAGGCAGCAAGCGTTGGAACGCGTCGGCGCTCCAGATACTTGTAAACCGCATCGTCCCGCTCATAACCGATGAGCAAAAGACCGTCTGCGCCACGCGAGACGAGTGATCTGATTTGCTCGGCTTCCAGTTCAGGCCGGTAGGCAGTGCTTGAGACAAGAAGCGTGTATCCCTTCTCGTGAAGCCTTTCCTGAAACGCCTGAAGACCCCGTGCAAAAATCGCGTTCTCCATTGTGGGAATGATCGCGCCGATCGTAAAGGTCCGTTTCGCCGCCATGGCGCGCGCGCCGAAATTGGGCGTGTAACCCAATAGCTCCACCGCGCTCATCACCTTGTCTCTGGTCTTCTTGGAAACAAGGTCTGACGTGTTCAGGCACCGGGAAACCGTGGCGGTCGAAACACCTGCCTCGCGTGCAACATCATCGAGTGTCGGGGTCGCGTGATCGGTTGTTACGTTCAATATCGCCTCGTTCGCAGGTTCGCCGACAATTTAGTTTGGAAATCCACAACACGCATCCAAAAAAAGATGCGTGTTTGTAAGAGGATAATGAAAGCGCTTACAAAAATCCAATGTAAGCCCTTGCATTAATCAAATGAAAGCGCTTACATTAGCCGTGATCCAGATTAACGCCGAGCTTGAAAATGCCCCTTTATGCCTCCCTGATCGTATTCGTCATCTACTTCGTGAATGTCGCGATGGGTGCCTTTGGCGGGCAGACATTCCTTGGGGATGTCGGCGAGATGCTGGTTCTTTTTGCCGCGTCGATACTGTTCGTCGTCGGCATTTTGCAGGAGGAGGCTGCCCGAAAGGTAAAAGACGGCAGCTAGTGTTTCTATGGGAGGAAACCAGATGAGTGATGACCGCAAGGAGCTCGCGTCCGCCGAGCGCCGGAATTTTCTTAAACTGACGGCAGCCGGTGGTTTTACCGCGGCAATGGTTGCGGGTGCGGGGGGTGTCCTGTGGTCATCCGATGCGGTGGCCCAGACAGCCAAAGAAGAACGCGACAGAGAAAAGGCAGCTGATCATGTCATGACGATCGCAACGGCCTATGTGCTCGGTGCATCGCGAAGCTACCCGATCATGCAGCTTGACCTGAAGGAAAACATCCAGAACGCCACCAATGGCAAGATCTATGTCAAACTTGCACCGGGCGGGCAGCTCGGAGCGGGCGGTGCCCTGGTGCAGAAAGTGCAGGGCGGGACCATTCAGGCCGCGCAGCATTCGCTGTCGAACTTCGCACCCTTTGCTTCAACCGTTGACCTGATCAACATGCCCTATCTGTGCGGCTCCAATCAGCGCTTCACCAATCTGGTGACGTCGGAGTTCTGGAACAATGAAGTGCACCCGAAGGTCGAGGCGAACGGTTTCAAAGCGCTGTTTTATGTCAACATCGATCCACGCGTCGTTGCCGTGCGCAAGGGCGGAGCGGGGGCTGTCCTGAGCCCCTCTGATCTCGATGGCGTAAAATTCCGTGTGCCCGGCTCCAAGATGCTGCAGCAATATTACCGTATGGTTGGCGCCAACCCGACGCCGGTCGCCTGGGGTGAGACGCCGTCCGCGATCAAGCAGGGTGTCGCCGATGCGCTCGATCCGTCAGTCGGCGCGCTTTACGTATTCGGCTTCAAGGACATTCTCAGCCATGTGACTTTCACACAGGCCGTGCCGGACAGTCAGGTCTATTCCTGTAATCTCGAGTGGTTCAACTCCATGCCGTCCGATGTGCAGGAAGGCATCATGTGGGGGTCTGAAATGACCGCGCACCAGAACCTTGCCAAGGTTCCGTCGGCCCGCGCCTACGCCATGGCCGAGCTTGCCAAGGCCGGTGTCGAGTTCCACAGCCTCAGCGCCGACCAGTTGGGCGAGTGGCAGGAAGCGGGCGGTTATCAGCGCTCCGAGTGGGATCCGTTCAAACTGGAGCTTGCCGGTTCCATGGAAGCTTTCGGCCAGATGGAGGAAGCTGCCGGGACACTCGGAAAATACTACGTTAACGACGCGTAGATAAGGGCGTCGGGCGCCGGTCTTGGCGCCCGACATCCCGCTTTCCCAACGCCAATGGAAGAGATGCTCTCGCGCGTGCAGCGAATTGCAGCGTGGTGCGCAAGAGTCCAGCGATCCGGCGGGCTGGGTTTACGGCAAAACGAGCAGAGGGGTGAGGCCTGGCTTCAAGAGAGGTCAAAGGTGCTCCAACGGGCAGTAAAATGGAAATACTCCGACGAATTGACCGCAATGCAGAGAGATGGTTGCTTCTCGTTTTCTACGTGATGCTGGTCATCACCATGGCAATCGAGGTTCTGCGCCGAGAGATATTTGCCTATTCCTCGATCTGGGGTGAGGAGATCGTCCGATATTCCTTTATTTACCTCGCCTGGATCGGTGCGGCGGCGGCCGTTAAGGAGCGCGCTCACATCCGGATTGATGTGATCATGCACTACCTCGGCCCGCGGCCTCGGGCGCTGCTCTACATCTTCGGCGATCTGGTGATGTTCTTCGTTGCGATTATCGCCCTCTACTGGTCCTACGAGGCCGTTCACATCTCCGCAAAATTCGGATCGGTCACGGACGGGCTGAGGATTTCCAAGGTCTGGTTCCTGATGGCCGTGCCGACCGGCTTTGCGCTGATCATCTGGCGGTTGATCCAGTCTCTCCATCGCGATTTTCGCTCTTTGCGGACAGGTCAGCCTGTCTACGAAGGCGACACGCTGTTTGATTGAGGAAACAGAACAATGCTCTGGAACAGTCTTAATCAGACCGTCGAACTTGGCTGGGACTTTTACCTGCCGGTCATTCTCTTCGTATCCCTGATCGCCCTCGCGGTACCCGTATGGGCGGCCATCGGCTCCGCTGCGATCCTGATGCTCGTCATGTCAGGCGATCTGCCCTTGAGCCTTGTCGGGGAGAGCCTCTTTACCGGCATTGATGCGTTTGCTCTGACAGCCGTGCCGCTCTTCATCCTGACCGGGGATGTTCTCGTTCGGACGGGATTATCGCGGAAATTTCTCGATGTTGCGGAGGCCTTGACCTGCTTTACAAAGGGCGGGTTCGGTTCGGCAACCGTCCTGGTCTGCGGCATGTTTGCCGCGATTTCCGGATCCGATGCTGCCGGCGCCGCAGCGGTTGGCCGCATGACGATCGCCCGTCTTGTCGAAAGCGGCTACCCGCGCCCCTACGCTTGTGCCCTCGTCGCGGCGGGTGCCTGTACCGGCATCCTGATACCGCCGTCGATCGCCTATATCATCATCGGCCTGGTGCTGGGAATCTCGGCGTCGACGCTGTTTCTCGCCGCCTTGATCCCGGGATTGGCGATCCTGTTTTCAATCCTGATCACCAATCTGATCGTCAATCGCATCTATGCCTATGAGGGCGGTGGCATGATGAGTTTCGGCGAATGGGCGGCAAATCTCGGCGTTGCGCTGAAATCCGGCTGGTACGCCTTCATTGTGCCTGGCATTATTTTCTACGGTATCTTCTCCGGCCGCCTGACGCCGACAGAGGCGGGTGCGACGGCGGTCGTTGTGACGATTGCGATGGGATTCATCCTGCGCACGCTGTCCTTTGCCGATTTTCCCGCGATGCTGGTGAGTTCGGCCAAGGTGAACGGCGTCATCCTGCCGATCATCGCCTTTTCGACCCCGCTTGCCGAAGCGTTGGCGATCATGGGTGTGCCGCAAGGTTTCGTTGGCGCGGTGACCGGGTTGACCGATGATCCGATGGTTCTGATCCTGCTGATGATCGGGATCCTGATTGCCGCAGGCTGCGTGATGGAGACGACGCCCAACATCGTCATTCTCGCACCCATCCTGAAGCCGCTTGCCGACAATATCGGCATGAACGAGATCCAGTTCTGCATCATGATGATCACCGCGCTTGGTGTCGGTTTCATCACGCCGCCTTTGGGGCTCAATCTCTTTGTGGTCTCGGGGATAACCGGGGAGTCCATCCTCAAGATTGCTGCCCGCGCCGTCCCATATGTCTTGTGCATGTTTGTTGTCGTGCTGTTGATCGCTTACATTCCCGCAATCTCGACAACACTTCTGCCGGACATCTACAAATAGGGCTTTGACTGGATGACACGCGAATACCTGAAGAAAGCAACACGCACTGCCAAGTCGGACGCGTCCGAAGTCCACCAGACGGTCGTCAATATCCTTACTGATATTGAAGCCAGCGGTGATGCCAAGGCGCTGGAATATGCGGCCAAATTCGACCGTTACGAAGGCAATGTGCTGCTGACGGCGCAAGAGATCGAAGCCGCCATTGCATCGGTTCCCGAAAGGTTGAAGGCGGATATCCGGTTTGCCCATGACAATGTTCGCAGGTTCGCCGAATTGCAGAAGGCAACCGTCGCCAATGTCGAGACGGAGATTTCTCCCGGATTCATCGCGGGCCAGAAAGCCATACCGGTGGATGCGGCGGGCTGTTACGTGCCCGGCGGGCGTTACAGCCACATAGCCAGCGCCATCATGACGGTGACAACAGCCAAGGTTGCCGGTTGCAAGCATATTACAGCCTGCTCACCGCCAAGGCCCGGTGTCGGTGTTGCCCCGGCGATTGTCTATGCCGCCCATATCTGTGGCGCGGATAAGATCCTCGCCATGGGCGGTGTCCAGGGCGTTGCGGCAATGACGTTCGGCCTGTTCGGTCTGCCCAAGGCCAATATCCTCGTCGGGCCCGGAAACCAGTTCGTCGCCGAGGCAAAGCGTATCCTGTTCGGCCGGGTCGGCATCGACATGATTGCCGGGCCGACAGACAGCCTGATCCTCGCCGATCAATCCGCCGACCCCCATATCGTGGCAACCGACCTCGTCAGCCAGGCCGAGCACGGCTACAACTCTCCCGTCTGGCTGGTTACCGACGACCGTGCCTTGGCCGAAAAGGTCATGGACTTCGTCCCCGGTCTCATCAACGAACTGCCGGATCTGAACCGTGAAAACGCGACGGCGGCATGGCGTGACTATGCGGAAGTGATCCTGTGCGCCGACCGCGAGGAGATGGCGGCGACATCCGACGAATACGCGCCGGAACATCTGACCGTTCAGGCGCAGGATCTCGATTGGTGGCTGGAGCGGCTGAGCTGTTATGGCTCGCTCTTCCTCGGCGAAGAGACAACCGTTTCCTATGGCGACAAGGCCGCGGGCACAAACCATGTCCTGCCGACCTCCGGCGCCGCGAGCTATACCGGTGGCCTGTCAGTGCATAAGTTCATGAAAATCGTCACCTGGCAGCGCGCCACCCGTGAAGGCTCCAGGCAGGTTGCCGAAGCGACCGCACGCATTTCACGGCTGGAAGGCATGGAAGGCCATGCCCGCGCCGCCGATGTCCGGCTGGCGAAGTATTTCCCCGGCGAAAATTTTGACCTTTCCGCCGATGGCTGAAGCTCCCGACCTCTTTGATCTTTCAGGAAAGGTCGCCTGCGTAACGGGCGCCAGTTCCGGTCTTGGCCGCAGGACGGCGCTTGTCCTGGCCGATGCCGGAGCACGGGTCGTCTGTGTTGCGCGGCGGACCGAAGCTTTGCAGGCGCTTGTCTCTGAAATCGGCAGTCAGGCAGCTGCGGTCACAGCGGACGTTGCGGATCTGAGCCGTATAGGAGCCCTCACGGCGGACATTTCCGCACCCTTCGACAGCCCCGATATCCTGATCCACGCCGCCGGGATAAACACCCGGCAGGCGGCCGATGACGTGACCGTGGAGGGCTGGGACGATACCCTGTCGCTCAACCTTTCAGCGCCGTTTTTCCTGAGCCAGGCCCTTGTACCTGCCATGAAGATTAAGGGCTGGGGGCGCATCGTCAATTTTGCCAGCCTCCAGTCAACGCGGGCGTTTCCCGGCGGCATCGCCTATGGCGCAAGCAAGGGCGGGATCGCCCAACTGACGCGCGCCATGGCCGAGGCCTGGTCCAGCCACGGCATCAACGTCAATGCCATCGGGCCGGGTTTTTTCCCGACAGAGCTCGCAAAGGCTGTTTTTGACGATCCGGCCCGGGCGGAACGAAATGCGGCCCAGACCTGTATTGGCCGGAATGGCCGGCTTGAGGATATCGACGGTCCCGTCCTTTTCTTGTGCTCCGATGCCTCCTGCTATGTCACCGGACAGGTGCTGATGGTTGATGGAGGCTTCACCGCAAAATGAGAGCGCTTGTTTATGACGGGGTGGAACAACTTGGCTATCGGGATGTCCCGGATGCCGAGCCGCCGCAGGACGAGCTTCTCATACGTGTTGAGGCGGTCGGCATTTGCGGTTCCGACATGCACGCCTATCTCGGACACGACGCGCGCCGTCCGGCCCCGCTGATCCTTGGTCATGAGGCAGCGGGTATCGTTACGGGCGGGGCCAAGGACGGGCTGCGGGTAACCGTCAATCCGCTGGTGACCTGCATGGCCTGCGATGCCTGCAGGGCAGGGCGGGAAAACATCTGCGAAAGCCGACAGATTATCTCCATGCCGCCGCGCGAAGGGGCCTTTGCGCAGTTCATTTCGATGCCGGAGCGAAACCTTGTACCGGTGCCGGATGCCGTGCCGCTTGAAAAGGCAGCGCTGGCGGAACCGTTGGCTGTCAGCTGGCATGCCGCCCGGCTCGCGATTGAGGCTTTGCATCCATCCATGGATCGAAAGGCGCTCGTCATCGGCGGCGGGGCAATCGGTTTGGCTGCGGCACTGGCACTTAGGGCGATGGGGGTGGAGGACATCACCATCGCAGAGCCGAACCCGAACCGCCGTGCCTTCCTGATCGAGCACTGTAATCAAAATGCGGTCGAGCAGGCAGGCGAGGCCTATGAGGTCGTTGTCGACGCCGTTGGCTACGTATCGACACGCGCGGCGGCCAGCGCGGCCGCGAAAGCCGGCGGCGTAATTGTTCATGTCGGTCTTGGCGAGGATACGGGCGGTCTCGATGTCCGCCGGATCACACTGCAGGAGATCACGTTCATTGGCACCTATACTTATACGGCCAAGGACTTTCGCGACACGACAGCCGCCATTTTTGATGGGCGGCTCGGTGCGCTGGATTGGGCCGAACAGCGGCCACTAACGGAAGGTTTTCAGGCCTTTAAGGATCTGCGGGCAGGGGCTGTTTCCTCGCCGAAGATCATCCTGAAGCCTTGGGCCTGAAGCAATCTCACAGGGGTAGAAGCAATGTATCAAAAAATCCTGGTTCCGATGGCGCTTGATCATGGGATCTCCCCGCAGACGCTGGCCGTTGCCAGAACCCTGGCGGCGGACACCGGACAGGTGACGGCGATGCATGTCTATGAAGCGCCGCAAGGGTCCGTCACCGCCTATCTGGATGCGGAGGCGGTCAATGAGGGTTTTGAAATGGCGCGGTCAAAATTGGCGGAGAAAACCAAAGACCTTGCCGGCGTGGAGACGGTCCTCATCAAGGGTCACACCTACCGGACCATTATCGACTATGCGACGGAACACGGCATTGATTGCATCGTTATCGGCTCCCACAAGCCGGGACTAGGCGACTATTTCCTCGGGTCAACCGCCGCCCGCGTCGTGCGCCATGCGCCCTGCGCCGTGCATGTGTGCCGCAGTTCGGACGCCTGAGATGTAAACGCAGCGCACCTGCTCGTTTGAGGGTCTCGCGCTTCCTGCCTCAATGCTGCTGCTTTGCACGGCGCGAGAACGCTGCGATCAGGACGACAATCGCCAGCACATAGGGAAGGGCCTCTGTGAACTGCTGCGGCAGGCCGAGCCCCTGAATGCGGAAGCCCAGCGCATCGACAAGCCCGAAAAGGATCGCTGCCGGAAAGATCCACGGCAGCCGCGCGCCGCACATCATCACGATGACCAGCGCGATCCAGCCGCGCCCGGCGCTCATGCCCTCGGTAAAGAGCGTCACATTGGAGATGGACAATTGCGCCCCGCCCAACGCGCACAGAATGCCGCAGGCGACCAGGGCGCCGGTTTTGACCCATTGCGGCGATATCCCGACACTGCGCAGGGCCGAAGCGTTCTGTCCCACAGCCCGCAGACGAAGGCCCGCCTTGTGATATTTCAGGAAATAATGAGTGGCAAACACCATGATGACCGCAAACCAGACCAGGATGGACTGGCCCGAAACCAGGCTGCCGAGAACCGGTATGTCCGCTATCGTTCCGAGATCGACCTTCGGGATCTCCACAATGCGTGGATCGTCGAACTGACCCTGCACACCGAAAAGGCCACGAAGCAGGAATGCTGTCAGGCCGACCGCCAGCACGTTGAGGCCGATACTGACGATGATGTCGTCACCACCGCGATGAACGCCAAAAAAGGCAAAAACCAGCCCTGTGGCCATGCCGGCGAGGACGGCGAGGCCAAGTCCACCGGTCCAGTCGCCCGCATAATAACAGCCAACAACGGCGGCGAACGCGCCGATCAGCATCATGCCTTCAAGGGCAATGTTGAAGACGCCGGCGCGCTCACAAAGGGCGGAGCCGATGGCTGCAAGAAGAACCGGCGTGAAAAAGCGCGGAATGGATTCGGCAATGGCGCTGTCAAAAAACATCCAATGATCCCCTAATGATCCTTCCCGACATTCGATGACAGGATCTTGCCGCTGACGCCCGCCAGGTACAGGACGATGACCGCCTGTACGATCTGGCCCATTTCGCGCGGGATGTCGGCGGACCGTTCCATGCCCACAGCGCCCGTTGCGAGCATGGCGAAAAAGAAAGCGGTGATCGGCGTAACCCATGGAATGATGGCGGCAAGCAGGACGGCCGCAACGCCCGTCCAGGCATAGAGCGGAATGGTCAGCATGCCGTCGATGTAACGCTGGTTCAGCCCGAAGACGGCCGTGTATCCGGTCATGCCGGCAATCGCCCCGCTGATCATCAGTGTCCGGTAGTAGAGCTTGCCGGTCGGATAGCCGGAGGTTCTGGCAAAGCCGAAACTGTAGCCTTGCATGCGGACCCGGTATCCGAAGACGGAGGTACGTTCCAGAAGGATGATCAGGATCGCCGTCGCACCGATCAAAAGGATGCCGTAGTCGAGGATTGTGCCCGGAAATCTCGGCAAGCGGGCCTCTGACATGATCTTGTGCGACTGGGTTGCTCCGCTTGCGACGTCCCGTAGCGGATGGGAGACGAAATAGGAGGCAATGAAGTGGGCGGGGTAGTTCAGCAAGAGTGAGCCGATCAGCAGCGGGACTTTTGCAACGCGATCGAGGACACCGGCGAGAACCGCCCATGACGCGCCTGCGGTCATGGCAGCCAGTACCGCCGCGACAGCGACGAGCAGGGGCGGTCCCGGCAGATAGACGCCGACAATGGCTGCCGTCAGCCCGCCCAGTACCAATTGGCCTTCGCCACCGATGTTCAAAAGCCCGGCACGGAACGAGACAAGCACCGCCATCGCCATGCCCAGAATGATCGAGTAGCGGCTCAGCGTGGAAAAGAAGTTGAAATTGTTGCGTCCGCCAAAGGCGCCATTGACGAAGCCGACAACGACGTCCCGGGTCTGCGGCAGCGCCAGCAGGATCAAAATTCCTGCACCGATGACAAGCAGCGGCACGAGCACGGCATTTCGTTGCGACCGGATCATGCAGCTTCCCCCATTGTGCCGGACATGGCCGCGCCCACGGCGAAGGCGTCGAGCTCCGAGCGGTCGAAGATACGATTCATCCGGCCCTCGAACATCACGCCCACCCGGTCGCTGAGCGCAAAGAGTTCCTCAAGATCATTGCTGATCAAAAGAACGGCCACACCATCGGCGGCAAGGTCGAGAATTTGCTGATGGATGAAGGAAATCGCGCCGACATCGATGCCCCAGCAGGGGTTTTCCACCACCAGAAACCTCGGTTTGGCTGACAGTTCGCGGGCAACGATGACCTTCTGCTGGTTCCCTCCCGACAGATTGCCGACTTGCTGTTGCGCACTTGGTGTGCGGATGTCGAAACTCTTCACAAGCTCGCGCGCAAACTGCCTGATCCGGCGTGCGCGCAAGAATCCGGAGGCGGAGAATTCCGGCCGGCCTTCGCGTCCTGATATCAGGTTTTCCGCAACCGATCCCCTTGCGGCCAGGCCCATGGCCATACGGTCTTCGGCCATGTAGCCAATACCGGCGGCGCGTCGCTGCGCCACGCTCATTGCCGAGATTGTGCGGTCCTGAAACGAAATTGTGCCGCCCGAGATTGTTTCGAGACCCACAATCGCGTTGACCAGCTCTTTCTGCCCGTTTCCGGAAACCCCGGCCACACCGAAAATCTCTCCTGCCCGCAAATCGAAGGAAACCGCATCAAGTGCAGGTTTGTCCGACAGTCCGGCAACGCTCACATCCTGGAGTGAAGCGACCACTTCGGCTCGCACGCCGCTGACTTTTTCAACGGCTTCGATCTGGCGTCCTACCATGAGTTCGGCAAGTTCATCCGGGTTGGTGTCCGCCGTCTGGCGCTCGGCAACCAGTTCGCCTTGGCGCATCACCAACACGCGCTCCGAATTGTCCATCACTTCACCCAGCTTGTGGGTGATCAGCACAACGGACTTTCCTTGGGCGCAGAGCTTTTTGAGCATCGTATAGAGAGCAAGGCTTTCCTGCGGGGTCAAAACCGCGGTAGGCTCATCGAGGATGACCGTCGACGCTCCACGAGAGAGCATTTTGACGATTTCCAACTGCTGGCGTGCATCGACCGGAAGGTCGGACACCTTGCGGTCCGGGTCCAGCGAAAAAGAGAACTCGCTGACCAGTTTTTTAAAGGCCTTTCTGCGGTCACGGAACGGGATGAGCCCGAGGCCGTTTGCGCCTTCATCGCCGACAAGGACATTCTCGAGAACCGTCAGATCTGGATAGAGCTTGAAATGCTGATGCACCATGCCGAAGCCGGCATCGATCGCGTCCCGTGCCGATTTGAGCTTTCGGGGTTTGCCGTCGATTTCAATATGGCCGGTATCAGGTTCCAGCAGGCCGAACAGGATGCTCATCGCGGTTGACTTGCCGGCACCGTTCTCGCCGACAATAGCAAGGAATTCACCCTTCCGGACGTCAAAACTGACATCCGAAAGGGCTTTCACATCCCCGAAGGACTTAGATATTCCGCTCAGCCTGCAGACCGCAGGCTGAGATGTACCGGCATCGTTCAACGGTTGACGCCTTTCATACCAGGCACCGATCAGTTCGCCGACAGCGGGTCGTTGACCTTGATGTCGCCGGAAATGATCTGGTCGGCGATGGCACGAACCTTGGCAACGGTCTCTGCCTCATCAGCGATCAGGCATCCGCTTGTTGCCAGATCGGCGTCTGAATCGAGGACAACCCCGCCAACGCCGTTCTCCGCCAGGCCGTAGGAGGCGAAGGTCTGCTTGGCCCCGCCCATGATGGCGTCGACCGACTGCATGATTGCCTGGTCGACGCGCTTGAGCGCCGCATCATACATCGTGCCGCCGGCCAGGTCGCAATGATTGGCATCGACGCCCATGATCTTGAAGCCCTCGCCGGGTGCTGCTTCGTAGATGCCGAAATTGCCCGCCGCCGCGGCGGCGTAGATGACATCGGCTCCGATTGCCTGCAGCGCCAGCGCTTGTTCCTTCGCGCGGACCGGATCGGAGAAGGGGTTCTGTCCGCCCACCCAGCGTACTTCGACCTCGATATCCGGCTTCACGTGCCGGGCACCATCGGCAAAACCGTCCGTAAAGCGGTGCAGGAACGGGATGTCGATGGCGCTGACGGCGCCAAGCTTGCCGCTTTCCGTCTGCATGGCGGCCATTGCGCCCATCAGGAACGATGCTTCGTGTTCACGGAAGACAGCGCAATGCAGGTTATCCGGACGTTCGCCGCTCGGGCAGGCATCGACAATCAGAAACTGCGTGTCAGGTGCAGTCGGCGCCACTTCGGACACCGGATCCACAGCGGAAAAGCTCAGGGCAACGATGAGATCCGCACCCTCGTTGGCCGCGGCATAAAGGTTTTCCAAAATGGCCTGTGGCGTGTCGCTTTCAATGGTTGAGGCTTTTGCGCCGTGTTTTTCGGCCGCAGCTTTCGTGCCGTCACGACCCATCACCAGAAACGGGTTGTTGCCGATCGGATTGGGTGAGACGTAGACAATGGATTTGTCTTCTGCGGTGGCTGTGCCGATCGTTCCGGCGAAAGCCATGCCAAGTGCCATCAGGCCTGTTGTCAGCTTGTTCATTCTGTTTGTCCCCTGTTATTTTTCTGGAGCTTGAGTTGAAAATTCAATGCGCCGCCACCGCATCAGCGAAAAGCATAGAGAACCTGTCATAGTCTACATCGGTCGTCACATCGACCAATTGGTCTTTTGACGCAGACGGGCGCCGGTCCGGGAGCATCTGCCCGCGGGTCAATGTGCCGGCGCATTCTATGTCGGCCGACAGGGTTTCATAAGTGCCAAGTTCCGGCAACTCGGCGAGGGCGACAGCCAGCGGATCATGCAGGCCGCAATAATCGGTGCCCGGATACATGCGTTCATAGGAGGCAAGATAAAAGCGCGAGGCCTCCATGGCTGCCTTGGCGGCAGGCCCGCCGCGCTTTTTGATTGCCTCGATATCCGTTGCGCTCAGCTTGGCGTGCATGGTCACGTCCATGCCGACAGCCACCAGCGATGCGCCCGATTGCAGCACGATGCGGGCGGCCTCGGGATCATTGTGGAAATTCGCATCCACCATGGGCGGTACCACCCCGCCGATGCCCGGATGGCTGAGCGTGCTGCCCATCATCACGATCTTGCGGAACTTGGTGGCGATATCCGGCGCCTTCATCAGTGCCTGCGCCACATTGGTCATAGGGCTGACGGCCAGTAAATAGAGTTCGCCGGGATATTTACGCGCCATCTCGATGAGCATGTCGGGCCCCCAAAGATCGACCGGACTGGAGGTCGCGGGAGGCATGTCAATGCCACCGAACCCGTTGTCTCCGTGTACAAAGGGTGCGCCGCCGTTGAACGGCTGCGTCAACGGACGCGACACGCCCGCAGCCACCGGAATGTCCGAGCGTCCGGCAAGTTCGAGCAATTGCAGCGAATTGCGGGTCGCCGTATCGACGTCGATATTTCCATAGGTGGTGGTAAGCGCTTCAAGCGAAATATCCTCACGTCCGAGAGCGTAAAGGATCGCCAATGCGTCATCGATGCCGGTGTCGACATCCAATATGATCCGGCATTTCTCACTCAAACCCCAACCCCCATACTGATTATGCCGATAAAGATCTCAATGGCGCATTCCTGGTAATGACCAACGACGCCAAAGTGAAAGATAAGCACTCTGGTGGTCACCTGTCAATGCATGTGACATTTGATCAACAATAGGAGGACTATGCCATTGTTGCAGGCGGCTACATGTGTGGTTCAATGTGGCGTATTGAGGAAAGCAACCACGGCCGCGTAGAACGCGACGGTAAGTGTTATACCCAAACCGAGCACGAGTGTTGCGACTTTATTTTTCTTTGAAAAAAGTGCGATCAATCCAACCAAAAAGCACAAAACCCAAATCAGGAATATGATTGTGGTCATCTGGCCAGGAAGGCCACTGACTTATTCTGTCACCGGTGCAATCAAGATCGGCTTTAAACTCTGACGTTCACATAACCCCAAGGTCATCCAAATGTAACAGATGAGCGGGCAACGCGGACATCCAGTCCGAGTTTTCAGCCGGCTTCCTCGATTTCTTTCAATCAACGCAATGTCTGGAAAAAATCTGGTCGGAGTGAGAGGATTTGAACCTCCGACCCCCTCGTCCCGAACGAGGTGCGCTACCAGGCTGCGCTACACTCCGACCCGGGCGGCTTCGCGCCGCCGATGCGGGCTGTAGGTAATCCGGAAACCGGTTCCCGTCAAGGGGAGATTGGGGTGCCGGCATCCGTTGTTTCACGGTGGTTTTTCAAGGAATGTTGATTGGCGCGCAGGCAGGGGTGTTGCCGGCCTGGATGATTGATCCGTCAGCCAGAATTTACATTGCCCGAAGCGCCGATAATCAGGCGTTCGACCGTCCTGGCATAATCTTCCATATCGTCGCGCTCGGCATCGAACCATTCCAGCGACCAGTTGAGGGCGCCAAGTGTCGCAAGGCGTATGTGACGGGCTTCTTCCGGACGTTCGCCGAGACCTGCAAGATCATCGATCAATCCCGTCCAGATATCTTCATAGGTGCGGCGAACAGTTCGCAGCTGCGACTGCACGGCTTCGGGTGTGTAAGGAAAGCATCTGATATGCGCCGAGGTGTAGCCGCCATCGCTCAGGATCGATTCCAGATGCGCGCGTATGGCGATCGAAACCCGTTGTTGCGGCGTCACTCCCGGTCCGGCCGCTTTGAGGTGCGCCGATACATTATCGGTCACCGCCTTGACCCCGATTGCCAGAACCTCGATGGCGAGCTGCTCCTTCGATGCAAAATGATAGTAGAGGCTGCCGGCTTTCATGCCCACCGCATTGGCAAGCTCGCGAAGCGACGTCGCGTCATAACCCTTTTGCTGGAAGAGCCTTGCGGCGGCGTCGAGAATATCACGCCGCGATCCGTTGCCACGGTTCTTCCGGCCGCTTCCCCGGGCCTGAGTATCAGTGGGATGTGCCTCGGATGACATGCGCTTTTCCCGTTTTGCCCTGCTTACAGATGTTTTTCCGTTTCATCCAGCACAGCTTGATTTCCCGGCCGGCGAAGACACGTGGAATATGATGATTTTGCAACCGGTTTCGGTGAAATCAGTTCGTTGCAGGTGCGGTGGGAGAGCATTTTTAAACACAGGTATTTGATGATAGGGCACACAAGATAAAACCTCTAAAATACTGCAAAATTTGAGAAAAATCAGCTTATTCTCAGTAAGAAAAAAAGTTATCAGGCGCGCGCAACTTCAGTTTGCAATTATCTATCCAAATTGTCATTCTGACTGGCAGTAAGTTTGTTGGGGGTAAAGGATGTCTGGTCGCGCGTATGGAGTGTCCGATGTCTGATGGTGCTGCGGCGGTGCTTGATGTCAAGGACCTCAGAACTGTCTTCGAGACGGGGCAGGGCACGATACACGCCGTCAATTCGGTCAGTTTTGATCTGAGGCCGGGCGAACTCCTTGGTGTTGTCGGCGAGAGCGGATCGGGCAAATCCGTTACCATGATGTCGCTGATCGGGCTTCTCGGCTCCACCTCGGCCGTCATCGAGGGCGAGCACGTGAATTTCGGCGGTATGGATCTGCTCAAGGTCGAGGAAGATGACCTGAGATCCGTCCGCGGCGCGGATATCGGGTTTATCTTCCAGGACCCGATGACCTCGCTGAATCCGGTCTTTACCGTCGGCTATCAACTGATGGAACCCTTGCGAAAGCACCGGGGCATGAGCCGGGCGCAGGCAAAACGGCGGGCAAAGGAGCTTCTCGAACTGGTCGGTATCGCCGATGCCGAAAAGCGGCTCTCCGACTATCCGCACCAGTTCTCCGGCGGCATGCGCCAGCGCGTGATGATCGCAATGGCGCTTTCCTGCGATCCCAAGATTCTCATTGCCGATGAACCGACGACCGCATTGGACGTCACCATCCAGGCGCAAATCCTCGATTTGATGAAGGAACTGCGCCACAAGCTCGGCATGGCGATCATCTGGATCACCCATGATCTGGGCGTCATTGCCGGGATCGCCGACCGTGTGATCGTGATGTATGGCGGTCAGGTGGTCGAGCAGGCGCCGGTCGCAGACCTGTTCAGCAATCCCCAGCATCCCTATACAAGGGCGTTGCTGCAGACCGTACCGAACATTCGGGGCGAACGGGCCGAACGCCTGCGGATGATTGAAGGTCAGCCGCCCATCCTCTTTTCCGCGCCCGATCACTGTACCTATTCCGCCCGTTGTGGCCATGCTTTCGGCCGGTGTCGGGTCTCCAGCCCCAAACGCATTCCCGTCGCTGATGGCCACGATGTTGCCTGTTTCTGGGACCCTGCGAGCGGAGGGCCGCGCGATGAGTGATGCAGCCGCCATGCCGCTTGTCCAGGTGCGCGGGCTGAAGATGCATTTCCCCATCTATGCGGGCGTGTTTCGCCGTCATGTCGGCGATATCAAGGCTGTTGACGATATCTCTCTCGATATCCACGAAAGTGAGACGCTGGGCCTTGTGGGGGAATCGGGTTGCGGCAAATCGACAGCCGGCCGGGCCGTGTTGAGGCTCTATGATATCACCGCCGGCTCCATCTCCGTCGACGGCACCGACATCAGCAATGTCGAGAAGGAAAAGCTGCGCCATCTGCGGCCCAAAATGCAGATGATCTTCCAGGATCCGCAGGCCAGCCTCAATCCCCGCATGACGGTTGCCGGCATTATTGGCGAGCCGCTTGTCGAACACATGTCTTTGTCGCGCAGCGAACGGCTGGAGCGGGTCTATGAGCTTATGGACGCCGTGGGTCTCAACCGCGCCTTCGCCAACCGCTATCCGCATGAGTTCTCGGGCGGACAGCGCCAGCGCATCGGCATTGCCCGCGCTCTCGCCCTCAATCCGAAATTTATCGTCTGCGACGAGCCGATCGCCGCGCTTGACGTTTCCATTCAGGCTCAAGTCGTCAACCTGCTGGAAGACCTGCAGGAGCGGTTCGGACTCACATATCTCTTCATCAGCCACGATCTGTCCATGGTCCGCCATATCGCCGACCGCGTTGCCGTCATGTATCTCGGCAAGATCGTCGAACTTGCGCCGCGCGACACACTCTACAGCGCTCCGGTCCATCCCTATACCCAGGCGCTGCTTTCGGCGGTGCCAGAGCCCGATCCCGTTCGCGAAGCCGAACGTCAGCACATCATCCTGACCGGCGATGTGCCTTCGCCGTCCAATGCGCCGCAAGGCTGCAATTTCTGCACCCGTTGCCCGATCGCCCAGGCGATCTGCCACGAGGTCGAACCGGAATTCCGCCAGTTGGAAACGGGCCACTACGCGGCCTGTCATCTGGTCGGTAACGACACCAAAAAGACCGGGGAACCAACCGCCGGCGAAGGGGTACCAGCATAACCTATAACAACAAGGAGGAAGACTTATGAAAGCAAGGGCACTTTTACTCGGCACGGCAGCCGCACTGGCTATCGTACCTGCCGCGCTCGCCGAGCGCGGCTCGGACGGCGAAGTCAAGATCATCTACTGGCAGGCTCCGTCAACCATGAACCCTTATCTGTCGGGCGGCACGAAGGAACTTGAGGCAGCCTCGCTGGTTGTCGAGCCGCTCGCCCGCTACGACCAGGACGGCAATATGGTGCCGTGGCTGGTGGATACCGTGCCAACGGTCGACAATGGCGGCGTATCGTCTGATTTGAAATCGATTACGTGGAAGCTCAAGGAGGGCCTCCTCTGGTCAGATGGCACACCTGTGACCTCTGCGGACATTGCCTTTACCTGGAAATATTGCGCCGACCCTGCCGGCGGTTGCGCGCAGAGTGAAAAATACAATGACGTCACCGATGTGAAGATCGTCGATGACCGCACCGTGACCGTCGAGTTCGGTGTTCCGAAACCATTCCCTTATGGCCCGTTCGTCGGCGCGCAGGCACCGGTTATTCAGGCCGCGCAGTTCGCTGACTGTCTCGGCGCCAAGGCACCGGAATGCACCGATGCCAATTTCGGCCCGATCGGAACCGGACCGTTCCGTGTGACCGATTTCCGTCCGAACGACGTCATTTCCATGGAAGCCAATCCGAACTATCGCGATCCGGCAAAGCCGGCTTTTGCCAGCGTGACATTCAAGGGTGGTGGCGATACTGCATCGGCTGCGCGCTCGGTCCTTGAAACAGGCGAGTTCGACTATGCCTGGAACATGCAGCTTGCCCCGGACGTCCTGTCCGCCATGGAGGCTGCCGGCAAGGGCAAGGTCGTGTCGGCTTTTGGAACGCTGGTTGAACGTATCATGATCAACCTGACGGATCCGAACCCGGCATTGGGCGATGAACGCTCGACCAAGAAACATCCGCATCCGTTCCTGTCGGATATCGCCGTTCGCCAGGCTCTGTCCATGGCAATCGACCGCGATCTGCTTGTGGAGATCGGGTACGGCACGGCCGGCCGCCCAAGCTGTAATGTTCTGCCCGCACCGGAAATCTACAAGTCCACGGCCAACGATGCCTGCCTCACGCAGGACGTTGAAGGCGCCATGAAGCTGCTTGACGATGCGGGCTGGGTTGTCGGTGGCGATGGTATCCGCGCCAAGGACGGCGTGCGTCTTTCCATCCTCTACCAGACGTCAACCAACGCCGTGCGTCAGGATTTCCAGGCTTTGATCAAGCAGTGGTGGGCCGATATCGGCATCGAAACCGAACTGCGCAACATCGATGCCTCAGTCTTCTTTGGCGGCGATCCGGGCAGCCCGGATACGTTCCAGAAGTTCTATGCGGACGTGGAGATGTACGCCAACAACTTCGACGGCACCGACCCGGAAGCCTATATGGCCAACTGGGAATGCAAACAGGCGCCGACGCCTGAAACCCAGTGGCAGGGCAACAACATGCCGCGCTACTGCACGGAAGAGTATGACGCACTCGTCGCCAAAATGGCTCAGACGGGCAAGCTTGAGGACCGTGCCGAACTGGCAAAAGCCATGAACGACAAGCTCATGCAGGAATACATCATCCTGCCGCTGGTAGACCGGGGCCGTGTCTCCGCCCACTCCAACGCCCTGGGCGGCGTCATCATGAATGTCTGGGATTCCGAACTCTGGAATGCCGCAGACTGGCATCGCACCAAGACCCAGTAATCGTTCGTAGCCGCTCCGGCTTGCCGGGGCGGCTGCCGACCTTCGATCTGAAACGTTGGTACGATGTTCAATTATACAATTCGCCGGCTTCTGCTGGCGATCCCGACGCTGATCGCCATCAGCCTGATCATATTCCTGCTTCTTGATCTGGCGCCGAGCGATCCGACAGCCAACCTGCCTCTGACCATCCCGCCGGAAGTGCGTGAGAAGATACGCCAGTCTCTTGGTCTCGGCGATCCGATCTACATTCGCTATCTCTTGTGGTGCAAGCAGTTCTTTATCAACGAACCGCTCAACATGCTCGAGCAATGGTTCGGATGGGGTTCGGGCGACCGGCTGCGCGTTCTGAGCTGGCAAACCCGCTCGCCTGTCGTCGATCTCATCGTCGAGCGCATGCCGCAAACCCTTTGGGTTGTTGGCATGTCCTACATTCTCGGCGTCCTCATCGCCATGCCGATCGGCATCATCTCGGCCTACCGGCAATATAGCTGGTTCGATCAGATCGGGACCTTCATCTCCATGGTCGGGTTTTCCGTGCCGACCTTCTTTACCGGGGTGCTGGTGATCGTCATCTTTTCGGTGTGGCTCGGCTGGTTCCCGTCGATCTACGACACCACTCACCAGGTGACCGACTGGTCGAGCTTCTGGTTCCAGGTCAAACAGATGATCATGCCGGTCTCGGTGCTGGCGCTCTTCAATGCGGCTCAGATCAGCCGTTTCATGCGCGCCTCGATGCTCGAAAATCTCAATCAGGACTACGTCCGGACCGCACGGGCCAAGGGCCTTCGCGAACGTTCGGTGGTGATGATCCACGTATTACGCAACTCGCTGATCCCCGTCGTAACCGTCATTGCGCTCGGTGTGCCGCAGATCTTCGGCGGCGCCATCATCACCGAGCAGGTCTTCAAGGTGAACGGCCTCGGCCAGCTCCTGATCATTTCCATTCAGGGCGGTGACCTGCCGACCGTGCAGACGCTGACTTTCATCTTCGCGGTGCTCATCATCCTGTTCAATCTCGTTGCCGATATTCTCTACGGCATTCTGGATCCGAGGATTCGCTATGACTGACGTGACGCCAGATTCACTCGCCGCCGCCCGTCCGCCGCAATCGCAATGGCGCAATGTGTGGGAACAGTTCCGCACCCATCGCGGCGCGGTCATCGGCATGGCGTTCTTCCTCTTCGTGGTGCTGGCCGTCACGCTCGGTCCGTTCATCTGGACCATTGACGCGCAATATATCGACATACGCGCCCGCAATCAGGGTCCGAGCTTTGCACATCCCTTCGGTACGGATCAGCTTGGCCGCGATACGCTCGCCCGCGTCCTGATGGGCGGGCAGGTCTCCATGGCGGTTGGCATTACCGCAATGCTCCTGGCTTTGTTCCTCGGCGCCGCTATCGGCGTCGTGGCCGGCTATTTCAAACGCCTTGATGGTCCGCTGATGCGTCTGACGGATCTGTTCCTGGCACTGCCGCTGCTCCCTCTTTTGCTTGTCATCATCATGCTCTTCCGCGACACGTTGCGCGCCGCCTTCGGACCGGAGACGGGTATCTTCATGCTGATCGTCTTCGTCATCGGCATCACATCATGGATGCAGACGGCACGCATCGTGCGCGGCGATGTCCTGGCGCTGAAAGAGCGGGAATTCGTGATTGCATCCCGATCCATCGGAACGCCCTCGCGCCGCATGATCCTGCGCCATATCCTGCCCAATGTTTTGTCACCCATCACTGTGTCGGCAACACTGGGGATCGCCAATGCGATCATCACCGAATCCGCATTGTCGTTCCTTGGCCTCGGCTTTCCGTCCGACTTTCCGACCTGGGGCAGGCTATTGTTCGATTCCACCGATTATCTGCAGCAATACCCGGAGCGGGTGTTGTGGCCGGGCCTTGCCATCTCTCTGACAGTGCTCAGCGTCAACTATATCGGTGACGGTCTGCGCGACGCGCTCGATCCGAGGATCAGGGGACGCTGACCCCCAATGTGGGGGATGGCCGTTCCTTAGCCGGGTTTCTAAGAATAAGGTTGGAGAGGCAGCCGTCTGCCTTTTGGTACGATCAGAAGCGAGCCCATGGAACAGCGTATCGCGGTCATCGATGATCACCGGCTTTTTGTCGCCGGGCTGGAACTGGTGCTTGCGCGGCTCGGCGACGAGGTTGTCGTTGAAAGCTTTACCGGTCCCGACCAGTTCCTCAGCGCCGTGTCGCAGGGCACGTCTTTCAGCCTCGCCATTCTGGATTTTTATATCCCCGGCTTCGAGGTAACCGAGACCCTGGCACAGATACGCGCCGTCAGCGCAGGCCTTCCCATCCTTGTTCTGAGTTCTTCGGTCAGTGTTGCCGACAGGGATATCGCCATTGCCGCCGGTGCTTCGGACTTTGTCCAGAAACATACCGCGCCGGACAAGCTGCTTTCCGTTATCCGGCAGACATTGTCGGGACCCGGCCAAGGCGGCAATGGTCAGTTGAGCGAGTTTTCCGTGCCGCAGATCAAGGGGCTGACACCCCGTCAGGTCGAGGTTCTGGCGCTGGTCAGCAAGGGATTTTCCAACAAGGAGATCGGGCGGCTTCTGGAGATATCTCCGGAAACGGTAAAGTCGCATCTGAAGGATATCTTCACGCGCTTTGGATTGCGTAACCGTGTCGAAGCAATTGAATTCACGCGGCAAATGGGCCTTGGCTAGACGGGCTCTTTGCGAACGAGCAGTGTTCCGATCGCCGCTATCAGCCTTGCCTCGCTGGCGGATTTTGGAAGGATTACAGGTGTGTCCGGACCCCGCAGTTCGCTGCGTGCGATGTCCGGACTGTTGGTCAAAACCAGTGTTCGCTGCGTTTCGGATAAATCCTTGCCGGCAAGGAATTGTGCAGCGGTGCCGGCATCGCCCAGATCATAATCCAGAATGACCACGTCGTGATTGGGCAAGGTGTCCTGCATAAGGTCGCGGATGGCGTCCTGGTCATTGATCATAGTCACCCGCGCACCGCTCTCTGACAGGCGCGCCCGCAGATGGCGAGCAAAGTCGGCGTCATCATCGACAACAAGAATATTCACGCCTTCCAGCCTTTGAGGCCCTTTCTGCTGTATTGAGGTGCCTGCCGGGATCGTCACGCCAAAGAGTGAGCCGTGTTGCAGTTTGCTTGAAACGCGCACCGAGCCGCCCATTGCCTCGGCAAGGTCGCGTACGATTGTCAGGCCAAGGCCGATATTGCCGGTGGTCTGCCCGCCGGCATTTGCCCTCCGATGATAGGCCCTGAAAACGGTTTCCACATCCTCTTCAGCAATTCCGGGACCGGTATCGCCGACACAGATTTCCAGGAGGCCGTTTGCCCTGCGGCGAACGCCGACAAGGATCTTGCCGGTTTCGCAATATTGCAGGCCATTATGAGCAAGGTTACGCAAGATGCGCTCCATGAAAGCCTGATCGGCAAGCGCGGTTGCACTTGTCTTGACGATGCGCAGGTCGAGACCTTTTTCTTCAGCCATCGGCCGGATTTCGTCTCCGACCTGTTCAAGCAGCGGCATGAGCGGGAAAGGGGCAAGTCGTGGTGTCGGCGTGCCGTTGTTGATCCAGGCCAGTTGCGCGACGCTTTCGATAATCGTATTGGCCGATCGTACGCAGCTTGTAGACGCATCGACGATTTTCCGGATTTGTTCGATGCCGAGCCGGGACAATTCGTCAAGAAAAAGCTGCAACGCGTTGATCGGTTGGCGAAGATCATGCGTGACGGAGCGCAGGAACTGCTCGCGCAGGGCTGCATCGGCCAGGCTGCGGCTGGCGCTCTGCTTCTCGTTGTCCAATGAAACCGCGAGGGCTTCGTGCGTTTCACGAAGATACATATTCAAACTGGCAACGCGCAGATGCTGGATATGGGCCGCATAGCCGACGCCGACCGAGATAAAGAATCCGAACACCAGAATTCCGGCATGCAGGCCCCAAAGCGGCGGTTGTTGCAAGATCAGGAAAATAAAGCTGGGCAGGAATAAAATACCCCTGCCGCAGAGAAGGACATTGATCAGCTTGGCAGACAAAGCTGCCGATGCGATGCCGGCGGCGATCAAAAGCAGGATGAGCGTTACGGTCCTGTCGAAATCGTCAATGCCGTAAAGCAGAAGCACGCCGCAGCCCCAGCCGGCCATGACGACGCTGTCCCCCAGCAGAACCAGCAGGTTCATTTTCGTCTCGGACCGGATAACCGTGTCCTCAGGCTGCATCAGGAGGTAGATCCACAACAGGATTGTGAAGGAGGACGCCCCGATCTGGATACCGAGAAAGATCATGGCATCCAGCGGGTCGATGCCTGAAGTAAGCAATATGACGCCAAAGAAGATCGCCATATTGAAGTTGACCAGAAGGGCGATCCAGCCCTCCCGGATGGCCGAGACGAGCAGCAACTGCCTGACCCGTTCTGGCGAGGCGGCTTGTGACACCAGAAGTACGTCGCTTGGCTGAAGTCTGGATAGGCTGTCTGTCATGTCACATGTTTGAGGTCAAAACACCGTTCAGTATCTAACGGCTGGACGCCGGTCTCCAGGCGCTCAGGCCGAAAAGGCGATGATAGACCAGCCAGAAGGCAAAGAGGTAGCAGGGAAACAGGATCGCCGCGCGGGCAATACGCACATAGGCCGTGATGGCCCATTTCTGACTGGCGCTGCCGATCGTATCGCCTCCGGGCAACAGGATCATGATGCTTTCGAATTGCGAGATCACGAGGCTGGATACAAGCGTGGCCGGGACGAAGAGGGCAAGGCCCCCGAGGATATAATGGGGGCCGGTGACAAGTCCGATCCGCCAGATCAAAGGGGCAAGAAGCACAGAGAGGATAAAGCCGACGCAAGCCGTATAGACGGCGCCTTTCCAAGCGGACAGGGAGAAGCCGAAGGCGAGCAGGATGTTATCCAGCAACAGGGCCAGAAGAAAAACCGTCAGACCTCCGCAGGCATGGCTGACAAGATAGGGCCGGAATGGAAACGGGTTGCCGTCGGACGCAGTCGTGTCCGCCTTGTCGGTCATTTGATTATCTGTTCCGCTCATGGACAGCCCTTCGGTTGAATCGTGGCCGTACAGTTCCACAAAACGCCCTTTTTACAAACGGTATCAATGTCCGAGGATTTGATCACGCCATATTTCGGAGCTGCCCGCTTGCGCAGCTTCAGGACGGCATTTCGCGCCGCCAGATCCCGCGAGGTTGCAGCTCCCGTCGATGTGTACTGACCGGGTTTGCAGTCCGGTGCTGCCTTGGTGAATTCCGGGGTGGCTATAAATGCCGCCAATACTATTGCCGCGATCGTCCCGGTCCTTGACTGTTTCTCAGTTAACATTGCGCCTGTTCCCACCATCTTTGGATGGTCAATTTTTACAGGCCTCCATCATGATCGGCACCCCCTCACATGGGGGATTCTTCATCCTCGCAAGCGCTGACATCCTTTTCCGGCAAACTGATGAGGAGACCGAACATGACCAGGAAAACCTTACTCACAATGGCCGCTGCCGCCTTTGTTTCCGGCAGCCTTGCCGGCGCCTTGACGGATGATCTCTTGTCGCCATCCAAGGCCCAGGCCTCCGGATTTACGTCAAGCAGCTTCAAGGCGACATGCGTCTCGGGCTTTAAGCGTTTCGGAAAGAAGACCGTCAATATGTCAGGTGTGCCGGTCATTGTGCGCTACAAGTGCCGGACGGCCTGGATACAGTGCCCCAATTTTCCCAATGCCGATACGACCGTCCTTGACGTGGATATCAAGCGCCAGGGCAGTGGTGACGACAATCCGAGAACCCGGATCGTCTACACCTGCAAGGGCCAGGACATAGCGGGCTGAGGCGGGGAGACGGATGATGGGTTACACAATCTCATTGAAGGGTCGCGGTGCCGCGGCCCGCGAATCAACCGGATTCTTAGGTCATTGGCCAAAGCGTGGCGGAAAGTTTCTTGCATACGTCGCCGTCCTTGCTTTGCTGAACGGTGCGACGGCAGGACAATCGCTCGCTGAAGACAATGCCAGGGTCAAGGGGAAACGTTTTAACGTCTCCCATGTGAATACGATCCGCGTCATTTCATCCAGCGGAGAACGCTGGGACTCAATCGCCGGAGGTAATGTCATCTTCTCGGTCAACGCCAAAATCGACCTCGAGCGGCGCGGCTACATCCTCAATGCCGGCATGTTCCTGGGCCAGTGCAACAGCACTGTTTGCGGGAACCATCCGCTGCTGGCATCCTGGTGGGGTGGTGTTGATAATGAGTGGAGCTACAAAGGGCAGGCCGTATTCGATGCCTCCAAGATACCGAACACCACCAGTAGCGGGATTGCGGTGGTTCCGTTCGGAGATCAGATCATCAACGCGTGTAACCAGTACCTTGATCGGGGTCCGAGGGTGCGCAGGCAGTTCACCTGGCCTTACCAGCTCACCCTCAGCGCCAACAGCCGCAAGCGCAATGTCAACGAGTTCATTTCTGCATCCGGCCCGCGGGACGACTTTGCCGGCGGCGATGTCAATGCGCACAAGGAGGTGCGCTTCAACGTGGAGTGCGTGCCTTATCCGTCCATGGAACCGGACGCCGAACCGGTGGAAGTCAAGCTGGATGTCGAGCCGCGGGGAGGCAATGCCTGTCCTCGCAAGACAACCATCAAGACACGGATTGTCTACCATCGCCCGGCAACTGCGAAGTTTGATATCATCCGCAATGCGAAGGTCCTGAAAACAGTCGAGATCAAGGCAAGACATGTTCCGATCTCGCACGGACCGGACCAATGGGAGATCAACCGGCAGGACGTTGTCGAGGCAAAGGCCGGCGGCAACCAGTTCCGCATCAAGGTCCATGGCGGCGGCCTGAGCGGCATGAAAGTGGTGAATATCGAGTGCGTGCCCTTCGAGATCTATTTCTCCGACCTGAAATACAATGTGGCCGATGTCGGTCAATGCCCGAAGAAGGTCTGGGAAACCGCCACATTCACCACCAGTGGTCCCGGCAAGGCGACCTATCAGATCGTTCGAAAGAACGGCAAGGTCGTCTATGAGAAGGAGCTCGAGACGATCCTCAAAAACGGCCAGTACAAGCTGGTGGGCCAGAGGGTGCTGAATGTCGGCTACGATATGGAGCGCAGCTTCAAGGCGCAGATCAAGGGATCGAGCGGCATCCGCTCCAAATGGGCCAAGGTGAAAGTCTCCTGTCCCAAGCGGACAAACCCGGGCTCGGGCGCCAAAGCCGATAAGAAAAGCGGGGCCAAAGCAGAAACCGCGGGTCAGAGTACGTCCGCCGGCAGCAGTGCCGCGCCAAAACGGACAAACCCGATTGTCTGCAAGGGCGGCAAGGTGAAGAAAGGCAAATGCATCTGCCCCAAAAACACCAAGCGCAAGAAGGTCAAGGCGTCGCGGTTTGTATGCAATCCGGTGAAGAAGAAACCGGCGCGCGCCAACCCCGCGGTCAGGACCAATCCGAAAATGATCTGCAAGGGCGGCAAGATCCGGAAGGGAAAATGCAAATGCGGCAAGAACAAAAAGATCAAGAAGGTCGGCGCAAACAGATACCGGTGCGTCGCCAAATAGAAGTTGCCGCTTGAGATGATGGCTGGGGCGGCTGGATTCGAACCAGCGCATGGCGGTACCAAAAACCGCTGCCTTACCGCTTGGCTACGCCCCAGCAGGGTTGCACCGAACCGACGCAACCGGACCCTGCACTAACCATTTCAAACCGGAATTTCAAGCGTTGAGATGTCAAATTCCGGGGTCAGTGACCAGGTTTTGAAAATGCCGGTAGGCCGATCGGCCTACCGGTCCGACAATTCCCAGTTCGGATTGATCCACGGCTGGAGATTGGAGCGGGGCAGGGGCTGTCGCTCCAGAATATGATCCGATGCCTTTTCTCCGACCATGATCGATGGCGCGTTGAGGTTTCCATTGGTAATCATTGGAAAGACTGACGAATCGGCGACACGCAGTCCATCAACGCCGATCACCCGGCATCTCGGGTCGACGACACTCATGGGATCGTCAGCGCGGCCCATGCGGCAAGTGCCGCAAGGATGATAGGCGCTTTCAGCGTGTTCGGTGATGAACGCGTCCAGCTCATCGTCGGATTGTGCATCCTCACCCGGCGCGATTTCCCTGCCGCGAAACCCATCGAAGGCTGACTGGGAGAAGATGTCCCGCGTCAGGCGGATGCAGTGGCGAAAATCCTCCCAGTCCGACGGATCGCTCATATAGTTGAAGCGGATGACCGGCGCGGCGTCCGGGTCTGCTGACCGCAGCCTGACATTGCCGCGAGACTTCGAGCGCATCGGGCCGACATGCGCCTGAAAGCCATGTGCCTCCACCGGGGCGGTTCCGTCATAGCGGATTGCGACCGGCAAAAAGTGATACTGTATATCGGGATATCTGACGCCCGGGCGGGAGCGCAGGAAGGCCGCCGCTTCAAAGTGGTTCGTCGCCCCGATGCCGGATTTGAAGAACAGCCATTCGGCGCCGATAAGTCCCTTGGAAATAAGGTTCATCTTGGAATAGAGCGTGATCGGCTGCGTGCATTCCTGCTGCACGTAGAGCTCCAGGTGATCCTGCAGGTTCTGCCCGACACCCGGCCGGTCGGCCGCAACCTCAATGCCGTGTTCCTTCAGATGTCCGGCAGGGCCGATTCCGGACAGCATCAGCAGTTTCGGTGAATTGAATGCCGACGCCGCGACAATCACCTCACGGTTGGCCTTGACGATTTCGGGCTTGCCATTGCGCTGAATTTCCACGCCGGTGGCCTGACCATTCTCGATGACGATGCGGCGTGCCAGTCCCTTGACCAGACGAAGATTGGGGCGTTTCAGGGCCGGTTTAAGATAGGCGTTTGCAGCCGACCAGCGTTTGCCGCGATAGATGGTCTGCTCCATCGGGCCGAAGCCTTCCTGCTTCTCGCCGTTGTAGTCCTCAGTCAGTTCAAAGCCGGCCTGTGCGCCTGCCTCGATAAACGCCTGAAAGAGAGGATTGTCACGTGTGCCTCTCTTTACATGCAGCGGTCCGGAATGGCCTCGCCAGCCATTCTGGCCGCCATGCGACGTTTCCATCTTCTGGAAATACGGCAGCACATCCGCAAAGGACCAGCCATCCGCGCCTTGCTCTTGCCATGTGTCGAAGTCTTCGGCGTGACCGCGCACATAGACCATGCCGTTGATCGAGGACGAACCGCCGATCACCTTGCCGCGCGGCGCGGCGAGCACACGCCCTCCGAGGTGCGGTTCCGGTTCGGTCCGGTAACCCCAGTCGTAAATACCCATATTCATCGGGTAGGAGAGCGCCGCCGGCATCTGGATAAAAGGCCCGACATCGCTGCCGCCATATTCTATGACGATGACCGAGTTTGCGGGGTCTTCCGACAACCGGTTTGCCATGGCCGATCCGGCGGAGCCGGAACCGATAATGATGAAATCCGCCTGCATCTTTGTCTGTCCGCTGCCGTTAATAGGGGCTGTCGACGGGCCCGGTCGCCACGTAGACGCTCTTGATCTGGCTGTAATATTCGATGGCTGCCCGTGAGTTCTCGCGTCCGACGCCGGACTTCTTGTAGCCCCCGAACGGTGCCTCGACCGGCGCCAGATTATAGGTGTTGATCCAGCAGCTTCCGGCCTTGAGCTGAGCGATGGCACGGTGCCCTCGCGAAAGGTTCTGCGTAAAGACACCTGCCGAAAGGCCGAATTCGGTATCGTTTGCGCGGGCAATGACCTCATCCTCGTCCTTGAAGGTCAAGACGCTCATCACCGGTCCGAAGATTTCCTCGCGGGCGATGCGCATGTCGTCGGTGACGCCGGTAAAGACCGTCGGCTCGACAAAGAAGCCGTTTTCCATGCCCTGAAGGGTCAATTCCTTGCCGCCTGTTGCAAGGTTTGCGCCCTCGGCCTCGCCAATCCCGATATAGTCTATGACCTTGTCGCGCTGCGCGGCGCTGACGAGCGGACCCATCTGTGTCGCCTCGTCCTGCGGATCGCCGATCCTGATGGCCTCGGTGCGCGCAATCAGACGCTCTGTGAACGCATCCATCAGCTCTTCCTGTACGAAGACCCGCGTGCCGTTGGAGCAGACCTGGCCGCTGGAATAGAAATTGCCAAGTAGAGCCCCGCCGACGGCGTCCTCGACATTGGCATCATTGAACACGATGAGGGGCGATTTGCCGCCAAGCTCCATGGTGACATGGCGAATACCGGCCGCTGCGGCTGCCATGACCTTCTGGCCCGTCGGCACGGATCCTGTGAGGGACACCTTGTCGACCTGCGGGTGCGTAGTCAGCGTTGCACCGACATCGCCGTAACCCTGAACCACATTGTAGACGCCCGACGGCAGGCCCGCCTCATGCAGGATGCTGGCGATTTCCAGCGCGCAGAGCGGCGTTGTCTCGGACGGCTTGAAGATCATGGCATTGCCGCAGGCGAGCGCCGGTGCACCTTTCCAGCAGGCGATCTGTGTCGGATAGTTCCACGCGCCGATCCCGACGCACAGGCCAAGCGGTTCGCGCCGCGTATAGACAAAATCACCGCCGAGATCGATGTGTTCGCCATTGATTGCGGCTGCCAGCCCGCCGAAATACTCAAGCGCATCGGCGCCCGATGTCGCGTCGGCAACCAGCGTTTCCTGCAATGGCTTGCCGGTGTCGTAGGTTTCAAGCTCGGAAAGCGTCTGGTTGCGCTCGCGGATCATATCGGCGGCACGGCGCAGGACGCGTCCACGCTCGGTTCCGGTCATCGCCGCCCAGATCTTCTGGCCATCCAAGGCCGACACAATGGCCTGTTCGATGATCGCAGGCGTGGCGGAATGCAGCCGCGCGATGACCTCGCCGGTGGCCGGATAAATGCAATCGATCACCGCGCCATCTGTGTCCTCGACAAAGGCGCCGTTGATGAAATGTGATGCCTCGGGTTGTGCCTTCATGGCCGTTTTCCTATTCCCCGCGCGGATAGCGCTGTTTGTCTTCCAGATCGTTGAGGTCCATGTGGTTGCGCATGTAACGTTCAGAGGCCCGTTGCAGTGGCTGGTAGTCCCACGGGTAGTAAGCGCCGTTGCGCAGTGCCTCATAGACCACCCAGCGCCGCGCCTGGCTTTCGCGCACATCCGCGTCGAAACGTTTCATGTTCCACCGTTTGCGCACCGCTGCGGACAGCCGGTCCGCGACGTCGCGGTGCGCGGGATCATCGGCAAGGTTGGTGCGTTCCTGCGGGTCGGCTGCGAGATCAAAGAGCTGCGGCGGGTCGAGTTCGCAATGAACGTATTTGTACTGGCTGTCCCGGATGCAGACGAGCGGCGCGTAAGAGCCTTCAGCCGCATATTCCATGTGGACCGGAGCCGTCCGCTCAGAGCCGGAAATGATCGGCAGCAGGCTCTCGCCATCAGTCCATGGGGCAACGGCCTTCATATTCGCGCCCGCTAGGTCTGCGAGTGACGGTGTGATGTCCATATTGGAGACCGGTGCGGCGATCCGCGTCGCCTTGATGCCGGGTCCGGCAATCATCAGCGGAACGCGCGACGATCCCTCGTAGAAATTCATCTTGAACCACAGGCCGCGTTCTCCGAGCATATCGCCATGGTCCGAGCAGAAGACGACCACCGTATCGTCACGCATCCGGGTCGTCTCGAGCACATCGATCAGTTCACCGACCTTGTCGTCGAGATAGGAGATGTTGGCGAAATAGCCGCGTCGCGCCCGGCGGACATGCTCAGTTGTGATGTCGAAGCTGCGATAATCGTTGGCGAGATAGATGCGCTGCGAGTGCGGATCCTGATCCTCATAAGCGATCGGTGCGACTTCCGGCTCCAGGTGAGGGCAGTCCTCGTAAAGGTCCCAGTACTTTTTCCGAGCCACGTAAGGATCGTGCGGGTGGGTGAAGGAGACGGTCAGACACCAGGGGCGCGCTTCCTCGTCTTCGGCGGATCGTGCAAGCTGGTAGAGCTTTTGCACCCCGTGAAACGCAACCTCGTCATCATATTCCATCTGATTGGTGATTTCGGCGATGCCCGCACCGGTGACTGAGCCGAGATTGTGATACCACCAGTCGATCCGTTCCCCCGGTTTGCGGTAATCCGGCGTCCAACCGAAGTCCGCCGGATAGATGTCCGTTGTCAGTCGGTCTTCAAAGCCGTGGAGCTGGTCCGGGCCGACAAAATGCATCTTGCCGGAAAGGCAGGTGTAGTAGCCGCATGTCCGCAAATGATGGGCGAAGGTCGGCACATCCGACGCAAATTCAGCCGCGTTGTCATAGACGCGCGTGCGGCTCGGCAACTGGCCTGACATGAAAGACGCGCGGCCGGGCGCACAAAGCGGCGAAGCCGTGTAGTTGTTGGAAAAACGCGCAGACTGTTCCGCCAGCGCCTTGAGATTGGGCGCATGAAGCCAGTCCGCCGGGCCGTCCGGGAACAGCGTTCCGTTCAGCTGGTCAACCATGATGATGAGGATGTTGGGCCTGTCGCGCATCGCGATATTCTCCGCACCGGCCGGCTGGCACGGTTTGTCTGTCGCATCATAATATTTTTTATTGGTCGGCCGTTCAATAAAAATCTGAAGCGCTGATCGGCATTCACCATGTCCTTCGAACGGCCGGCATTAAAATAGTTCGGCCTTCACGAAAACGGGTGGCGTTTGTCCGATTGATTTTGGCGGTGAACCGGTTAATCCATATGCACCGATATGTTGTAAACGCGGGAGGCGCGCATGCAGAAGAAAACGGATTTCTACATCGACGGAGAATGGGTTGCACCGGCAGTTCCCAACGAGTTTGACGTGATCAACCCGGCGACGGAAGAAGCCTGTGCCGTCATCTCTCTTGGCTCGCAGGCCGATGTCGATCGCGCCGTCGCTGCGGCGGGGCGGGCGTTTGAGACCTACAGCAAGACCAGCGTCGAGGAGCGCAAGGCGCTGATCGAAAAGCTTCTGGATATCATGCTGGCGCGCAATGAAGATATGGCGCAGGCGGTTTCAGCCGAAATGGGTGCGCCGATCAACCTGGCGCGCGGCGCTCAGGCGGGTTCCGGTCCCTTCCACGTTGAGGGGTTTTTGAACGCACTCTCCGAATATCACTTCGAGGAAGACTTTAACGGCGAAGGCGAGCATATCGTTCACGAGCCGATCGGTGTTTGCGGCCTGATTACGCCATGGAACTGGCCGGTCAACCAGATTGCGCTGAAGGTTGTTCCGGCGCTTGCCGTCGGCTGCACCTGTGTCCTGAAACCAAGCGAGATCGCGCCGCTTTCGGCCATGGTCTTTGCCGAAATGGTGGATGAGGCAGGCTTTCCAAAGGGCGTCTTCAATCTCGTCAATGGCGAGGGTGCAGTTGTCGGCGAAGCCATGTCCCGGCACCCCGATATCGACATGATGTCCTTTACCGGTTCGACGCGGGCCGGCGCCGCTGTGTCTCGCGCCGCCGCCGAATCCGTCAAGCGTGTGACGCTCGAACTGGGTGGAAAATCGCCCAACATCGTTTTTGAGGATGCCGATCTGGACATGGCCATCAAGCAGGGCGTTTTCGGTTGCATGGGCAATACCGGTCAGTCCTGCAACGCGCCGACGCGTATGCTGGTTCAGCGATCCGTCTATGACGATGCCGTTGCGCTGGCCGGCGAATATGCCGGCAAGGTCGAAGTCGGCGATCCGCAAAGTGAGGGACGCCACATCGGTCCATTGGTCAGCGAAGCACAGTTTGAAAAAGTGCAGGGGCTTATCAACAAAGCTATGGATGAGGGCGCGCGGGTTGTCGCCGGTGGTCCGGGCCGTCCCGACGGGCTGAACCGCGGATACTTTGTCCGCCCGACGGTCTTCGCCGATGTCACCAACGATATGACCATCGCCCGTGAGGAGGTGTTCGGTCCCGTCCTCGCAATGATCCCGTTCGACAGCGAGGAAGAGGCCATCGCCATCGCCAACGACACGCCCTACGGGCTGGCCGCCTATGTCCAGACGCAGGATCAGGCGAAAGCCCGCCGCGTGGCGAAAAGCCTGCGCGCCGGCATGGTGCAGATCAACGGCGCTCAACGCCCGGCCGGCAGCCCCTTTGGTGGCTACAAACAGTCCGGCAATGGCCGCGAGGGCGGACGTTGGGGGCTTGAGGATTTCCTCGAGGTCAAGGCGATCAGCGGCTACTGAGTTTTGGCGGCGCACAATCAACTGTGCGCTGCAACAATTCCGGTTGCGTTCGGCCATTGAAATTGTTAAGCGTTGAACAATATTGTTGGCCACACCCTGGCCGGCAGTCCGGTCTGAGCAGCTGATGCTGAAGATGATCGATAGGGCGCAAGGCTATGGGAGGCTGCGCAAAAGGCGGAGGCAAAGTTATGACGGCATGTATTACCGGTTGGGCACATTCGAAATTCGGCAAGCACGAAGACGAGACGGTGGAAAGCCTGATTGTCGGCGTGGCCTCGCAGGCGATGGAGCATGCAGGCGTGGAACCGCAGGATGTCGACGAGATCGTTCTGGGTCACTTCAATGCCGGCTTCAGCAGGCAGGATTTCACAGCCAGCCTTGTACTGCAGGCCGATGACAGGCTCCGTTTCAAGCCGGCGACACGGGTTGAAAATGCCTGCGCGACCGGTTCGGCGGCGATCCATCAAGGCATGAATTCGATCAAGGCCGGCAAGGCGCGCAACGTCCTTGTTGTTGGCGTCGAGCAGATGACCAAGACACCCGGTCCCGAAATTGGCGAGAACCTCAAGAAAGCCTCCTATCTGCCCGAGGACGGCGATATTCCGGCCGGTTTTGCCGGCGTCTTCGGCCAGATCGCCCACGCCTATTTCCAGCGCCACGGCGACCAGTCCGATGCGCTGGCGATGCTGGCGGCAAAAAACCACAAGAACGGTGTTGGCAATCCCTATGCGCAGATGCGCAAGGATCTCGGCTATGAGTTCTGTCGCAATGAAAGTGAGAAAAACCCCTTTGTTGCCGGGCCGCTGAAACGCACGGACTGTTCGCTGGTCTCCGACGGAGCCGCAGCCATCATGCTGACCGACCTTGAAACGGCGATGCATGCGCCCCGCGCGGTCATGTTCCGCGCGGCCGAACATGTGCAGGATTTCCTGCCCATGTCGAAGCGCGACATCCTGCTCTTCGAAGGTTGTGAAGAAGGCTGGAAGCGGGCCTTCAAAAGTGCCGGGGTCGCGCTGGACGATCTGTCCTTCGTCGAAACGCACGACTGTTTCACCATTGCCGAGCTGATCGAATATGAAGCCATGGGCCTTGCCAAGCGCGGTGAGGGCGGCGCCCTGGCCATGTCCGGCGAGACAGCCAAGGATGGACGCCTGCCGGTCAACCCGTCCGGTGGGCTAAAGGCCAAGGGCCATCCGATCGGGGCAACCGGCGTTTCAATGCACGCGCTGACCGCCATGCAGCTCTGCGGCGAGGCCGGAGATATCCAGGTGGATGGCGCAACCCTCGGCGGCATCTTCAATATGGGCGGTGCGGCTGTCGCCAATTACGTCTCCATTATGGAACGGGTGCGCTAGAGAAGTCTCTCGCCGCTGCAGACCCCCTGTGCTAACCAAGGCGCGTTGATTCGGGGTATGACAGCGGAGAGATAGGATGACTGTTCTCGTAACCGGCGGAGCCGGCTATATCGGCAGCCACATGGTCTGGCGGTTGCTGGATGCCGGGGAAGAGGTCGTCGTGGCCGATCGCCTGTCGACCGGGTTCGACTGGGCGGTGCCGCCCGAAGCCAATCTCAACATCGGCGATATTGGCGATCCGGACTTCATCGGCCCGCTGCTGAAGCGTCACGATATCCAGTCCGTCTTTCATTTTGCCGGTTCGATCGTTGTGCCCGAGTCGGTAACAGACCCGCTGGGCTATTATCTCAACAACACGGTCAAATCGCGCGCCCTGATGGAGGCTTGCGTCAAGGCCGGCGTGTCGCACTTTATCTTCTCATCGACCGCCGCGGTCTACGGAACACCGGATGGCATGGCTCCGGTCGCCGAAAGCGCGCCCGCCAGCCCGGAATCGCCCTATGGCACCTCCAAGCTGATGACCGAAATCATGCTGCGCGATGCGGCTGCGGCCCATCCGCTGCGCTATGCGTGCCTGCGCTATTTCAACGTGGCAGGCGCCGATCCGAACGGCAGGACCGGCCAGTCCACACCAAACGCCACGCACCTGATCAAGGTGGCGACCCAGGCGGCGCTGAACAAAAGGCCCTTCATGGAGGTTTTCGGCACTGACTACGGGACGCCGGACGGCACCTGCATCCGCGACTATATTCATGTCACTGATCTCGTTGAGGCGCATTATCTGGCGCTTCAACACCTGCGATCATCTGAGGAAAACCTGGTGGCCAATTGCGGTTATGGCCGTGGCCGCTCTGTCCTGGAGGTGATCGATATGGTCAAACAGGTCAGCGGCAGCGATTTCGAGGTCAAACTGGCGGAACGGCGTCCGGGTGATGCAGTGAGTATTGTTGCCAATTCCGATCTCATCAAGGATCGGTTGGGCTGGACGCCGCAATATGACGATCTGGAAAAGATCGTCGGCAATGCCCTCAGCTGGGAAGCCGCGCTGGAGCGCCGCAACCGCAAATGAAAAGGGCCCGCCAGGCGGGCCCTCATTGACTGACAAACAGCGTCTTAGTTGATCGGAACCGAACAGATCATCCGCGTGTGCGCGCTGTTGATATAGCAGTGCGCCGGGATGGGGCCTGCCGGGATCGGGTAGATATAGGTTTGCGGTTGGTTGGCGTTTGCTGCTGCCGCGCCCACCGCTGCTCCGGCCGCGAATGCTGCACCCGGATAGTAGTAGGGGTGATAGGGATAGGGCGGATAGTAGGGGTGATAAGGGTGGTAGGGATGATAATGGCATTCCGGCGCCTGGGGTGCGTGATAGCAATAGGGTCCGGGTACCGGATGATAGGGGTAATAGCCGACATTGCGTTCCGAGGAGGGCCTTGGGCCGTGGTCGACAAACAGGGCAACATTGTCAGCCGACTCAGGCAGTTTGCCCGAAATGATCTTCACACCGTATTTGAGTTCTACACCGTCCATGTCCGCGCTGGTCAACTCAACGATGGCCGGCGCATCCGAGACATTGCCGAGCACCGAGACGGCTGCATTGGGCGGCGTGACTGAAAACGCCCCGCCGGGCGCCTTCCAGAGCTCGGCAAACTGGCCAGTCGAGACCTGCCCGGCTGTACGATAGGGCCGGTCGCTGAAGAAGATCGTGGACGGTGCAACGCCCCGAAGCGTCAGCGTCGTGCCGTCGAACGTCATGGAACTTGCCTGCTGGACATACTCATAGGATATGGTGGGTGCGGCTGGGACCGGTTGGCCGGCTTGCTGCGCGGCCGCGAGGCCGGGGCTCAAAAAAAGCACCGCAGCGCCAAAGAGGGCGATCAGTCTGGACATGCGTTTTCCTCCGGGTTGGACTGGCAATTGCCACTACACTTCAATCGCGGCCTGTTGTCTACCGATGCCTTGAGACATCCACCGGACGCGATTCCCATGCCAAAGGGCCGGTCATTCGCACAAACCGTTGGTTCAGGCACCAAAGCCGTTTCACAACCCCCATCCAGCCGCGATTGTCAGCAAAGACAACACCCGCTATTGGAAATGGAATGAGAGTTTGAGGCGAATTGATGACCAATCCCGTTGTTGTTGAAATCACCAGGGGAGGGCGTGTCGAAAGCCGGCACAGGGGTTCAGCCCTTGCCGTCGATGCGGATGGAAAAACGCTCTTTTCTGTCGGGAACGTCGATCAGCCTGTGTTTCCACGCTCTGCGGTCAAAGCGATGCAGGCACTGGCGCTTGTTGAAAGCGGCGCTGCCGATGCGCTCGGATTTGGCGATCGGGAACTCGCGCTCGCATGCGCCTCCCACTCCGGTGAGCCCAGGCATGCGGCACTTGCGGCCGATATGCTCAAGGCCACCGGTAAGGACAAGAGTGCGCTTGAATGCGGCTGTCATTGGCCGATGAGCCAGGACGCGATGATTGATCTTGCCAGGTCCGGCTCCGAGCCCAGCCAGCTGCATAATAATTGCTCGGGAAAGCATGCCGGTTTCGTGTGCGCCGCCTGCCATCTCGGTGTCGATCCAACAGGCTACGTCAACTACGACCACCCGATTCAGATCATGATCCGGGAAATTCTGGCCGATCTGACCAGCGATCATTTTGGTGTCGACAATTGCGGAACGGATGGCTGCTCGATACCAACCTATGCGGTGCCCCTGACCTCGCTTGCCGCGGGATTTGCCAAGATGAATGCAGGGCAAGGCCTCGGCCCTGTCCGCGCCAGGGCGGCACGCCGGCTGATCGATGCCTGTATGGCGCGGCCCTACTATGTCGCCGGAAGCAAACGCACCTGCACACGTCTCATGGAAACGCTGCCGGGCCGAATCTTCGCCAAAACCGGGGCCGAGGGCGTCTTTTGCGCTGTCCTTCCGCAAGAAGGCATATCAATCGCGGTCAAATGCGATGACGGAGCCAAGCGTGCTGTCGACGCCGTTGTAACGGCGCTGGTGGCACGGTTTCTCGATACCGACGATATGGTGCGCGAAAAACTCCTTGTGCAGGCTAACCGCACGCTGAAGAACTGGAACCGTATCGAAGTCGGTACGATTGCTGTGACAAATGCGTTGTCGTGATGTGCAGCCGTTATTGCGGCGTGAAAGTGTATAGTTTTAAATAGGTTGAGATTGTTCTCTAATCTCGTATTTCGCCAGAAATCGCCGGATCGCGGCTACTGCGCGGCCTATACCACCGTATTGCCGCTGACCGTCAACTCGTCGAACGCGTCGGCACCCTCTTGCGTGAGGTCACCGGTTACCCGCTCGCTCCAGCGATGCCCGACAACTGCTCCGCGCAGTGTGTTTTGAAAGATATTGTTATTGATCAGGATTCCCTGAACGCCGTCTACGACCGAGACGGCAACGCCGAGCGCGCTGTTTCGAACAACATTCCCCGTTGCGGCGACCCCGCGAAGATAGGGCCCCCAGCCCATCAGGATGCCGGCGCGCGGCGCTTCGTCGATAACATTGCCGGTGACCGCGGTATCGGCTTCCACGCCGATACCCCAGCCAAACCCGAACCCGTCGGGCACATAGGGGCCTTCGGTCGACAGGTTGCGGATCACATTGCCGTTGATCGTCGCCAGCCTGCCGCCTTCGTTGAAGTTGGCGACCGATATGCCGTTGGCCGCCCCGTCGACAAGATTGTTGGCAATGACTGCGCCTTGAAACGAAAACTCCGAGTAGATCGCCGTTTCGCCGCTGTCGTGGCACTGGTTGCCGACAATCTGGATATCGGTCCCGCTGTTTGAGCGGATCGCAGAGAAAGCGCAGCCCGTGAGTGTGTTGTTGGCGATCAGCACATTGTCTGCCCGATAGACATTGATGCCATTGCCATTCTGCCCCGTGCCACCGGCCTGGGAGGCAATGCGGGCAATACGGTTTCCTGTCACCAGGCTGCCGTCATAGCCGGGCGTCCAGCGGTGGATCAGGATACCGCCATTGGCACAGTCCAGAATGTCGTTATCGGCAATGCGCAGCCCGAGGCCTTCGACGCTGTAGATGGCGGCAAGGGCGGCGCCCGAGATGCGAGAGTTCATCACCGATCCGCCACAGGCCTCGAACATGAGGGCATGTTTTCGACTGCCGGCAATATCACAGTCTTCAATAACGACACTGCCGGTCCGGCTTATCTGTATGGTGGCCTGCGCGTAATCGTCGAGCCAGCGATTGGCTCCGTCGATGGTCATGCCGCTTAGCCGGATACTCTGTGCATTGTCCGCCATCATGAGATGACCGGCGCCGCCGTAAACAAGCCGGGTCGCGCCGGGCACGCCCGACAGGTGCACGAACTCAGGAAGGTTCAGGTTGGAGACCGCGTATGCGCCCGGCGGAAGGAACACAGGCTTGCGCTCCGTCGAAGCGCGGTCGAGGATATCGCTGAGTGCACGGCTTTGATCGTCGCCCGCGCCAGGCCGCATGCCGAGGTCAACCGCATCCAGAGAGCCGCGCAAATCCGCAAGGCGCATGTCCTGGGCCCGGGCGGCGGCCGGCATCACGACGCCCGTCAGGGCGGAGCCGGCGCCAATCAGCAATGAGCGGCGTGTCGTTTTTGTCATGACACCATCATGTCCTGCAGGTGCTTGTATTCGCTCTCAGCGTAACCGGGAGGGGTAAACAGAACATGGACAGTTTGACGGGGCCGAGCCACCGCGGTTTAGAACTTCAGTGTCCGGCTAACTCGGCGCCGCAGGTTCCCAAAGCTCAATTGGGTTGCCTTCCGGGTCGTGTATGCGTGCAAACCGGCCATTCGGGAATATTTCGGCATTGATCTCGACGGAGATGCCGGCAGCCTCGAGCTGTGAGACCATGGCATCAAGATCACGGACCCGGAAATTGATCATCCATTGCTGTTCGTTGCGCCCGAAATACTCCGTATCCTTGTCGAATGGCGCAAAAACTGTGGTGCCGCTCTCTTGGCTCCAGCATTCGGCCTCATAGCTGTCGGGGACCGGGTTTATTCCGAGGTGTTCCTCGTACCAGCGTGCCAGGGAAGCAGGATCTCTCGCACGGAAAAACACGCCACCTATTCCAAGCACCTTTTCCATATCGCTTCCCTCCGTGCTTCAGCCTCACCACGGTTTATAGTGATGGCAATACTGCGGCTATTGCGGGCCAGGCCTGTATATCCGCCGAAATAATAGGTTATCACACCATATGGGCAATTGTCCGTCAGCCATGGCGTGCCTATAAATGACGGGTCGAAATCTAAAAAACAGGTCACCAATGCTTCAGGACGGCAAACTCTATCTGGGAACCAGCCGCAAGCCGGACGATTCCATAAACCAGGGCGAATATCTCGATCTGGGCTATGCCAACAGACACGGCCTGATCACCGGCGCGACCGGCACGGGCAAGACGGTGACGCTACAGATTTTGGCGGAAGCTTTTTCAAATGCCGGCGTGCCGGTCTTCTGCGCCGATGTGAAAGGTGACCTGTCCGGTATTGCGGCCATTGGCGAATACAAGGATTTCCTTGAAAAGCGCGCCAAAACGATCGGCCTGGACCCTTACGAGTTTCAGGAGTTCCCGGTCATTTTCTGGGATCTGTTCGGCGAGAGAGGGCACCGTGTCCGCACGACGCTCACAGAGATGGGACCGCTGCTGCTTGCCCGCCTGATGGATATGACGGATGCCCAGGAAGGCGTGCTCAACATCGCCTTCAAGATCGCCGATGAAAACGGCCTTGCACTCCTTGATATGAAGGATCTGCAGGCCATGCTCAAATACATGTCCGAGCACAGCAAGGAACTGACCGGGATATACGGAAACATCTCGAAACAGTCGATCGGCGCGATCCAGCGTGACCTTCTGGTGCTTGAGCAGCAAGGCGCCGAGCAGTTCTTCGGCGAGCCCGCGCTCAAGATCAGCGACATGATGCGCACGACGCCGGACGGCCGCGGTGCGATCAGCGTTCTGGCTGCCGACAAGCTGATGATGAACCCGCGCCTCTACGGCACATTCCTCTTGTGGCTTCTTTCGGAGCTGTTCGAAGAGCTGCCCGAAGTGGGCGATCCCGACAAGCCGCGCTTGGTGTTCTTCTTCGATGAGGCGCATCTGCTTTTCGATGAAGCGCCGAAAATCCTCATCGAACGCGTCGAACAGGTTGTGCGGCTGATCCGGTCTAAGGGCGTGGGCGTATACTTCGTGACACAAAATCCGCTGGATGTGCCGGAAACCGTGCTTTCGCAGCTTGGCAACCGTATCCAGCATGCGCTGCGCGCCTATACGCCGCGTGAGCAAAAAGCAGTCAAGACGGCGGCCGAGACCTTCCGGCCCAATCCTGAATTCGATTGTTTCGAGGCGATCACCCAGCTCGGCGTCGGCGAGGCGCTGGTCTCGACGCTTGAGGCCAAGGGTGTTCCGACCGTCGTCCAGCGCACGCTTATCCGCCCGCCATCGTCACGGCTTGGACCTTTGACGGATGGCGAGCGTCGCGACGCGATGAGCCACAGCCCGGTGGCCGGCCTTTATGATGAGGACCTGGACCGCGATTCAGCTTTCGAAATCCTCAAAAAGCGCGCCGACGATGCGGCCAAAGCGGAAGAGGAACAGCGCCGCAAGGAAGAGGACGACGAGGAAGAGTTGCAGGAAAGCCGCCGCTGGACCTTGCCCGGCTTTGGCGATGATGATGATGACGACGATGATTACGATGATCGCGGACGCAAACGCTCATCGCGCCGCCGCAAGCCGACCCGTCGGCGAAGAAGCTCACGCCGCCAAACCGTTGCCGAAGCGGCGATGAAATCGGCTGCGCGAACTGTTGCCACTCAACTTGGACGGGCCCTGGTGCGCGGCATTTTGGGAAGTCTCAAGAAAGGGCTTTAGAGGAGTTTGACCTCGGCCCCGGGGTTTGCACGCCGGTCGAGATCGATGATGTCCTGATTGAGCATCGCGATGCTGCCGGTGGAGGCCGTCTTGCCAATTTCCCGCCAGTTGGACGTGCCGTGGATGACGATGCCTGCCGCACCGCCGCTTTGGGTTAGATAAAGCGCCCGTGCGCCATAGGGGTTGCCGGGGCCGGGGGGCTGATCCTTGGCCGGTTTGCCGTCAGCTTTCTTTTTACCCGCAGCATAGAACACTGGCCAGGATTCGCGCGATCCGACCTTGAAGCTTTGCCCGGCGGCTGGAAACTCCGGGCCCAGGGCGATCCCGTAGCGGACGGCCCTGCGGTCTTCCAGGATCAGATAGAGGTGATGGCGCTTGGGATCAATGACAACGGTGCCGACCGGGTCAAGGGTCGGATCGTGGACGATCTGGCGCAGATCACCCGGATCAAGCTGTTTGTAGGGAACGCCCGGAACGTAGAAACCGCTTTCGTTAAAGCCGGCATACATCTTGTCATAGGGCTCGATCGGGTAGTTGAGCTGACGTGATGGTGCGGTCTGCATGGCAAACCCTTCGGGCGACTGGCGGTCTATACAACCGGCCGTCATCGCGCAGGCACCCAGAAGAAATCCTCGCCGCGTTAATCTGCCGGTTTTTGTGCTCTGGATAGTCTCTGCCAACAGCGCGATCCCGTTACAACACCTGAATCATAGCTGATTCTGGTTGCAGTACGACAGGCCCTGTTGCTTTACACTGTCCTCAGGCCGCGCTCTGCGATTTCATCAGTTTGGCCTGCTCAAGTGTCCAGTATTCCATGTCGAACAGATCGTCCTCTGCAATCGGCTGGAATCGGCCATAGCGCTCGCTGGCCATGACGGCGCGTGCCGTTTGCACCATGAGATCGGCGACAATGGCGGCGCCTTTTTCTGACGTGTCGACCCCGTAAAGCCCGCCATGTCTGATGAGGACCGCTTTGGGCGCGCTGGAAAGCATGGTTTTCGGTTCCGCGGCCGATGCTGCATGCCGGTTGAAATAAGCCTCGTAGTCCCGGGCGAAGGCTTCCATTCTGCTTTTCAACACATCCACGGTGTCATCGTGTTCGCAAATCAGCGGGAACGGCTTGATGCGAATGACATGGTCTGGTGTGACCGTACCGCGGCGTGACAGATCGTCCAGGTCGTCACTACTTGTATAGACGCGAATATTTACATCGTTCCGATAGTCCGTCTTGAACTCCGGCAAGTCCGCAAAGACCTCGGCCAGTGCCAGCTTCAGCCTTTCAGTGAAATCATCATCCTCGCCTCCGGCATTCGGCATAGGCGCAGGCAGGACGGCGCTGCGTTCCGCCAGATGATCCTCGGCCCGTGTCGTGTATTCGATTGTCAGCCGGTAGGCTTCCTCCGCATCGTCCGAAAAGGTGAAAAGGCCATGGTTCTTTAAGAACAGGCCTTTGCATCCCGGGCTTTTGTCGACGATGTCCGCGGCCGCGATCGACAAATCAAATCCCGGCATCACGTAAGGCACATAGGCCACCTCGTCGCCGAAAAGCGCATTGCAGATTGCCTCCGCGTCAGGCTGGTTTGCCAAAACGAGGATCGGCAGCGAGTGCGTATGATCAACGAACCGTTTGGGAATGAAGGCGTGAAGCAAGGTTTCGACCGAAGGGTTGGGTGCATTGCCGTCGAGAAGACTTGCGCGAAGGAGCGCCACCATCTGAGGATCACTCATGCCGCCTGAGTATCGGGCCTCAATAAGTGGCGCCAGGTCGACCGCCGGAAGGCCCGGCGCCTCGATCGTCGCCAGGTCCCAGCCACTGCCCTTGACGTGGAGCGTCCGGCGCCTGGTTCCATCCGGCCATTGTCGTTCGACCTTGACCGACGTGTTGCCGCCGCCATGGAGAACCAGGTCGGGCTCGCTGCCAAGGAGGCGCGAAGTATAGACCCTCTCGGCCACGGCCTTGTCGGCGGCATCAGGGCCCGCCTTGCTCCGAATTCCGTTCGCCTCATCGTCCCGCCAAAGACTTTTCATCGCACCTTCCTTCCGTCTGAGGTCATGACCGGGGTAATCCGCCCGGTGCCCGCCACATGGGTTCAGCGAGGCCCCGAAGCGCAAGACTGACCATCTCAGCATCCAGCGATTGCCACTCTGCGTGCTTTTCGCGAAGGACGGAATGCGCATCCGGGTCGGGTTCGTGCGTTCGCTCGATCCCGCTGGCCATCTCGGTTGCGTCAGCGATGAGGCCCGCTCCCTGGGCGGCCAGAATGGCGGCGCCGAGCGCCGTCGTTTCCTTGACCGTTGATATATCCACAGGCGCATTGAACGCATCGGCAATGATTTGCGGCCATACCTGTCCCTGAGCACTGCCGCCGGTCATCATGATCCGCTGATAGTCACGCCCGGTGCATTCCGAAACGATCGCCCGATGCAAATCGCTGACAAATGCGCCGCTTTCCATCAAAGCGCGGATACAGGCAACACGGTTGCTTCCACCTGCATTATTGACATCGAAGCCCACAAAGCTCGGTGGGGGATGGCTCCAGCTATCGGACTGCATGACCGAGGAGAAAACGGCGTGAAGGCCATTGCATCCCGGTGGAACCTGACCGGCCTTTTCCTCCATGATTTCAAAAACCGATCGTCCTGTTTCCGATGCCTCGCGATCTTCCAGTTCGCAAAAGGCATCGCGGAACCAACGCAGGCTGAAGCCGGTGAAAAAACCGATCCCCTCAATCATCCATTGGCCCGGACGGGCGTGGCAGAGCGTCCGGGCGCGCCGCTTGGGATCGATCACAGGCTGGTTTGTTATGGCGGTCATCTGCCAAAAGGACCCGGCGACCAGTGTCGCATCTCCTGGTTTTTGAGCAAGGCCGACGAGCGCGAGTTGCGTATCGCCGCCGCCCGCGTAAACCGGAGTGCCCGCCTCAAGGCCGGTTCGTGCGGCAGCCTCGGCGGTAACCTCACCGCAGATTTCGCCGGACTCCACGACACGCGGGCAAATAGCCGGATCAAGGCCGAGGTCTGAAATCAGCTCGGTTGACCAGCTTCGTTTCTTCAGATCAAAGAGCGCCGATGATGAGCCGGCGCTTGGCTCCGTTGTGTATTCGCCCGTCAGGCGTGTTGCGATCCAGTCGCTGATCAGGCCGAAGACCTTTGTGCGATCGAAGAGCTCAGGCTGGTTTTGCCGGATCCAGAGAAACCGCGAGGATGACGTCAGGGAGACCCAGTCGCCGGCGGTCTCGAATATGCGTGCCGCCATCCCGGATTGCGCCAGTTCCTCAGCCTGTTCACGGGCGCGCCCGTCGACATTCGGACAAGCCCAAAGCACCGCGCCATCGTCATCGTACAGCACCATGCCTTCACGCATTGATGTCGTCGAAATGGCCTTGATACGCTCTGCGGCACCGTCGATATCCGCCACGACCTCCCGACAGACCTCGTCAAACAGCACACCGTTGGTCGCCGTGTCGAAATCCATGCCTCCAGGTGCCTCGGGCGTTGTCGGATGGTGCCATTCCCGCTGACCGACTGCGACTTCCCGGCCCTTGAGGTCAAAGAGGATGGCACGGCAGCTGCCTGTACCGCCGTCAAGGGCGAGAACCAAAGGGTCGTTTCCCGGTGTGTCTCTTTTCAACATGGATTGTTCAACTCCCTGCCAGCAAGGAAATTGCCCACATCGGCTGCGATGCGCTGTGCAGTGTGTTCGGCCACAAGAGCCGATGCGCCGGCGATGTGCGGGGACAAGGTGATGTTCGTCAGCTTGAGCAGCGGATCGTCCGGGAAGGGGGGTTCGGGGTCATAGGTATCGAGTGCAGCGCCTGCCAATTGCCCGGATTCAAGCGCCTCGATCAGCGCCGCCTGATCCAGCAGCTCGCCACGGGCCGTGTTGATCAGGTAGGCGCCCCGTTTCATGGCGCTGAGTGTTTTGCCGTCGATCATCCGCCTCGTCTGCGGCGTCAGCCTTGCATGAAGCGACACGATGTCGGCATCGCTCAGCAAGTCGTCCAGATCGCATTTGTGGACCCCAAGCTCCCTGTCGTCATCCGACAACTCTACGAAGGGATCGCAATAGATGATCCTGCAGCCAAAGGGCGCCAGGAGCCTGGCGACCCGTCGTCCGACGGCGGAATAGCCGATCAGTCCAACCGTCATTTGCGAGAGCTCCCGGCCTGTCCGGTCGGCGCGGTAGAGGTCGCCGCGCCAAACGCCACGCCGCAAATCCACATGGGCCTGGGTAATCAGTCTTGTCTGGGAAAGGATTGCCCCAACCGTGAATTCGGCAACCGCGGAGGCATTCCGGCCTGGGGCATTGGCGACGGTAACGCCAAAGTCGCGTGCCGCTTTCAGATCAATGTTGACGGGGCCGCCTCGTGACACGCCGATATACCGCAAATTGGGACAGCGTTCGAAGACGCTGCGGGAGATCGGCGCAAGATGCGTGATGCAGATATCGGCATCGTCGATCTGCTGAGCCGATGCTTCGGCGCTTCCCTGATATTCCCTGATGCCGTCAAAGGCTGGCCCGAACGGATTGTCTGGCCAATCGGTTTCGAAAGTCCTGATGTCGAAGCGGACCCCGTCAAGCTGTCGCAAGGCATCTGCAAAAACATCCGCCCGCATAAAAAGATCCCCGATAATCGTCACTTTCTTCAAGTCTGTGATATCGGACATGAGAACCCCTTCAACTTCGATTTGAAATTTGTATCTTGACTGAAATAAATTTCAAGCCATTTTGGCGGGCGCTGAGCTGAGGAGCCTTGATGAACGATCCGGAAGACGCATCGGTGGACGTGGCCTGGCTGCATTATGTGGCAGGGTTGACGCAAGCGCAGATCGCCAAACAGCGCGGTCTGTCAAAGGCAACGGTCCATCGCCTGCTGCGCGCGGCCCATGAGAGCGGAGCCGTGCGCGTGTTTGTCGGCGAGCGTCCTGCTTCAACGGTGAAACTTGAGCGTGACATGGTCAGTGCCTTCGGTCTGGAAACCTGCCGTCTGGTGCCTTCGGTTCTGTCTGACGTCAGATCCGTGACGGACGGCGTCGCTGCCCTGGCCGCGCAGTCTCTTCTTGCCCAGCTTGAAGCCAACAGGGGAGTGGTATTCGGTCTGGGGGCCGGCCGGACACTGGCCGCAATGGCCGCTGCGTTCCCGCGCGTCAGTTTTCCGGCTGCGGAATTTGTCAGTCTGACCGGTGATTTTTCCGTTTTCCGTACCGAACATTCAACCGATGTCATCAGGAGGCTGGCCGACCGGACCGGCGGAACCGGCTATTCGATCGCCGCGCCGATCCTCGCCAACAGCCAGGCCGATCGCGATGTCCTGGTTTCGCAGGCCGGCACCCGGATTGCCTTCCAAAAGATAAGGCAGGCCGGAAGCACCTTTATCGGCATTGGCCATCTCCACGACGGCTCATTTCTGTCGGCTTTCAACCTCCTGAACGATGAGGAAATCAGCGGGCTGCGAAAGCAGGGCGTCGTGGCCGATTTGTGCGGCACCTTGCTCGATGCCGGAGGTCAGCCGGTCGATTGTGATGTCGGCCAGCGGATGCTGGCCTGCAGGCTCGACGATCTGCGCGGTAAACGCAACACGGCCGTGGCGTTCGGTGAGACGAAAATTCCGGCGATCAAAGCCGTCCTGAAGACCGGACTGCTTTCCGAGTTGATTTCCGATGCGGCAACGGCCGAGGGGCTGTTGAAGAATTGAAATCTGCTCGGCTGCGTCTAGATCGTGTTGAACCAGTTGCTCAGATCCCGCACGGCGAACTGATTGTCCGAAGCGTCGCCCTGTGAAGCGTACGGCGTTGAGATGCCCCGGCTATTCAGGGCGCCAACCGGACTGATGCCGAAGCGTTGGCGAAACAGTCTGCTGAAATAGGCCGGATCCTGGAAGCCAAGCTGATTGGCAACATCTTTCACGCGGGTAGCTTTTGCTGATGCGGACAGAAGCTGGTGAAAAGCGCGGTCGAGCCGGCGTTTGTTGATATAGGCGGCCACCCCGCCGACATCGGCAAAATCGCGATAGATCGCCGGCCGCGATACGGCAAAGGTGCGCAGCAAGTGCTCGATGCCAAGTGTTGGGTCGCCAAGATTCCTCTCCAGATAAGCACGCATGTCCGCATGCCGCTCGGCCCGACTCTTCGTCGCTTTGGTGTCTCTTTCTTCCGTTTGCGGCAGGATCAGGCCGCTTAACATTCCGCAAAACACCCGTGCCAGCTCGGGCGCCTCATCCGGCTTTACGTCAGGGGCCTGTTTTTGCATCAAAAACACAGCATTTTTCAGTAGTTGGCCGATCGGAGAATTGGCGCCGTAACTCATATGAGCCGGGTGTTTTCCCGGATCGTACCCTATCGCGGAATGTGGCAGTGTCACGCCGGCAACCACTGAGTTTTGCGCCACAGAATGGAACTCCCGGGAAAAGTCGTAAATATGAACCTCACCGGGTTCCATCTGCCAATCCCTATTGCCAAACACGCCCTTGGAGCCGCCGGATTTGTATATCTGCAGCGTCAGATAGTTGGAATCCTCCGCATGCCTGGCATTGTGCGCGAACGTTTGCTCGGAAAACGCCGTTTCCGAAAAAATCAGATTGTCCAGCAGCCAGGCTTCGAGACGCTCGGTCGTGCTGGTCCCATCGTTCAGGGGATTGACGTCGTAGACGCAACGCACCGTTTCGCGCCAGGCATCGTAACAGTGTCGGGCACCGACCATTTCGGCATCAAGGCGGAGGGAGGGAAGCGAAGTTGCGTTTTCCATATCAAATGTCCAACAGGTTCTTTTCTGCAACGCATCCAGGATGCTTGGTTCATACCTTCCAGGTTCACTCTTTACGCTGTGACTTGCTGATTGCTGCCAGGAAGATGATTGCCTCTGGTTCCGGTCGGCGTGTGACTCTGTCCGGCAAGATATCAACTTTAAGCAATGGAGATCGAAATACCGCATCGGCCCGCACCGGACGAGTTCTTGGCTTCATTGTCCCCACATTCCCCAGCCGGATCGTGTCGCCCCCAATCGGAGTGTCTGGCGGTACCCGCATAGGTGAATCACTGCCGACAGTTGCATTCTAAGTAACGCCTGCCGTTTGGCAAAGTCTAAAAGTGCATGCTTGTGTGCAAAACAAGTGTCTACTGTTCTTGTCATTGCAGATATTGCAAAACGCCGGGCCGGTACTGCTGTGTTTCTGCTTGCTGCCAACTGAGGCAAGACCGCTCTGTGCAACAAATATCCAAGCAAAATCGAGACATTTCTCCATCGACACGAATCAGCCGCTGACCCCTAATAAATAAGGAGTCGGGCGGTGCGAAACCTAGATGCGAAGAGCCAATTGGACAAGGGGATAGGGTAGCCGGGAAATGCGGATGTGACCCGTGCGCCTCCAACTCGACAGACAGGAATGTGCGGTGTCCTAGCGGGGGTGTTACATGAAGTTCGACAGTCTTAACGCGCGCATGCATGCGTCTATTGCGGCGCTTGCCGGCTCCTTTTTTGTCTACGCCACCGTGCCTGCTGTCGCATCATGCTCAACCTCAGGCAGTACAATTTCCTGCCAGGGCGATGTGTCCGGCGTTGACCTGGATGTGACCGACATTACCGACGTCACCATCTTCAATCTCTCGCAGGATGCGGGGTCGATGAGGTTCTCTCAAACGGCCGCTGATGGTGCCGGCAGGACGAATGAAGTTGGCGACAACGGTTCCGATGCGACGACTTTGGATTTGTCTTTTAATGGCGGTTCGTCCCACGGTGCCGTCAATGCAGGCGGCGACGTTCTGATAATCGATCTTCTGGGCGGCGCGGGCTACAGCGGTGAAGGCGGCAAGAAAACCGCGGGCGCTGGCGGCGACGGCGGCAGTGGTGGTGGCGCAACGGTAACGCTGGAGAACGCCAGGATCTTTCAGGGCGACAATACGCTGTCCGTTGAAGCGATCGGTGGAGCCGGCGGCGATGGCGGCGAGACCTCCACACCGGCGAAGGATGCAACCGGCGGCGATGGCGGCGATGGCGGCGGCGGCGGCGATATCACTATTCAGGCGAGCGGCGACGGCATCAAGGCGATGCAGGCGACGGACGGCGCACTGTTCTTTCTGTCCTCTCAGGGCGGTGATGCCGGAAAAGGAGGCAAAGGCAGGGTAGGCAATAGCGGATCGAATGCCCAGGGAGGCGATGGCGGCACGGGCGGTGACGGCGGCACGGTCTCGTTGATCCTGTCATTCAGCGATGGCGCCGTATTTGAGGTTGATACTGCCATAGGCGCTGGTCTTTCTGCCCCCATCTGGGTTGAGTCGATCGGCGGGGCCGGCGGGGCCGGCGGAGATGCCGGCGGTGACGGTGGAAGCAGCGGCGGGCTTGTTGGCGGTGATGGCGGCGGCGGCGGCACTGGCGGGTCGGTGACCGTCGATTTGACCAATGTGACTGTGACGACCGCAACGGACAGGGCCATCGGTCTTCTGGCGCGCAGTCTGGGCGCCGCCGGTGGCAAGCGTGGCGAAAAGGAAAACGGGGACGGCTCACCTGGCTCGAACGGTGGCGACCTCAATGCCGGAACCGGCGGGGCTGCTTCTGTAGAGTATGACGGCACGATCACCACAGCGGGCACGGACAGCGTTGGCATTCTTGTGCAGAGCATCGGCGGCTTCGACACCAGCGTCGGTGTCAGCACCACGGCCTTCAGCGCGGGCGATCAAGGCGGAGGCAATGCGGGAACTGCTGACCTGACGCTCGACGCCAATGCAAATGTGACGACGGCCGGCGACGGCGCGGACGGTTTGATCGTGCAGAGCATCGGCGGCGGTGGCGGTTGGGCGAACACCAGCGACAGCGTGACCACGCTGGGCTCCGATAGTTCTGCGGGAGGGGATGCCGACAAGCCGACCCTGACGCTGAACGACGGGGTTGAGATCGAGACCCAGGGCGACTCGGCAATCGCTGTCCTGGTTCAAAGTATTGGTGCCGGAGGCGGCTCGGTGCAGTCCGGTGATGGTGTGACCAATGTCGGCGCGCCCGGCGGAACCGGCGGATCCGGCAACGTGGTGACGGCGACGATCAAGGCATCCAGCATTACAACCCGGGGCGATGCGTCGGACGGGATCGTGATGCAATCCATTGGCGGTGGCGGTGGGCGCGCCGCCACCACAACGACTCTGAGCGCTGACTTTTCGCAGACAGTGGGCAGCAGTGACGGCGCTGTCGCCGACGCGGCCGAAGTCACACTGCACAACAGTTCTTCGTCCGTCGTTGACATCAATACGTCGGGCGACCGCTCAAGGGGGCTGGTGATGCAGTCCGTCGGCGGCGGCGGCGGTGACGCCAGCAATATCCTGTCCATTGGATCGGCCGTGTCGGTAGATTTGGGCGTCGGCCAGGCCCCCGGAGGGGCGTCCGGACACAGCGACGATGTGACCGCCAGCGGGATCTACTCCACCATCGAGACATCCGGGCAATTTGCCCACGGCATCCTGGCGCAATCGATCGGCGGCGGCGGCGGATCTTCCGGAGCCATCATCGACTACACGGCGGCAACAACCGCCAATGTTGGCGTCACGCTCGGCGGTTTGGCAAACAATACGAGCAATACGGCAGAAGAGGTCGATATCACCGTTCAGGAGCAGATCACAACAAAGGGCTTCAATGCCCACGGTGTGCTCGCCCAGTCAATCGGCGGCGGCGGCGGCGAGGCGAGTGTCCTGCTATCGGGCGAAACGCCGACTTCGGCGAGTTTCAGCACCTCTATCGGTGGTGATAACGGGCAGGGCGGCCCGAGCGGTGAGGTGTCTGTGACGGTTGCCGATACAGTTATTTCAACGAGCGGAACCGGTGCTGCCGGCATCCTGGCCCAATCGATCGGCGGCGGCGGCGGATATGCCGGCTGGTCGTCCGGTCTGGGTGATATCTCATCGGTTGATTTCACCATGGAGATCGGCGGACGTGGCGGTGCAAAAGGCGCAACGGCGGAAGTATCCATAACCAATAACGGCCAGATCGAGACGACCGCTGAGCATGCGATGGGGATCCTTGCTCAGTCGATCGGTGGCGGTGGCGGCGCGGGCGGTATTGGCTTCGGCGATACCTTAACCGACGTCACCGTCGGCGGTCTTGGCAGCGGCGGCGACCCGGGCGCACTTGTGCAAATTCAGGGCACAGGCAGTGTGACCACCGGCGGCAAGGGCGCCATCGGCATCTTTGCACAGTCGATCGGCGGCGGCGGCGGCGCGGCGGGCGATATCGCCTTTGCGCTTGGCTCCGATTTTGATGCCGCGAACTTTGGTGTCGGTGTATTGGGCGGTTCGGATGCCGGCACCGGAGGTGATGGCGGCGAGGTGCAGATTACCTCCCGCCTCATCACCACAACAGGAGAAAGTGCACACGGAATCTGGGCGCAGTCGATCGGTGGCGGCGGCGGGGCTGTTGGTTTCAGTGGCGGAGGCACAGCGACGAGGCTTGTCGGCAGCGCCGGCGACGCCGGCGATGGCGGCGCAGTGACTGTCACCACACAAGACACACTAAGCGTTTCCGGTGACTATTCCGCCGCGATCTTTGCTCAGAGCGTCGGCGGTTCAAGCGGCAATGGTGGTGATGTCACCATCAATATCAACGCAGATGTCTCGTCTTCCGGCACCGAGGGATGGGGTGTCGTCGCTCAGAGCGCCGGTGGCACTGCCGCCGGCACTGTAGCCGTTAATATCGCCAGTGGCGTCAGCCTTTCGACGACGGACACGTCGGCCAATGAACCGATTACCGTTCTCGGCGCTGATATGCTGACGATCGGCAATTACGGAACGCTCTCGGGCAACAGTGGCGATGCCCAACTTGTCAATTCCGCGGCATTGAACAACACGATCAACAACTACGGAACCATAACCGGTAATTTGGCCCTGTCCGACAGCAGCACCAACACGTTCAACAATATGAGTGGTGGTCTGTTCGAACCGGGTTCTTCGGTCGATCTTGGTGATAGCGGTCAGTTGGACAATGCCGGCACGATATCGTTTGGTGGTCAGGACAATATAATCTCCACCACCTTCAAAGGCCTGACGACCACGACATCCGGAACTTTCCTGTTCGATGTCCAGATGGGTGGACCTGAGACGGCTTCGGATTCCGACTACCTCACCTTTAACACAAGGACGACCCAACAGACCCCGTCGGGAACGGTGGAAGTTAACCTGACGGGCACCAACCTCAAGGTCTCCGGCGATGCGGATAGCATCGGCATCATGTATGCCGGCGGGCCGAGCAACATCTCCATCGACAATTTGACGGTCTCCGATGGTGCCATCATTGACTACTCGCTGTCTGTTGAAAGCGGTGGCGAGGTCGTGTTGGATTATGCCGTGGATTATTCCGCCGTCGAGTCGCTCCTGTCGGCCAATCAGCAGACGATCCACGATCTCATCGAGGAATTGATTGCCGCGCGCATTGATGAGCTTGAAAGCAGCACCAGCACAACGACGACAGCGCTTGCGGTGCCGTCCGTTGCTTCTGCTTCGGTTGCGCCGGCTGCGGCCGCCTCCGGTTCCTCCTTTGCCTTCATCGAATCCATCGCCACCAGTGTGCTGGGTGCAGCAAGCGCTTCCGAGCTTGCCGCCCTTTATGACAGGCTTGCTCCGGGCGATGTCTTTGTCGCCGCCGATGCGGCGCTGTTTTCTTCCTATCGCTTTAGCGAGATGCTGGGCGGCTGTGAGGCACAAAAGCCTTCCGGACATGCAACCCACTATTGGGACAGCACCTGCGCCTGGATACAGATGGGCGGCACGTCTCATAACAGAGACCGCAGCACCAACTCCATCGACTATGATGAAAACGCCTTTGCCATGGCTGCCGGTGTCCGTTCCGAGATCGCAACCGACTGGATGCTGGGCTTCGCCCTCGGCTTTGAAAACATCAGCCAGTCCAACACCACCTTCAACTCCGACGGCTACCGTATCCAGACAGGTGTGATGCTGACCCGCACGTTCGGCGCAACGGAACTGTCGGGATCGATCTCGGGTGGTTACAGTCAGTATGACTTTACCCGCTATGCCTATCACACAAGCGGCTGGGCGGCGGCAACGGCCAAGCCGAACCTTGCCTGGGGCTCAGGTCATATGCGTCTGGCCCATGCCTTTGCGGTGAATGACAGAGTAACTGTCAAGCCGTCCTTCGGGGCCGGTGTCACCCATATCCGCCAGGGCGCGTTCAGCGAGACGGGGGCGGGGGATTACCAGCTTCATATCGGCACGATCGAGAACACGTTGTTCAGCTTCAACCCGTCGGTTGATGTGACCTCGAACTTCCAGCTTGGCGGCATGGCTGCCAAGGCGACATTCCATGCCGGCTTCCTTGCTTTTGCGGGCGATGTGACCAGTTCGACAACGGCGCAGTTTGCGGTTGGCGGCCCTCAGTTCACGCTGATCGACGAGGCCGAGCGTTACTTCGCCAATCTCGGGGTCAATATCGAAGCGCAGATCAACGACCGCTTCACCTTCGAGGCGGGTGTCGATGCGCTCTTCTCATCAGATGTCCAGAACTATGGCGGCGGCGTCGGGCTCAAAATGAAGTTCTGAGGCGGTGGAATATGAGAACGCGGGAGCGTCAAAGGGCTCGGACTGACGAGCACTGGAGTAATCCGGGCGTTGCGTTTGCCGCGCTCGCCGGCTCGTTCTTTGTCTATTGCACGGTGCCTGCCATCGCCGACTGTTCCACCTCGGGAACCACGACGACCTGCAATGGCGATCTTGATCTCGGCGAGACCGTCGACCTTGACGACGTCACCGAGGTCAAGATCGAGAACCTGACGAACGATTCAGGCCCGCTTGTATTTTCGGATATTGCCGATCCGGGCGCTGACACCACTTCAGTGGATGTGTCCTTTGATGGTTCCTCCCAATACGGGGCGAGCGCGTCGGGCGAGACCGTCCTGACGGTGGGCCTCCAGGGGGGAGCAGGAGCCGCGGCATTGGCGGGCAGCAATGGCAGCGATGGCGGTTCCGCTGGCTTCATCAATCTGACACTCGACAATGCGACCGACTTCGATGGCGAGAGCATATTCTCCCTGGAAAGCAGGGGCGGTGACGGCGGCGAGGGCTATGCGGACAATGAGGCCACGGATGGTGGTCAGGGCGGTGCTGCCGGCTTGCAGACGATAAAGATCGGAAGCGGCGGAATTGGTAAGGTGACCTCCTATCAGGGGATTGTTTTCAACCTTGTCTCCTCGGGTGGAAATGGGGGGACCGGGGGAGGGGGTAATGTCGGCACCGGAAACGGGTTGGGTGGTGACGGCGGCGTGGGTGGTGCCGCCGGAGACCTGACGGTAGAGGTCGATAGCGGGGATATATCGGACCTTGTCGGCGATGAAAGCATCCTGGTTTTCGCCGCATCCAAAGGCGGAGACGGTGGTGCCGGCGGCTCCGCATCAAGCACCGATACAACCCATGCCGGGGACGGAGGCACGGGAGCCGCCGCCGGCAACATATCGGTCGCACTCTCGTTCAGTGAAACCGTCTCGGTCGGCAACAGTAGTGATGGGAGGTCCATAGTCTGGATTGAATCCGTGGGCGGCACCGGAGGCGATGGGGGAAAAGCCGAACCCGTTTGGCCAGAGAACGGCCATGGCGGTGACGGTGCGGCGGGAGCGGCGGCCGGCACGGTGGATGTGAGCCTTTCCGGAGTGTCCTTGGCAACGACTGGTGAGATGGCTGCCGGCGTGCTGGCCAGAAGTCTTGGCGGTGGCGGCGGAAAGCGCGGAAAATCGACACGCGGTTCGGGCGGATCCTACGGAAGTCTTCTCGAAGGGGGAACAGCCGACCGGGTCTTTGTCGAATTCGATGGCGAGATAGAAACGCTTGGGCAATTCAGCACGGGCATATTGCTGCAGAGCATCGGCGGGTTTGGCGGGACCGCCGGCGTGTCCACGTCGGTTCAGACCTATGGTACCAATGAGCGAAGTGGCGGCGATGGCGGACAGGCTGAGCTTATCCTTGCTGCGGGCGCCGGTGTGCAGACCCATGGCGACAATGCCGAGGGCGTTCTGGTTCAAAGCGTTGGCGGCGGCGGCGGCAAAGCCATGGACAGCGACGGTGTGACGACTGTCGGCGGAGCTAAAGAGTCGATTGGCGATGGCGGCGATGCGGTAGCCACACTCATAGATGGAGCATCGATTTTCACCGGCGGCACGTTTTCCGCCGGTGCCGTCGTTCAATCCATCGGCGGCGGTGGTGGCGTGATGTATTCCGACGATGATGATGATGACATAGCCATACGCGCCGAAGGAGACGCCTATGGCGGAAACGGCGGGACAGCGACAGTCGATTTGAACGACGGAAGCCGGATTGAAACGAACGCTGCGTATTCCGCTGGTGTCATTGCCCAATCTATCGGCGCAGGTGGAGGAATTGCCCGTTCGACCGATACAGGGGTGACATCTATCGGCGCCAAGAAGAGCAGCCCTGCCGGGGATGGCGGCACGGTCAGCGCGGCACTGGATGGAATGACCATCACAACAATGGATGTCGGTGCAGGCGGCGTCGTTTTGCAATCCATCGGCGCTGGCGGCGGTTATGGTGTCAGTGATGTGACACCTGAAGCCAAATTCTCGCAAAGGTTGGGTGGTACCGGCGGAGGCGGCGGCGATGGCGGTGGTATCCTTGTGAACAGCGGATTACCCGGCAGCATCACGACGACAGGAGATCTGGCGCGTGGACTGATGGCACAATCTGTGGCCGGAGGTGGTTATAGCGTCAATGATCTATCGGTCGGCGAAGATATCACCATTGTTGTCAGCTTCGGCCAGGTGCCGAAGGTAAACGAGGAAGCTGATGACATTGCCGAATCAATCGGCTCTGGCGGTTTTGTAGAAATAGTAGATACCTATTTCACCATCGGCACATCAGGCGACAATGCGCATGGTCTGTTGGCGCAGTCGGTTGCCGACGGCGGCGGCTCATCGGCGACCGCAATTGACTACACATCCAAAGTTATGGCTGACACAGCGTTCTGGCTTGGCGGTGAGGGTGGCAGGGACAGTGGGTCGAGCAGCGGAGGGGTTGTAGACGTCACCGTCGATGCTCAAATAACGACAGGGGGTAATATAGCCCATGGCGTGATCGCCCAATCGATCGGCGGCGGCGGCGGCGAGGCCGGTTTTGTGCTCACCGGCGATGAGGTCTCCGAAGCAAAATTCACTGCTGAGGTAGGTGGGACAAATGGGCAAGGCGGTTCTGCCGATAAGGTCACGGTGACTGTCAATGATGTCATCGGGACATCCGGTCATGGTTCGCATGCCATTCTGGCCCAATCGATTGGCGCAGGCGGTGGGGCCGGCGGATGGACCTCGTCAATTGGGAGTATGAAGGATGCAGATCATTCGCTCTCTCTCGGGCAATCCATCACAACAAACCAACCGGAACGGTCCGGCCTGGGAGGTCAGGTCGAGGTCTATCATCAGTCGGGGCTTGATCTGACGACAACCGGCGACGGTGCCGTTGCGATCCTGGCACAATCGGTCGGCGGCGGTGGCGGTAGCCTGGCGATGATCCTTGCGGGCGATGTCACGTCGGGAACGGGTGTCGATTTGACGGTTGGCAACGATTCCAGCTATGGCACGGACGCCGATACGGTTACGGTGTTGACTGACGGGTCTATCGGCACGCAAGGCGATGGCAGTATCGGTATCCTGGCGCAAAGCATAAGCAATTCAGGCGGCTATGGCTCCTATGTCGCAAGCGCCGACACATTCGACGTTGATGGTTTTACCGCTAAATCCCAAGGCGGTACAATCAGCGATGGTATGTCCGGGGATGTAAGCCTCGAGGCCATTGGATCAGTCACCACGCTGGGCGATCACGCATCGGCTCTTTTTGGTCAAAGCGTTGCCGGCGGCGGCGGCGTGTCAATCGCCCTTGTGTCTGCCAGTGACCTGGCCTTGGATTCCCTTTCGGTCTCGCTTGGTTCTTCAGAGGGTAAAAAGGGAACAGCGGGCGATGTTGTTGTGCAGAATACTGCAAGCCTTGGTACATCAGGCGCCAATTCGCACGGAATTTTTGCCCAGTCCCTTGGCGGCTCAGGCGGCTATACCGGGATCGTCGCCCAAGCTGATTTGAGCACGCAGTCATTTGCAACCGATGTAAGCCTGAAGCTTGGGGGTGACAGCGGTTCGAAAAACACCAGCGGCATGGTTGAAGTGACCAACAATGGTGGCATCATCACGCAAGGGTACCGTTCGCGCGGCATTGTCGCCCAGACAATGGGCGGCGCCGGCGGCGAGGCCGGTTTGAGCTATTCGGGTGTTCTGTCCCCGACCTCCGGTCAAACCCTTACGACAGAGGTGACCATTGGAAATCTCGCCGGCTCCTCGGGCACGGTTGGCGACGCCAAGGTTTATAATTATCAGGAGATCAACACCGGGGGCTTTTACTCCGATGCAATCTTTGCCCAGTCTGTCGGTGCCGGCGGGGGATCCGGCGGCAATGCCTTTGTCCTGAGCAACATTGATTCGACCGATGTCAAATTGTCGGTTTCCGTTGCTGTGGGCGGTGAGGGCGGCCAAAGCTCCGATGGCGGCACGGTTTATGTCGAGAACACGGCAAAACTGCAAACCGGCAAGGCCGGTTCTTCCGGTATTTATGCCCAGTCAATCGGCGGTGTTGGCGGACGGGCCGATACGGCAGGGGCCGTACTTTTGAACTTTCTGGATATCGCCGACGGAAACGCGGTCGCGGTTGATATGATATTCACGCTCGGCGGTACAAGCGGAAACAGCGCTGACGGCAATACCGTTACGATCGTCAACGACGGCGAGATCGATGCGTCCGGCGAGGCGTCGCGGGGCATCTTCGCCCAATCGATCGGCGGCGGTGGCGGTGATGCCGGAATAGCGTCCGCCTACAGCGTGACCCAGCTCATGACGTCCCACGGCGCCGGGACCAATACGTCGTCGCTCGATGCAAGCTTTGCCGTTGGCGGCAACGGTGCGACTGGCGGTGACGGAAACACGGTTTCAATTGCCAACTCCGCCCGGATCGGCACGGACGGTCTGGCCGGCCACGGCATCTTCGCCCAGTCCATCGGAGGCGGCGGCGGAACCGGTGGAGACGGGCAGCTTGGCAGTCCGGACTTTGCAACGGATTTCCAGACCGCGTTCTATGACGCCGGCGATATCGAAGAGGTCATGTCGGACTACGTGTTCGCCGATGCAGATACGCTGACCAACCTCAACAGCTGGTACAATGATATTTTGGCCACGGACACGCTGACGGTCTCATCAACCTTGACCAGCTGGTCAATGAGCATTGGCGGCCAGGACGGTGCTCTCGGCAGTGGGGCCGAAGTCTCCATTACGGGCAGCGGCGATATTTCCACGACCGGTGATCATGCGGCCGGCATCTTCGCTCAGTCGATCGGCGGCGGCGGCGGAGCGGGGGGCATCGGCGGCGGTGACCTGCTGACTGACGTTACCATTGGCGGGCTTGGAGGTGGCGCTGGCGATGGCGGTGTTGTCGCGATCAATTACCACGGAGCCGTGACCACCGCCGGTCAGGGCGCGATGGGCATCTTTGCCCAATCGGTGGGTGGCGGCGGTGGCGCTGCCGGCAATATTGCCCTGGCATTAAGTTCCAGTTTCTCGACCGACAGTTTCGGCCTTGGTGTTGTCGGCGGTGGCACCGCGGGAGACGGCGGCAATGGCGGTGAGGTGACGATTGTCGCCCACGCCATCACCACGACGGGCGAGAATGGTCATGGCATCTTCGCCCAGTCGATTGGCGGAGGCGGCGGTGCGGCCGGCATTGATGACGGCACGACGGTTACAGCCAATGTCGGCAATGCCGGCGATACGGGCGACGGCGGCGCAGTCAACGTCACAGTCAATGATACGCTGAGTGTTTCCGGTGACTATTCGGCCGCGATCTTTGCTCAGAGCCTCGGCGGTTCTGCGGGCAATGGCGGCGATATCACCATCAATCTCAATGCCGGCGTGTCCTCCTCCGGCACTGGCGGCTGGGGCATCGTCGCCCAGAGTGACGGCGATGCTTCAGCCGGCGATGTGACGATCAACATCGCTGAAGGCGGGAGCCTTTCAACGACCGGCACATCCGCCAATGAGCCGATCACCGTTCTGTCGGCCGCTACGCTGACGATCAACAATGACGGCACTCTGTCGGGCGGCGATATCAATGCCGGGCTCCTCAATTCCTCGGCACCCGTCAATACGATCAACAATAACGGCACGATCACCGGTGAGTTTGCCCTTTCCGACAGCAGCACCAACACGTTCAACAATATGAGCGGCGGCGTGTTCGAGACCGGCAAGAATGTCAATCTTGGGGAGGATGGTGTCCTGGACAATGCCGGTTCAATCTCCATCGGCGGCGCGGACAAGATCATCGAAACCATCTATGAGGGCACGCTCACCACAACGTCCGGGACATTCCTGTTTGATCTGGAAATGGGCGGTCCTTTGACGGACAACGACGCCGACTATCTGACGTTCGAAATACAAACCACGACCTACACGCCGACCGGCACGCTTGAAGTGAACCTGACCGGTACGAACCTGAAGACGTCCGGCGACTCAGGCAAAATCGGCATCATGTATGCCGGCGGACCGGACAATCTCGATATCGACAATCTGACGGTCACGGATGGTGCGGTGGTCGATTATTCGCTCGACAAGGAATCCGGCGGCGAGGCAAAGCTTTCCTATACGGTCGACTTTTCCTCGGTTGTCTCGCTTCTGTCGGCCAATCAGGCGGAGATCCACGATCTCGTCGAGGAATTGATTGCCGCGCGCATTGATGAGCTTGAAAGCAGCACCAGCACAACGACGACAGCGCTTGCGGTGCCGTCCGTTGCTTCTGCTTCGGTTGCGCCGGCTGCGGCTGCCTCCGGTTCCTCCTTTGCCTTCATCGAATCCATCGCCACCAGTGTGCTGGGTGCGGCAAGTGCCTCGGAGCTTGCCGCCCTTTATGACAGGCTTGCTCCGGGCGATGTCTTTGTTGCCGCCGATGCGGCGCTGTATTCTTCCTACCGCTTTTCAGAGATGCTGGGCGGCTGTGAGGCACAAAAGCCTTCCGGACACGCAACCCACTATTGGGACAGCACCTGCGCCTGGATACAGATGGGCGGCACGTCTCATAATAGAGACCGCAGCACCAACTCCATCGACTATGATGAAAACGCCTTTGCCATGGCTGCCGGTGTCCGTTCCGAGATCGCAACCGACTGGATGCTGGGCTTCGCCCTCGGCTTTGAAAACATCAGCCAGTCCAACACCACCTTCAACTCCGACGGCTACCGTATCCAGACAGGTGTGATGCTGACCCGCACGTTCGGCGCAACGGAACTGTCAGGATCGATCTCCGGGGGCTATAGCCAGTATGACTTTACCCGCTATGCATTCCATACGTCCGGCTGGGCAGCGGCGACGGCCAAGCCGAACCTTGCCTGGGGTTCTGGCCATATGCGTCTGGCCCATGCCTTCGCGGTCAATGACCGAGTGACGGTCAAGCCGTCCTTCAGCACGGGCGTGACTCATATCCGCCAGGGCGCGTTCAGCGAGACAGGAGCTGGAGATTATCAGCTTCATATCGGCACGATCGAGAACACGCTGTTCAGCTTCAACCCGTCTGTTGATGTAATCTCCAACTTCCAGCTTGGCGGCATGGCTGCCAAGGCGACATTCCATGCCGGCTTCCTTGCCTTTGCGGGCGATGTGACCAGTTCGACAACGGCGCAGTTTTCCGTTGGCGGTCCAGCCTTCACGCTGATCGACGAGGCCGAGCGTTACTTCGCCAATCTCGGGGTCAATATCGAAGCGCAGATCAACGACCGCTTCACCTTCGAGGCGGGTGTCGATGCACTCTTCTCATCCGACGTCCAGAACTATGGCGGCGGCGTCGGGCTCAAAATGAAGTTCTGAGGCGGTGGATCAGTTTCCGATAGTGCGTCATGCGGCCGCCATGGTCGATAGCCGATGAAACATGCGTCGGCGACTGTCCCGCGGCAACCTGTCGTTTAGTTCCTGGCTTGCCGTCTCAACCGCCTTTACCGAATGCTAAATCGTTTTTGTTAGAACATTGAACTTGAAAGGGTCGTAGCCAATACCGGAGCGCGTGAATGGCAGAAGATAGTCATGGGAAGCTGGTGCAACCTGATACCGGTCGCCAACCGGCCGAAGGCGCGAATTCGATTTCAGTAGATTTTCCGGACAAACGGGCTGTCGTTGACCTGGCCGTTGCGTCGATCGGTTGCCAGGGGGCGGCCCTATCCACAATCACCCAAGGTCAACACAAAATCCTGGCGTCGAAAGGTGATGGATTTTCCAAATTGCACGATCACGAGAAACTGGTTGAGAGCGTTCTGACGACCGGGCAAAGACTGGTGGTCGAGCCGGACCAGACAGGTGGTGCGCTTTTCGTAGGCCTTCCATTGCACGTTGGTGGGCCGGGGGTGATGACTGCACATGATCGGGCAAACAGCACAAAGCCAGTCGGTGTGCTTTCGATCATGTGTTCCAGGCGCACCGTCCTTACGGCTGATGACAGTCGAACGCTTGCCAATCTGCAATCGATTCTCAATTCGCTGCTGGAGCGGCAGGATGTGCGCCGGATTGCCGCTGAACGCCAATCGGAGCTGAAGCTGACACTTGAGCAGATGGACCAGGGTATCACGGTTTTTGATGCTGATGCTCGCCTTACGCTGTGGAACCAGCGCTATATCGAAATGTTCGATGTTGATCCGGCCCTGGCTCGCAAAGGTTCTTCGCTAAGAGAGCTGATTGGTTCACAACGTCACGAGAACGGTTTCGAAGGTTTTGGGACCAAAGACTATGACGACATGCTCTCCCAACTGCGCGAGGGCCTGGCGCGGGGCGAAACCGTTGAGGGCGGAGTTCGCCTGAACAACGGCCGCGTCATCTCTTCCATTCACACTGCCATGCCGGATGGAGGCTGGGTCGCAACGCATTCGGATATTACGGAGCGCGTCCTGGCGCAGGAAAGAGCCGAGCGGGCTTCTCTCCATGACGGCATGACGGATCTGGCCAATCGGACCAAGTTCAACATGGAGTTCGAGCAGCGGAACCAGCAGGACGGGCGGCTGGTCATCATGCTGATCGACATCGATCACTTCAAAGCCGTGAACGACAATTACGGCCATGAGGCCGGTGACACCGTGATCATGAGTGTCGCGGAGCGGCTGAAGAGTTGTGTGCGTTCGACCGATGTGGTGGCGCGGCTGGGCGGGGATGAGTTTGCAATCCTTGTGCAACTGAAGGCCGAAGCAAATAGTGATGTGGCACAGTCGCTTGCCGACAAGGTCGTGAAGCGGATGGATGAAAAACTCCGTTTCAAGGGCGCGGTGATCAATTTCAGCATAAGTGTCGGATATTGTGAAACAATCACTGGTCAATGCGATCTGGAAAGCGCGCTCTCCCGTGCTGATTTTGCGCTCTACAAGGCCAAGAAGGATGGTCGGGGACGGTATCAGGCGTTTGATGATTCAAACGCCAGTGAACTGCAACGCTCGAAAAAAATGCGGGCGCTTGTCAAGCAGGACACCTATGCCGAAACGCTCACCGTTCACTATCAGCCTATGGTCTGTTTGCAGACCGCGAAGGATTACTGTTTTGAGGCGCTTATCCGCTGGAACGGCAGCAAGTCGGAGTACATGGCGCCGATCGACATTATCCAGGCGGCTGAGCAGAACGGGTCTATCGGCAGCCTTGGCAACTGGGTTCTGAACCAGGCGCTGAAGGATCATCAAGGCTGGGATGGCACGACACGTATTGCGGTCAACGTGTCGCCAAGACAGCTGGGCAATAGCGGTTTTGCGGCACAGGTCCTGGCGGCCCTGCACCGCTGGAACCTGCCGCCCGAAAGTCTGGAACTGGAGGTAACCGAAACGGCGCTGCTTGACGAAAGTGCCTCGATTGCAGAGCTGCGGAAGATCAAGGAACTGGGCGTACAGATCGCTCTGGACGATTTCGGCACCGGCTATTCCTCCCTGACGCTACTACAGCATTTTGCCTTCGATAAACTGAAGATCGACAGGTCTTTCGTGAAGCTGGTGGACTCCGATACCCTGTCGCACGAAATCGTCGGTTCGGTTTTGGAATTGGGGCGGAAGCTGAAGATCGAGACCATAGCCGAAGGCATTGAAACCGAGCGCCATCTGGCAGCCATGAAGTCGCTGGGCTGTAATATGGGGCAGGGCTATCTGCTCGGAAAACCAATGCCAAAGCAACACGTCGCCGAGCGCCTGCTGGCTGCTGAAAAAGTGGCGTGAAACAGAAAGCCCTCATCGTCTTGAACAAACGACAGCGGCAGTCTGTTAGTTCGAAAAACCGCGCGCCCTATTCCGGCTCGTAATAGGCCGTAGAGACATCGCCTTCCACGTGGGTATAGGTGCCCTCGAACTCGTCTTCGGAAATGCGGACGAATTCCCATTTGCCCAACGCATCCTGATACTCGAACTTTGAGGCAAACGATCCCGTATAGGCCATCTCCATGCAATTGACCTGGCGGCAGTGGGAGACCTCACAATAGGTCAGGCTCTGATCGTCCTTGAGCACAATCTTTGTGTAGATCGGGGTCTCGTAATCCCCCTCCCAAACACCGACGAATTTTGCATCCTTTGCAAGGGACGGGCCGGTCAGCACGATGCCGAACAGCAATGCAGCAAATCGTTTCATACCCTTCCTCCCAAGAGCCTCAGCCAAACATATCAGCAACAATGGATTCGTACCACGCAAGAGATTCCTCGTAGGTCTCTTTGCGGATCTCGGCACCTTCCCTGCGCTGGGAAACAAATCCTTCGACGCGTTTGATGCCATCAGGCGTCGCCTCGTAACTGGCCCCGATTTTCACACTGTCTTGAGGCGCAAGCAGTGACCAGCAGATATTGTTGTAGTCAGGTTCGGGCAGCTCCCGGTCCTGGAGCCGCGCGAGGATGGCCTCGGCACAGGCAAAGGCCTGCGAGTTGGCCGAAAAGGCTGATTTCGGCATATCGCCCTGGGCCGCCGCATCTCCAAGCACGTAGATATTGTCGTCAACCTTCGAACGCATGTCATGGGCGTAAACAGGCGCCCAGCCATCAACTGTTAGACCGGCGAGCTCGGCTATTTTTCCGGCCTTTTGCGAGGGGATGACATTGCAGGCATCGACCTTGATCGTCTCGCCATCGAGCCTGATTGTCATGTCGTCCGGGTCGACTTCGAATGTCGACATGTCGACGTCGGAGTTCATATCGATCATGCCCTTGTAATATTTGCGCCAGCTTTCGCGGAACAGGGACATCTTTGAAAAGAGCGGCTTCGGATCGGCAATGATGATTTTTGCCGTTGGATTGATCTGCTTGAGCAGATGGGCAATGATCGTTAGCCGTTCGTAGGGACCGGGCGGGCATCGATAGGTGCCCTGCGGCGGCACGATGGCAAAGACGCCGCCTGCCGGCATTGCCTCAATCTGCGCGCGAAGCAGGCGAACCGGTGCTCCACCCTGATAGGCGTGCGGCATTTTATCCTGATCGTCGAGCGACCAGCCGTTCACTGAGCCGTCGACGAAATCGATGCCGGGCGCGAGGATCAGCGTATCGTAGCGCAGGGATCCGCCAGTCAACTCGATCTTCTTCTTGTCACGATCAATTGCCTTGGCAAGGTCATGGACAACGGTGATCCCGTAGTCAGAGGCAAGGGTCCCGTAACCGTGCTCAAGTCCGCCGAAGTCTCTAAAGCCGCCAAGATAGTGATTTGAGAAAAAGCATGACCGGTAGGTCTTGTTGGCCTCAATCAGTGTTACGTCAATCTCGCCCTTTGTGGCCCGCGCAATATGCCGTGCAGCGGTCGCTCCGCCTGCGCCGCCTCCGATGACAACGACGCGGTGCGTGGCCGCCTGACTGCCGGCGCTCTGAGCCCTTGCGGCGGTACCGAGCGCAAGTGCGGCGATGCCAGCTCCGACAAATTGACGTCGAGACTGCTTTACCATCGTTCCTCCCGGTGGGCCGGCCGCCTAGTGGAAGTAGAGGCCACCGCACACATTGAGCGCCTGACCGGTCACATAGTCCGAAAGGTCAGACGAAAAGAATACTGCCGGTCCGACGACATCCTTGGGGTCGCCAAGCCGTTTGAGCGACGTGGACTGAGACCACTTGTCCACCTCTTCCTGGCTGCCTAGCTTGTTCATGGCCATTTCGGTCAGGATGATGCCCGGACAAATTGCGTTGACGGTGATGCCGTCTGAGCCCACTTCCTGCGCGTAGACCCGGGTGAGTGTCACAACAGAGGCCTTGGTTGCGGCATAGTGGCCCTCCGTCGGAATGCCCTGGCGCGCGGCGAGGGACGCTATATTGATGAT